>CAZRXG010000014.1:0-89628 GCA_964603985.1 uncultured Anaerolineae bacterium | reverse complement strand
GGCGGAAGCGCCTGAAGTTGTGGCGGAAGCGCCTGAAGTTGTGGCGGAAGCGCCTGAGGTCGTGGCGGAAGCGCCCAAGCCACCGGCAGCGGAAGAGCTACCCGACTGGTTGAAGGAACCCGAAGAGGCAGAAGTGCCTGAAGTCGTGGCCGCGGTGCCCCGCCCACCGGTAGCCGAGGAACTGCCCGACTGGTTGAAGGAACCCGAAGAGGCGGAAGCGCCTGAAGTCGTGGCCGCCGTGCCCCGCCCACCGGCTGCCGAAGAGGTGCCCGATTGGTTGAAGGAACCCGAAGAGGCGGAAGTGCCTGAGGTCGTGGCCGAAGCGCCGCCCGCCCCGGAGCCGGTCGTCGAGGCTCCCCCGCCGGAGCCGGAGCCAGAACCCGAACCCGAACCGGAACCTGAGCCGGTTGCAATGGAGGAGGTGGCGGGTCAAGAGCTGCCCTCCTGGTTGGAGGTGCCTGAGGAGACTGCCGTCGACGCCAGTCTGACCGATTTCCTGGATGCGGTCACACCGGCAGAGCCGGTCGCCGAGGCTCCCCCGCCGGAGCCGGAAGAAGCGCCGCCCGCCCCCGCACCTGCACCTGCCGCCGCGCCGGTCACCCCGGCAGTCGATTACCGGGAGGCACCTGCCGCCATCGGCGACCCGGCGGCCCACCTCAAGAGGGCGCGTGACGAGATGGCAGCGGGCAGCTTCGACGCGGCCTTTACCGCCTACGAGGAACTGGTTGCCAGCAACCAACTGCTGCACGACGTCCTCTCCGACCTGTCAGAGCACGTCAAGGCGCAGCCGGTCGTCAAGCCGAGGGTTTATCGCATCATCGGCGATGCGTTGATGGCCCAGGGCAAGATGGACGAGGCGCTGGAAATGTATCGCAACGCGCTGGACAGGTTCTAACACAATAACGATGCTTATTCGGGCGGGCCCGCTCCTGGCCCGCCTTTCTTGTGCCTGCCGCGCAGAGCGCCCGGTGGGCGGAACATCACGACACCGACGACAGGAGGCTGTTTTGGAACGCACATTGGTGCTGGTTAAACCGGATGGGGTTCAGCGCGGCCTGATCGGCGAGGTTGTCAGCCGCCTGGAGCGGCGCGGCCTGCGCCTGGTCGGGATGAAGTTCATGCAGATGAGCCGCGAATTCGCCGCCAGGCATTACCACGTACACGAGGGCAAGGGCTTCTACCCCGGCCTGATCGAGTACATCACCTCCGGGCCGGTCGTGGCGATGGTGTGGGAAGGCACGCAGGCCATCGACGTGGTTCGCGGCACGATGGGGGTCACCCGGCCTGCTGAGGCCGCGCCCGGCACGATTCGCGGTGACTTCGCGCTGGAGGTGGGGCGGAACATCGTCCATGGCTCCGATGGGCCGGACACTGCCGCCTTCGAGATTGAACTTTTCTTCTCTGAGGAGGAGCTGGTCGAGTGGTCGCGTGACACAGACCGCTGGATCTTCGAGTAGCGGGCCGGATGCACGGAATGATCGGAGGCGGTCGCCCGCAGTGGGGAGCCGCCTCTTTTTACTTGCCCTCTGCCGTGAACAGGTGGGGGGCGTAATGGCGCAGGTCGTCGGCCAGCGCCCCGTCGGGATAGCCCCGGAAGCCGGTTAAGTAGAAATAGTCAAGCTGACCCCTGGGAAACAGGCGGGGTGTCCGGCGCACGGTCTTTATGAACACCCCGTTTTGCAGTGCCTCGGCCCCCGTCAGGCGCACCATCTCGTAGGCGACCCCCCAGGCAGGCGTCTTGCCCATCCGTTGGACGCCTTCCCAGCCGCAGCGCAGATGCTTTACCGGCCAGGAGCAGTATTCCAGCCCCTCCGGCGAGACCTTCAGGTAGCTGAGCAGGGGGTTGCCCACAAAATAGGCCAGCAGGTACACCCGGCTGATGATCCACACCAGTTGGAGCGGGAGCACGGGGATCAGAAACCAGCCCAAGGAGGGCCGCGCCCTCACGATGGCAACAAGTATGACCAGAATAGCAATGCCCGCCGCCAAGACCAGCAGGTGAACGGGAAATAACATAAGCATGGGGAGACCGACCGACAGTTTGCGGCGGTACGTATGGGTCAAGCCTGACTGCGGCCCGGTGGCCGGATCGCTCATAGCTCCTGGCAAGGGAGTGGCAAACAAAAAGGAGACGCCCCTGTGCCGGGGGCCGTCCCCGTTTACCGTATCTTCAACAGCACAGCCGCTTCACGCCACAGGTCTTCCAGATCGTAGTAGGACCGCGTTTCGGGGGAAAAAGCGTGAACGATGATGTCACCGTAGTCAAGCAGCACCCAGCCTGTGGTAGCGTCCCCATCGACGCGGCGCGGCGAAATCTGGTGCTGCTCCTTGATCCTGGTCGTGACTTCCTCGATGATGGCTTTTAATTGGCGCTCGCTGCCCCCGCTGCAAATAATGAAGTAGTCGGTGATGATCGTGCGCTCGCGCATGTCGAGCAAGACGACATCCTCGCCCTTCTTATCCACGATCAGGTCGACGATCCGGCGCGCAAGCTCTACCGCTTCGATTGGCGCTTCTGCTCTTACTGCCATACCACTCCTTCGGTCAACTTGTACCCATTCTAGCATGAGTGGCCGTTCACTATCAAACGTGCTGGGTTGCGCTGCTGTCTTGCCCCCCACCCCCGTCCCCTCCCCCACATTCCGCGCCTGACGGCG
Source organism: uncultured Anaerolineae bacterium (assembly GCA_964603985.1). Classification (GTDB taxonomy): domain Bacteria; phylum Chloroflexota; class Anaerolineae; order Aggregatilineales; family UBA3940; genus CAZRXG01. The sequence continues at coordinate 86,971 of CAZRXG010000014.1, read as the reverse complement.
CTGGGGGGAGGGGAGAAGTCAGACGGGCCGACATTTCTATCGTGGCCGGATTGAATACTCAGGATACATACGGCCTATCCGTCCCGGTCTTCCCGAAACTCAAACGTCCTGCGATGGCCCGTCATGCTCCCCCAACTGCTCCTGAATCCCCTCCCAGTGCGTGCCCTGCCAGTACACGCGGTGACAGCCCTCGCAGTACGTGAAATGCTCCTGTGTGCGCCAGACGTAGGGGGGAACCCGCTCCCTGGCGGCCTGCTTCGAGAGCGGCTTGAGGGGTGTATTGCATACCCCGCAGCGCGGCATGACCGGCTCCGGCGGCGGCCCGACCTCCTGCTGAACCTGGGCAAGCTGCGCCTCGAAGTCCTGGCTTTCGATGAACAGGGCCTGCACGCCGCGCCGCGCCGCCAGCTCCCGGTCGCGCGTCAGGAGCAGGCGCGACTCGGCGCGGGCCAGCCGCACCAGGTCGATGTCGGGCGTGTCGGCCAGAAAGGCGGCGTCGTAGCCCATCAGGCGCAGCCAGCGCGCCAGCCGTCCCAGCATCGCGTCGAGCAGCAGCGGCGGTGCGCTGGCCGGACGCTCACCCACCGGGCATCTCCAGTCCGGCCTCGCCGACCTGCGTGTACACCGCTCCACCGGGTTTAAGCTGGCTGCGCATCAGACTGACCGACGTTACCTGCCAGTCGGCCAGCCGCCCGACCTCCTCCGTCTCCACGAGCTGCCCCGCCGCCGCAAGCGCGTCCCGTCCGGCGTTGCGCCGGGCGCGGCCCAGCGTCAGGTGGGGGCTGAAGCCGCGGTTATCGGGTGGATAGCCCAGCGGCGCGATGTGCTCTTCGACACCGGCCTGCAATGCCCGCAGCGGTTTGAGGTCGCCCACCACGCCCAGCCACACCACGCGCGGGCGCTGCGTGTTGGGGAAGCAGCCCACCCCCTCGACGCCCAGCCTGAACGCTTGACGCCCGGCGGCGGCCCCGGCCAGCGCCGCGTTCAGGTCGTCAAGCTGCTCCGGCGGCGCGTCGCCCAGGAACTTGAGCGTCAGGTGGATGCCCTGCGGGCGCACCCAGCGGATGGCGTGCTCTGGGAGCATATCTTCGAACCGGGATTGTACGCGGGTGATGGCCTTGAGAACGTCGGGGGGGAGTTCGAGCGCAATAAACAGACGCCACGCTTCACTCATAGATTGCTTCAGGCTGCCTTTCTTCTGCGAGGGGAGGCCTTTCTCTTGTGAGAAAGGGTTTTTCTTCTGCCAAAAAGGATCGCAGTGCCGCCAGGAACGCCGCCGGGGCCTCGTCGGTCAGTTGGTGGTGCACACCGTCGAGCATCACCAGCCGCGCGTTGGGCAGCCGCTCAGCCGCCAGCTGCGAGTCGTCCGGCGGCACGGTGATGTCACGCGCCCCGCAGATCAGCAGCGTGGGCTGGGTGATCGCGTCCAGGTGGGGCGAGTAGTCGTGTTTGACCATCGCCCGCAGACTGCCGACCAACGCCGCCCAGCTTGCCCGCTGCAGGTCATCGGTGGTGCGCCGGACGCCCTCGCTGCCCAGGTAGTGCGGGGCCCAGTACTGGGTCATCGTGCCCGCCATCGCGAGGGGCCACACGTGCCGAGAGGCGTCGATCACCGCCCGGCCAACGCCCCCCACCAGCAGCAGGTCGAGGAAGAAGCCCAGCCGCCCGGTGATGGTCGGCGAGATGACCACCAGCCGCCCGGCCAGGTGTGGGCAGCGACGCGCCAGGTCGAGCGCGACTCGCCCGCCCATCGAGTGCCCGACCACCGCGTAGGGCCGGATCGCCTGCGCCCGGCAGAAAGCTGCGGCGTGGTCGGCAAATCGCCCGGTTGAGTACCAGTCCACGTCCGGCGCGTCCGAGCTGCCAAATCCCGGCAGGTCGATGGCCCACATCCGGTAGTCGCGGCGCAAGGCCCACATGGTGCGCAGCCACATCCTGCCGGAGGACGCCCAGCCGTGCAGAAAGAGCACGTCACGCGTGCCCTGCCCGGCGCTGTAGTAGCCTGTCTTCAGACCGTCGATGGGGGTGAACTTCATGGGATAAGTATAGCATACCATCGGAGGTTGTGCCCCGGCTGGCTCGTAAGTTTGACCCATGCTATACTGAATCGTGGCTCGAATAAACAGTCTCTATGTGAGGTCGCCGTGACCGGAGAGCGTATCCTGGTAGTGGATGACACCGACGACATCCGCGACATTGTCATCAACAACATATTGAAGCCTTATGCCTTCGACTACATCGAGGCAGGCGATGGTCTGGAAGCGCTTGAGGAGATCAAGGCCAATGCGCCCGATCTCGTCCTGTGCGACCTCCAGATGCCGCGCATGGACGGCATCGGCCTGCTGCACAAACTGCGCGAGGAGAAGATCAACATTCCCGTGGTGCTGATGACCTCCTACGGTTCGGAGGAGATCGCCGTCGAGGTGTTCCGCCTGGGCGTGCGCAACTACGTCATCAAGCCCTTCACGGAGGAGGATCTGCTCTCGGCCATCGAAGGCGCCCTGGCCGAGACGCGCCTGCGCAACGAACGCGACCAGTTGAACGAGAATCTGGCTACGCTCAACGTCGACCTCAAAACCCACGTGCAGCAGCTTGAGGCCCTGTACCGCGCGGGCAGGGAGATCGTCAGCATATCCAACCCCGATGTGCTGATGATGCGCATCCTGGAGTCCATCGAGCAGTTCGCCACCGTCGAAGATGCGGCGCTGCTGCTGCTTGACACAGATGGCAAAACGCTCGTCACGCGGGCCGTCAGGAGCAGGGACGGCGTGCAACTGACCAAGCGCACCAGCGATGACAAGCTCGCCCGCGAGGCCATCGAGACCAACGAGCCGCGCGTCGGCGACCCGCAGATAGATGGCTCGCTTGAGCACTTCAAGGTGCCGGTCTGCGTCCCCATGCAGGTCGGCAAGACGACCAGCGTGCTGTCGGCCACGCTCTCCACCGACGCCGTCTCCGACCGCCTGCTCAACCTGCTCAACACGCTGGCGGTCTACGCGGCTGTCAGCCTGGAGCGCGTGCGCCTGAATGCACTGCTCGGCGAGGAAAAGAAGTCCCCTCCAACTGAGAAATAGACCCGTTCGGGGAAGCAGGCGATCCACAGGTTGAAGGTTTCAGTCCGCAGATTACGCGGATTACACAGATTTTCTACACCGTCTCGACTACTGAGACATACATGGAAAACTAAACTCAGCAGGGCTGTGCTAAGTTGGTTTTGAGCACATTGTTGCCCAGGCCCTCACCCGCCTTCGCCCGACCTGCGGTCGAGCTCAGTCTGCCCTCTCCCTCAGGGAGAGGGCGAAGCGAGGACGGTTTGACCGTCCGAGATGGGTGAGGGCAGTTTCGCAATCGACACAATCGAGGAGCAGTTTAGCAGTATATGCAAGGCTCGGTAACTTAATGGAAGGCTAGCCCAGCTCGTGCAGGGTGAGCAGTTGACCGGCCAGGTCGTCCACCTGCTGCTGGGGCATGTCGATGTCGCCGACGGGATCGGCGATCTCGTCCCTGCCCTTCAGAGCGTAGGCGATATTCAGCATGCCGTGCGAGAGGGCCTCCAGGTCGTAGCCGCCCTCCAGCGCGAAGACAATGCGGCCATCGCACAGCTCGCCCGCCATGCGGATCAGCTCGCGGGTCAGGTGGGTGTAGCCCTTGAGGTCGAGCTGCAACATGGCGAGGGGGTCGCTCCAGTGGGCGTCGAAACCGGCGGAGACGAGGATCAGATCCGGCTTGAAGCGGCGGGCGGCGGGCCACAGCACACGCTCGTAGAGCAGCCGGAAGCCCTGGTTGCCCGTCCCGGCGCGGAGGGGCATGTTGATGGTTGCGCCTTGCCCCTTGCCCGTGCCGATGTCGGTCAGCGCGCCGGTTCCGGGATAATAGGGGTACTGGTGCGTCGAGACGTAGAGCACGTCCGGGGCGTCGTAGAAGATTTCCTGCGTGCCGTTGCCGTGATGAACGTCAAAGTCGACGATCATGACGCGCTCGACGGTCTCGTCGGTTGCCAGGGCGTGGCGCGCGGCGATGGCGACGTTGCTGAAGAGGCAGAATCCCATCGCGCGGGTGGGGGTGGCGTGGTGGCCCGGTGGGCGGACGACGGCCAGCGCGTTGTCCGCCCGGCCCTGCAGGACCGCCTCGACTGCGCCGATCACGCCGCCCGCCGAGAGAAGGGCAACCCGGTAGGAGACGGGCAGCATGTAGGTGTCGGGATCGAGCATGCCACCGCCGCGCTCTGCCGCCCGCTCGATAAGCTCGATGTAGCGCACGTCGTGCACGCGGGCCAGTTGCTCGACCGTGGCAGGCTCAAAGTCAGGCACCAACAGGTCTTCGAGGATGCCAGCGCCCTCGAAGACCTGCCAGATGCGTTCGATGCGGCCTGCATGTTCAGGGTGGCCTTGAAGCGTGTGCAGGCGGTAATCCGGATGGGTGAGATAGGCTGTGGTGGTCATGGCTCCTCCCAACGAGCTAGACCGCCCTCCCGCTACCGGGTGCGCATCCTTCGGCTGACCAGCAGGACGATCAGGCCGACTGCCCCGATGACCATAACGACGATGCCGATGACGAGCGGCAGGGGCAGCCCGGCGGACGGCCCGGCTCCTCCGGCCTCTTCCGTTTCTTCGGCCTGGGGCGCGGCGGTGACGTTCTCCAGATCTTCTCCCTCGCCTGGGCGCTGCCCTCCCTCGTCCGAGCGGGGCGTGGGGGTGAGCGTGGGCGTGGCGGTGGCCTCGTCAGGGGGGTCGACGGGGTCGCCGGTGATGGACAGTTCGACCATGACGGGCGTGAAGGAGACGCGCGAGATGTCGGTGCGGACGCGGTCCATGCCCTCACCCTCGAAGGCGACGGTGACCATGTCGGCCTGGCGGAACGAGAGGCTGGTCTGGCCGGGGGCAATGGGGTAGATGCGGAACACGCCGAGCAGCACGTCGCCGTTCATCGGATCGACCAGCCCCAGGCGGGACATGACGTAGGTCAACTGGTCGTACTCGACGAGGTTGCGCACCGTCGTCACCGAGTCGGGCTCAAAGTACTGCTCATATTTGACCGGCGAACCGGCGTTGGTGCCGAAGATGAAGATCAGGCCCGGGTCGAAGGCGATCTCCATGTCAACCGTCCAGATGTCGGTCGCGTTCTCAATCCAGATCTCGACCTCGTATTCATGGCCGGTTTCCATATCGGTCGTGTCGGTCTTGAGACTCAGGAGGATATCGCTCTCCTCACCCTCCTGGGCGCTGACGGGCTGCGCGCCAGCGAGCAGCACAGCGCCAACCGCAAACAGGCAGCAGCAGGCGATCAAACCAAGCAGTAAACGTCTGGTGGACATGGTGACCTTTCCGTAGCATATGATAAGAAGTTCCGTCGGCAAACGATCTGCGGGGACCATTATACCCTGAATGATAGACAGGCGGGGGAGAACTCTGTCTCCCCCGCCGTAAGAGTCGTGGGCAGCCCGCTTACGGGCGCTGTGCCCATACGGGTTCAATCCTCCTGGGGGAGCGGCACGACGCCCTGCTCGGTTGTGGGAACAGGAGTCGTCGTCGGGTTGCGGGCGGGCGGGTACGGGGCTGCCGGCGCCGGCGCGCAATTGGGGGGGGATGGGGGCGTGGCCGGGGGGGCCGGGGTGGCCGGTTCCACCTCGCACACCTGATCCAGGTTGGCGGCCAGGATAGCCAGGTCGGCGATGTCGGTGATGCCATCGCCGTTAATGTCGGTTTCCGGCGTGTCGGGTATGTCAAAGTTGGTGGTCAGCATAGCCAGGTCAAGCATGCTGATGCAGCCGTCGCCGTCCAGGTCGCCGCCCTCCAGCGTGACGCGGGGCAGGCGCTTGCCAGGCTCCATCTCGATCTCGACGCGGCGGTGCAGGGGAGCGTCGATGACCAGCAGGTAAGGCTCCTCGGTGGGCACCGCGACGCGGTACTTGCCGCGCTCGTCGGTGATGGCCGCGCTGATCACGTCGCCGTCCCCGTCCACGACGGCGACCTCGATGCCGGAATCGTCAGGCTCGCGGTTCTGGTAGCGGGCGGTGCCGGATCGTTCCTTGACCGGGATGTCGGGAGTGGACGTGGGGGTCGGGGTGTTGCTTGGGGTCGGGGTGGGCGTCGTCGAGGGTGTGGGTGTTATGGAGGGGGTGGGCGTTATGGAGGGTGTGAGCGTGGTGGTTGGCTCGACGGAAGACGTGGGCGTGACACTGCCCGACGGCGTGGCGGTCGGGGTGGCCGTCTTGGGGGTGCCCTGCGGCGTCTCCGTTTCGGGTGTGGACGCGTCCGGGGTCTCGCTCGGCTCGGATGCCTCGCTGGTGGAGGTCGGCGACGGGGTGGGCGAAGGCTCAGGCGAGTCGGAGGATTCGAGCGCGGGAGCCTCGGCCAGCACGCCGGGACTATCCTCTGCAAGCGCCGCAGGTACGGATATGCCAGCAACCAGCACGGCAACCGCAAGGCACACAATCGTGGCGCTGAAAGTTGTTTTCATGGCTCTTTTTCCCCCTTGATGGGGTATGATTCCACCTCGCTTCACACGGCCCTGCCTGCTATTCTAATCGAACTCCGGCGAAAGTGCTATGAATCTTTCGTGAAAAGATGGTACAGGACTTACGCGGTTGGGACACCGGCGGCTCACAGATCGATGAGCTTCAGTCCACAAATTACACGGATTACACAGATTTTTCTGCGCCTTTGTCCCACGTGGCGCGGTGTGGCCGGGAGTGCTCAACCGCGCACCCCCTGTGGCAATAAACCCCGAAGCCTTAATACATCTCGCGGACCCAGGAGAGCCGTTTGGGGAAAAGCTCGTCCAGCACGGGCCGGGCCTCCGGCTTGCCGGACGCGTCGGGGAAGGCATACGCCAGCTCATTCAGGCTGCGGTAGCCGAACAGCAGTTGCAGAAAGACCAGGGGCGGGAAGGCCCAATCCCCCTCGCCCTCGCCCATGCCGGGCGGCAGATCCTCGACCGTCGCGAGCCGCCCCCCTTCGAAGTCGAGGCGCAGACCGCCGGTGTAGAAGTTCAGGGTGAGCGTCCTGGTCAGCCCGGCCAGCGCCCCGGACGCGATGCGCCGCTCAAGCGCGGGGGCGAGGTGCTGCACGAAGCCCGCCGGGTCGGGCACGCGAATGTACCAGGCGTAGGGTTTACGCCTGTGGGGCCGGTAGGGGCGCAGGTAGGGATAAAGGGGATGATCGCGGCCCAGGTAGAACATGATCTGGCTGACGGACGGGTCCACGTCGGGGAAGCGGGCGGCGGTCTCGTCGCGCAGGCGGGGGATCAGCCAGGGGACAACCGCCGGATAGGGCGCGTCGAGCACCAGTTCGTCGACGACCAGACCCCGCTTGCACTTCCAGGGGTAGGCCGCCGTGGTGAGGTAGCCGATCACGTCATCCCGGCGGGTAATGACCATCAGCCAGTGAGCGTAGATGCTGTCCGGGTCGGTGTCTGCGAAGCGGTGACGCCACTGCTCAAGGGAGCGGGGGCAGGTGACCAGCTTATCGCGGGCGAAGGCGTCATGGAGCGCCTGGAGGCGGGGAAGGTCGGCAGGCTGCCACTCGCGCAGCGTGAAAGGCGTGTCGGTGGGCGTCTCCGGCAGCGAAGAGGTGCCCAGACCGCGCGCGCCGAGCAGGTCGAGGGCATACTCGTAGCCGAAGCGGCGGTAATAGTAGGGAATGCCGGTGATGCCCTGCACCGGCAGCCCCAACTCTGCACAGCGCTCGTGGATGACCTCGAACTGGGCGCGGATCAGACCCCGGTTGCGGTAGTCCCTGCGCGTGCCGACCAGCTCGATGCGGCCCACGCCGAAGGGGATGCCATCGTAGGCCCAGGTCTGCGGGATGATGCACAGCGTCGAGACGATCTGCCCGGTGGCGGTGTCCTCCACGACGGTGAAGTCGTCGCGGGTGACGACCGGATGCGTGCCGTCCAGAAGCTGCGATGTCCAGACGCCGATCTTCGGATCAGGCTCATCCGTTTCGGAGTGAACCTCGCTGTTGAGCGTGATGATCTGGTCGACATCGCCCTGATCGCGCACGGTGCGCAGGACGAGCGTGTCGGTGAGCCGGTGCTGCATGTGACTTCGGAGGCCGGGCTAGTCGGCGGGTTCGCTGATCTGCTTCATGGCGGCCCGCGAGTCCCAGTAGGCCTCCAGGCGGTGGATCTTGCCGGACGGTGCCAGCTCAAAGACGGTGACGCCCTCGAACTCGGCTTTCTGGCCGCTGTGCCCGACCCCCTCGGCCATCCAGATGATGGCGACCCGGTTGCCGCTGGTGTAGGCCGACTTGGGGATGGTCTGCAACTCGGCCCAGGTCCCGGTCAGGCTGGTGAACATCACCTGGATACCGTCGATACCCTGGTAAGAGGCCAGGCCAAAGGGGTTATACGCCTCGCAGTTCTCCGCGAAACAGCCCGCAAAAGCGGCCTCGTCGCGTTCGTTGAGGGCCTTAAAATAGGCAGCCGTAGCAGGCAGGTCATTCATCGGGGTTTCTCCGTTGTCGTGAGTGATCGTGCAAAGAACTCAGATACGCGCCGGTTAAAGGCTTCACCCGGCGTGATGCGCGGCATGTGGCCGCCGTGAACCTCGTGGCAGAGGTCGTGCCCGTTGATGGTGAAGGTTGCCATTGTCCTCGATCACCTCGCCCTCATCCCGCTTCCGGCAGGGGATGGGGACTGAACCGGCATTATACCATCATAGGAAGAAGTCGCGCAGGGCGTCGGTAACGTCTTCGAGCAGGTCGTGCCACTCGACGCCCGGCCCGCGCGTGACCAGCAACTCGGAGCGGTCAAGGGTCAGCGCGGCCAGGCCCGGCACACCGAACAATGCCTGGGCCAGCGGGGAGCCTTCGTCCCCGGCGGCAGGCGTGGCGTAGACCTCCCGCCCGCCGAGGGTGAGCGGCAGGTTGGTGATCAGGCGCATCACGCCGGGGTCGCCGGTTGGCTCGGCCCGAATGTCGACGTACTCGCCCATGGCCGTCAGGGTGTTGGAATCTCGACCGGCTCGCCGTAGCTGAAGATGTCGATCTGCCAGGCGTTGCCGTCCGGCTCGGTGGCGAGGATGCGGACAACCTCCATCGTTCCCCGGTCAACCCACAGGTCGACGGTGGCCGTGCCGGACAGAAGCATCCAACCGAGCATGGCGGTGAGGTCCTCGCTGGCCGCCTCGGCCTGGACGTGGTAGGTGGGGATGCCCTCCAGATCCTCCTCGCCGATCAGGGTGGGATTGAGCAGCTTCCCGGCCATGACATCGGGGACGCTGCCCGGCCCGCTAAAGATGTTGGAAATGTCAAAGGCGCTGAGATCCACCGCCTGGAAGTCGGGCACAAAGGGGGCCATCCTGTAGTATGCACTTTCGGGCAGCCACAGGAAGTCGGCTTCAAGGAACTGCCCCATAGCCTCGATTTTGACGGTGGCGAAGACGGTCTCAGGAGCCTGGTATGACCCTCGCAGGCCAACCAGCGAAACCACCGTGCCCGGTGCAAGCTCAATCGGGACCGGCTCGCCCTGGCGCTCGATGGTGAACTGCACCGTCTCGATCTCGCCCATTGTTGCAGAAGATTGGGCCAGGATGTCCTCAACGGTGAGTTTGTCGCTGCGGCAGGTCGCCAGCATCAGGCCGGTCGTTAACACCCATAGAATCGCCCGTCTCGTTTTCAAGGTTCCCCTCCCTCATGGATCGGTTTTGCAGAGGTCCCACCCCCTCCCATCCGCGCGGGCGCGGATTTCCCTCCCCCATGCACGGGGGAGGGCAGCGTGGGGGGCGAAAGTGGATAGACCTCGTGATTCTCGTCAATCCAGCGCTAAGATCGCATAGGGCTATTTTAGCACACCGGCCAGCGATTGACTCGAACCGCCAGGATTTCCCCCCACCCCCGCCCCTCCCCCACATTTCGCGCCTGACGGCGCTGGGGGGAGGGGAGAAGCCAGACGAACCACATTTCCACCGTGGCCGGGCTGAATACTCAAGGTGCATGGCCGGGGGAATAGAGAAATTCGAGGTTGCTGCCATTTACTGCCTGGGGTTGGCGTCCTCCTCCGGCAGGGGCGGGCCGCCGCGAGTGTACGTCGTTGAATCCAGGACCGCCCACCAGTCGAAATCGGTGAAGCTCTGAGGGTTGAGCGCGGTTGTGTAGGTCGGGTTCTTCACGCTGCGCGAGCGAATCGGAAGGGCTTCGATTTCCGAGGCCGGAAGCCCCTGGCCTTTGTGAGTTGGGATGAACCGCGCCGGACCCGGCACGGCAGTCAGCCGCGCCTCAAGCGTACCGGCTTCGGGTTGGCCGATGCCGTTGGCGTCAGAAACGCCCACCGCCGACCCGATGACGGCGTAGCGCGGGCCGAGCATCTCGTTGAGGTGCGCCCCCGCAGGCCACCATATGTTTACGTTGGTGCCCCATTGCCATTGTGTCTTTCCGCGCTGCAAATGGCCGTTGTGAGCGAAGGCCAACACTTTCCCCCGGCCACGCTCACGGGACACCACGTACACCAGATTATCCGCCATCGATGCGTCGCGAATGCCGAGCAGTCTGGCAACTCGGTCGTCCGACTCTCGCGCCATCTCGGCGTGATAGTTCAGTAGCTGCCGGGCCACCGACGCATAGTGCATGGCTTCCAGGTAGCGGCTTTCGCCGCTCTTTGCCACCAGTTCGGGGCGGCGCACGCGCAGCTCTGAGATAAGCTCCTCCGTCTCAATCCGCAGCGCAGCCGCCTCCGGTGATAGGCCCACCGACTTCGCCGGGTCGAACGACGCAGCGGGGTTCTCCCAATCGGAGTCCTGGCCAAGAAGCGGGTCAATGCGTTCGCGATATTCCTGGCCGCTGGCACTATCAATCGAGGCCAGGTAGTCGAGAACAAAGTGCAGGGCCTGGCGCGGACTATCGCCGCCGGTCATTTCGGTCGGGCTGTCGAAGCCGTAGAACCGGAGCTTGACGCGATGGGAAGGATCGGCGTTGTATTCCCGCATCCACTCCACAAGTTCTCGGTTCGCGTCGAGCTGGCCGAAGCCGTGGCTGAATCCGGTATCCTGCAAAGCCTCATACGATGCCGGGCCGCGACCGGCCACGTACTCGTTTGCCACGTGTGAACGGGGGAAACTGCTCTCGATGGCAATGGCACTGAAGCCATGCGCCTCCACCAGACGACGGAAGAGTCGGTTGCGGAGAATGAGAATGTCCTCCCCGCCGTGGAGTGCCTCCCCGAAGCCAAGCAGTTCCACCGAGTCGCCAAGTGAGGCGATCACCGCGTCGACGGCGGCGTTGAAGGTTTCGGGCGAATCGAGGGAGAAAGGAATCGCCTCGCGTGCAATCCAGTCGTCGAGCGTTGCGTATGTGGGCGTGGGATGAGACATGGGTTGAAGGCCCTCCGTTTAGCCTCTTGCCGGGCACACAATGCAAACGCGATTTCCTGAAATGACTCCCCATCACGCCGCGCCGTCCGCGCCGAGCGGCTGGAAGTGGACGGCCAGCACGCCCCCGCGCAGGCGGGCCGACTCGACCTCAAGCGGCCACAGAACACGCGGCAGGGCGATGTTGCGGCGGTACGACCCGACGCTGAGGGTCAGCTCGTCGGAGGCGTGGTAGAGGTCGATCTTGGCTTTGTCGGCCAGCGGCAGAGGGATGCGCAGCGTGTAGCCGCCGTCCCCTTCGCGATCCAGGGTCTGGACTTCGCCCGTGAAGAGGCGCGCGGTCGGGTCTTGATCGCCGAACAGGGCGTCGCCCATCTTGCGGAGCAGCCCCAGGCCGCCCATCTCGCGGTCGAAGAGGGGGACGGTCAGCAGGGGGAGCGGATCGAAGCACTCGTGGATGAGGTCGAGGTGCCCGTTCTGGGCGTCCTTCCAGGCTTTGAAGTAGGGGTCGCGGACGGAGTTGGGGATCAGGCGGTTGCAGATCACCGCGTCGACGGGATAGCCGTACAGGTTGAGGTAGGTGTAGGTGCGCTGGGTCTCCTTGATGACCATGCGCTCGGCGTTGATGACCAGCCGCATCGATGAGGTGCTGCCGTCGGCGAGCATGGCGCGCACTTCGTCCAGCGTGTCAAACAGGCGCTCGACGGTGTTGACGGTTTCGACATCGGGGGTGCGGACGCCGAAGGGGCGGGCGACCGGCGAGATGATGCGGGCGGCGGTGCGTCCCAGCGGGATCAGCTTCTCGACCCACCAGCGGGCCACGTCGGGCAGACTGAGCAGGCGCAGCGTCTCGGCGGTGGGGGCCGAGTCGATGATCACCACGTCGTAGTCGCCACTCTCGACGTACTCGCTCAGCCACAGCAGGCTGGCTCCCTCTTCCAGGCCGGGCAGGACGGTCACCTCCTCGGCGACCAGATCTTCGGCCCCGTGACGGGTGAAGAGGCCGATCATGAATTTTTGAAAATCGCCCCAGTACCGGTCTATTGAAAAGTGAACGTCGATCTCCTGGGCGTCCAGGTTTTGGGTGACGTTGATCGGCTCCGGGCCAAGCTCGGCCTGGAGCGAGTCGCCGAGCGAGTGGGCGGTATCGGTGCTGACGACGAGCGAGCGGTAGCCCAGGTCGGCGCAGCGGAGGGCAGTGGCGGCGGCGACGCTGGTCTTGCCGGTCCCGCCCTTGCCGGTGTACACGATGATACGCATGTTACCATTCCAGATGTGACGGCTTAACAGTCAAGAATATCTGTTCGTCATTGTACCTCAGTCGGGGGGTGTTCACCCGCCTGTGAAGCCCAATGGCTCATCTGTCCCCATGCACGGGGGACATACATACAGAACTATTACGCTCCAAACTCAAACACGCCTCTGTGACCGATGCGCTATGGCGCGGAGTCGGTGGTTGAGGCTATACTGAGACTCATGAAAAAGTCGCCTGGGCGTCGGGAATTTCTTCAACTGCTCCTGCTCTCCGGCGCGGCGGTGGGCTGTCGCCGGGTTGTGCCGCGCGCGGATTCGACCGCCACGCCGGTCGCGATCACGGCCACCCCGCTGCCGGTGACGCTGGCGCTCGACCTGCGCTTCGAGCTGCAAAACCAGGCGATTGACTATGCCCCCCACCCGGAAGGCTGCGACCGCACGACGATCCGTGGGACGGTGCGCGATGCGGACGGGGGCGGCCTGGCGGGCGTGACCGTCCACGTGTGGGCCGAGGACGGGAGCGTCGAGACGATGCTGACGACAGCCGGTGACGGGACGTTTTCGCTGGATGTGGCCGATGGGCTGAGCGAGACGAATTACTACCTGCAACTGGTCGATCCCTCCGGCGCGGTTCTGTTGAGCGACGTGGTGATCGCCCAGGCGCTCCCCAGTTGTGACCTCAACTTGATACAGTTGACTTTCGTGGCCGGTTCCTGACATCTGTCCCCTCAGGCGATGGTGTCCGGTAGGGTGGGTCGGGTCCCGGCTTTGGCCTGCGCCTTGACGCTGGACGACTTCGGCTTGCTTTGTCCCCCTGACGCCGTGACGCCTTTGCCGCTGTTCGCAGGCACGACCTTGAGCCGCTCCCCGGCGATACGCCCCAGCTCGGAGAGGAAGCGGCTGACCTCGCGGCGGGTGTTGTAGTGCGTCGCGCCGACGCGCACCATGCCGCCGTGCTCCTCGCGGCCCAGGCGCTCCATCACGGTCAGAGCGTAGTAGTTGCCGTCCCAGACGTAGATCCCGGCCCCGTCCAGCTCACTTGCGACCTGGCGCGGGCTTTTGCCCTTGACGGTGAAGATGATGACCGGGACGCGGTCGTCGAGCCGGTCGAGGTCGGTGATCCCGCAGACCTGCACGCCGTCGATGGCCGCCAGCCCTTCGAGCAGGCGGCGGGTGAGGATCTGCTCATAGGCGTTGATGGCCGCCATCGCCAGCTTGAGTCTGCGCCGCCGCCCCCGGAAGCCCTTGGCCTCCCGGCTGTAAGGCCCGCCGAAGCGCTCGCCGATCCAGGCCAGATAGTCAACCGCCGCCGTCACCCCGGCGATGCCCTCGTGGTTCTGGGTGCCGGTCTCCCAGCGCTCCGGGTAGTCGTCGGGGGCGGGGCGGACCTTGTAGGCGGGCAGGCTTGCCAGATGCTCGCCTTTGCCGTAGAGCACGCCGACGTGCGGGCCGAAGAACTTATAGGCCGAGCAGACCAGAAAATCGCAGCCCAACGCCTGCACGTCAACCGGGCCGTGCGGCACGTACTGCACGGCGTCGATGTAGGTCAGCGCACCGACCGCGTGCGCCATCGCGACGACTTTCGCCAGGTCGTTGATCGTGCCCAGCGCGTTTGAGGCGTAGGTGCAGGCGACGAGCTTCGTCCTGGCGGTGATCTGCCTCTCGAAGTGGGCCATGTCGAGCCGCCCGGTCTCCACATCAAAGTCCACCCACCTGACCTTGAGGTCGTGGTCGCGGGCGAGCAGCATCCAGGGGGCGGCGTTGGCGTCGTGCTCCATGCGGGTGATGACGATCTCGTCGCCCTTCTTCAGCGTGCGACCGATGGCGCGGCTCATGTTGAAGGTGAGGGTGGTCATGTTGGGGCCGAAGACGATCTCCTTGGGCGAGGATGCGTTGAGCAGGTCGGCCATGGCGACGCGCGCCTGGTGGATGGTTTCGTCGGTCAGCCTGCTGGTGTGGAACGCGCCGCCCTCGTTGCAGTTGGCCTCGATGAGGTAGCGGCGCATGGCGCTGATGACGGTGTTGGGCACCTGCGTGCCGCCGGGGTTATCGAAGTAAACCGGGCGGACGCCGTTCACCTGCCGGCGCAGGGCGGGAAACTTGCGGCGCACGGTGGACACGTCGAACGGCTGCGACGCGGTTGGCTTTTTGGGCGCTGTTGACTTAGCCTCAGCTTTAGCAGACATAGACAACTCCTCATGATTGGCTGCTGAATCATTCTACGCCCGGCTGCGCAAAAGGTCGTAACGGGTTTGTTGGGAGAGGGTTTGAAGGCGGGCGGCGGCGCTTCGCGTTCCGGCCTGCTTTTGATTATCATAGGAGCATCTTGAGGGAACGACCAGACCACCGTAAGAAGCCAAAGGAGGGGGATTCAATGCGCGTGCAATATAAGGGTGAATGGAAGCAGTTCCGCTTCCCGGAGAACTGGGAGGAGATCCACTTTGATGCGACCGTGGTCGATATGCACATCCACCCGGCGCTGAAGGCGTCGTGGTTCAAGCGCAACCTTACCCTGGACAACCCCCTGGAATCGCCTCTGAAAAACGTGCTGAACATCGACCCGTTCGGGTTCGACCCGTCCAGCACGCGCGCCGACTTCCCTAAGCTGGGCGGTGGCGGCATCGACGTGATCCTGTCCGCCGTCTACGCGCTGGAGAAGGAGAGCATGGGCGACTTCGTGCTTAAGGTGGGGCCTTTCAGGGGGGTGCGCTACCAGCACATAAGCTGGTTGCTGCCCGTGCTGCTGCGGAAGGTGTGGCAGCAGTACATCCAGCCTGACTACTTCACCGTGGCCAACAACATGATGGACCTGATCGAGAAGCAGGTCGGGCAGTCCGACGACCCGCCGGCGGCGATGGCCCCTTCGGTCGAGGACTTGAATGCCATCCTGGATCGCCAGGATGGAACCATCGCCGTTGTGCACAGCGTTGAGGGCGCGCACTGCCTGGAGGATGACGAGATCCGCCGGATCAAGGAGCACTATGAGGGCCAGAAGTTGAAGGATTTTGACTCAGGCGACATCCAGACCATTCAGGACAAGGTCGTGGACAACCTCCAGAAGTTGTATGATCGCGGCGTGGCATACATCACGCTGGGGCACTTCTACCCCAACGTCGCTGCCGCGACGACCTTCCCCTACCCGGAGCACGTGCTGGACATCGTCAACCGCGAGCGCTGGGAGTGGATCTGGCGCGACCTGACGGAGGGCCTGACCGACATCGGGCGGAAGGTGGTGCGGGAGATGTGCCGGTTGGGGATCATCATCGACCTGTGCCACTGCACGCCCGCCGTCCGGCGCGAGGTGTACCAGATCGTCGAGGAGGAGGGGAAAAGCTCGGTCGTCATCGCGTCGCACGCGGGAGCCTACACACTCAACCCGAATCCCTACAACCTCACCGACCGGGAGATCCGGTGGATCGCCGACCATGGGGGTGTGATCGGCGTGATCCTGTCTAACTACATGCTCTCCGGGCACGGGGACATCAAGCTGGGGCTGGGGCACGTCGCGCGCACCATCGAGCACCTGATCGACGTGGGCGGGATCGGGTGCGTCGCCGTCGGCAGCGACCTGGACGGCTTCAGCGACCCGCCGGACGATGTGGCCACGGCGGCGCAGTTCTTCCGGCTGACGCAGCGCCTGCTGGTCGAGGACTGCCTGCCGGAGAACAGGGAACAGAAGCACCAGCAGATCCGGATGATCCTGGGGGAGAACGCGCTGCGCGTGCTGCGCAACGGTTGGGGTCGGAAGCACAGCCCGTGAGTTGGAGGGAGGTGGGCGGTGTATAATAGCTGTTGTATCGCCTCGGCACTCTCCTGTACCGGTGGGGTCGCGGAGCGTGGCGTTACAGCCTGCTGAATGAGGGGCAAAAGGAAATATGGCGATAACAGATCTGTTGGAAAGAGCATTTGCCGAGGCTTCTAAGCTCTCTGCCCAGGAGCAAGACGTTCTCGCTAAGTGGGTACTTGATGAACTGACTTCGGAGCGCCGCTGGGATCAGGCTTTTGCCAGTTCGACGGATGCACTCGCCCGGCTTGCGGACGAGGCCCTGAGCGAACACCGGAAGGATCAGACCCAGGCGCTTGATCCGGATTCGCTGTGGTAGGAGGTAAGGCTCTATGGCAGACGTGACGACCAAAACAAAACGGCTGACAGTAGACGAATACATGGCGCTGCCGGATCGGTACGCCGAGATTGTCAACGGGGAGTTGGTCACGATGAGTCCTAACCAGCGCGGCCCGGTGCTGGTCGCACGCAGACTGTTTGTGTCACTCTATCTCTTCGCGCAGGAACACGGCCTTGGCGAAGTGTTACAGGACGGTGCGACCTACCTCCTCGATGCGGAAGATCGCACCGACTGGGTGGATGATGCCTACCTGCCGGACGTTTCATTCGTCTCCCGCCAGCGTTACGACGAGCACAATGCCCAATACGGTGAAACAGATGGCCCCTGGCGGCTTGCTCCCGACCTGGCCATCGAGGTCGTCTCCCCGACGGACAGATACACGATCATCAATCGAAAGGTGGTGGCATACCTCCAGCACGGCGTCAGGCTGGTGTGGGTGATTGACCCGCAGGCCCGCACGATCAAAGTCCACACACCGGACGACCCGGATGGCAAAACCTTCCACGAAGCGGACGACCTCGACGCGTCGTCGGTGCTGCCCGGCTGGTCGATGCCGGTCGGCGAGGTGATCGGCGAGCCGCCTGAGGCCGCCGAGGACGAATGATGCCTCGACGGATCACACATGGATAGGAAGAGGGCGAGCAACGCAAGGCTCGCCCTTATGTGTTGGTGAGCGGGTGGCCCTCGATGGTAGCCAGCAGCGAGAGCAGGTTGAGCCGCTCGGCGAGCGCGCGGGCAGCGTCGAGGTCGTCGCGGGCGGCGGCGTGCTGGCCGAGCTTCCAGCGCAGGTCGGCCAGATTGTAGCGGGTGTAGGCCATGCCGACCCGGTCGCCAAGCTGCTCCTGGAGGGCCAGCGCCTCGCGCCACACCCGCAGCGCGACATCCTGGTGGGCGTCCTCGGCGTGGACGACGCCCAGGTTGGTCAGCAGACGCGCCAATCCCAGCACGTCGCCCAGCGCGCGCATCAGGCTGAATCCTTCCTGAAGGTGGTAGAAGGCGTCGTCGGGGCGACCGGCCTGGTTGTGGGCCATGCCCAGCCGCATGTGGGCGCGCGCCTGGCCGGGCAGGTCGCCCGCCTCGCGGAAGCGGTCGAGGGCCTGCTGCTGGCAGACGATGGCCTGATCGGCGTCACCGGCCTGGAGGTAAGCGGCCCCCAGCGCGGCGAGCGTCTGGCCGTCGGGCGGCTCCCCGCCGAAGGTCTCAAGTGCCTCGTCGAGCAGGGCAAGGGCCTCCTCGACCAGACTGTTACTCAACGCCAGCCCGGCCAGCCCGTTGAGCGCGCGGCGGCGGAGGGCCAGCTCGTCGTAGCGGTGCCCGGCGGCGGCGGCGCGCTGGTAGGCTTCGTAGGCCGGGCCGGTCTGACCCAGCGCCTCGTAGAGCTGGCCCGCTTCCAGCAGCGCCTCGGCCTGCCCGACGAAGTCGCCCTGCTCGCCGGAGATCACGACGGCTTCGCGCAGTGCCTCTTCTGCCGCGTCGGCGTCGCCCAGCCAGCGGTGGACGATCCCCAGCTCGCGCAGCGCACAGGCCAGGTCACGCGGCCTGGCCTCGCTCTGGCGCAGGTGCGTGACGACGTAGATCAGGACATCGCGCCAGATCAGCCACTGGCCCGACCGGCGGGCGACCGGGGCAAGCTCGACGACCAGGTCGGTCAGAGCTTCGGGCGGCTCACCGGCCTCGGCCTGGCGGTGGAGCAGTGACACCATGCGCGCGATCACACCCGGCGCGTCGGCGGGGGCCTCGGTGTCCTCTTCGCGGTGGGGGATGGCCTTGTGCAGCAGGCGGCGGTAGGGATCGGCCCAGGGTGGACGCTGTGCCTGCTCGCGGACGAAGCTCCGGGCAAGCGTGGGCATCACGTAACGGGGAGTGTCGTCCCGCACGTCAACGAACGACCCGGCGACCAGCTCGCGCAAGGCCTGGTCCAGATCCTCGCCGGGCAGGTCGAGCAGGTCGTGCAGGTCGTGCCAGTAAGCGCCCTCGAATGGCAGGAGGGTCAGCGCCAGCGCGGCCAGTTGGGCGGTCTCTCCGAGGGTCTCCCAGGTGGGCATGAAGAGAGCATCGAAGAGACGCTCGCCCCCGGCGGTCTCCAGAGCGGGCAGGTTGTCGAGCACGCGCTCGCGGGGCAGCGTGGCAAGCTGGCCGACGATCAGCCGCCCGGCCAGCGGATTGCCGCCGACGGCCCGGTAGATGGCGTCGATGGTCTTCTCGTCCAGCAGCCTGGACCGGGAGAGCCGCCGCCTGCGGGCCTCGTCGCGCAGCAGGGCGGCAAAGGCATCGCGTGAAAGTGGGCCGACGGGAAGCAGGTGGATGGGCGTGCCGGGCGCGGGGCGTTGGCGGGTGGTCAGTAACAGGCGGCCAGGCGCGCTTTGCGCGTCCAGGCGGCCAGGTGCGACCAGCGCGGACAGGCGGGCGATCAGCGCGTCCCGGTCGGCCAGGTGATCGGCGCCGTCCAGCACGATCAGCGTAGGAGCCGATCCCAGGCGCACCCCCAGCGCGGCCTCCAGGGTGGCCGGATCGGCCTCGGCCAGATGAGGATAGCCAAGCTCGCGGGCCAGGGCGGCCAAGAGGGTCGGGTAGGCGGTCGGCTCTTCGAGAGTCAGCCAGGCGAAATCCGCGAAACGCTCCTCGTCGATCAGGCGGCGGGCGGCGGCGTGCGCCAGCGCGGTCTTGCCGATCCCGCCGGGGCCGGTCAGCACGATGGCATGCGGTGGTGACGCTTCGAGCAGGCGCTCGACCAGCGCAGTGCGGGCCTCATGGGAGCCAAACAGCCGGGTGTAAGATGGCGGTGGGAGCTTGAGCGCCAGCCACAGGCGGCGGTTGGCGGCGCGGGCCGCGCGCTCCAGGCGGCTGATGGCCTCGGCCAGACGGCGGTAGCCGTATCCCAGGCGGCGGCGGGCCTGGCGAGGGGTGAGGTTCAGGGTGCGGGCGATCTGCTGTACCTGTAGGTCGAGGTCGAGGCGCACGTAGCGGTAGTAGAGCAGGCTCCAGGCTTCCAGCTCGGTGTTGGCCTGGGCGAAGTCGTCGCGCAGCCGGTCGAGCGCGGCCTCTCGGTCCCCGGCGGGGTCGGTGGGAAGCCCCTGCACGGCGCGCAGGCGGCCCAGGTTCTCCTCGATGAGGGAGGTCAGGGCTTCGCCCAGTGCGACGTCCAGCTCGATGGGCGAGACGGTGGGGCTGTGCCGGTCGATGCGCTCCTGTACCCAGACAAGGCGGCGCAGGGGCGTATCGCCGGGTGGCCTGGCCTGCCGCAGACACTCCAGCGCGTGGTGGACGGTCGATTCGTCAAACAGGGGAACGGTAGGCTGGCCGGACATGGCGCGTGCTTTCCCCCATTCAAACGGCTGACGTTTCAGCCCATTTTAGCAGAGACCTTTGACGGAGCCTACCGACTCGGATTGGCGGGGGCGAGGTTCAGGCCGATGCGCCGCACGGTGGGCGTGGGAGTCACTCACCGGCTGTGGGGGGAGATTGGGCATTCTGTTCCGCATCCGATCTGCCACGTGCCCGGCGCTCCTTTATCGCGGGCCACAGCACGTATACCAGCAGGGTCAGGGGCAGGATCCAGGCGAAGCGCATGGAGCGGTTACCCAGCCAGGGATAGGCCGCCGCCCACAGGTAGGAGATGGGGACTGCCCACCAGGGCGCGATAAACGCCAGGAACACCACATACGAATACACACCAAACCAGGGCACACTCAGCGCCGACGCCAGCAGCGCCGCCAGGACACGCTTGCGTTTGCCTTCCACCAGAAGTATTGATAGGAAAGTCACCAGGCTAAAGGGGAACAGTAAGGTAGCCTTCCCCCACACCGGCAGCCCCATGTCTTCAGGACGGGCTTCCAGCCACCGGAGCGGCCAGTCGATCCCCCACAGAACGACTGTCAGCAGGAAGACGGCGGCAGGTACCAGCAGGGTCTTCCACCGCTGCTCGTCGGCCCACAGCAGCACCAGAATGGCGACGCCCGCCACGTGCGGCTTGATCGACGCCAGCACCAGTCCCATGCCCCTGAGATAGGGATTCGGCGACCGGAGGGCCAGCACCAGCCCGACGACCACCAGCACGTCGACCTGGCCCAGCCAGACCAGGCCCATCGTCGGGAAGGCGAGCAGGACAAAAGCGGGGTTCGTCTCCAGGCGATAGCAGGCCCACAGCAGGCCGACTCCCGTCAGCAGCACCATCACCGGCCACAGTAGGATGGGCGGGATGAAGCGCAGTGGGAATAGAATCAGGCTGGCGTGCCAGGGATTGAGGCCGCAGTCCAGGCAGCCCTGGGCGAAGGGCAGGTAGAAGCGGTGCAGGTCTTCGCCGCCGGGCAGGAAGAAGGCGGCGGCGGTCATCAGGACGACGATCTCGATTGACACAACCAGGTGGAGAGGGGCTTTCTGCCGGTTGATCTTCATGGGAGCCACACCGATCCTTGCTCGATCCGGACGAAACCGGGCCATAGATACCGGGTTCTAACCTTGTGAGTTGCGTTGTGGCAAAGGGTCATGTATCCTACGCGCCGATAGGCTGAGGTGACCGTCATCACCCCGGTTGTGCAGGCACCTACCGCCCACCGCCACCGCAGCGATAAGAGCCTGCCCCGCCAACCATCGAGCATATAAAAAATGGAATAGACATAATGGCCCATCACCCCTACGTTGCCATTGAAGGCGTGATCGGGGTGGGCAAGACTTCGCTTGCCCGCCTGCTACAACCAGAATTTAGCGCCGGGGTTGTGCTGGAAGTCTTCGAGGAGAATCCCTTCCTCTCCGACTTCTACGCCGACCGTGAGCGCTACGCTTTTCAGACGCAGATCTTCTTTCTGCTCAGCCGCTATCGCCAGCAGACATCGACCCTGCCAGCCACGTTGGCACGGGGGCTGACGATCAGCGATTATACCTTCGCCAAGGACCGCCTGTTCGCCCACCTGAACCTCAAGGGGGACGAGCTGGCGATGTATGAGCGCGTCCACGCGGCGCTGGGCACGCAGGTCCACAAGCCCGACCTGCTGGTCTTTCTGCGGGCCGACCTGGACGTGCTGATGGGGCGCATCGCGACACGTGACCGTCCCTATGAGCGCGACATGGACCCCGATTATATCGAACAACTGCGGTTGGCCTACGAGGACTTCGTTGCCGGTTACGAGGATTCGACGCCGCTGGTCATCGACACCAATGACCTGGACTTCGTCAAGAACCCCGAAGACCTGGCCCTGATCAAGGAGCGTATCAGGAGCAGCCTGGAATACGGCACTTACCAGGCCCCGCTGCCGGGTGTCGGGCCGGAAGCGATCCTTCAGGAACTGGAGACGGGCGCGAACCGGCTGGAGGCTTTCCAGCAGCTTCACGCCTCGCTGGACGCGGAAAAGGGCTTCGACCCCGACCCCTTCCTGAACTTCATCGCGCTCAACGAGGAAATGGGCGAGTTGGCGCGCGCGCTCAAGCGGATGTGGCTCAAGCAGAGCAGGCTTGAGGAAGAGGGCGCACCGGCCCTCGAAACGCGCCGCCGTGTGCTGGACGAGCACCGGGTGCAGATCCAGGAGGAGCTGGCCGACTGCCTGGCGTACCTGCTCAAGCTCAGCAACTACGCCGGGGTTGACCTGCAAAAAGCGTATGTGGAAAAGATGGCCGTCAATACCCAGCGGCGGTGGAACGACGGTCAGGTCGTCGGGAAAGCTGACCACCGGGGAGAATGAGGGGAGAGACATGGGCGCTGGTAAAAAATTTCTGGCGATTGCCGGTAACATCGGGGTTGGAAAGAGCACGCTGACCGGGATGCTGGCCGAGAAGATGGAGTGGGAGCCTTTTTACGAGGCGGTGGACGATAATCCCTACCTGGCCGACTTTTACAAAGACATGCGCACCTGGAGCTTCCACTCGCAGATCTTCTTCCTGACGCGCCGCCTGCGCCACCACCGGCAACTGCTCGATCACCCCGGCTCGGTGGTGCAGGATCGAAGCGTGTACGAGGATGCCGAGATCTTCGCCCGCAACCTGTACGAGCAGGGCAACATGACCGACCGCGACTACGACAGCTACCACGAGCTGTACAGGGTGCTGACCGAGTTCCTGCCGCCGCCGGACGTGGTCGTTTACCTGCGCGCCTCGGTCGATACGCTGCTGGAGCGCATCCGCAAGCGAGGGAGGGAGTTCGAGCAGGACATCGCCCCGACGTACCTGGGACAGCTCAACGGGCTGTACGAGGACTGGCTCGACCGCTTCACGCTCAGCCCGGTGCTGATCGTTCCCTCAGACGAGCTGGACTTCGTGGCGAACGGCGGGCACCTCGACCTGATCATCGCCAAGATCAACGAGAAGCTGAGCGGGAAGGATGAGGTCGTCTTCCTGAAAGAGGAGATCGTGCGCGCGTCGAACGGGGCGCTGTAACACCTGCCGGGAGAGGAGTAACCATGAAAGCCGTGCGCCTGATCGAGATCGGGAAGCCGCTTGAGATGCAGGACGTTCCGGTGCCCGTCGTGGGTGACCGGGACGTGCTGGTGAAGGTTAAAGCAGCCGGGATCTGCCACTCGGACGTGCATTACCGGGCCGGTACCTCGGCGGTAGGCCCGCTGCCGCAGACGCTGGGCCACGAGGTCGCGGGGGTGGTGGAGAAGGTCGGCGCGCAGGTGAGCAGCGTCAAAGTGGGCGACCGGGTATGCCTGCATTACCTGCTGACCTGCGGCGATTGCTACTATTGCAGCCTGGGCAGTGAGCAGTTCTGCGTGCAGGGAGCGATGATCGGCAAGCACTGCGACGGCGGCTATGCCGAGTACATCGCCGTGCCTGCCCGCAATGCCGTGCCCCTGCCGGACGCGATCTCGTTCGAGCATGGCGCGGTGATGATGTGCTCGTCGAGCACCACGTTCCACGCGCTGCGCAAGACGCGCCTCGCGCCCGGTGAGACCGTCGCGGTGTTCGGCGCGGGTGGGCTGGGCATGTCGGCGATCCAGCTCGCCGGGGCGTTGGGTGCCTTAGAGGTCTACGCCGTGGACATCAATGCCGACAAGCTCAAGGTGGCCGAGGGGTACGGGGCGGTCGCGGTCAACGCGGCACAGGGCGACCCGGTAGCCGCGATCCGCGACCTGACCGGCGGTCGGGGCGTGGACGTGGCGCTTGAGCTGATCGGGCACCCGCAGACGATGCGCCAGTGCGTCGAGTGCCTGGCGGTGTTCGGGCGGGCGGGGCTGGCGGGCATCACCACCACGCCCTTCGAGATCGACTCGTACCCCGATCTCCTGGGCCGGGAGGCCGAGGTGATCGGCTGCTCGGATCACCTGCTGCACGAACTGCCACTGCTGCTGGAATATGCCAGCCGGGGGATGCTGGACTTCTCCGCCGTGGTGACCAACACCGTGCCGCTCGACGCGGATGCCATCAACGCGGTGATGGACGAGCTTGAAGAATTTGGCGGGCACGTGCGCACCGTGATCACGCCGGAGAGCTGAAGCGCGGGTGCTCCGGATACCCTTCCGAACATCACCGGCACGTAGACAAAATAAGACATCATGACCCTGTATACCGATGTGACCGGGAATCCCGACGCTGAAGGGAGAGCGGATCAACTTCCAGAGTTACGGGAGGCGCTCCTGACCCTTGGCTTTAAGCGGGTGGGGTTTCTTGAAGCACGCAGTTCAGACTCGCCAGCCAGGCAGGCCCAGATGACGTTGATGTTCGAGAAAGACAATGATGCCGAACTCGTCAGGCGAGTGTTGACAGAGGGGCAGGTAACTGAAATAACGGCCAGCCAAGATGAAACTGCCTTCGCTGAATTAGAGCGCTTCTTCGACGACCAGTTGATCGAGCTTCGCACTATCCTGGAAGATGGAGCAATCATCGAAACAACCACAAAGCCAATGGGGCGGCCGCAGCGACGCGATCCAATCAAGGGGCTGCGCGACATATTCGAAAGCGCACTGCTGCAGAGGTTTATGAACTGGGTGCGTGGTGACCGGGTGTTCCTATGGGCCACCGAACATCACCCGCGCGCAGGGTACTACCTCGAGCTGGTTGATAATTCCTCAGCAGAGCGTTTGTGGCATCGACACAGACAGCGGGTAGCGGCAATAGCCGAGAGTAGAGGCACGTCGATTCCTTCTCAGAACTCCATGCGATTGTATCTTGCCATATGCGAGAGAATAAGTGAGCTCAACCGCTACAGGAAAAAGGTTCAGAACATCGGGGAGTTGGTGACCGTTCTGCTTATCATTCTACTGGTTGTTGTGTTCCTGTTGTTCTTCGTAGCAGGGACATTTGACCGGTTACTGGAGACCGACAGCACACTCGCGGGAGTAGTCTTGTTTGCGACAATTGCAGCCTTCTTTTTGGTGCCTCTGGCCGGTCTTGCCTGGCCGCGACGGATTGGCCCCTGGGTTGGTCGTCAGTTACCCTGGCCAGGACCGCGCAGTCTAGAAGATTTGCTGCGGTAAGTCGGGCGCCACAGTCTGTGTATCGCAAATTCGCCGCATAACGCCCTGCGCGTCAGCCGCGCCGCGATTTTTCCGAAAGACGCTTCAATTCGGGGTACGTTACATAACCCATTTTCGCGCCGATACCCGGACGCGGAAGCGGTGTCGGCCTGCACGCGCTTGTTAGGCCGGTTTTTGGCTGACCGATTCTTTCTAATCTATCCCTTGCTCAACTAACCAATTGTGAATAGTCTCTGCCGTCTGACGATAGTTGCGCTCCATCATCAAATTGTGTCCGGCTTGCTCTACCGTCACGCACTTGGCATCGTAATAGGCCGCCGACTTTCGCACTGAATCTGCGCTGATAGCCATGTCGATTTCTCCGGCCAAACACAACATGGGTGTTTGCACTTCTGTTGGAGGTCTCCAAAATGGCGGCATATGTTGGAGGCAAACAATGACCGACTCCGGCCCTAATTTGGCGTGTAGTTCTTCCGGCGAGTAGACGGCCTTGGGGCTGATAAGCAAGTGAGCGGCCCGCTGTGGGTTGCGAACGTAGGGGGTCGCCGTGAGTGATAGGAATGCTAACAAAGCGCCAGCCCGATCATGTATACATAGTTGTATGCCAGATTGGAGTAGAGAATGTGATGGCCAAGCAGCAACCAATACTGCTGCCGGTAAGTCATCGCCAACGTATTTGAGATACCATTGGGTTAAGGCTCCGCCCATACTATGGCCCATTAAGATGGGACGTTGTGGTAGGCGGTTCACTTCGGCCTCGAGAAATTTCAGATAATACCCCAAGGTGCACAGAGCAATGGGCCTTCTATGGGGCGACCCAGCATGATCGGGCAGACTAAAGGCGTGACTTTCCCAGCCCCATTCGGCTAGCAATTCCTGCCACAACTGCCAACACCAGGCCCCGTGCCACATCCCATGCTGCATTAAAATAGGCGTTTGAAAATGACGTTTTCTCGGTATATAAGCAATCCGCTCAATGTCATCTTCGATGGTATGAGACATGGTATAGGTTTCGGTTTGTTCACTATTTACGACCTGCTTTGGTTTTGGGGGCAAATTGCTTTCACTCCAGTTTGGCGGCCTGACAACGTGTTGAAGCTGACCGCTTCATCGCACGCCGAATTCAAGGCCTGCGTGGTTAAGCAGACAGTCTGTGCAGATGCCATCAACGCGGTGATGGATGAGCTTGAAGAATTAGGCGGGCACGTGCGCACCGTGATCACGCCGGAGGGCTGAGGCGCGGGTGGATCCGGGTGTCGCCCCCCTGTCCCGTCTAATGCCTATGGGTGCTGTGCCCGCCCGTCTGAAGACCGCCCAGCTCGCAATTAGCTGAAGACGTCGGCCAGGCTTTCGGCCAGCCGCACGTCGCTGAGCCACTGGATCGTCCCCTTCCAAGAGGCGGCGTCTTTCGACGACCGTTTCCGGTCGATGGTAATGCCGTCGGAGGCCCCTTCAATGCGCACACCCTTGTCGAGCGGACCGAACTGTCGTATCACATCCAGCACGCCGGACGGAAGTCCCATGCCTTCCAGTTTGGCCTCTTTATCTTTGAAGCTCACTTCGAACGGCACTGCGCCCACAGCCACGTGCGTCGTCACCGATGGCTTGCCGCCACTCATCCCAAAATACAGAGAGACCTCCCGACCGTGGCGCAGGCCTTTGATCTCGGTCTGGCCCATCATCGCGTCCATGAACGAGTATCCCGCAAAGCCGAGTAAATCGAGCATACCCTGTCCCCTCGGACTGCTGGCTTTGTCGATCGCCTCGTCCGAGAACTCGCCCACCTCCGGCGGAATCAGCACCCGCAGCAGCACCTGCACTTCCGGATTGGGCTTGCCAGAGAAAAGACCTCCACCCATGAATATTCTCCTTTCGATGTTGCTCCCCGCACAGGGGACCATCTGCTATTATATCCAGATGCTGTCTGGCGCGCTGTCACACCCATACCGGTTGACTGCCGCAGCCGGCCCCTACTCGCAGGCCACCAGTTCGGTGATGGACGAGCTTGAGAGGTTTGGCGGGCACGTGCGCACCGTGATCGCGCCGGAGAGCTGAGACGCGGGTGATCCGGGAGTAGCCCTCCCCCGCTCACCACTCAACCTTCGCTACGCCAGATGCCGCGATGACCGGGTCAAACGTGAGCAATGGAGCGTCCAGGCGACGAGCCAGCCCGGCGATAATCCGGTCGTGTAGTTCCGTCACCGAAGCATCGCGGGCGAAATCCAGCACATGTCCCGGCTCGAAAGGAACGAGTTGATACGCCGGGCTGTCCGCCAGCTCGTTAAACACATCCGAAAAATCGAGAGGAGATCGACGCTTTTGATTGAGGTGGTACAACTCGGCCAGCACAATGGCAGACACCACCAGTTGTGTCTCACCTCCATCCGCCGCGTCGAATATCTCTGCGGCACGGCTGCTCAGCTTCCTATCCCCAACCAGGTGCCACAGCAACGCATGGGTATCCACCACATAGATAGACTCAACGGCTGCCATCGAGGTTGTCCACTTC
Organism: uncultured Anaerolineae bacterium; assembly: GCA_964603985.1. Taxonomy (GTDB): domain Bacteria; phylum Chloroflexota; class Anaerolineae; order Aggregatilineales; family UBA3940; genus CAZRXG01. The sequence goes on along the minus strand of CAZRXG010000014.1, from coordinate 59,374 downwards.
GTTTTCCCACTCTGTCGCCGCTTCGTGGGTGATGGCCTGGATCTCCTCGAAACTGAGGTCTAAAGCCGGGTGGGCAAACTTCCCGCGCAGGCTTTCCACGCTCTCAAAAGCACCTGCGGTCCTGCGCCGCTCAAACTCGGCGAGCACCCGCTCACGAGTGACCGTCCCGGACGCCGCAGCGATCCCGGCTTTCAGGCGTGCGACCAATGCCGCCTGCTCTTCGGGAGTCAACCTCTCGGCGGCCTGGAGGATCTGGTCAAATGTCAGTGTCCCCGTCATTCACGTCCTCCTTGCTTTCTCACACAGCGACCTCGCTGCTATTATACCTGAGATGTTGCCCGGTGCGGCTGTGCAATACCCTACTGTCGTGTGGGTGAACCGGCGACCGCCCGTAGTTGGAAGGCGGGCGTGGTATACGCGAACGAAGCCGGAGAAGGGCGCGATCAAGTTGTCGCTTAATGCGGCAAGAGATCGTCCACGATAGCGCCGAAGGCTTCATCCACGTGGTCACCACTAAGCCAGATTGGGAAGCTGGGGCGTGAGACAAAACAAACAGCCAGCCCGTTCTTAAGCCTGCCAATATACCATTCACACTCCGGGAAGCCTTCCAGATCCAAGCCAATGCGGAGTTTAACTATCTCGTCAGGTGCATCGGACACCTGGATGTGTTCCGGTGGTTGGTCGATAAAATGACGCTTAACTGCCCTGACAGGTTTCTGCCCGCGAGGATCGGAACGCATCTTCGGCGTTGTGTAGATCGGCGCGTCTGCATCAGGGAGTGATTGCTTAAGCAAGGCCCTGAATTCGGCGGGGCGCAATTCAGGCAAGGTTTTCCCACTGAGGTCAATCTCTTCCCGGTCAGATGCCAGGTTCTGTCCTATACATTCAGCAACCACTTGCGTATACTGTTCGAAATCGAAGACCAGTACCTCGCCTTTCTGAAGGCCCGGAGAATATCCACCCTCTGGGTAACCCGGAGGTGGATTAAACCACACGACGTAACTGCTAATGCGGCGTACCCACACCCACCTGTGCCCGTCTCCTGAGACCGGATGTTGAATGTCTGTTTCCAGCTCAACCCAGCGCTCGCCCGGCGTGAACGGCATAGCCCTGTCTGTAACGAGCCGGTCGTCACTCCATACCCGCCACAAGTACTTCATGGAACCAGAGTGGGCTATCACCCCCATTGAAGGAGGTTCTTCAACGTTTAACTCGCAGCGCAAGACGGATGCCTTCATCCGAATCTCCCTGTCAAATTCCGTCAATGCAGCCCAAGTATAGATTGATTCAAAACTTGCAGCCATACCGGTTGACTACCCGGCGCTCTCCGGCTTACAATTTGAGTGGGTCTTGAATCGCCAACAAACAAGGAGTCAAGCTCGTGAAGCCTAAGAAGGTTCACTCGGATAACGCCCCCGCCGCGGTCGGCCCCTACTCGCAGGCCATCAGCGCGGGGGATTTTGTGTTCTGTGCCGGGTCGCTGGGCGTTGACCCGGCCACCAAGGAATTCGCCGGGGACGACGTGCAGAGCCAGACGCGGCAGGCGCTGACCAACCTGAGCGCGGTGCTGGAAGCCGCCGGAACAGACATGGCGCACGTCGTCAAGACGACCGTTCTTCTGGCCGACATCGGCGACTTCAAGGCGATGAATGAGGTCTACGCCACCTTCTTCGGAGAAACGCCGCCCGCGCGCGCGGCCTTCGCCGTCAAGGACCTGCCGCTCGGCGCGCAGGTTGAGATCGAGGCGATTGCGGTCAAGTAGCGCGATCTTTCCGGCGGCGCTCAGGCCACCGCCGGGCGCAGCCCACCCGACACCCGCCACAGCCCCTCCGGGGTGCGCAGCAGTTCGAAAATTCGCTCAGGTGGGGTGGTCATCACCATCCAGTGATCGCCTGCCTCGTCAGACCAGCGCCGCCCGACGCCCGCCACGCGCAGCGTCGTACCGCGCCAGGTGAAGCGCAGAGGCGTGACCGTCCCGTCGGCGGCCACACGGACCTCGACCTCGGTAGGTTCGCCGCCGCTCACCGTGACTGCCCTCCGCGCTGCTGGCGCAGCTCGGTGGAGGAGGTGTCGGCCCGGAAGTCTGCTTCGGGGATGCCGTCGAACAGATCTTCGAAGTCGGAAGGAACCGGCAGGTCGTCCAGCGTGTGGAAGCGCCCCCCGGTCAGCCGACCGGCGACCAGAACGCGGCAGCCCGCCGAGCGGATCGCTTCGAGCGCGGCGAGCATATCGTCCGGTTCGCCGCCGTAGTAGGCCGGATCGACCAGGCGCAGGGCGGTGTCGTAGCCGATCACGAACACGCTGCCGGGGAAAAGCGCGGCCTTATCGCGGTAGAGCGGCTCGCGGCTGAGGGCCACCCGCCGCCTTTCCCGCCCAAACTGCGCCAGCCGCGCCTCGATCTCAGGGATGGTCAGCGACGGCTTGTCGACGTTGTGCACTGCGATCTCGAAGACAACCGGGCGGCCCAGGCGCGCCTCGGCGACGCGGGCCAGTTGCAGGTGCCCGCCGTGCAGCGGGTTGAATGACCCGGCCAGGATCGCGGCGCACAGCGGCTCGTCGGGCACAAGCGCGCCCGGCCCGTAGAAGGTCAGGCTGTTCGCCGACCCGTCGAGCAGGCGCTCAAGCGGGCGATCCACTTCCCGGCGGGTCACGTCAACTGCCTCGCCGGGGGCCAGGTCGAGGGGCAAATCTGCCTTCAGGCCGCAGCCTTCGGCCAGCGCACACAGGATCAGCCGGCTGACGACCGCCTCCTCGCCGGGGCGGTCGCGCAGCCCCTTTTGCAGCACCAGTGAGTGCGTGGCTGCCGCCTGCCCGTCCCACACGCCGACGTGGCAGCGATGCGCGCCGCGCCTGGGGCGGTCGGTGGCGATGGCCGCCGTGCAGCCCAGTCCGAGCAGCGGCCCGTCGGCTTCGCGCAGGCCCCGCGCCCGCCCGTAGGCCGCCGCCGCGAGCGAGACCGCAACCCCGGCGGAGGCGTAGTGCTCCGGCATCCAGCCCAGGTAATCGACCATCGCCTGAGGGCTGTAGGGGATCACCGCCTCGAGCAGCGTGCGCGATGCGCCCGCGACGCCCAGCAGCCAGGCCAGTGCCTGACTGCCCGCGCCGGTCACCGCCAGCGCCGCGCTGGCGGGCGCGTCGTGGATGGCCTCGACGAGAGTCTGGACTCGCTCGTCCATCGGACGGTTTGCCTCCCGGTCACCCGCCGGGGATGACCTGCACCTCGAAGATCGTGACCGAATCGCCCAGGGGCGCGCCGTCCGCGTCGAAGGCGGGCAGCCGGTCGCCCCCCAGCGGCAGGTACAGCCCGACCTGAAGCCGGTAGCGCCCCGGCGGCGCGTCGTCCTGCACGTAGACCAGGTACCCATCCTCGATGACCGCGCCGGGCTGCCAGCTCGTCGTCGGGGAAACGCCGCCCTGTGGCTCCTGATCCTGCTGGCCCCAGATGGTGTTATTGCTGGCCGGGTTGTGGGTGTCGCCGACCAGATGCACGAACACCTTGTACTTCTCGGTGATGGGCGACTGCGCCTCCCAGTAGAGCGTCAGCGGGATGCCCTCGCCGGGCGACCACGTGGCCCGGTCGGGCAGATCGACCGCCGCCAGGACGATCCCCTCGCCGAAGCGGGCGTTGACCGGCGTCGCCGTGTCCGGCACCCGGACCGATCCGGGCGACGGCCCTTCCCGCGCCAGGATGCGCACCCTGCCGAGCGGCTGCCAGGTCTCCCCGGCGGTAAACACGACCTGCGCCCGGCCTCCCGTCGCGTCAGGGGGGATGAAGATCTCGACGGGTTGGAAGCGGTCGCCTTCGGCCTTGCGTTTCGGAGCCAGCGAAACCAGCGTCGAGGTGATCTCCTGCCCGCCTGGCCCGATCACCTTGAGCGCGACCGGCCATTCGCCCTTAACGTCGCCGTCCGTGTGCCAGCCCAACCCGATCACCAGTGTGTCGCCCGCCCGGACCTCCGGTACGACCTGCGTGTACCCGGCCAGCCGCACGCCGTCGGCGACCGGCGCGTCGACCGGCACAAAGGCGGACGGCCAGTTCTCGGCCAGGTTGCGCAGGAGCAAATCGGCGCGCTCCTGCTTCATGGCGAAGAACCACAGTTCGCCTTCGGGGAAGGTGTAGACCTGCCTGCCCCACGCCTTGGATTTGAGCCACTCGCCCAGGTAGTTCTCCGGGTCGGTGACGGCGGCGTAGCGGGTCTGCACCAGCCACACGCCGTCCTGGCGGCGGTACGCCTTAAGTAGGTACTCAGCGTATTTCTCGTCCTGGATGCGCTGCGTGGTCGAGATGTGCCGGTCGAAGTCGTGGGGGTAGTGGTAGGCGAAGATTGGCCAGTCGGCGTCGTTGTTCAGGACGACGGCGTCGCCGGGCTGGCGCAGCGCTTCGAGCGTGGCGGCCATCGAGAGGTAGTCGTCGCTCAGGTGCAGACCGGGATAATACTGCGCCAGACTCCACAGCGAGAGCGCCGCCAGCCCGATCAGCAGGACGCTCCCGGTGTGCTTCAGGCGGCGGTTGAGCGCTAACGCGCCCCAGCCCAGCAGCACGTAAACCGGCGTGGAGAGCAGCAGGAAATAGCGCGGCGAGGGGGTGGGATAGTTGAAGCGCCCGCGCGGCAGCGAGAGCAGGTAGACCAGCAAGGGGGGCAGCAGCGTGCCGATCACCAGTGTCGTCCAGGCGACCCGCTGCCTGCGCTGCGAGGCGATCAGGCTGGCGATGGCAGCCACCAGCAGCGCAATCGCCCCCGTGACAAGCAGCAGCATGTAGCGCTCGATCCCGGCGGCGACGCCGAGAAAGATCACGCTCAGATAGAGCTTGACGACGTACAGCAGGTTGACCGGGGCCTGAGGCGGCACCCAACTCGGCAGGCGACCGACGGCATACGCCGCCCAGGGTGCGAACAGCGCCAGCGCGCCGACCTGGGCGGCGATCCAGGCGAGGGCCAGCTTCCAGCGCCGCGACGAGGCGAAGAAGGCGACCACAAAAGCCAGGTTCAGCACGACGACCGCCCCGGCGAAGAGGTACAGTGTCAGCAGGCCCGCGCCCAGTCCGACCGCCAGCACCAGCGCCGGGAGCCACAGCCGCCGCCGGTCGTCGAACATGCGCAGCGCCATCCACAACGCCAGCGCCACGAAGAAGGTGGCCGGGGCGTACATACGCACTTCCTGCGACCACCACACCGGCAGCCGGGCGAGCGTCACGAGCAGCGCGCCCGCCAGCCCGGCCCGCCGCCCACCGGCCTCACGCCCGATCTGGTAGCTCACGGCGACGGTCAGCAGCCCGAAGAAAACCGACTGCGCCCGCAGCGCGAATTCCTCCTCGCCGACCAGCAGCCGCCAGCCGTGCAGCATGGCGTAGGAGAGGGGCGGGTGAGCGTCGTGCGACGTTTCAAAGAGCATCTGTGCGGTGGGCAGGCGCGCCATCCAGATCGAATAGCCCTCGTCCCACCAGATCGAGTCGCAGGCCAGGCGATGCAGTCGCAGCCCGAAGGCCAGCAGCAGGACCAGCGTCATGAGCCACAGCCAGTGTGTGGCGCGTGCAGTGGGGTGGCGACGGCCAGGTGACGAAAAAAGAGCCATGCAGCATCCGTGAGCAGACAAACTTTCCAGAACGGCCCCGGTAGCATAGCGCAGTCCAGAAGGCTTGTCGACCTTTTGCGGGCGCTTTTTCGTGCTACAATGTTGCCCATTGATCACGCACACCAGACCGACCGGAGTAGCCCTTATGAAGCGTATGCGCGCCCTTGCCAGCGAGTTGGACGGCCTGATCTTCGGCCCACCCAGAGCCGACTGGCTGTATCGCGGGTTCGTCGTCCTGATCCTGGCCGGGCTGTACCTGCTGGGCGTCGTCCAGTGGATGGAGCTATTCAACCGGGGGGAGATCGCCCTGAGCGCTTTCGACTGGCGGCAGCAGCGCGTCTACTACGCGGTGATGCGCGACGCCATCCAGGGCGGGCAGATCCCATTCTTCATGACCGGCGAATTGCAGACGACCAACCGCTTTCTCGGCATCCCGGAGACCTCGCTGCTGCCGCACGTGCTCCTGCTGCCTTTCATGACGCAGCAGGGCTTCGCGCTGTTCGAGACGCTGTTCTTCTACTCGCTCGGCTTCCTGGGCTGCGTCCTGCTGATGCGGCGCTTCCGCCTGTCGCCCATCCCCTTCGCGATCCTGTTCTTCCTGTTCAACTTTAATGGCTACATCACCTCGCACATCGCCATCGGGCACGTGATGTGGAACGCGTACTTCCTGCTGCCTTTCTTCGTCCTGCTCGTCTTCGAGCTGATCGGCGAGGACGCGTCGCTCCTCACCGCGTTAAAGCTCGCGCTGGTGCTGGCGGTCGTGGTTTTCCAGGGCGCGTTTCACATCTACACCTGGTGCATGCTGTTTCTGCTGATCCTGGCCGTGTTCAACCCGTCCAGGGGGCGGGTGGTGAAATACGCGCTGCTGGCGCTGCTGCTCAGCGCGCTGATCTCGGCGGTGCGCTTCGTACCGGCTGCCGTGACCTTCTGGGGGCAGGAGCGGACGTTTGTGAGCGGTTACGCGACGCTCTACGACCTGTTTGGGGCGCTGGTTGACATCCGGGACTGGGACTACGTCTCGCAGTTCAACCCGCGCACAGCCGACCTGCTCTACGGCGCGGGCTGGTGGGAGTTCGATACCTTCATCGGGCTGGTCGGGCTGGCGGTGATCGTCACCTTCGGCGTGGTGCTGCGCTTCAAAAGTGACCCCGACCTGGCCGACACCCGGCACGAGGCCCTCGACGCGCCGCTCGTGGCGCTGTTCATCCTGTCGCTGAATGACTTCTACCGTCCGGTGCGCAGCCTGCCGATCCCACTGCTCTCAGACGAGCGCGTCCCGGCGCGCTTCCTGATCCTGCCGCTGCTGTTCCTGCTGGTGATCGCCTGCGCGCGCATCGAGCGGCTGCTACCTCGCATCAAGGGGAGCGCCGGGGCAAGGGTTCTGGCGCTCGCGGCGGTGGCGCAGATGGCGCTGGCGTTGAGGCGGCACCTGCTGGTGTGGCAGATCACGGGGATTGAGGCCATCTTCCCTGCGCCGGAGCCGGTCACGGCCACCGTGTTGGGCTTCCGCTTCGAGGCGCTGGGCGCGGGCGACAGGCTCTACGTGATTGGTGTGGTCGCCTCGGCGGTCGTGTCGCTGGTGTCGCTGGTGGTCGGGATAGGGCTGTCCGTCCTGGCGGCCAGGAGGAGAGGGGGCACGTCGTGATGCGCCCCGCGCCCGGCGTCCTGCCCTCCGGGAGTCACCCAAAGCGCTTCTTGTACGTGGCGCGGCGCTCCAGCTCCTCCTGCATCTCGGCCAGCGTATCGAACACGACCGGATCATAGAAGACGTTGGGCCAGGTCTGGTGGATGGCCTGATCCATGTAGTCGGCGGTGTCGCTGCGGGCCAGCACGGTCACGGCCAGACTCTTGCCGAAAGGCAACTGGCCGATCAGGTTCCAGTCCGTGAGCACGGTGGGTCGGAAGGTCTGCCAGTAGCGGCGAGCCGCCTGGAAGAACCAGTCGGCCTGTAGGCCCGGCGCGAGGATCAGCCAGTGCAGGTCGGGCGCGCCGCTCACCGGCCCCGGCCCCAGCAGCGGCGAGCGCGTCGGGGTGGGCGTCGGCTCTGCGGGCGGGGCAGGCTCCGACCACAGGGTAGCGTCCGGTTGGAGGGGGATGAAGACGCCGCTGGCCGTATCGATGGGGGGGACGTGCTTGAGGAGGGGCGGCTCGGCGATCATGCGCTTGACGGCCTTGACCGTGCCCTGAATGTCGTAGTAATCGGCCTCGGTCCACAGCGTCAGCCCAAAGAGCCAGGGCGGTGCCTCCTCCACGATCCAGCGCCATAACGCCATCGTGGCCTCGGCGTGGCTGTTGTGGCTGTAAGGCGGGTAGCGCGTGTCGATCAGGTGAGGGCTGTCGTCCGGCTTGGGGATCTTCCAGATGCCGCCCTCCGTGCCGACGACCGGCACCGGCCCCAGGTTGAAGTATTGCTTGAGCAGCTGTTGAAACGCCTCGCCGCTGGCCCCCAGGCCATTTGGGTCGCCGTTCGGGGCCAGCACCGGGCTGCCGAAGACGGTCCGTCCCAGATCGTAACGCTGCTGCAACGGGTCGTAGGGATATTCGAAGTGCCAGCCCGGCTCGTCGGCGCGCTCCTGGTAATAGGGCCGCGCCACGTGCTCCGGTCCGCCGGGCGGCTCCTGGTAAAAGTGGTTGTGCAAATAGGGATGGGTCGCGCACCACAGGCCGTTGGTCGCCACCGCCCGGAAGCGGGTTTCTTGCTCCTGTTTGAGGTACTTCATGAAGGCGTCCATCCACAGCACGGTGGCGTGACGCCGCTCGGCGCTGTCCGACAGTGCGGGGAAAGCCGGATATCCACCCAGGCCGATCACGCGCTCGGCCCAACCAAGCCAGTTGTCCATCATGGGCTTGATGATGTTATCCTCGTCCTCCCAGGTAATGGGGGCTCCGGGACCGGCCACGCCGTCCGGCCACTCCCCCTCCAGGTTCGGCTCGTTGTACAGCTCGAACCAGTAGCACCCGGCGTTGATGTAATCCTTGTAGTTTTCGTACCACACTTCGGGCGGCCTCATCGCGCCCATCGTCTCGCGGAAGATGCGGATGATGGGCATGCAGTCGTTGACGATAAGCTCCTGTGTGGCGGGGACGTACTCGTTGCCACCGGCCACCAGCTTGGCCCAGCCCATCCTGGGGCGGGTGTACCGCTCCAGCACGAAGGGATGCAGAACGCCGATATTGTGCAGCCCGCGCGGGTTGCGGAACCACTTGTAGTCGCTGAGTTTCATCCCCCGCTCCCCTTACCCGAAGGGCTGACCCGCTTCGGCGCGGGCGTTCAGAATCGACTCCATCATGGGCAGGTCGTCCACCACGACCATATCCAGGCGCAGGTTGGTGCGCTGCTCCTCGATCTGCTCCTGAACGTAGACCGCCGTGTCGGGGCGGGCCAGCACCGTGACCGCCACCACCGACTCGGGCGGGATGTAGGACAGTAGCTCCCAGTTGTCGGCCACGACCGGCTGGAAGCGTTGCCAGTAGCGGCGCGCCGCCTGGAAGAACCATGCGCTCTGCAAGCCGGGGGCCAGGATCAGGAAGTGATAATCGTATCCCTCTGCCATCGTTTTAGTCCTGTCTCGTTGAGCCGGGCGTTGTCTGTCTCATCATAGCATCTGGATCGAGCGGAGGCAATTTCTGGGGTGAGACTCATAGCACCTATGTCCGAGGGAAATGGATTGCCCCTTCTCGCAGCCGGTAAAATGTGCTATAATATGAACGGTCAGGATATAGAGCCTGCCTGTATGGTCGGGTACGGCATCCCTGCTTACGTAAGTTTCAGTTACCGGACACGGGCAATGTTCCAGGACTTGACCGGACAGAGGGTCGGTCCATACAGTTTGCTGGAGAAGGTCGGCGCAGGCGGCGTCGGGCTTGTCTACCGCGCGCGTGATCCCTACAACGGCGGCCATGTGGCCGTCAAGGTCGTCACCGGTGCAGCCGCCAAGGACGATGCCTACCAGCACCGCTTCCAGCGCGAGGTCGAGGTTGCCAGCCGCCTCGATCACCCCCACATCCTGCCCGTTCTCAACTACGGTTACTACGATGGCCTGCTCTACATGGTGATGCCCTTCGTCGAGGGGCCGACGCTGGGCAATTACCTGGGGCGGGTCAAGGCCCTCTCCCCGCGTGAGGTTTACATTATAGCCGAGCAGATCGGCGCGGCGCTGGATTACGCGCACGGCCAGGGCGTGGTGCATCGTGACGTCAAGCCGCACAACATCATGGTGCTGGACGAGGGTGTCTACTGCCTGACCGACTTTGGGCTGGTGAAGCTGAGCAGCGAGTCGATCACCCGGCTGACGCTGCCCGGCGACGTGATCGGCACTCCGGCCTACATGAGTCCTGAGCAGGCCAGCGGTGACCTGCTCGACAGCCGCTCGGACATCTACTCCTTTGGCCTGGTGCTGTACGAGTCACTGCTGGGGCACCTGCCCTACAACGCCGACTCGCCCATGACCATGATCTCGCGTCACACCAACGCCTGCCCGCTCGCGCCACACGAGATCAGCCATGATTTCCCGCCCAGCCTGGAAGAGGTGCTGCTCAAGACGCTGGAGAAGGACCCCGGCGAGCGCTACCAGACGGCGGGCGAGGTGGCCGAGGAGTTTACGGCCCGCGTGGAGGAGATGCCCGACGATCTGCTGGACAGCCGGTTGGTCACGCGGGAACAGATCATTGCCGCCGACAGGCTGGCGAACGAGCCGTACAGGCCGCCCGTCCCGACGATTGTGCTCCAGAAGAGCCGCAGGCAGCGCCGCCTGCGCTCGTTCCTGGCCGTCACCGCGCTGCTCGTGCTGCTCGTCGCCGGTACGTTTGGCGGTTTGCAGATTGTCCAGCCGCTCCAGGAGCGGGCCGTCTACGCCGAGCAGACCGCCGAAGCGCTGCTCTCCCAGACGCCGGTGGTGATCGTGCAGTACGTGACCCAGATGGTGACCAACGCCGCCGGCGAGATCGTCTACATCGAGGTCGAGGTCACCCAGATCATTACCGGAACGCCTGGCGGGGCGGCTGGGGACACGGACGGGCAAGGTCAGTCCGCCGGTGCAGGCGATAAAACCACGCCCACGCCTACGCCCACCCCCTCGCCCAGCCCCAGACCGTCCGACGCCCCGTCGGAGGTGGTCGACCCCGGCCACGCCCCGCCGTCCGCAGCCGGTGACGCCTCAGAAGGGGCTAACGCATCTGGGAAGCCCGAAGACGAGCCGACGTCTACCAAGCGTCCCCCGGCCCAACCCACCGAAGTCCCGGCCACCAAAGTCCCGGCCACCAGTGCCCCGGTCACCAAGGTCCCGGTGGTCGTAACTGCCCTCCCGGTGGAGGCGGTTGATAACCAGGATGGCACGGAGCAGGCCACCGACAATGGAGAGGGAGAGACGGAAGACGGCGGCGAGGAGAGTACGGCGTCCGAAGAAGAGAAGGAGAAAGAGAAGAAGGAAAAGGAAAAGGTGAAGGAAAAGGAGAAGGTGAAAGAGAAAGAGAAGGAAAAGGTGAAGGAGAAGGAAGCGAAAGAGGAGAAGGTAAAAGAGGAGAAGGTGAAAGAGAAAAAGGACGAAGGATGACCGGCGGGGCCGGGCGTTGACGCCGTGCCCACCTCTGCCGCGAATTGTTATCCTGCTGTGTGAGGTGGTAGACTTGCCGCATGTTTGAGCGTGTGCGGCTTTTTCGATTCTGGCGACATCTCCCCACGCTGGCCCTGGCGCTCTACCTCAGCCGCGCCCTGGCCGAGTTCGGCGCACAGGTCGCCTGGCCCCTCGGCGCGCTGCTCGGTGCGCTGGCCGGGCTTGCGCTGATTGGCGGCTGCGTGCTCGTCCACCGGCTGAAGCGCGGCGCTCTCCCCAACACGTCGTGGCCTGCCCTGCTGCTGTGGATCTACGTTCTCTACCCGGCCTACGACCTGCGCGCTGCGGCGCTGGTCGGGGCGGCGTCGCTGTTGGCCTGGCTTGCGACGCGCTTCCCCCACCCCGACGCGCGCCTGCTCGACGGAGGGGTCTTCGCCGCGTCGCTGGCGCTCTACTGGCTGACGCTCGCGCCCGGCCTGTTGCCCGCCGACGCAGGCGAGTTCCAGTTTGTGGCGGCCAGGCTCGGCGTGGCCCACCCGCCCGGCTACCCGCTCTACACGCTGCTGGGCAAAGGCTTCACCCTGCTGATCCCCGCCAACCCGATGCGCGGCCTCAACCTCTTCTCGGCGGTCACGACCGCGCTGGCCGTGATGTTATCCGGGCGCGCCGCCCGCCGCCTGAGCGGTGACGCCTGGGCCGGGCTGGTCGCCGCCGCGACGCTGGCGGTTGCGGCCAGCGTGTGGTCAACCGCCACCCAGGCCAGCATCCGCCCGCTGACGGCGTTTTTCACCGCGCTGTGCGTCGAGCGGCTGGCCGCCTACCGCGACACACGCAACCCCAGGGCGCTGTCCGGCTTCGCGCTGGCCTTCGGCCTCGGCCTGACACACCACCCTTCGCTGGCCTTCCCCGGCCTGTTCTTCGTCGTCTACCTGCTGCTCGTCGACCCGCCCCTGATCCGCCAGCCGCGACGCTGGCCGATCCTGCTGGGCGCGTTCGCGCTGGGCTTCCTGCCCTGGCTTTACCTGCCGCTGCGCGGCGCGGTGAACGCCCCTCTCGCCCCCGCCGATCTCACGACCTGGCGCGGTTTCTGGGATCACGTCCTGGCGCGCGGCTTCTCCGGCGACCTGTTCGTCTTCCGCACCCCCGCCGAGCTGGCCGACCGCTTTCGCATCCTGCTCAATATCCTCACCTTGCAGTGGCACGCCCTGATCCTGGTCGCGATGCTGCTGGCCGGGCTGATCCTGCTCGCCCGCGACCGGCGAATCTTCGCCCTGCTGTTCGGGGGCTTTGCGCTGCACAGCTTTATCACCATGACCTACCGCGCCCCCCAGACCGTCGAGTACCTGATCCCGGCCTACGTCGGGCTGGCGATCCTGCTTGGCGCGGGGCTGGGCGCGGCGCAGGAAGCGGCGCTGAACCCCGCCTCCGCGTTTGCGTCGCAGGAGAAGCGGGCGATAAGGGCCATCGCCGCCTCGCTGCTGCTGACGGCCAGCCTCGCCCTCGCCGCCCGCAACTGGCCGAGCTTCGCCTCCCTCGCCCGCGACGAGTCAACCCGCGCCACCGCCGAGGCGCTGCTCGAAGAGGCCCCGCCCGACGCCGTCATCCTCGCCAACTGGCATTGGGCCACGCCGTTGGAGGCGCTGCGCCAGATCGAGGGCCAGCGCCCCGACGTCGAGGTGGTCTACGTTTACCCGGAGGGGGCCGAGCCGTTGGCGCAGACCTGGGTGCGGCGCATCGAGGCCCGGATCGGCGAGCGCCCGGTGGTCGTCACCGGCTTCTATCCCGCCGAGTTCGCCGCCACGCCTTACTTTTTCGAGCCGCTTGGCCCTGGCTGGTTGGTGCGCGAGACGCCGCGCCGCGATGCCCCGCCCGGCATGTCGGCGCTTGACCACCGCTTCGACGATGGGGTGGCGCTGGTTGGGGTCGAGACGCCGCCGCCCGGCACCGCCCGCGTCGGCGATACCTTCGAGGTGCGGTTGGCGTGGCGCACCGACGGGACGTTTGACCGGGACGTGACGGCCTTCGTGCATCTGTCCAACGAGTGGGGCACCGTCATCTCCGGCAGCGACGTTCCTCTGCCCATGAGCCGGGCAGGCTCCGGCGACGTGCTGGTTTCGCGTCACACGCTCGCCATGCCGCCCTACGGCCTGCCCTCGCCGCAGGGAGAGTATCACCTGTCGGCGGGCCTCTACGTCATTGAGCCGGACGGCCGGTTATCCCACCTCACCTACGCCAGACGCTTCAGCCACTTCCCGGCGGGTGAGGTCACGTTCGAGCCGCTCGCCCGCCCCTACCCGACCGCCCACCCGCGCCACGTCGTGTTTGCCAACGGCGCACTCCTGCGGGGCTACGATTGGGCGGGGGAATCGCTCTACCTGCACACCGTCCAGCCCGATGGCACGCCGCGCGCCATCCAGACCACCGCCGACGCAGTCCCGGCGGTCGTCGATCAGATCGGCGGCTGGTCGCCGCGCCTCGGCCCCTGGGCGATCCCGCTCGCCAGGTCGGTCAGCATTGGCCTCGCCCACCCCGACGAGCGCTACGTCCCCCTCGGCGGGCAGATGGTCCTGGTTCGCGCCGCCGTCACGCCGCCCGGCCCGTTTTCGCCCGGCCAGGAGGTGATCGTCGACCTGACCCTGCTGGGGGCGCGTCCGGTGCTGCACGACGACGTGATCAAGGTTGATCTGGTCGGCGAGGGGTACAGTTGGCGCGCCCAATCCGACCACATTCCCGCCACCGGCGCGATCCCGACGCTTAAGTGGCTGTGGGGCTGGCGCGTGATCGACCGCCACCGCCTGACCGTCCCCGCCGACGCGCCGACCACCGCCGCCCACGTCGAGATGCTGGCCTACGACCACTTCACCGGTCAGGTGCTCCCTCTGCTGGATCTCGACCTGGCCCGCCAGGGGATCGCCGTGCCGCTCTATCGCTGGCCGTAGGGCGGATAGGACTTACGCAGTTGGGGTACCGGCGGCCTATGGATCGGAGGGCTTCAATCCACAAATTACACGGATTACACAGATTTTCTTCACCTTTGTCCGCTGCGGCGCGGCTGGCGGCGCGCTATATGAACTTTAACTATTTAGTGCGGTAACAACACGGGTGCTCCGTTGACCTGGATCATGTGGATTGCGACACTGCCCTCACCCATCTCGGACGGTCAAGCCGTCCTCGATTCGCCCTCTCCCAGCGGGAGAGGGCAGACTGAGCGCGACCGAAGGTCGGGCGAAGGCGGGTGAGGGTTTGAGCAACAACGTGCCAACAACCAGCACCGCAGAGCAGAGTGAAAGTTGCCTTATTATTTTGTAAATCCTCATTTAGCGCGCTATTAGCGCGCAGAAGCGGCCAACTGCGTAACTCCTGACGGGGTCGGTGCGGGCGACCTACTGCCCGCTTGCGTCCAGGTACTCCAGGTAAGTCGCCACGCCGTTGATCCAATGCTGCGGGCCGTCGACGCGGATGGTCGGGTCGTCGCAGCTCCGGTAAATGCCCCCTTCGAAGCGGGCCAGGTCGCCCGTCACCGGCCAGCCGCACCGGTTGCCGGGCAACTGGCGCGCCAGGACAAACAGGGCGAACTTCTCCGCTTCCGGGGCCAGCCACCCGTGAGGCGCTCCCGCCTGCTCGAAGGCCAGCGCCAGCGCGGCCACCGCTTCGAGCTTCGTCGCCGTCGAGATGCTGCTGTTGTCCTCGTCCAACGAGCGGCTCTGCCCCTCGATCACCGCCTGCCCGATCCGCACCCCGTAGATGATGTCGTCGTCGCTCAGTTCGTCCAGCCTCGCCAACAGGCTGAACGCATACGCGTGCCAGTGATCTTCGTCCACCGGTTGCTGGATCATGTAAGCGTTGACCTCGCGCGCCTGCTCCAGCCAGTAGGGGTCGTCCGTCAGCTCGTAAAGCTCCAGCAGGGCCATCAGGCTCTCGCCCGGAAAGTAGCTCACGTGGTACGCCTCGTCCACCGCTCCCCCGAAGTGCGGGTCGTAGGCGTGATAGAACCCGCCCTCCGGCCTGCGCATCCAGATGATGTGCTCTCCCAGCCGGAGGGCCGTCTCCAGCAGGTCGACCTCGCCCAGCGTGGTGCTGCCGGTCGCCTGCCAGCGCTTGTAGATCGCGTCAACCGTCAGCGCGGTCCCGCCCAGCTTGCAGCGCCCGCCGGAGTAGAGGCACACCCCGTCGAAATCCTCCCCCTCGACAAGCTGGTTGAGGTAGTGCGCCAGCGACCGGTCGGCAGCCCGGCAGTAACCGTCTTCGCCGACGACCCGGCAGGCCGTGTAAAGCGACCCGGCAGCGGCCACCAGCCGGAGGTTGCTGGGTGCCCAGCTTCTGTCGCTGGTCAGGATGTCCACCTTGTAGGGCAGCTCGCCGTTCGACAACTGGTGGGCGACCAGGTAGCTCGCGGCGGCGGCCACCGACTCGTGCAGCAGCGCCGGTAAGTCGCCGGGCGGGATGGGCGAGGGGGTTGCCGCCTCTGTCGGCGGAGGCGCTTCGGCTGCCTGGGCGGCGGTCGGCGATGGGGATGCCGCCACCTGCACGGCAGTCGGCGTCGGTGACCGGCCCGCGGTCGGCCTGTCACCCGCCTCGGCGGTGATCACGGGCCTCCCGGCCTGTGTACAGGCCGCCAGCACCAGCATAAACACCGCGATGCCCACCACCGGCAGAAGGTTGTAAACCGGGTGCTTTCTCTCCCACAGCTTCACGTTGTTCCCTCCGAGCGCTCGCCTCAGCCGAAAAGCTACCGGAGACAAGCGTAACCCACACCGGCTGGGGAAGCGAATCGCGGCTGGGGCGAACACAGTCACCTGCTTTTCGTGCCCTTTATCCTTTCGCCGTTTCGCGGGTGCACACGCAAACGACGTGTCGGGCCTGCGCCATCTCCCGTTGATCTCTCCCCCTCCATCGAGTACAATGCGCCCACGAGCTTAGTGCTGAAGGAGGCGCATGCCAGCCCAGACCACCCCGCCCGCCGGTGCCCCGACGTTGCAGCCCCCACTCGATGAGTACGGCGAGCAGTATTTTCAATCTTACAACTACGCCGCCCGCCCGCTGGGACGCTTCAGCA
The DNA here is from genome assembly GCA_964603985.1 of uncultured Anaerolineae bacterium. Classification (GTDB taxonomy): domain Bacteria; phylum Chloroflexota; class Anaerolineae; order Aggregatilineales; family UBA3940; genus CAZRXG01. The sequence continues at coordinate 43,192 of CAZRXG010000014.1, read as the reverse complement.
TGTACTGGTTCGCGCGGCGCTATTACGCGCGCCTGGTGCGGCGCTTCGCCCCGCCACAGCCTACCACCGGACGCCTGCTGGAGATGGGGTCGGGGCTGGGGCACCTGCTGGCCCTGCTCGGCGACCGCTTCGCCTGTGTCGGCTTCGACATCGCCCACTACGCCGCCTGCCAGACCCGCCGCAACGCGCCCGGCGCGGCCTCGCTGGTCGCCTCGGCGGACAGGCTGGGCGTCTTCGCCGACCGCAGCTTCGACGTGGTGGTGGCGCTGCATCTGGTCGAGCACCTGATCGATCCGCCCGGCAGCATCCGCCACGTCCACCGCATCCTGACCGGCGGCGGCCTGTTCCTGTTCGCGACGCCCAACCCGGTCTACGCGCTGCGCCCGCTCAAGAAGCCCGACCTGACGCCCGACGCCATCGCCAAGGATCCAACACACATCAACGTCCACCCGCCGGAGACGTGGCGTCGCTGGGCCGAGGAGAGCGGCTTCCGCGTGGCGCGCCAGTTCGGGGATGGGCTGTGGGACGTGCCTTACCTGCCGCTGATCCCTACCTCGATACAGTTCGCGCTCTTCGGCCTGCCGAGCCTGGCCCAGGTCGTCACCGGGGGGACGCTGGTGCCGGTGTCGCTGGGCGTCAATCTGATCACCATTGCACGAAAGGAGCCGCGATGAGCCGTCGCAGAGGGGGGGGCTGGCTTTTCTGGCTGGGCGTGGGGGCCGGGGCCTACGCCATCACCCGGCTGGTGTCCAACCGGCACCTGGAGTCGCAGACCGACTACTTTGAGGGCAAGGTGGTGCTGATCACCGGTGCATCGCGCGGGGTCGGGCGAGCGCTGGCCCACGCGTTCGCCGCGCGGGGCGCGTCGCCGGTGCTGGCCGCCCGCAGCGAAGACCGTCTCCGGGAGGTCGCCGCCGAGTGTAAGGCGCTCAACACGGGGGTCGGGGCGCTGGTTGTGCCCACCGACGTGACCGACGAGGCGCAGCTTGAGCGTCTGGTTGGGGCGGCGCTCGATCACTTCGGCCACATTGACATTCTGGTCAACAACGCCGGGATCGTGCACGGTGGCCCGTTCGTCGAGGCCGACCCCTGTGCGGTGCGCTGCCAGATCGAGGTCAACCTGCTGGCCGCGATGCGCCTCACCCAGATCGCGCTGCCGCCCATGATCGAGCGCGGGCAGGGTCAGGTCGTCAACATCTCCTCGGTGATGGGCCGCCACGCCGTCCCCTATATGACTGCCTACAGCGTCAGTAAGTACGGCCTGCGCGGCTTCGGCGAGGGGCTGCGCCGCGAGCTGGCCGCGACGGGTGTGCGCGTCCTGACCGTCTGTCTGGGCTTCACCGATACCGCCATGGTCAGCGAAGAGATCCGGGCCATGCTGCGCCCCTTCGGCGTCCGGATTCTCGCGCCGGAGTACGTCGCCGAGCGCATCCTCGACGCGATTGTGCTGGGCCTGATCGAGGTCAACATCGGCGGCATCGAGTTTCTGACCGAGTGGATCAATCGTTTCTCGCCGTGGCTGGCCGACTTCATGTGGCGCCGGTTCATGCCGCCTGAGTTCGCGCAGATTGCCGCGCGGCAGCGCACGGAGTAGTGGCAAAGGAGTGCCGTAAAATGAGCCGCCGACGTTCTTCTCCCCTGCTCACCATTCTGGGTGCGGGCCTGGGTGCCTGGGCCGTCACGCACCTGCTGCGCCGCTGGCACCTCGACTCGCAGCCCGATTTCTTCCGGGGCAAGGTCGTGCTGATCACCGGCGCGTCGCGCGGGCTGGGTCAGGCTTACGCGCAGGGCTTTGCCGCGCGGGGCGCATCGCTGGCGCTGGCCGCCCGCAGCGAGGATCAGCTTGACGAGGTCGCCGCCGGGTGCCGGGCGCTCGATGAAGGTGCCCTCTCAGAGGGGGTCGAGGTGCTGGTTGTCCCCACCGACGTGACCGACGAGGCGCAGCTTGAGGCATTGGTCGAGGCGGTGCTCGACCGCTTTGGCCGCATCGACATCCTGCTCAACAACGCCGGAATCCGGCAGGGCGGCCCCCTGCTGGAGGTCGGCGCCGAGTCGATGCACCGCCAGGTCGAGGTCAACCTGGTCGCGCCCATCAACCTGACGCTGCTCGTCCTGCCCGTGATGCTCCAGCAGGGCGAGGGCCATGTCGTCAACGTGGCCTCGGCGGCTGGCCGCCACGCCGAGCCGTACTTCATCCCCTACGGAACTAGCAAGCACGGTCTGGTTGGCTTCAGCGAAGGGCTGCGCCGCGAGATGGCCGGGACGGGCGTGCAGGTCACGACCGTCAACCCCGGCTTCGTGGATACCGACATGGTGACGTACATCGGGCCGGTGTACCGGCGCATGGGCTTCGAGATGATCCCCCCGGAGCGCGTCGTCGCGCGCACGCTGGACGGGATCGTGTTGGGACTGCCGGAGGTCAACGTCGGCTGGCTGGAGACGCTCGGCGGCTGGGCGAGCAAGCTCTTCCCGGCACTGGCCGATTTTTACTGGCGCGTGCTGCTGCCCCAAGACTTTGAAGAGGCCGCCCTGCGGCAGCGCTCCGACTAGCGGAAAGAGACGGCAAGCCATGCGACACAGCGAAGGGATGTTTGGGTCACGGGACGAAGAGGTCAACATCTACTGGCAGGCGTGGCAGCCGGAAGACGGGGCGCGCGCCATCCTCGTCCTGGCGCACGGTCTGGGCGAGCACAGCGGCCGCTACGGGCACGTCGCCGGGGCGCTGACCGCCGGGGGCTACGGCCTTTATGCGCTGGACTTCCGGGGCTTTGGCAAATCGGAGGGGAAGCGCGGGCATGCCCCCGGCTACGAAAGCCTGCTCGACGACTATGGCCTGCTGATCGGCGTGGCGCACAATGCCCACCCCGGCGCAAAGGTGTTCGTCTACGGGCACAGCATGGGCGGGCAGCTCGCCCTCAATTATGCTCTGCGCCGCCCGGATGGGCTGGCCGGGGTGATCGCGAGCGGCGTGTGGCTGAAGCTGGCCCACCGGCCGCCCGGCTGGAAGGTGACGCTGGCCCACCTGCTCAGCGAGCACGCGCCGCAGTCCACGATGGGCAACGGGATGGATAGGAGTGCGCTCTCGCGTGACCCGGCGGTGGTCGAGGCGTACAACAACGATCCACTCGTCCACGACCGCATCTCGGCCCGCCTGGCCCAGGAGATGTTCGACAGCGCCGACTACGCACTGGAGCACGCCCCGGAGCTGACGGTCCCCGTCCTGCTGCTGCACGGCAGCGGTGATCGTATCTGCGATCTGGCCGGGGCGCGCCTGTTCTACGAGCGGGCCGGCTCGGATGACAAGACCTTCCGCGAATACGAGGGCATGTACCACGAGGTCCACAACGACCCGGAGCAGGAGCAGGTTTTCGCGGATATACTTGAGTGGCTGGCGGCGCACCTGTAGCGCCGACCGGTGACCGTCCTCACGGCAGCGTGAGCGTGTATATGACCACGTGATCCGCTTCGCCGTCCCCCTGCGGATCGTGCGCGGTGACGCGTTCCCCATTGGCCGGGTCGTACAGCCCGGCGGCGATTACGTACTCCCCCGGCAGCGGGTCGAGCGGCAGCGCCAGGTGATAAACGTCCCTCAGTAGCTCGCCCTGCGTCCAACTCTGCGTCGAGACCCAGCCATCGTGTGGGAACCGGTCATCCTGCGCCCAGATGATCGACCCATCGGGCCTGGCCGGTCCCCACAGGTGCACGAAGGTCTTCAGGTCCTCGCCGGTCTGCCCCAACGGCCTCCAGAACACCTCGACGTGCACCGTCGTGCCGGGCTGCCACGCCTCCGGCGGCGGCGTGAAGCGGTAGCCCTCCAGCAGCGCCACGTCCCCAAAGCGCGTCCCCAACCGCTCCGCGATCTGGCGCTCGGTGGGCTGCCAGCCTGTGTACTGGTAGAGGCGCATGAACCCGATCCACTGGTTGGAGACGACCTGCATCTCCTGCGACAGCCAGCGCGCCACGTTCTGCTCGGCGTCCCAGGCTGCGCTCTCCACCGGCAGGAACCAGACGTAATCGTAATCGGCGGTCAGCGCGGCCAATTCCTCCGCCACCTGTGAGTACGGCGCGTCTTTGGACGTGGGCAGCGTGGCCTGATGCGCTGTGCCCCGGTAGTAGTGCTCGAAGTAGTAGCCGAAGGCCGGGTCGAGGAAGTTGTAGATCACCAGGTCATTGGGCGTCGTCTGTTCGCTGAGCACCTCCATGATGCGCACCCAGTCCGGCGCGCGCGCAAAGGCGAGGTTGGTGTGGTAGTTCCACAGCCCGACGACGCTCAGGCAGGCGATCACCCCCGCCGCGCCCACCGCCAGCGCCCGTTTGAGCGCGGCTGCCGAGCGGGTGAGCTTCAACACACCGTCGACGCCGAGCGCCGCAGTCAGCACCAGCGGGACCGAGCTGATCGCGACGTAGCGCGGGTGGAAGTACCCCCTCCCCGTGACCAGCGCCAGGCCCGCCAGCGCCAGCGGCGGCACGAGTCCGTAAAACAGCAAAAAGAAGAAGCTCTCCCGCCGCGCGGTCTTCCAGATGACGGCCAGCGACGCGATCACCAGCACCACGCTGGCGACCGACGCGATCCCCACGCTGTGCGTCGGGTCCGATGCCAGCGGGTGCTGCAACGGGGGCGGCAGCGTCCCGCCCACCAGCAGGCTCTGGATGGCCCACAGCGGATTGGCCGGGCCTGCGTTTGGCATGTAATCCTGGCTGTTGCGCCAAAGCTCCGGGCGCAGGTACCAGGGGGCCAGCGCGCACACGACGGCGGCCTGCGTCGCGACCCAGGCCCGAAGCGAGCCGCGCTGCCTGCGAAGCCGGGTCAACGCGTACAGGTTGTGCGCGACCAGGGCCAGCGCCTCCAGGTAGAAGACGTAAGCCGTCAGCACCGCCGAAAGCGCATACACGACCCAGCGCCTCGCCCGCCGGGGCTTCTCCCAGGCTCGCAGCATAAAAAGAGCCGTCAGCGCGCTGCCCGCCATCCACAGGCTGTAATTGCGCGCGAACTGCGCGTACCAGATCTGGAACGGATTCAGCGCGCACAGGGCCAGCCCGATCAGCGCCGCCCTCTCCCCGCCCAGCGCGCGCCCCATCCGGTAGGCCGCCGCCAGCGTGATCACGCTCGCCAACACGCTCTGCATACGCAGCGCCAGCACCGAGTCGCCCACCAGCAGCGCCCAGCCGTGCAGCGCGAGCAGCGCCAGCGGGGGGTGAGGCTCGGTGGTCGTCAGCGCGATGGTCCTCAGCAGGTATTCAGCCGAATACTGCACCCAGATGACCACGCTGTACGCTTCGTCGCCGCTGAGCGCGTGGCCGTCGATGCGATAGATGCGCAGCGCCGCGCCCAGCATCAGCAGCAGGACCACCGGAAGCCAGGCAGGCGCTTTGTGCTTGTCAGGGGTTGTTATGCTGTCATTCATCGCTAAAACTGTAGCGTGCGGGCACGGTTTGTCAAAAAGTTTTACAATTTGGCCGACTTGTTGCATACTGCCCCTGTAGACGCACCCCGTCTACCAGCCGATACCAATCCAATCGACAGGTGGAGGACGATGCCAGATTCAGATTACCTGGAAGACGACGAGCTTGAGCCGGAAGAGATCGAGGCCTACTGCGTCAGTTGCAAGCAGAAGGTCGACATGGAGAACCCCATCCCGGTCTGGACGCGGCGCGGTGCGCCGGGGACACGCGGTGTGTGTCCCATCTGCGGCACGACCGTCTTCCGCATGGGGCACACCGAGGCGCACGCTCGCGTCCCCAGGCCCGATACGACACACATGTTCGGCGACTCGCTCCGGCCCGGTCGCGGCAAAAAAGGCGGGCCGAGCTTCGCCGCCTACATCAACTACAGCCCCGCCGACACCGATGTCGCGGCTCGCATCGCCGGAGATCTGGACAAAACCGGCGTTCCTGCCTGGTTCGATCCCGACCCCGGCCCCGATCAGGAGGGGGTGCGTTGGGCCAGCGGAGTCCATCCCGGCCTGGCCGAGTGCAGTCACATGGTGGTCGTGCTGTCTGACGCCGCGCTGGCCGACGAGCGGGTCACGCGGGAGTGGACGGCCTTCCGCGAGCAGCGCAGGCCGGTGCTGGTCGCGCACGTGGCCCCCTGCGAGGTGCCCGACGACCTGCGCAGCCGCCCGCGCTTTGACTTCGGAGGTGATTACAAAGCGGCTTTCCGGCAGTTAGTGCAGGCGCTGGCCGGCTGACCGGCGTCCGTCCCTACGGCTGCGGGGTCCGCTCGGCCTCGTCGGACGGCGGCAGAATCACAATCTCCGACGCGATCAGGTTGCGCCCGTCCGGGCTGCGCTCCCCGTACACGGCGACGACCATCCCCTGCCGCAGTCGTTCCAGGCCAAGCTCGACCCCCTGGTAGTCTCGGCAGGTGGTCTGCTCGTCGAACAGCACCGGGCGCGGCCCGTCGGCGGTTGCCAGATTCAACCCCTCCGGTGAGATGTTCCGCACCCGCCCGATCAATTGAGGCGGCTCGGTCAGACCCGGCGGGAGCTGCGGCAGCCCGCCCGGCTGGACTTGCGGCTGCTGCCCTTTTGGCCCCTGCTGCTGCTGAGCAGGCTGGGCGCGCGCCCCACCCGGCCCGGCGTAGACCAGCCCCTCGCGCGTCAGGCCGTAGCGCCCGAAGTAGACCCCCAGCGCAAAGACCGCCACCAGCAGCATCAGTTCCAGCAGCACCACTCCGCCGATCACCCACGCCCGTTTACCTTTCATCGTCACCTCATTGTCCATTGACGCTTACCTGCCCCACTTCGGCGCTCTCGCCGTCCGCCGACACGATCAGCGGGTAGTCACCGGGAGCGAGCGTCGACGGGATCACCACCCAGTAATCCTCGACCAGCGTCGCGCCCGGCCTGATCCCGATGCTCTGCGCGTAGCGCGCCGCGTTCCCAAGGCCGAGCTGGTGTGCTTCCAGAGTCGTCTCGCCCAGCGCGGTGGCCGCCAACGGCTGCGACGCCTGCCCCTGCCAGTAGAGCGTCAGCCGCAGCCGCCCGCCGGGCCGCGCGGAGCCTGCATCCAGATCGTAGCCGACCAGCGTCATGCCGCCCAGCGAGGCCCCGACCACCACCTGCGGCTCGGCCCGCTCGACGAACAGCTCCGGCGGCTGCCCGCTGACGGCGTACAGCACCAGCGATTGGCGGCCTATCGGGACGCTGCCACCCGTCGAGCTGCCCATCAGCACCGGGATGTACCACGCGTCGGCGGGCAGCATCCCCGGCGGCGCGCTCCGGGCGCTTTGCCCGCCGCTCTGGGTGGTGCTGAACAGGGGCCGCCCGGCCAGGTCGCGCCTCGAGGGATTGCCCTCGCCCGGCAGGTGCGGCATCGCCACGTCGGGGCGCACGTCGTAGACCAGCCGCCAGTAGAACATGTCGTACCCGAACACACCGCCGCGCCCCACGAGCACCGCGTCGGGCGGCAGCATCTCGAAGACGTTTTCGTAGAAGTCGTTGATCGCCACGTCACCGGAGCGATTGTTGGTCGCCCAGTTGGACGAAAGCTGCACGCCCACCGGGATCACCAGCGCGGCGGCCAACCCGGCGCTCACCCCGTAATCTCGCAAACGCGCCCGGTGATCCCCGATCCACCGCCCGGCAACCCCGGCCAGCCACCCCACGCCCGCGCCCAGAAAGATCGCGAACAGGTAATGGGCATCGATGAAGAACACGTCCAGGTCGAAGACGCGGTACTGGGTGAAGAAGATCACGTGCACCAGGTACATCAGCGCCAGCAGCCACCAGCGCTTTGGCTGCCCGAATAACAGCGCCCACATCCCGGCGATCCCGCCCAGTATCCCCACCACGCCGAACTGCTGGCGCAGCAGGTCGAGGTAGATCACGACCCGGTCGGGCACCTCGACCCAGGTAAAGGCGAACTTGAAGTTGGGGAATGCGCCCAGCGTGTAGTTGTAGAAGCCCTGCCAGGTGTTGGGCGCGTTGCGCTGCATGAGCGAGTCGGTGAGCGTGCTGGCCTTGTAAGGCAGCCACAGGTGTTGCAGCATCCCCAGCACAAACGCCCCCACGCCCACCGCCAGCGCGCGCACGTTGAGCGCGAAGCGCCAGTTGACGGCCAGCACGAAGACCACGTACCCCAGCCCGAAGCCCAGGCTGCTGGAGTGTGTGCCCGTGCTCAGCGCGAAGGTCAGGCAGAATGCCCCAAACCACGCCAGCGAGCGTCTGGTCGGCGGGCGGCCCCTGGCGGTGGGCGTTGCCTCCTCGACGCGCGCCCAGTGCAGGATCAGCAGAGTTTGCAATCCCACCATGAACAGGTTCGGCGTGTAGACCTCGCTGATCCCGGTCTGCGACCAGAAGGTGGTCGAGAAGGCGAAGATCAGCGCCACCCCTGCGGCGATGATCCGCCGCCAGGCCAGATGCAGCACCCCGACCCGCTCCAGGATGATCAGCACGATCCCGTACAGCAGCGACACACCGCCCGCCCCCATCGCCGCCGACATCAGGTTCATGCGGTGGGCCACGTCGCCGATGGGGATAAACGTGAACAGCTTTCCCAGCCAGGTGTAGAGCGGGTAGCCCGTGCTGTGCGCCAGCCCCAGGATGTAGGGCACGGTCGCCAGCTCGTTGCCGTCCGGGCTGAGGTAGGAGAGGCTGGGCGTCAGCGTGGCGTTGTAGACCAGCAGGGCCGCCACGAACAGCCCGACGCCGATGATCACGTCGAGCGCCGGGCGATAGGGCGCGCCGGGCCGCGCTGCAACGGTTGGCCGCGCCGGGATGGTCGTCGTGGAGCCGTGTGGTTGTGTGGAGTCGGTCATCAATCTATCTCCCGGGGTCTGGGATGCTGATCATAGTATCACACGCTCGTGTTGTGCAAACGTTACGACAATGTAAAAAGAGTGTTATCGCTGCATAATAAGATAACTTCCACTCGTGCTGTGTTAAGTTGGTTTTGGGCACGTCGTTGCCCAGGCCCTCACCCGCCTTCGCCCGACCTGCGGTCGCGCTCAGTCTGCCCTCTCCCTCAGGGAGAGGGCGAATCGAGGACGGCCAGGCCGTCCGAGATGGGTGAGGGCAGTTTCGCAATCGATATGATCAAGGAGCGGTTCAGCAGTATATGCAAGGCTCAGTAAAGTTCACACAGGTCGCCCGCGCATACCAGTAGCGCCCACCGGTCACTTATGCTACAGTCTCCACAGAGTGAGCCTTTCTCAAGGAGCAGCAGAGGATAAGATGGTTGGCGAGCAGATCGGCCAGTACCAGCTTAAGGAGATCATCGGGCAGGGCGGCATGGCGACCGTCTATAAAGCCTACCATCCCGCCACCGACCGCCTCGTCGCCGTCAAGGTTCTGACGCGGCAGCTATCCGAAGATCCGGCGTTCCTCAAGCGGTTCCGGCGCGAGGCGCGCGTCGTCGCCCGGCTGGAGCACCGCTCGATTCTGCCGATCTACGACTACGGCGAGCACGACGGCCAGCCCTACATTGTGATGCGTATGGTCGAGGCCGGTACGCTGCGTACCGGGATCTATCACGGCCAGCTCGACCTGCCCACCGCCGCCCGCATCGTCGAGCAGGTGGCCGAGGCGCTCGACTACGCCCACTCGCACGGCGTCATCCATCGCGACCTCAAGCCCAGCAACATCCTGCTCGACGAGCACAACAACGCTTACCTGACCGACTTCGGCATCGCCAAGATGCTGGGATCGACCTCGCAGGTCACCGCCAGCGGGGTGGTCGGCACGCCCAGCTACATGTCGCCCGAACAGTGCCAGGGCAAGTCTGTCACCTCCGCCAGCGACATCTACGCGCTGGCCGCGATCCTCCACGAGATCGTCACCGGCAGGCCGCCCTTCGTGGCCGATAGGCCCCTCACCGTGATGTACATGCACGTCAGGGAGCCGGTGCCCTCCGTGCTGGACGTTGACCCTTCGCTGCCACCGGCCATCGACGAGGTGATTGAGCGGGGCCTGGCCAAGCAGCCGGAGATGCGCTACATGACGGCCAGCGCGCTCGCGGAGGACTTCCGGCACGCGGTCGCCGGGCACGACCGGCCCGTCGTCCGGGTCGAGGCGGTGCCGGACGATGCGCCGCAGGTCGGCGTCTCCCCGGTCGAGGCGGCGACGCCGGTCGGCGAGGGCACCCAGGCCGAGGCGTTTGTCCCGGAGAGCGTGTCCTACGTGCCCATCGAGGAGCCGTATGCCGGGGAGGAGCCGCGCCGGGAACGTTGGGGGCTTCCGTCCGGCGTGGGGACGTTCATTATGGTGGCGCTGGGATTGGCGTTCCTGCTGGGCGCGGTGGGGCTGGGCCTGCTCGTCATCTCGTGGTTCGGCTCCGGGGGCGGGTCTGCCCTTGTCCCGACCCTGCCGCCCTCGCCGACGGTGGGGCTGCCTATCGTCGGCGGCCCGACCGCCACGCCGCTGATCGGGGCCACCAGGACACCCGAAGGCACGCCGTCCGGCGGGATCATCATCGAACCGTCGGACGAGACGCCCACGCCCACGCAGCCGTCGCCTTCTTCCCAACCGACCGACGTTCCGCCGACGGCGACCAGCGCACCGCCCACCGCCACGACGCCACCGCCGACGGCGACCGACACGCCTGAGCCGACGGCCACCGCCCCGACGGCGACGCCGACCCCGACCCTGACCAGCACGCCCCCTCTCACCGGCGGGTCAGGGTGGCTGGCCTTCACGCAGGGGTCGGGCGAGAGCGCCGAGATCGCCGTGATCGACGCCAACGGGCAGAATCCGAGTGTCGTGACGGACAACGATTACTACGATGGCGAGCCGGATTGGTCGCCCGACGGGACGCGTCTGGCTTTCGAATCGACCAAGGCGGGCAACCGCGACATCTACGTGATGTCGGCCAGCGGGGAGAACGTCCAGCAGTTGACCGACTCAGCCGAATCCGAGCGCCACCCCGACTGGTCGCCCGGCGGGGGGAAGATCGCCTACGAGAAGGGCGACCAGGAGTCGAGCGAGATCTACGTCATGAACGCCGACGGCAGCAGCAAGACCCGCCTGACCGAGAACGGCTTCGGCGACCGCGCGCCGCAGTTTTCGCCCGACGGGACGCAGATCGCCTACATGACCGAGTCGCGCGGCAAGTGGGAGATCGCGATCATGACCTACCCCGGCGGCGAGGTGACCCAGATTTTCGACTGCCCGGCAGATCACTGCCGCTTCCCGGCCTGGTCGCCCGACGGGAGCAAGATCGCGTTCAACACGATGGATGAGGCGGGCAACATCGGCGACGTGTACGTGCTCACCGTGTCGACCGGCCAGTCGACGCTGCTGGCGCAGGAGGGCCAGAACGGGCGTCCGGTCTGGTCGGGCGATGGAGTGTACATCTTCCTCAATCGCACCATCGGCAGCAACACCGACCTCTACCGGGTGGAGATGGCGACGGGTGTGGCCGAGCGCCTGACGACCGGCGCGGTCACCGACTACGGGCCGGACTGGGGGCCGGAATAAAAAGAGTGGCAGCGTCGTCTGATACCCATTAAACTCATATCAGGCTTTCGTCGGGGGGACATGCTCCCCCGGCTTTTTGTGGCGGTATAGTGGGTGGTTGACAACATGTATCCCGAACGCAACAAGAAAACGCTGGTTATCGGGCCGCGCGAGATCGGCTTTCTGGTCGTGGCGCTGGCTATCCTGGCCATGGCTGCCTTCGTGTTCGTGCTGGGAATTTCGCGGCTGGGAGGTAAGGACGCTGCGGAGTTGGCCGCCATCCCGACCGACAGCGTCGTGGTCGCCGATGCAATGGCCCTGCCGCCGGAGAAAACGCAGGTCTCCGCCCTGACCCCGACGCCCGTCCTCGCGCCCACCCTCGCCCCGACCGTCGCCGAGACTATCCACACGGTGCAGGCGGGCGAGACGCTGATCGGCATCGCGGCCCAGTACAACGTCAGCGTGCAGGCCATCCTCGACGCCAACGACCTGACCATGGATACCGTCCTGAAGGAGGGGCAGACGCTGATCGTGCCCCTGACGCCCGATGACCGGGGTGTCTGGCACGAGGTGCAGTTTGGCGAGACGCTGATCAGCATCGCCGAGAGCTACAACGTCGAGCCGGAAGCGGTGCAGAAGGCCAACGGCCTGTCCGACATGGACTCGATCTACGTCGGGCAGCGGCTCTACATCCCGCTGCCGCAGGCTGCCGAGGTCCCATCGCCCGAAGTCACCGCCGCCGAGACGGCCACGCCGGACGATCTGCTCCAGGACGGGCCGATGATGAGCGACTGGCCGCGCTCGATCCACGAGGGCGCGCTGGACAGCAACTACCCCCTGACGGTCGAGCAATCGCGCTTCACGCTGCATTACCAGCCGGGCACCTACCCGGAGCAGCACCTTGAGGAGGCGGTGCAGTTGGTCGCAAACGCGCTGGCCCACGTCGAAGCCAAGCTCAACGTTCAACTGGAAGGCACCTTCGACGTGTACGTCGCCGGGACGCTGTACGCCGCCCCGGACGGCCACCTGCGAGGCCGCAGCCGCTCACTCGACCGCCGCGCCTTCTTCCTGTTCGACGGCAGCGGCACGCGTGAGGAGAACGCCTATCTCATCACCCACGAGCTGACGCACCTGATCTCGTGGAACACGTGGGGCGCGCCGTCGTCGGTCATGCTCTCCGAGGGGCTGGCGACCTACACCGGGCAGGATGTGTTGGAGGGTGGGGGGTTCATGCCTTACGACCAGCTTTGCCTGGGCGCGTACGCCGGTGGGACGCTGCCCTCGGTGTCGGCCATCGAGAAGGACTTCCAGATGTTCCTGGGGCACAACCGCCACCGCTTCAACTACTTCGGCAGCGCGTGCTTCGTCGGCTACCTGATCGACACCTACGGCCTTGAGGCGATGAGTGAACTGTACAACACCTCTGCCTACTACAACCTGTACGGTGACAGCCTGGCCGGGCTGGACGCCGACTGGCAGGCTTCGCTTGCGGCGCGGCAGTCCGAGCTGACCATCGCGCCCGACCTGCTGGTCGAGTACACCGAGGAGTGGGTCAAAGCCTCGAACTACGTCTACAAGAACTACAACGGCAGTGTGACCATGCACCGCGCTTATACGGCGGTCGACCGGGCACGCATCGCGCTGTGGCGGGGCGACTACGACGCGACGCGGCGCTGGTTGGACGAAGTCTACGCCATAACCGGCTACATCCCCTGATTCCCCGGTCGGTCAATCTCTCGTCGTCCGGGCAAAGCGGGGAGTGTCTTCGCCCTTTACCGATTCCTGTCGGATCACCTCACTGCGTGCGCAAGGAGCGGATAGGACTTGCGTTTAACGCACGAATGCAAGTACAATGTGAATGTTATTCTGTGCGTGCTTGCTTACACGGGCCGGGACAACCACAATCCAATCGCGATCTCTCTGACTCCCTTGTAAGTTCAGGCTACCACCTTCTTGTTTTCGCTCAGCGAAATCAAATTGAAGCGCGTGGGGTGTTGACGAATATATGGATATCATCAAAGTTTCAGCGCGCTCACGATCCACAGCGGTGGCCGGCGCGATAGCCGGTGTCATCCGTGAACATAACCATGCCGAGGTTCAGGCTATCGGCGCAGGTGCCGTCAATCAGGCTATCAAGGCAACGGCTATTGCCAGAGGATATCTGGAGCTGGACGGGATCAACATTTGCTGTATTCCGCAGTTTACGGAGATCATGATCGACGGCCAGGAGCGGACTGCCATCCGGCTCATCGTTGAACCGCGCTAGCCTGGATGTGCCCGGATGGTGGGTCAGATACTCTCTCTCTTGTTTTGTGTGGCATATTTTCAGATATAGATGGGGCCATTTCTCCTATTACCGGCCCCCGGCTTCCGGGTGAGCGGTTCCTCTCAGCGGGCAGAATTCAACTCGACGACCTCAACCACCTCGCCGCCGCGTACGTAGACGCGCGGCACGCGCGGCATCAGGCCGGTTGTGATCTCGTAGTTGATCGTCTCAGCCAGGCTGGCGATCTCCTCGGCGCTGATGTGCGCGTTCCCCTGCGTGCCGAGCAGCACGACCTCGTCGTCCTGCTCCACGCCCTCGATGCCCGACACGTCCACCATGAACTGGTCCATGCACACCCGGCCCACAATCGGGGCGCGCTGGCCCCTGATCAGCACGGAGCCGCGATTCGAGAGAATCCGGCGGTAGCCGCACCCGTAGCCGATGGGCACGAGCGCTACCGGCGTCGGGTCTGAGGTGATGAAGGTGTGCCCGTAGCTGATGCCGGAGCCGGGCGGCAGGGTTCGCACGCGCGCCACGTGGCTTTTCAGCGCCAGGGCCGGTCTCAGGGTAACGGTGAGCGGAACCTCATCTGAGGGGCGCAGCCCGTACATCGCGATCCCGGTCCGCACCGCGTTGAGGTGCATCTCCGGCAGGTTGAGCGTCGCCGCGCTGTTGGCCGCGTGCAGCACGCGCGGCGTGTAGCCTGCCTCCTGCACCGCTTCCACCACCTTACTGAACCTGTCGAACTGCTCGCGTGTGAAGGTCCTATCCACCCAGTCGGCTGTGGCGAAGTGCGTGAACATGCCTTCCAGGTCGAGGCCGGGCAGGGAGCTGATCTGCTCCACGAAGGGCAGCACTTCCTTCGGCAGCAGGCCGTACCGTCCCATCCCGGTGTCCACCTCGACGTGTACGGTGGCCGTCCGGCCCAGCGTTTCAGCCCAGTTTGACAGCACCTGCGCGACTTCGATGGTGTTGACCGTGGCCGTCAGGTCGTGCTTGGCCATCGCCCCGGCCTCGACGGGCAGCGCGTAGCCCATCACCAGGACGGGGGCCTCGATCCCGGCCCGCCGCAGTTCAATGCCCTCGGCCAGGTGCGCCACGGCCAGACGGGTCGCCCCGCTCTCCAGAGCCGTGCGTGCCACCTGGATCGCGCCGTGCCCGTAGGCGTTGGCCTTGACCACCGCGTACAGCTCGACCCCCGGCCCAAGTTGGTCGGCGAGTGTCTGCACGTTGTGGGCGATGGCGTCCAGGTCGATGATGGCGTAGCTTGTGAACCTGTCAAGAGGATTCATCGTTTTTGCCAATCGGTATATAGTTGGACGGGGAAGCACAGTCGGCGTCCGGAATCTGCCGGGCTGTGCGTGGAACCATGTTTTAACACAGCTTGCCGGAATCGCAAAAGGAAGCTGCGGCGCGCCTGCCGGGTGGGGCTATATCCGGCCCTCGTCCCGCTCGAAGAGAGGAAGCTGCTGCGGCGGCCTCAGCCCGTCCAGCAGAATGTACGGCGCGGCCCGCTCAGGCGCGCGGATGCCGACCGCCCGCAGGTGCGAGAGATCGCTCAGGCGGCCCCTGCGCCGCGCCCGGATGATCGCCCGCGCTCCCTTCGGCCCGATGCCCGGCACCCGCATCAACTCCAGCCGGTCGGCGTGCATCACCTCGACCGGCTGCTCGCGCAGGTGCTCGTCGGCCCAGGCGCGCTTCGGGTCGACGCCCAGCCGCAGGTTGCCCCCCTGCTCGAAAGGCAGGTCTTCCACGTCCCACCCGTAATCGCGCAGCAGAAAGCTGGCCTGATAGAGGCGGTGCTGGCGCAGGGGCGGCGTGGGATCGAGGGTCTCAAACGGCGTGCCCTCGATTGGGCTGAAGGCCGAGTAGTAGGCCCGCCCCAGCCCCATCTGGCGGTACAGCCGCTCGCTCACCGAGAGCAGCTCCAGGTCGGTGTCGCCCACCGCGCCGACCACGAACTGCGTCACCAGGCTGGGTTGGCGGCTCCCCGGCCTACCGTCCCACGCGCGCTGCCGGATCTCGTGCGCCCAGCGCAGGCGCTCCAGCAGCTCACCCTCGAAGTCCTTTTTGGGAGCCAGTGCCCTGAGCCGCTCCGGGGTGGGGCCTTCCAGGTTGACCGACACCCGGTCGGCCAGCTCCATTGCCCGCCGGATCTGGTCGTACTCCGCGCCCGGCATGATCTTGAGGTGCACGTAGCCCCGGTATTCGTACCGGCGGCGGATGATCTCGATGGTGTCGATCACCGTGTCCTGCGTCGCCGCCCCGCCCCTGACGATCCCCGACGAGAGGAAGATGCCGTCCACCAGCCCGGCGCGCCGGATCTGGTCGAAGGCGCGGGCCATCTCGTCCGGCTTGAAGGTCACACGCCGCATCGCGCCCCGCCCCGCCCGGAAGGGGCAGTAATGGCAGTTCTTCTCGCAGGCGGTGGTCACCATCGCCTTGAGCACCGGCTTTTTGCCCCTGGGCGTGCTCACCTCGGTGATGCACGACATCACCCCCTCCACCTCGACCGGGATGTCGCGCCCCTGGGCAGGCATTACGCGCGGCGCGGGGGCTTGCTCGGTTTCGGGGCAGTCGCCCACCGGCTCAAAGCGGTTCGCGTCGCCGACCTGGGCCAGCTTCTCGATGGGGTCGGGTGTAGCTCGGATGTGCATATCTTGATTATACGAACATTCGTTCCATTTGTCAATTTTCCCCCGCCTCCGAGGCGTGTTTGAGTTTCGCGGAGGCCGGGACGAACACGCAGGCTCGCCTCGTCGCTGCGCTCTGATGTGTCCCTCCATTGATGCACCTTGAGTATTTAGTCCGGCCACGATGGGAATGCCGATTTGTCTGGCTGCCTGGCTGCTTGGCTGCCCCCTCCCCCCAGCGCCGTCAGGCGCGGAATGTGGGGGAGGGGCCGGGGGTGGGGGGCAAACGATGGCCGGATTAAATGGTTAAGGCTCACAGGGGCTGAGACAGACGCCCCCCGCCGGAGGTTGAAACCCTGCGAACAGCCGTGCGTATATATGGGTGGAGAACATCTCCACCCGCTAACGCAGAAGAGCCGCCCCCGTCAGGAGGCGGCTCTTCTCGTCTTAAGGGCCCACAAGGGGCACGGGGTGGAGGGGCAACGGTCCGGGTTGCCCGGCCACCTTGCCCCGTATCTTAACCGTGTTTTCCGGGCCGGTCAACGCCTCTTCCGGGCGGCGAGGCTCCGCGCGAACTCGTCCACGCTGCGCGGCGCACCGGGCAGACCCAGCGCCGCAGCCAGGCGCACAAGCTGCGGCGGGTCGACCTCGGCCTCGGCCAGCACGTCGCCCTGCGCGAGGATCTCGCCCGCCGGGCCGTCGGCCAGAATCCTGGCCTGCGACATCACGACCACCCGCTCGAAGTGTTCGGCGCAGAAGTCGATGTCGTGCGAGATCGTGATCACCGTCCGTCCCTCTTCCTTCAGCGCCTCGACGATCTCCCCCAGCCGCTCGATCCCCCCCGCATCCTGGCCGGTGGTCGGCTCGTCCAGGATCACGACCGGCGTCCGCATCGCCAGCGTTGCGGCCAGCGCCACCAGTTTGCGCTGCGAGATGTGCAGGTCGTAAGGATGCTGCCCGGCGGCGTCCTCCAGCCCGACCAGCGCCAGCGCCGCCTCGACGTTGGCCGCGATCTCCTCCTCAGACTGGCCGAGGTTGCGCGGCCCGAAGGCCACCTCCGCCCGCACCGTGCGCTCGAACAACTGCTCGTCCGGGTTCTGGAAGACGTAGCCCACCCGCCGGGCAAGCTGGGCGACTGTCCTGTCGCGCGTGTCCCAGTCACCAACCTGTACCTCGCCCTCCGTCGGCCTGAGCAGCCCGTTGATGTGCTTGACCAGCGTCGTCTTGCCCGCCCCGTTCTCCCCGATGATCGCCACCACCTCGCCGGAGGCAACCGACAGGCTGACGTCGCGCAGGGCGGTCACGCCGGAGGGGTAGCTGAAGGTCACGTTTTGAACCTCGACGTTCATGTGAAAAACTCAACCGCCTCGTCCAGCGTCACCGGGAGCGGCCTGTCCCCAGATGCCAGCTTCTCGGCCTGCGCCCGGCGCGACGCCAGCGTATAGCGCGTCGCACCGATGCCGTGCTCCGTCATCAGCGGCGAGGTCAATACCTCGCGCGGCGGGCCGTCGGCCACGATCCGCCCCTCCGCCAGCGCCACCACGCGCCCGGCGAAAGTCGCCGCCCACTCCAGCTTGTGCTCGACCAGCACCACCGTCGTCTCGCCCGTCTCGGCCAGCGCGCGCAGCGTCGCGAAGACCTCGCGCGTCCCGACCGGGTCAAGCTGCGAGGTCGGCTCGTCGAGCACCAGCACGCGCGGCTGCATCACGATCACCGACGCGATGGCTAACCGCTGCTGCTGCCCGCCGGAGAGCGCGTAGGGCGAGCGGTCGGCCAGCTCCCCCAGCCCGACCAGCGCCAATGCCTCCCCGGTGCGCGCCATCATCTCGTCGCGCGGCACGCCCAGATTCTCCAACCCGAAGGCCACTTCCTCGCGCACCGTGAAACGCGCCCCGGTGATCTGGTTGAACGGGTTCTGGAAGACCAGCCCGATCTCACCCGCCAGCTCGGAGAGCGGCGTCCGGACGATGTCGTGCCCGGCTACCTCAATGCTGCCGCCGAGCTTCCCCTGGTAGAAGTGCGGGATCAGCCCGGAGAGCGCGTAGCACAGCGTCGACTTGCCCGCCCCGTTGGCCCCGACCACCGCACAGAACTGCCCCGCCGGGACGTGCAGGCTGAGGTCGCGCAGGGCGGGCGTGGACGTGACCGGGTAGGTGTAGGTCAGGTTTTCGATGTCGATCATCGCTCACGCCCCCACGATCACGCGCACCACGATCAGAGCGACCACCACCGCCACCAGCCCCCAACGGAAGACCGCCTGCGCGCGCGTATCGTGCAGCACGAGCAGGCTGGTCTTGGGGCCGGGCCGGTTGAAGGCCCGCGCCTCCAGCGCGATGGCCCGCTCCTCCACGTCGACGATGCTGCCCAGCACCAACGGGATGACCAGCGGGATCAGCGCCTTCACGCGCCGCACGATGCTGCCCTCCGTCTCCAGCCCGCGCGAGCGCTGCGCGTCGAGGATCGTCGCCGCCTTGGCCTGGAAGCGTGGCACGATCTGCACCGTCGCCACCACGATGTAGGCGATGGTTCCCGGCATCCCGCGCTGCGTGAGCGACAGCATCAGCTCGTCGGGGCGGGTGGTCAGCGAGAGCAGCAGGAAGCTGCTCAGCACCATCAGGATTCGCCCGACGATCTTCACCGCGAAGATCACCCCTTCCCGTTTGAATGACAGCGGCCCGATCCCGACCAACGGCGTGCCCCCCGGCCAGAACAGTCCTTGAACGAGGAAGAGCGAGATCACGAAGGGCAGCACCACCTTCCAGACCGCGCCCACGAACCCGCGCAGGACTTTGGCCCACGCCGCCAGCGGGACGATGATCGCGAGGAAGGTCAGGTAGGTGGCCCAGAGTCCCGGCAGTGCCAGCCCGGTGAACAATAAAAACCCCGCCAACGATAACTTCGTCAGCGGGTGCAGGCGATGATACCCGCTGTCGCGGGCAGCGAAGAGACTGAATACCTCGCCCATTTAGCGTCGCTTCTGGATGGCAGCAGGGTGGTTAACCCCGATCAGCCGATCACTCGCTCTCCCGGATGTCCTCGGCGCGGGGGAAGCGGGCCAGGAATCGCCTCGGCAGCCCCAGCACGATCAGCCACACGATCAGGAAGGTGATCGCTTTATCGAGCGGGTCGGAGGAAACGCCTTGCATGAATGTGGCCGGCAGAATACCTGCCCCCATGTTCCGGAAGAAGGCCACGACGAGGTCGGTCCCGGAGCCGGTCACGCCGCCCCAGACGTAGGCCGAAATCGGCGCGGAGATGATGGCCGCAACCAGACCGGTGATCAAACCGGCCAGAATGACCTTCCACCACGTCCGCAGCCATCTCGCCTCACTAAAGAAGCCCGCCAGCATGCCGATGACCGCCGCCACCGCAGCAAACGGCGCGTAGGCCGGATTCAGGCCGGTCAGCCCCCAGATCAGGTTTGCCAGCAGGCCGGTCAGTGCACCGGCCCAGGGGCCTGCCAGCACCCCCACCAGAACGGTGCCGATAGAGTCCAGATACAAAGGTATTTTCAGGGCATAGACCAACTGCCCGACGGCAACATTGATCGCGATTGCCACCGGGATCATGGCCCACGTCAGGGTACTGAAGTCTTTCTTCACGCTCTCCATGGAAATTTTCCCCCCACTATGTTGCAGGTTACGTGTGCACCGTTTCTTACTATACCCCATGTGGAATTGGGTTGTCTAGGCGCGCAGATGGGGGGACAGGGGGTGTGTTCGAGTTTCGGGGTGAATTGCTTGTTGTCCGTAAATTTGCAGAGCAATCCGCGTAATCTGCGAAATCTGCGGACTGAATCCGGGAAACTCACCCTCAAATCCAAACGCCCCCAGACAGAGCCGGTGTTCACGCTTCCCGGCGTGGTTTATCTGGCAGGAAGTCCTCCAGGTCGAGCGCGACGAACAGGCGCTTCTTCGCGTCGTCGGGCAGCCGGGTGTGTCCGTGCTCCCGGTACAGGCTGACCGTCTTCGACAGCGTATCGATGACGACCCGACAGTTCTCGCACTCACTCATGTGGCGCTCGATCTCCCGGCACAGCGCTTCCTCCGCCTCGCCATCCAGATACAGCGAGAGCGACCCCAGCAGCACCCGGCATTCTTCGTGGTCATGTTCCGACATCGTACCCGCTTCTTTCTGCCCACTCGGTAAAGTACTCTGACAGGCGTTCTCGCAGAAACAGACGCGCGCGGTGCAGCCGCGACTTCACCGCCGGGACCGTCAGCCCCAGCACGTCGCCGGTCTCCTCGGTGGATAGCCCCTCGATGTCACGCAGCACAAAGATCGGCCTCAGCGACTCCGGCAAAAGCTGGATGGCCTCGTCCATGTAGGCCAGCGACTCGCTGTCCAGGAGCTCACCTTCCGGCAGGCAGCACCAGTCGAAGAACTGGCGGGGGACGGACTCACCGCTGTCCAGCGTCACCGGCTCGTCAATCGAGACGGTTTGCGGCTGCTTCTTGCGCAGGCGCATCATCGCCGTGTTGTAGGCGATGCGGTACAGCCACGTCCCCAGGCTGCTTCGCCCCTCAAACTGCTCGATGCTCTTGTACGCGCTCAAAAAAGTCTCCTGCACTGCGTCCTCGGCCTCCTGTGGGTGATTCAGCAGCTTGAGCGACAGGTTGTACAGGCGGTCGGCGTACAGTTCAACCACCTGCGCGAAGGCGGTCTTGTCGCCCCGGCGCAGGGCCTCCAGATCAATGTCTTTCTCGGTCAGGGTTGCGTCTGTCATTTTGTTAGATGCGCGATGTGGGTTCAGGGTGCAAACAACTCGCCGTAAGTATACCACGTTGGGGAACAGGTCACGTGGTTGCCGGTCGTCTATCACGACATGCCCGGCAATCGGTGTTTTACAGAATCGCATTTCATGTATAATGGAGACACCGGTACCCAGCGCGTTTGGCTCTGGGAGACTGAGGAGAACGGACGAGAGAATAATGGGCTATACAGTTGACTTGGATCAGGAAGAAGGACAGGGCATAAGCCGGGAACTGGTGATCGCCATCATCTTTGGAGCCTTTTTGCTTTTCGGCGCGCTGATCGTCGTGGTGTTTCTGGTGGTAAGAGGAGTCAGCCGGTCAGGGAATGCGGCAGCCGCCGGTCCCCAGCCATCCTACGACGTACCAACCGCCCGCGAAGCCTACGTCCCTGCCGTCGAGACGATCCGCACACGCGACCCCGGCGCGCAGCTTGCCAGCGGCGTGGGGGCCTGGACGCCCGTCATCGACCCGGTTTATCTCGATGCCGGGCGCACCGGCTGGACTTTTTACTTTTACCTGCCTTCAAGCCAGCAGATGGCGACCGTGATCGTGGACCGGGGCG
Source organism: uncultured Anaerolineae bacterium (assembly GCA_964603985.1). Classification (GTDB taxonomy): domain Bacteria; phylum Chloroflexota; class Anaerolineae; order Aggregatilineales; family UBA3940; genus CAZRXG01. Next base: position 21,584 of record CAZRXG010000014.1, on the reverse strand, counting down.
GGCAGGCCTGGATACCTGAGGTGCTGCCCTGGGAGACCCCGCCCGATTTGCTCGACGACCGTGACTGGCAGATCGACAGCTCGCAGGCGGCCACCCTGTTTCTGCAAACCTGCCAGGCCGCCCTCGATAGCCAACCCGATCTCCAGGCGCAGATGCGCCTCTCGGCGTCCGCCGACCTGGGACGCCTGATGTGGCAGGCGCGTGTCGTGACGAGCGAGAACCAGCCCGTCTGTGAGGTGAGCATTGACGCCGAAACCGGTCAGGTGAGGTAGCGCCGTCTTGCCGATGTGGCGGCCTGCTCGCCTCGTCCGGGCAGAATCAGGGGGTACTTTGTACCCAATTGCAGGCGGGTGACGTTTTTGGCATTTTGCCTGTTATCCACAATAGCGTATAATTTGCATGTTATCATAGGGTTTGTGAAAGTGTCTTGACCCTGCCACCGTGCAGGTCGATGGGCCGCACGGGGCGTTTGACGCCAATCAGTACCAGGAGAGAGATGTATGGCTGCCGGTCGTGGTCGAAGAACTGGAGTTGTTCTGATCTTATTGATCATCGTTGTGCTGGTGATCGGCGTTGTCTTTGTCCTCCTCATAAGGCCAGCCGCCGGGGGGGCGCCTGAGGAGGAGCCAACCCCCATCCCAACGCCGACGCCCCCGCCGACCATCGACGTGGTCGTCGCGGCCAGGGATATCCCACGTGGCACACAGCTTACTGCACAGGATGTCACCGTCGTGCCGTGGCCTGACCTGCCGGATGCCCCTCCGCCGCCAGGCTCGTTGCGTGTCGAGGAGGACGAGGAGCTTACCCAGGCGCAGCAGTTGGAGGCGCTGGTCGATGGGCGTATCGCCCGCGTGGATATCCTCCACTCGCAGCCGGTGCTTGATCACATGCTGACCCCCGGCGACGAGCCGACCAGCCTGGGCGACACCGGCTCGGATGCGGCCCTGATGATCCCGTCTGGCTCGGTGGCGATGGCTATCCCCATTACCCGTCTCTCCAGCGTCGGTTACGCGCTGCGGGCCGGGGACCACGTCGACCTGCTGATGTCCTTCCGCTTCGTCGACGTTGACGAGGACTTCCAGACCATCCTGCCGAATCTGGTCGGCGCTACCCTCCTCCCAGCGGGCCTTGAGCAGATAGGGGGAGGCGGGATCAGCATCGCCGGACGTGAAGAGGAAGGTCCCTTCGGCATCACGCTGATGGTCGTCCCGCTCGAGGAAAAACAGCGCCCGCGCCAGACCACCCAGCTTGTCATCGACAACGCTGTGGTGCTGCGCATGGGCACCTGGCCGCTCTCCGACCTGGACAAGCCCATCGTCGTCACGCCGGCTCCACCGCCCACGCCGTCGGAGGAGGGCGAGGAGGGCGCAGAGCCGACTCCAACACCTGTCCCGGCAGTCGTCGTGCCCGATATGATCACGCTGGTCATGACGCGCCAGGATGCCCTGGTGCTCAAGTACTCGCTCGAAGTCGGCGCGGTCATCGATCTGGTGCTGCGCAGCGCGCTGGATGACGACGTTACCGACATCGTCACCGACAGCGTGACGTTGCAGTACATCATCGACTTCTACAACGTCACCGAGCCGCCGCGCTTCCGGATTTCTCACGACCCGCGCATTGACGAGCTTGAGGCAGGTGAGCTGACCGAGTTCCTCGCAGCCGAGGAGCCGGGAGAGGCGGGGCCTGAGGGGGAGTAGAAACAGGTTGAAGCACACACCACCGCTCAAACGGGCGGATCATTGCAGCAAGGAGAGGAAAGCGTAATCTATGGCTGTTAGGAAAGGCGCAAAAAAGACGGTAGGTAAGGCCCGCAGGGGCGATTCTGAGCGGCACGTGATGAGGCTGTATTACGTGCGGAAGCCCAACGGCGCGTACGCACGTCGCTACGAGCGCGTGCCGGTGGAAGAGGAAGAGGAAGGCGAAGAAGACGCGGCGCGCTGATTCGCCTTGTCTGAAGAGTCACCCCAACGCCCCATGCATCGCCTGCGTGGGGCGTTTTGCCATTCCTGGTTTCCTGGGAGGATGACCTGATGCGAGTGCTGGTGTTAGGCGCGACCGGTTTCATCGGCGGGCAGATCGCGCGCGCTGCCTGCGAGGCGAGTATGGACGTTCACGCGCTCCGGCGGCGGGCGGGGGCGGTCGGCGCGGTCGGCGACCTTCCCCTCACCTGGCACCAGGGGGATCTGAGCGACCCGCCCGGCCTTGAGGCCGCCATGCGGGGCTGCGAGGTGCTGTTCCACGCGGCGGGCTATTACCCCTATACCGGGCGCAATATCCCGCGCGCCACGCGCCGGGCGGCGCAGGAGATGTGCGCCGTTCTGGGCGCGGCCCGGCGGGCGGGGGTCGGGCGTGTGGTGTACACCAGCTCGCTGACCACCATCGGCCCGCCGCCCCCCGGCTCGACCCGGCTGGCCGACGAGCGCGACGGCTACATGCCCGGCTCGGTTCGTAACCCCTACTACGAGGCCAAGTGGGCGATGGAGCACGAGGCGCTGCGGGCCACGCTGGGCGGGCTGCCGGTCGTGATCCTGGTTCCGGCGGCGGTCTTTGGGCCGGGTGATGTCAAGCCCACCACCGGCGAGCTTCTGCTGCTTCTGGCAAAGGGCCGCATCCCGCTGGGCGTTGACGTGGTGACCAACATCGTCGATGGGCGCGACGTTGCGCTGGCGCACGTCCGGGCCGCCGCGCAGGGCACGCCCGGCGAGCGTTACATCGTCGGCGGGCATAACCTCAACGTGGGCCAGGCTTTGCAGGAGGCGGCGGAGGTCATCGGCGTCAGGCCGCCGCGCCGGATTCTAAGCCGCCGGACGGTCGTCGCGCTGCTGAAGGTTGCCGACCTGCTGCGCCTGCCCATCCCGGCCACGATGCGGGCGCTTCCTCACTGGCAGCCGCTCAACTGCGAAAAGGGCTGGCAGACCTTTGGCTTCACGCCCCGCCCCTACGAGGAGACCGTGCGCGACACGGTGGGCTGGTTCCGCGAGAACGGCTATCTATAAACCTGGAGTTTCGCCAAAAGTGGCCAAATCGAAATTACACTACTTGACCAGACACTATCGTTGGACTACACTACTGGCGAAAATCCAGGTTGTACTTTGTCCGGAATGTGCCCCCCCAGCTTTCTGTCTAGAGGGGTCACCATTTTCACTTATCACCACTGGGGGCCATTTATGTTATGAGGTGAAACACAGATGAAAGTTGAAAATGTAGTGAAGATCAATGCTCCCGTGGAAGAGGTGTATGCCTTCGCAACCGACCCAGGCAAGTTTGTAGAATGGCAAGGAATGGTCGAATCAGTCGAACTCCATGGCGAAACGGCCGTCGGCAGTCAATATACCGAGATACGCCAATTTCTCGGTCGGGAGATGCGCACCACTATGGAGATCACCCGGATAGAAGCAAACAAGCTGTTTGCGGCCAAAGCCCTTTCAGGACCGGTGCCTTATGAGGTGACTCTTTTCTTTGAAGCCATTGATGACGGCACACAAATGACCACCATCGTCGAAGGCAAACCGAGCGGTTTCTTTAAACTGGCAGAAGGGGTTGTTAAAAAACAACTGGAAGAGGGCATCATAAAGGATCGTGAAACACTAAAAGAAATCCTGGAATAAGCATGAGTTGAATGTTGTTTCAATATCCTATTAGCAGGGTACAAAGAGCCAGGTCTCTGGCTCTTTTTTGGTTGCACGAAAATAACACGCGCCAGTTGAAACTGCTGTGCTCGATGCAGGTTGAGCTCTATCCAAATGCCCCACCGGCCACCAGCACGGTGAAATTGCATTGCAGAATTTCGATAAAGTCCTGTAGTTTCGCCAATCTGAAAGAAGCACTGGAGCAACACCACTTCGTAAATGCGAAATTCCAGCCCACCCGCAACCCGGTGGGCCTGGGCCGCCCTGGAACCGCTCCCTGCGCGGAAGCTCTTGGTATGCGCTCTACGACACCGCCGACCAGGTGCGCGACCACAGCCGCTGCTCGGCCCGCCACTCAGCGCACGTCAGCCACAACCCGCGCATGGGTTTTCGCTGCGCCCGCTCGACTCTTTGAGCCGCCCCCAACGACGACAAGACCCGCCGTGAACGAGCGTCGTGGCGGGCCGGGTCGTGGTCGATTGGATGAAGGGCGGTAAATCTACCCGATCATGCTGGCGAAGCGCACCCGCACGTTGGTCAGCCGCTCGCCCATGAGCTTGGCTAACTGGCTCATCAGCTTGACGCCCCATTCAGGGTTGCTGTATGCCAGCCGCCGCAGAGTCCCGCTGTCCAGTTTGATCAGCGTCGACTTGACGGAGCACACCCCGCTCATGGTGAAGACATAAGGCTCGACCAGCGCCGACCAGCCGACCGCGTCGCCCTGCACGACCGTCGACAGGTTGACGTGTTTGGTCTTCTCCTCGTCGAGGGCGATCAGGAGGTCGACCGACCCCTTGACGATCAGGTACAGCGCGTTGGCAGCCTCGCCCTCGCGGAAGACGTATTCACCCTCGTCAAGCTCAATCTCCTCCCCGATCATCGCCAGCTCTTTCAACCGCTCCGGGGCTACGCCGGCGAACAGGGAAAAGCTTCGTAGTTGCTCAGGAGAGATCATCAATACCTCCAAACTCAACACCGTGATAGGGATCGGGTGTATCCGGCGGGTCGTAGCCCAACAGGGCCAGCACCCGCCCGACCGCCTCCGGAATGGCGGCGGCCACGCGCGGATTCGGCCTCTCGCCGAAGGTCAGCACCTCGTTGGCCGTCACCCCGACAATGTGAATGTCCTCGTCGGCGGGCAGCGATGCGCCCAGCGAGCGCCCGGCGCGCAGTGCGGTCGGCAGGTTCACGTCGTGCGCGCTGGCCGTGTTCAGCGTGCCGGGCAGGTTGCTCACGCCGAACTCCAGCACCGCGCCCGTTTCCTCCTCCGGGGACCACACCGCGTCGAGCACGATCACCCGCTCGTAGTCGATCATCGCTTCCATCAGCGCCAGCCCGCCGACTGCCAGCTCGATCACGTCGATCCCGCTGTCAGGCGGCAGCGCATTCCTGACAACGCGCGCGGCGTAGATGCCGACCCCGTCGTCGGTCAGTATCGGATTGCCCAGCCCTATCACCAGCGTCTTCATTGCATACTGCGGCGCGGATATCCGGCGGGGAGGAGCGCCGCCCTCCTCCTCCAGTTCGGGGGCGTTTTCCTGGGCACGCCCAAAAACCCGGCCTACCCGTGAGAAGCAGGCTCCCAGATCCGGGAAGCACGAGAAAGTTTAGGAAAATCGCGAGATAGTTGCGAAGCATAGTCGTGGGCTTTACCCTCACCCCTGTCTCGCTGCGACCTCCGGTCGCCCCGCGACGCCCCCTCTCCCGCCGGGAGAGGGGAAAGCGCACGCTCCGAGCGCGCTCGGAGTGCGCGCAGGGGTGAGGGCAGGCAGTGAGAGCATTTTCCCACTCCCAGGGGCCGCAAACAGGGCTGACGCACAGAATCTCTCCTCCGCTTTTTCGTACTATGCTCAGATCCGTCCGGCATATTATACCCTCTCCTGCCCGACTGCGTCGGTTAAGAGAGGGTATAAACCGCCGGGAGAAGGCGGGCAGCCGCCGCGAGGGAGCACTCCCGACGGCTGCTTGCGAATCTCTAGTCGATGTACTGCGAGCGGCGGTCGACGACGTTGCCGTCCACGTCGCGGACGACCACCTCCAGCGGCATCTGGCCCGGCAGTGAGTGCGTCGCGCAGCTCAGGCACGGGTCGTAGCTGCGGAAGGCCATCTCGACCATGTTCAGGATGCCGTCGTTGACCTCGCCGTCGTGGATCAGCGCCGAAGCCGCCTTCTTGATGCTCAGCGTGATCGGCGCGTTGTTGTTGGTCGTGCCGACGATCAGGTTGACCCTGGTCAGGATGCCGTTCTCGTCGGTCTCGTAGTGGTGGGTCAGCGTGCCGCGCGGCGCTTCCACCGACCCGATGCCCACCGTCGGCGTCTCGGTCGGGATGGCCCGCACCTCCGGGCTGGTGATCTCCGGGTCGGTCGCCAGCTCAAGCATCCGCTCGGCGGCGTACAGCAGCTCGACCAGGCGCGCCCAGTGGCAGGCCAGCGTGTGATGCACCGGCTTGCCGCCCAGCGTCTCGTAGAACTTCTCGTAGGCGGCCTGCGCCTTGGGCGTCGCCATGCCGTCGGCTGCGTTCAGGCGGCTGAGCGGCGTGCAGGCGTACATCCCTGAGTCGATGCCGTCCACGAAGCCCTTCCAGCCCACGTTCTTCAGGTACGGGTATTTGAGGTAGCTGTACGGCTCGACGTGCTCGTCGAGGTGCTGGACGTAGTCCCTGGGGTGGTACTTGGCGAACTCCTTGCCGGTCGGGTCAACCACGCGGATCAGGCCGTCGTAGAAGTTGGTGTGGTTGTTCTCGTCGACCGTGCCCATGTAGTAGGTCTGCTGGGTGTAAGCTCCGCCCACGATCAGGTCGACGTAGTCGCTGTTTTGCAGCACGATCTGGTTGAACAGCTCCAGCGACCACTCACCGAACTCGACGCTGTACCGCGCCACTTCCTCGATGAACTGGCGCTCTTCCTCGTTGATCGCCTTGCTCATGCCGCCCGGCAGCCCGGCCACCGGGTGAATCACCCGCCCGCCGATGATCTTGATCACCTCGTGATTCTGCTTGCGGGCGTTGATCACCTTCAGGCCCGCCTCGGTGCCCGCCACCCCGACCACCCCCAGGATGTTGCGCTGACCGGCGGGCGCGTCCGGCCCGACCACGAAGTCCGGGCCGCCCAGCGCGTAGAAGTGTGTGGCGTGGTCGGTGACGTAAAACGCGCTGTAGAGCAGCTCGCGCAGCTTCTTGCCCGCCGAGGGCGGATCGACGTGGTACAGGTCGTCGAGCGCCTTGGATGCCGCCATGTGGTGCGCCTCCGGGCAGACACCGCAGATGCGGTTGGTCAGGCGCGGCATCTCCTCGGCAGGCCGCCCCAGGCAGAAGACCTCGAAGCCGCGCAGCTCAGGAACCTGAAAGTATGCGTTGGCAACCTCACCCGCGTCGTCCAGGAAGATCTCGATCTTGCCGTGGCCCTCAAGGCGGGTGATGGGGTCAATGCTGATTTTTTGTGTCATGTCTGCCTCCTAGTCGGCTAGCTCCGGGTCCAGGCGCGGGACTTCTTCGTACGGCGCGGCCGTCCAGCCTTTCTCCGCCGCCAGACGCGTGCGCGTCAGCAGCGAGTGTGCCAGGCCGAAGCGGTAGAAGTACCCTGCCGGGTCGGGCAGCGTGTCGAGGATCGCGTCGATCTCCTCCGGCGTCTCGGCGTCGAGCACCGACGCAATCGCCGAGATCAGTCTCGCGCCGCCGTCCACCACGCCCTCGTTGGGACCGTAGCACCCGCGACAGCCCATGTTGACCTGCGGGCACAACGCCCCACACCCGGCGCGCGTGGCGATCCCCGCGCAGAATATCCCCTGATCCAGCAGGCAGATGTCCGGGTCGGGGATGATCTCCTGCGGGCGGTAGAAGCGCTTGATCTTCTTCTCCGAGCGCGTGCGCGGGCACTCGTCGCACACCGTGACGTCCTTGCCGATCACCGAGCCGGGCGGCGGTAGTTCGCCGCTCAGGATCGCGTTGACTGCGGCTTCCGTCCACTGCGCTTCGGGCGGGCAGCCGGGCAGGTAGTAGTCCACCGGCACGACCTGGTCAAGCGCCCTGACCGTGTTCCAGAAGTGCGGCAGCACCAGCTCGCCCTCCGGCACCTCGGTCACCGGCTGCGGCCTGACGCCCTCCGGGTTGTCGGTGCTGGGCGAGTCGTGATACACGAACTGGAGTATCTTCTCGCGGTCGTAGAAGTTCGCCAGTCCGGGCATGCAGCCCTCCATCGAGCAGCTCCCGTAGGCGACCATTACTTTACTCTTCCGGCGCAGCAGTTTGGCCATGTGCGCGTTCTCGTCGTTGCGGATCGCCCCGTTGAACAGGCACACGTCGATCTCGCCGTCGGCCATGGCCTCGACGTCCTTCTCCTTGAAGTCCATCGCGCACGGCCAGAAGACGATGTCAAACGCCGCAGCCACGTCCAGGATCTTCTCGTGGATGGCCAGCACCGAGATCTCGCAGCCCCCACACGAGGAGGCCCAGTACAGCGCCAGCTTGGGTTTGCCGTTCTCAGCCATGTGCGACCTCCTCTACCTCCGGCTGGTACGTACGGAGCGCCGGGTCGTTCACGGTGTCGCGCCACTCCAGCGGGCCGAGTCTGGCGACCTGCTCGGTCATCTCGGCCACCGTCTGGGCGAAGATCGTCCCCTGTGCTGCCGACGCCCACCCCAGCCGGACGCGGTCGGGGTGGACACCCAACTGGGCCAGCGTGCGGCGCAGCAGCGCTATGCGGCGCATGGCCTTGAAGTTGCCTTCCTCATAGTGGCACTGCCCCGGATGGCAGCCCATCACCAGCACGCCGTCGGCGCCCTCGCGCAGCGCCTTGATGACGAAAGTGGGGTCGAGCCGCCCGGTGCACATCATGCGGATGTCGCGTAGTGTGGACGGGTAACCCATGCGGCTCGTCCCGGCCAGGTCGGCGGCGCGGTACGAGCACCAGTTGCACAGGAACCCGACGATGACGGGTTGTCGATCTCCCCAGGCGGGGTTGATCGCGTTGTAATCTAGATCAGGCATGGTTCACGCCTCCTCCCTATTTCGTCCCTACCGGCGCTGCCGGTTTGTAGGTGATCTGCTGACCATCTTCACGCACGTCGTACAACAGGCCCTCGATCTGGGACATCAGCGCGTCGAAGGTGAAGTGCTGCCCCTCGATGACCTGGCTGGGGCAGGCGGCCACACAGGTGCCGCAGCCCTTGCACAGCGCGGGGTTTACCCGGCTGACGGCCAGATCTTCGATGAAGTCAATCGCGCTGTAGGGGCACAGGTTGTTGCAGATGCGGCAGCCGGAGCAGCGCTCCTCGTCGATCTTGGCGCGCACCGGCTCGATCTCGACCTCGCCCTGGCCGATCAGCGTCAGCACCCGCGCGGCGGCTGCTGCGCCTTGGGCCACGCTTTCGGGGATGTCCTTTGGTCCCTGGCACACCCCGGCGATGAAGATGCCGTCGCTCATGGTCGCCACCGGGTCCAGCTTGGGGTGACGCTCGGTGAAGAAGCCCGCCTCCGAGCAGCCGATGCCGAAGCGGTGCGACACCTCGACCGCGTCGGAGCGCGGTTCCAGCGCCGCCATCAGCACGACCGCGTCAACCGGGATGCGGCGCTGCCTGCCGACCAGCGTGTCCTCGACCTGGACGATCAGCTTGCCTTCCTCGCCGGGCTGGCGGGCCGCGTCGGTCACTTCGGCCACGCGCCCGCGCACGAAGTGCGTGCCCTCTTCCATCAGCCGGTGGTAGAACTCTTCGTAGTTCTTGGCCGGGGTGCGGATGTCGATGTAGCAGCTATACACCTCGGCGTCGGTCTTCTCCTTGATCAGGTGGGCGAACTTGAGCGCCGCCATGCAGCAGATCGACGAGCAGTACTCGTTGTAGTTCTTATCGCGGCTGCCCACGCAGTGGATGATCGCGATGCTCTCCGGCTCGGTTACGCCGTCGCGCAGCACCACCTTGCCATCGGTCGGGCCGGAGGCGTTGGTCATGCGCTCGAACTCCAGGCTGGTGAACACGTTCGCCAGCCGCCCGTAGCCGTACTGCGGGATGCGGCGCGGGTCGAACAGATCGTAGCCGGTCGCCAGCACGATGTTGCCCACTTCCAGGATCACGATCTCGTCTTCCTGATCGAAGTCAATCGCGCCGGTCGGGCAGAACTTCTCGCAGGCTTTGCAGGTCCCTTTCTGGTAGTAGATGCAGCTCTCGCGGTCGATGACCGGGAACTTGGGAACGGCCTGCGGGAAGGGCCGGTAGATCGCCGTGCGGTAGCCCAGCCCGGCCTCGTACACCGTGTCGATCACCTTGGCCGGGCAGCGCGACCAGCACTCACCGCAGCCGGTGCACAGCTCGACATCGACCTGGCGCGCTTTCTGGCGCACGCGCACCGTGAAGTTGCCCACGTAGCCGTCCACCTGCTCGACCTCGCTGTAAGTCATCAGTGTGATGTTAGGATGGTTGCCCACGTCGAACATCTTGGGCGTCAGGATGCACGCCGAGCAGTCCAGCGTGGGGAAGGTCTTATCGAACTGTGCCATGTGCCCGCCGATGCACGGCTCGCGCTCCACCAGGTACACCGGGTGACCGGCGTTGGCGATCTCCAATGCCGTGTTGATACCGGCAATGCCGCCACCGACCACCATCGTCGGCTCCTTGATGGGTACAATGGACGGTTCCAGCGGCTGCAGCTCGATCGCCCGCCGCACTGCCCCGCCGATGATCGCCTTGGCTTTTTCGGTCGCCAACTCCTTGCTGTGCGGGTGGACCCAGCTTGCGTGCTCGCGGATGTTCGCCATCTCGAACAGGTAGGGGTTCAGCCCGGCACGCTCGCAGGCTTTACGGAAGGTCGGCTCGTGCATGTGCGGCGAGCAGGCCGCCACCACCACGCGCGTCAACCTGTGCTCGTGGATGTCCTCCTCGATCATTTCCTGGCCCAGACTGGAGCACATGAACTTGTAATCGCGCGCGACCACGACGTTCGGCAGGGTCCCCGCCCATTCGGCGACTTCCTCGACGTTGATGGTGCCCGCGATGTTGTGCCCACAGTGGCAGATGTATACACCAACTCTTTCCTCTGACATAGTGGTATGTCCTTTCAAGATGCGCTACGGTGCCGGTGGCATCGGCAGCGCTTTCTTGTCGCGCCGCTGGGGTTTGTGAGGCTCGACTTCTTCTTCCTGCCCGATCTTGCTCAGCGCCCGTGATGCCGATACGATCTCGCTCCCGATGCCCAGTTCTTTTGCGCCCATGCCAAAGGCCAGGCCCATCATCTGGGTGAAGTACAGGACCGGGATCGCGTAGTTCGTGCCGAACATGCGGTTAACCTGCGGCTGGTAGGCGTCCAGATTCAACTGGCACATCGGGCAGATCGCCACGATCATGTCCGCCTGGTACTCGCTGGCGTTCTGAAGCAGGCGCCGGATAAGCTCGTAGGCCGTCTCCTCGCCGATCTGTGTCATGTGCCCGCCGCAGCAGTGTGTCTTGAGCGGGAAATCGATCACGGTCGCGCCCAGCGTGTCCAGCAAGTCGTCCAGGTGGGTCGGGTATTCGGGGTTGTACGGCGAATCGGGCCGCACGATCAGGCAGCCGTAATAAGGCGCAACGCGCAGCCCCGTCAGCGGCTGCACGACCTTCTCGGCGATGGCCTCGTTGCCCACGTCCTCCGTGATCACGTCCAGCAGGTGACGGATGCGCAGCGTGTCTGGCTCGTAGTTCAGCCCGCCCGCGTCGAGCGCCCGGTTCACCTTCGCCTTGAGGTCGGGATACTTGCCCATGTACTTGTTGGTCTTGTGCAGGTTCAGGTAGCAGGCGCTGCACGGCGCGACCAGCTCGACCATGCCCTGCTCGGCGGCCAGCGACAGGTTGCGGGCCACCAGGCTGTACGCCGGGATCGCGTTCAGCGAGAAGTACTCGGTTGAGCCGCAGCAGTTCCAGTCCTCCACTTCCTGGAAGCTCAGGCCCAGCGCCTCCCCGACCAGCATGGCCGAAAGTTCGTAGGCACGGGCGTTGCTCTGTATCGAGCAGCCCGGATAATAGCCGTAAGAATGATTGTTCTCGCTCATCTTACATTTCCTCCTGGGCGGCAATGCGCTTGGCCTCTTTGAGGACGGCCGTCAACTGTGGCATGTTCTTGATGCGCTCCGGCGACGGGCTGAGCCGTCCCTTGGTGAACATCTCGAAGCCCAGGCCGCTCTTGCGGACGCTGCTGAGCGGGTGGTGGAACAGATGGTAGCGCGTCACCAGCCCGAACTCGAAGCTGCGACCGTACTGTTCAACGTAGCCTATGAAACTGCTGGAGAAATCGGCGTGGCTATCTTTGCTGTACCTGCCCCTGGCTACCGCCATCCGTTTGAGCGTATACATCAGGTCGGTAATGGGGATTTCCTGCGGGCAGCGTACAGTGCAGTAGTAGCACGAAACGCACATCCAGGGGGTGTTGCTGTCCAGGACTTCATTCTCCATGTTCGACGCAACCATGGCAAATATGCGGCGCGGGGTCGCGTCCATGTCCGGCCCGGACGGGCACGATCCACCGCAGGTGCCGCACTGAAGGCATAAGGCCAGCGTCTCGCCCCCAGGCGTCGCCTCCACGACGCGGTCGTAGAAGCTTCGCCCCGTTGCATCGTCTGGCATGATTCAATCTCCTTCCACACTTTTTGGTCTGACTGAACACAGCCTCTGGCTTGCTCCCGGCGGAGCGAAGCCGGTTTATAGGTTGTTGCAGGGGGTGAAGTTGCTATCAGATTAGGGATATGGCGGCCACAATATGGCCCATTTTAATAGGTGTGAATCGCTCAAACTCCTTTTAAAAAAAGCTGTCCAAACCACGCAGGGTGTCACCTGCGGCGGTGGGTATAGAGCCAATCTATTGCTATCTATAGACTTGCCGGCAACCCTCTTAAGTATATGTGGAAGCATACTCCGCGCAATAGTGACAGATGTCACTAATTGCATTCCAGAATGTAATGAACGGCAGGCAGCAGGCCCGGCTGGGCTTATGGAAGGTGATCTGGTACGTGCGGGGGCTGGCCCACGTGTGCATTTGAACCACAGAGGGAGGTGGGTGAGGTCAGCCCGATCAGCAGCAGCGCGGCCAGGATGGCTGCAATCCCCCGGATCGCATCACGTAAGTTGTATCGTTCACCGTCGTTCTCTCCTCAGGATTGGCTGGATAATTTGTAATCCCCGCCACCGTTTTCCGGTGCCCCCAGGGGGACGAGTGAGCCGTCAGGCTCTCACACGCGCCGCCTGTACAAACCACGAGGGCGGCGGGGAGGGGTCTATCATCTGACGATCCCTCGCCCGCCGCCCCCTGAAAGTCCGCTCAGCGCGGCGCGTACCCGATCAGTACGGGCCGCAGTCTTCCGGACAGGTCCAACTGTCCTCGCCGTAGGCCGGGTCACACGACCCGTCGCCGCAGCACTCGCCGCAGTCTGTCGGGCAGGTGTAGCAGTTCTCGCCGTGCCTGCTCCGGCAGCGGCCATCGCCGCAGCAGTCGCCGCAGTCGGCGGGGCAGGTGGCGCAATCCTCGCCGTACTCCGGCTCACAGTTGCCGTTACCACAGCACTCGCCGCAGTCGGCGGGGCAGGTGGCGCAGTTCTCGCCGCGCCCCGGCTCACAATCGCCGTTGCCGCAGCACGGGCCGCAGTCAGGCTCGCAGGTGCCGCAGTCCTCGCCGTACTCCGGCTCGCAGGCACCGTTGCCGCAGCACGGGCCGCAGTCCTCCTCGCAGTTGTCGCACGTCTCGTCGATCTCCGGGCTGCACGTGCTGTCGCCGCAGAACAGGCAGCCCATCCCGTGCACGACCGGCAGCTCGCTGTCGTCGCTCAGCAGGGTGAACGGCTCGTGGTAGACCCAGCCCATCTGGTCCTTGCCCAGGTAGTCGGTCTTATACCAGTATTCGACCGGGTCGTCGGTGACCTCCAGCAGGTCGATCACCTCGTCCTCCGGCACCACGCCGATGATAGGGCAGCCGGGGCCGGGGGCCTCGCGGATGTTGACCTGGAGGTTGGCCCGCGCCTGCACCCGCACCTCCGACGACGGCTCCTCGGTCTCTGTCTCAGCCTCGGTTTCGCCCTCGTCTCCGGCAGGCTCGGATGTGGCTTCTTCCTCCCCCTCCGCTTCTTCTTCGGCAGGGGGAGCCTCCGTCATACCCACCACCGAGAGCGCAATCGTCGCCGGTTTGCTGTACGTTCCATCCTCCCGGAAGGCGATCACGCCGACCACGATTGCTTCTTCCTTGACGGGGGTGAAGGTCAGGTTGGTGGTCAGGTTGGGCTGCGGCCCGCCCGCCTCGAAGGTGTCGACCGTCACGCCGTTCACCTGCAGGTCGAGGCGTATCACGCCCGGCCCACCGGCGTCGGTGGCCGTTGCCTGCACGGTCACCTCGCTGTTGACCGCCACAGTGCTGCCCGTCTCCGGGCTGAGAATGTTGACCACCAGTTGACCGCCGCTCTTGCTGCCCGCGATGTTGCAGGCCAGCGCCACCAGCGTCAGCGCCACCAATCCCATGATGCGTCGCCACGATACTCTACGCCTGGTCATCGCTGCACCTCTCTCCTCGGTTGCAATAAGACAAGATTGCTAAAAAAGACACAAACGAGCATCACCCATCTTATCACAATGTTGGATTCGGTGCTTGGTAGAGTGCGGGGGGCTAAAAGAGTGGGCCTTGAGAAAACGGGGGCATGAAGTGCCCGGACAGGCCCCCGCAATCCTGGCGGTGACGATCTATGTCGTTTATACTGAATTGCGCGATCATTCTGAAGAAGTGTGAGCAATGAATCAGAAGAAGCGTGTGTTGCAGATAATCATCAGTATAGTCATTGGCATAGCAACAGTTGCTTGCGTTGGTATCCTGACTGCTGCCTGGGTATTGACAAGAGGGGATTTGTTCAGCTCAGATGATGTTTCGCCAGAGAGCATCGAAGCAAATGCAGAAATCGACCTTCCTCCGAGCGCCCGAGATATCCATGTCCATGAGGAAGGTGTGACCGAAATCTTCACAATGGTACGCTTCACAATGGATGTTTCAGAGTTAGATGTGTTTATGCAAAGCACCAACTGCACCACCCCCCTTTCTGAAGTTGATCCGGCGCAGTATGGTGTATTGGAAGGTAGGCCCTGGTGGAGGCCAATGGATGCTGTCAACCTTCAAGAATGTATAAGCACGGACGAAGACCTCTTTCAGCGCATTCTTATCGATATGACAGATCCCGATGCGTATATTGTTTACGTTTTGGCTTCTACGCATTAAAGCTTGAGCCTGTCGACACCAGCCGCTCGCGACCGGGGTTGTATCGGGTTTTTGACAATACCCTTCGCCAGCGTTGATCCACACACAAAAAAGAACCCATACCCCGGCCGCACGTTGAAGCCGAACCTGTGCTTCGCGTCATGGTTGGCATACCGTTCTGGGTAGATGCAGGGAGCCGGGGGAACCGGCCTGGATTACCGGTGTGGGGAACACTGCCCGGCGGGCTGCGGGGTCTCGTAATCGACCCGCACGACCGCGCCGAAGGGGCAGGCGGTGACGCACTTGAGGCAGCCCCAGCAGCGGCTCATGTCGATGAACGGGCTTTCGTCCGCGTCAAACGTGAGGAAGGCGTGCCCCTTGCACACCTCGGCAGCCAGGCAGCGGCGGCAGCAGTGACAGGCGGTCTCATCGATCAGCAGCTTGAAGGGCACGGCCCCGATGGCGGGCATGGTTGGTCCTCTCCGGTGGAAGCAGCAGCGTCGTCGTTATTTAGATGCGCGAATGTGCGCGAGGTTGCACCGTGATCGCGTTCTCGCGGTCCATGACCACCTGCCCCGTAGACTTTCCCTCTGCCTCGTGGTACACTGCCGCACATGAACACACCCACACTGCTCAAAGGCGCCGAACCCTTCTACTACCCCGGCAACGAGATCGGCTGCCTCATGATTCATGGCTTCACCGGCACGCCCTTCGAGGTGCGCTGGCTGGGGCAGCACCTCAACCGGCAGGGCTACACCGTCTACGGGCCGCGCCTGGCCGGGCACGGCACGCACATCCGCGATATGGTGCCCATCCGGTGGCGCGAGTGGTACCTCGACGTGCTGGCCGCTTATAAGCTGCTGCGCGCCCGCTGCGAGCAGGTCTTCGTACTGGGCCTGTCGATGGGCGGTGCGCTCAGCATGGCGCTGGCCGCACACGAACCCGTCGACGGCGCGGTGACCATGTCGGCCATCTACCGGCTTGAGGGCTGGCAGCGCGTCCTGCTGCCGCTGGCCGGTCTCTTCGTCCGGGCAATGCCCAAGGGAGGGCCGCCGCCGGAGGATAACCCCTTCCAACGGCGCGTGATCGCCGAGCAGAAGGCGCGCGGCGAGGAGCCTTTCGGCCACCCCACCTACCCGGCGCACCCGGTGCGGTCCGCCGGGCAGCTCGTGAAGCTGCTGCGCTTCGTGCGGGCCGGGCTGCCGTCGATCACCGCACCGGTGCTGCTGATGCACTCGCGGGCCGACGACACGGTGCCCTTCGAGCACCTCCAGCTTTACTACAACGCCATCGGCAGCGCCGATAAGCAGACGCTCATCCTGGAAAAGAGCCTGCACTGCATCGCCGAGGATGTCGAGCGCGAGCTTGTCTTCGAGGCCGCCGCCGACTTCATCAAAGCCAAGAGCCGCTGACGTGCTGAGCTACCTGGGACGCAACAACCGGCTGCTCATGCTGGCGCTCTTCACCTGGGCGCTGGGCGAGGGATTGTGGCTCAACCTGCGCCAGCTCTATCTGGCCGAGCTGGGCGCGACGCCCGAACAGGTCGGGCTGGCACTGGCGCTCGAATCGATCACCCACGCCAGCCTGCCCATCGCGGCGGGCTACGTCTCCGACCGCTTCGGGCCGTACGGCGTGCTGGTCGCCGCCTGGGTGATGGGCATCTTCGGGCCGTGCCTGATGGCGCTGGCGACGACCTGGCAGATGGTCATCCCCGGCATGCTGGCCTACGCGCTGACCGCCTTCGTCATGCCCGCCATCAGCGCCTATACGCTCCTGAATCTACCGGAGGACACGCGCGAGTCGCCCGGCGTCTCTGAGCGCGCCCTGACGACCATCTTCGCCGCCTACCCCGCCGGCCTGATCGTCTCGCCCACGCTGGGCGGGCTGCTGGCCGATCACCTCGGCATCCGGGCCACGCTGTGGGCGGCGGTGGGGGTGTTCGTGCTCTCGGCGGGGATCATCCTGCTGGCCGGGCACGTCGAGCCGGACCAACCCGCGCCCGGCGAGCGTCCGGCCTCCGCATTGGGCAGCCGGGCCTTCATCCTGGCGGCACTGTACTACATGCTGGCGATGATCACGCTGTTCCTGGGATACGCGCTGGCCCCCAACTTCCTGGAGGACGTGCGCGGCTTCTCGTACTCAACCATCGGGCTGATGTTCTCGTTCTTTGCGGCGGGCACGACCGCCATCAATCTGGTGGCGGGCCGTCTCAGCCCCCGCTGGAGCTTCGCCGCCGTGCTGGCCGCCGTCTGGCTGGCACTGCTGGGCATCCGCCAGGTCGCGGCCCCGGCGGGCGTGGCAGCGGCCTTCTTCGCCTTCGGCGGGATCTTCTCGGCGCGGACGCTGGCCTCGGCGGGCGTGGCGCGCGTGGTTGGGCCGCGCAGTCGAGGGCTGGCCTTCGGCGTCATGGAAACGCTGGTGTGGGTCGCGCTGGCGACTGCGTCGTGGGCGGCGGGCCACCTCTACGACCTGACCCCGGCCCACGACCTGCCGCTGACCGCCGGGTTGGTGGGCATCCCGCCGGTGCTGGCGCTGTGGTTCGTGGTGCGGGCGCGCCAGCAGCCCGTCGCCGCACCGCTTGAGGCCCCCGCGCCGGGCGATTGATCGGGCGAGTGGGTGGCACGCCTTCGCCGGGGCGGTGGGCTTGGGTTGTGGGTTGGGTGGTGTGCAACGCGTCGCCCGGCCAAATCATCTTGTCCCGTGCTTCTCCGCGATCTCTACCAGCAGCGGGATGTCCACGTTGCACCCGGTGACGACCACCGCCACCCGCTCTCCGATCCCGGCCCGCCTGTTCAGCAGCGCCGCGACCCCCACCGCCGCGCCGCCCTCGACCACCATGTGGTGCCCCTCCAGCATGAAGGCCATCGCCTCGGCGATCTCGTCGTCGGACACCAGCACCGCCTCATCGATGAGCTGCTGGCACATCGGGAACGTGTAGCGGTTGACCGGCCCCAACCCACCGACCAGCGCGTCGGCCAGCGTCGGCTCTTCGGCCATCTCGACCACCTTACCCGCCTTCAGGCTGGCGTACATCACCGGCGCGCGATCCATCGTCACGCCTATCACGCGCACGCCGGAACCGGCTGCCCTGGTCACCAACCCGATCCCGGCTGCCAGCCCCCCGCCCGACAGCGGCACGATGATCGTGTCCACGTCCGGCAGATCCTCCAGGATCTCCAGCCCAATCGTCCCCTGCCCGGCGATGACCAGCGGGCCGTCGAAGGGATGGACGAAGGTCAGCCCGCGCTCCTCCTGCAACCGGAAGGCGTGCTCGGTGGCCTCGTCGTAGCTCTGCCCGACGCTGACCACCTGCGCGCCGTAGCGCCGGATGCCCTCCACCTTGTTCTGCGGGACGTTCTCCGACAGGCACACCAGCGCCTCGATCCCCAGCGCGCCCGCGACGTACGAGACCGCCCGCCCGTGATTGCCGCTTGAGACGGCGATCACGCCGCGCGCCCGCTCCTCCTCCGAGAGGGCGAGCAGCTTGTTCGCCGCGCCGCGCAGCTTGAACGAGCCGGTGTGCTGCACGTTCTCCAGCTTGACGTAGACCGGCACCCCGGCCTCCTGCTCGAGCAGCACCGAGCGCATCAGCGGCGTCCGCGCCACAAGGGGGGCGATCCGCTTGCGGGCCATGTATACGTCACTCACCGTGACGCCGAAGTCGGACATCGTTCTCTCCTTCGCCTGGACAGGTTTTTGCATCACAGCCGCCCGGAGCGTATTATAATCCCCGGCGGGGAGACACATTATGACTCACAAAGCTCATGTCCAGAAAGTGGGTAAATCCATCCCAGACAAGGGGCTTAAGCCCCTTGTCTTGAGGCATGAGCCGACACGCAAAGCGCTGTTTCACATAGGCACGGGTCTTGTGCTGCTCGTCCTGTGCCTGATACCGGCCCGGTCCCTCAACGCGCAGCCTGCCCTCCACGACGCGAGTCCTGCGCCTGAGACGGTGCTGAGCGGGCCGCCGGAGCGCGTCACCCTGACCTTCAACGCCGCCCTGGCCGACCGGGGCACCAACATCCGCGTCCTCGACGCCGAGGATCGGCGGGTGGACAACAAAGACGTGCTCGTCAACCCGGCCAACCGCTTCGAGGTGTCCGTCACGCTGCCCGCGCTGGCCGACGGGGTGTACACCGTTCACTATACGGCGGCGGCGCTGGGCGGCTCGACGGTGGCCGTCGGCAGCTACACGTTCAGCATCGCCCTGCCCGACCCCCGGCTGCTGCTGCTGACCCCCGTCGATGGGCAGGCTTTCGAGCCGGGGCCGGTCGCGCTGGAGATGCAGGTTGAGTTCTTCGACTTCGAGCTGTACAACAGCCGCATCCGCGTGTACGCGGACGGCGAGCTCCGGGACGAGGTGCGCGGCCTGGCCTACCAGATCGAGGGCCTGGAGCCGGGCGTCCACGAGGTCAAGGTGGTGCTGGCGCGCTTCGAAGATCAGGAGCTTGAGGACACGGCAAACGTCGTCCACGTCGCCATCGCCCAACCGGACGAGGAGATGGAGGGGCGCGAAGTGGCCGCCGGTATGCCACCCGACCCCGGTTTGCAGCTTACCACTCTCCAGTGGGTTGGCGTCACCGCGCTGACGCTGCTTCTGCTGGGAGTCGGCGTGTGGCTGGGCCGCTCGCCGGAAGATCGCGGTGTGTGACGGCGTACGGGCTTGTCCGTCTCTCTGCCGGGGTCGATGCAGCTAAACAACCACCTCCCTGTGAAGCCCAACGGCTCATCCGTCCCCCCCATGATGAACTTTGATAGTTTAATGAGATAACAACACGGATGCTCTGTTAACCTGGATCGTGTGGACTGCAACACTGCCCTCACCCATCTCGGACGGCCTGGCCGTCCTCGATTCGCCCTCTCCCACCGGGAGAGGGCAGACTGAGCGCGACCGGAGGTCGGGCGAAGGCGGGTGAGGGTCTGAGCGACAACATACCAACAACCAGCATCACAGAGCAGAGTGAAAGTTACCTTATTATTTTGTAAATCCCAATCATGGGGGGACACATCGGAGCGCAGCGACGATGAGGGGGCCCAAGTAGGGGGCAAACACCAACTTAGGTGCAGGCGATCCGGGTTGTTTTCTGAAACGGTTTCCTCTCCGGCCCGAAAAGTCTCAATGAGTTCAAGGAGTCAACCATGCACTCAGCGCAGCGCATTTCCGGCATGACGGAGTCGGTTATCCGCGAGATGACGCGCGTCGCGATGCAGCACGACGCGATCAACATGGCCCAGGGCTTCCCCGACTTCGACCCGCCGCCCGAAGTGCGCGCCGCCGCCGCCGAGGCGCTGAGCGGCGGCCACAACCAGTACACCATCACCTGGGGGTCGTCCCGCCTGCGGGAGGCCATCGCCGCCAAGTACGACCGCTGCTACGGCATGGCGGTCGATCCCGAAGTCGAGGTTACCATCACCTGCGGCGTCACCGAGGCCATCATCGCCGCGCTGCTGGGCGTGGTCGATCCCGGCGACCGGGTGATCGTCATCGAACCGGCCCACGAGAACTACCTGCCCGGCATCACCTTCGCCGGGGGCGAGCCGCTCTGGGTGCCGCTCGTCGCGCCCGACTTCGCGTTGGACGAGGCCCGGCTGCGGGCGGCCTTTGCGCGCGGGGCCAGGGCGATCATCGTCAACACGCCGCACAACCCCAGCGGGCGCGTCTTCGACCGCGCGACGCTGGGCCTGATCGCCCGCCTGTGCGTCGAGCACGACGTGATCGCCATCACCGACGAGATCTACGAGCACATCATCTACGACGGGCGCGAGCACGTCCCCCTGGCGACGCTGCCCGGCATGGCCGAACGCGCCATCACCACCGGCGGCCTGAGCAAGACCTACGCCGCCACCGGCTGGCGGGTCGGCTGGGTGATCGCGCCCCCGGTGCTCTCGGACGCCGTCCGCACGGTGAAGGACTATCTGACCATCTGCGCGCCTGCTCCACTGCAGGAGGGGGCGGTCGCCGCGCTGGGGCTGCCGGAGAGCTACTACTGGGAGCTGATCCGCGCCTACACCGCCCGCCGCGACCGGATGATGAGCATCCTCGACCGGGCGGGGCTGGCGGCCAGGCCGCCGGAGGGCGCGTACTACGTGCTGGCCGACTTCGGCGGCGTCCGCCCCGACCTGGATGATGTGGCCTTCGCGCGCTGGCTGGCCGCCGAGAAGCGGGTGGCCGTCGTGCCGGGCAGCAGCTTCTACCACGATCCCGCGTCGGGGGCGAGGCTGGTACGCTTCGCCTTCCCCAAGAGCATCGAGACGCTGGACGTGGTCGGGGAGCGGCTGCGGGATCTGCGGTAAGCGCGATTGTTGTAGATTCGGGGCGAAACGGCTATAATCTAGGCGGGTAGAATGCAGGTTGTAAGACTTTTTGCGATAGGACTTCACCCGGCGTGAGGCCGGGTTTTTGTTGACCGGCAAGGCCTTCCCTGCTCTACGCGAAACTTGGTAGGGTAAGGAGTGTAAATACCATGTCAGAAGAACGTGCAGTCGGGACTGTAAGGTGGTTCAGTGCCAGGCGGGGCTATGGCTTCATCGCCCCCGACGACGGCGGCGAGGATGTCTTCGTGCACTTCTCGGCCATCCAGAGCACAGACAGCTATCGCAAGCTGGACGAGGGTGACCGCGTCGAGTTCGCCGTTGAGCAGGCCGAAAAAGGCCCCCAGGCAATCGATGTCGTCAAGATAATGGGCGACACCGACGACGAGATAATGGGCGACACCGACGACGAGATAATGGGCGACACCGACGACGAGATAATGGACGACACCGACGA
>CAZRXG010000013.1:0-105329 GCA_964603985.1 uncultured Anaerolineae bacterium | reverse complement strand
GGTACCTGATGAGCCTTTTTTGTCAACCCCCTTCAAAAGTGTCGTGTCCTCAGCAGCCGGCGGGGGAGATAATCGAGTTTGTGATGCTGAAGACTCAGCATCTTGGCAAGCTACCCCACGCTATCGCGGGCGGTTCAAGATAGTCTCTGCTGAGTGACCTTTTGTGCGTCAGCACACCGACCAAAGCTCTGGTACACTTGCTCTCGACGTTGAAGACAGACAACGGTCAATTTGCAGTACGATGGACCTGGGAACGGCGGCTCGACTAACTGCCAAAAACCTTGCCGGGTCTGATTGGTTGTCTGGGCCGCTACCTGGTTACTTTGGCCAAACCTTGAGAAACGAATGGCAAGGCTGCGGCACTCGACAGCACCCCCTTTGCCCCTCGATCCTGTGCAAGCCCATTTGTGAAGATATTCTCATTTCGTTAAAATCTAGCTTGCAGACCCTCTTTAGACCCGCCAGAGGTGCCCGTCTTGTGACAAATATCTACTCAGAGCATGACAGCCGGTACTAGGAATAAGCTTGGTGCATAGTTTAAACTTCTTGTGGGAAGGAAAACTTATCCTCATTGCAGTCGTCCCCTGCAATTGCTCCCACCGAACAAGGGGGAGCCGTACTTTGTGTTGTCGAACGTGTGGACGTAGCCCCGTGCAGGCAGTCCACAATCGGATAGAATCGCTTCGCCAAAGAGGAATCTAGCAAAAGGTAGGTGTCTATGAAAACGTTGTCTTTAGAACTTCCAACAATGTACGGTGATCACCACGTGCTCGAGGTGCGTCGCATCCTGTTGGAGATGCCCGGCGTGGAGGACGTCTACGCCAGCAGCAGCTTCCAGGTGGTCGAGGTGACCTACGATCCGGCAAAACTCGACGCGGACAAGATCACAGCTAAGCTCGAAGAGGCAGGCTATTCCGGTGAGTTGCCGGTGCCAGCTGAAGCGGGCGAAGCCTCCTATGCGGGAGATGGCAAGGAGTCCTTCTTCCGCCACACCACTGCTTTCGCGCAGGTGGGTAAGACGGTGGGCTTTGCCCAGAACGTCGGCTACACGGGTCGTCCCCTGTGGCCTTGCCCGGGTATGGGTATCATCAAAGCTATGGACAAGGGAGAATAACAATGGCCAAAAAACAACGCAGCCCTGAAGAATTTAGCATAGACCCGGCAACCCAGGAGATGCTGATCCGCGCCGAGGAGTTGGGCCTTACCACCGCTTTTAGCCGGGCGGATGCTCAGGCCCCGTGCAATATCGGCTCGGCGGGCATGTGCTGCAAGATCTGCGGCATGGGTCCCTGCCGTCTGACCATAGACGGCTCGACCGGCATCTGTGGCGCCACCATCGACACTGTCCAGGCGCGCAACCTGATCCGCGCCATCGCAGCCGGCGCTTCGGCGCACTCCGACCACGGACGTGGCATGGCCTTCACACTGAAGGCGGTTGCCAACGGCGAGGCGGAAGGCTACCAACTGCGTGACATAGCCAAGCTGCGCACGCTGGCCGATGGCTACGGCATTCCCATCGAGGGGCGTGCCCCTGAGGAGATTGCCAACGACCTGGCCGACCTGTACCTGGCCCAGTTTGGGCAGCAGGAGGGCGTGGTTATCTCAGTGAATCGTGCACCGGAGAAACGCTTGAAGCGCTGGGAGGAACTGGGTGTCCTGCCACGCGGCGTTGACCGCGAGATCGTCGAGTCGCTGCACCGCACGCACATCGGCGATGACCAGGAGCCAGCCCACATCCTCCACCATGCCATCCGCACGGCCATTGGCGACGGATGGGGCGGCAGCCTGATCGCGACCGACATCTCCGACATCCTGTTTGGGACGCCCGCGCCTGTGTACGGGCAGGCCAACCTGGGCGTCCTGAAGGAGGACATGGTCAACGTGGTTGTGCACGGCCACGAGCCGACGCTCAGCGAGATGATCGTCGCTGCGTCGCAGGACCCGGAGATCATCGAGTACGCCAAGGCAGCCGGTGCAGAGGGCATCTGTCTGTCGGGCATCTGCTGCACGGCCAACGAGATTCTGATGCGCCAGGGTATCCCGGCAGCCGGGAACTTCCTCCAGCAGGAGCTGGCGATCCTGACCGGCGCAGTCGAGGCGATGGTGGTTGACATCCAGTGCATCATGCAGGCGCTGGTAGGCCTGGCGCAGAATTTCCACACCGAGATCATCACCACCTCGGACAAGGTCAAGATCACGGGCGCGACGCACATCCAGTTCGACGAGCACCACGCACTGACCATCGCCAAGGAGATCCTCAGGCGGGCGATTGACAACTTCAAGAACCGGGGTGAGATACAGATCCCCGACGCGCGCGAAGATCTGGTGCCCGGCTTCTCACACGAGTACATCAACTACATGCTGGGCGGCTCGTACCGCGCCTCCTTCCGTCCGCTGAATGACGCGGTTATGTCGGGGCGTATTCGGGGCGTGGCGGCCATCGTGGGCTGCAACAACCCGCGCTTTCAGCATGACCACTCACACACCTACGTGACCGAAGAGCTTCTTAAGAACGACGTGCTGGTCGTCGAGACCGGCTGCGGTGCAATCGCCAACGCCAAGCTGGGCCTGATGCTCGGCGAGGCGGGCATAGACCTGGAGAAGGTCGGCCCAGGCCTGCGTGAGATCTGCGAGACGGTCGGCATCCCGCCGGTGCTGCACATGGGATCATGTGTCGACAACTCGCGCATCCTGACCGTGCTCGCGCAGGTGGTCGAGGAGGGCGGACTGGGCGACGACATCGACCAGGTGCCCGCCGTCGGGCTTGCGCCGGAGTGGATGAGCGAGAAGGCGCTGTCCATCGGCTCGTACTGCGTCGCTTCCGGCGCGTACGTCATCATGGGCGGCGCGAACCCGGTTGCGGGTATGCCCGACCGCGTCTCTAACAGCACTCTCGTAGAGCAGTACCTCAGCGAAGGATGGGAAGAACTCTACGGCGGCAAGATGGAGTTCATACAGGACGCCGACGAGATGATCCGCCGGACGCTGGAGCACATCGACAAGAAACGGGCGGCCCTGGGACTGCCTGAATACGACCCGGAGCGGTTCGGGCAAAGCGGCGACCGCCGGATGCTCGAACTAGAAGCGCTCCCCCTCGAAGAACGTCGGGCCGCCATCTACGGCGCACCAGGTGAATAGGAGGTACATCAATGTCTCGTTACATTGCCACGCGGGCCATTCGCGGAGCCAACGCACTCGTCACAGAGGCCGAGTTGATGCTCAACAAGGCCCTGGAAGAGAAGGGGCCGGATACGCCGGTCGCGTTCCCGAATACCGCATACTACCTGCCTCTGATCCTGGGCATGACCGGCGCCGAGGTTGAGACCCTTGGCCAGTTGGCTCCGGTTATGGGGCACGCACGTTCGCTGCTGCATCCCCTGCCCTCTGACGGCAAATGGACGCCGTACCTGGGCGAGACGCTCGACAGCGGCATGGCAACCCTGCTCGCAGCCGAGATCATCGAGGCGGTTCGCTTTGTGTATGGACTACAGCCGGAACCGATGCCCGGTTTCGAACTGGCAGGCGGCACCTCCTACGGCAACGGAGATGGCGCGGGCGGGCACCTGAACGGCCCCATCGACGACATCCAGTTGCGCTCGTGGGGCATCCAGCTTGTGGACGGGCGTATGCCGGGCTTCGCGGCGATTGTCGGAGCGGCCAAGTCGAACGAGGTCGCCGTCCAGATCGTACGCGAGCTTCAGCGACGCAACATCCTCACCTTCCTGTCAGGCAACGTCAACGGGCGGAGCATCATCCACCAGTTGGCGGAAGAGGGGGTCGAGTTAGGGTACGACACCTACACCGTGCCGTTCGGGACCGACACCCTCAGCGCAATCTACGCGCTTGGGTTCGCCACCCGCTCGGCGTTGACCTTCGGCGGCATGAAGGGCGGCATGGCACGCGACATCCTGCTCTACAACCGGGAGCGCGTCTTCGCCTTCGTGCTGGCACTGGGCGAGGTGGACGACCTGAAATACGCGGCGGCGGCGGGGGCCATCAACTTTGGCTTCCCGGTCATCGCCGATACCGTCATCCCCGAAATCCTGCCCACTGGCGTCACGACCTACGAACACGTGGTCAGCATGCCCTTCAGTGAGATCGAGGGCGCGGACGACCTGGAGCGCGCCGAGCGGCTGGTGCAGAAATGCATTGAGGTGCGCGGCGTGAAGGTCCAGGTCGCCGAGGTGCCGGTGCCCGTGCCATACGGTTCGGCATTCGAAGGCGAGGTCGTCCGCAGGGCTGACATGCGAATCGAGTTCGGCGGCAAGAAATCACGCTGCTACGAATACCTATACATGGCTCCGCTCGATGACGTAACCGACGGCCAGGTCGAGGTAATCGGCCCGGGCTTCGACGAAGTCGAGCCGGAAGGTACCATGGACATGGGCATCGTGGTCAAGGTTGCAGGGCGGCAGATGCAGGAGGACTTCGAGCCGGTGCTGGAACGCCAGATTCACTACTTCGTCAACGGTGCGTCGGGCATCCAGCACATCGGCCAGCGCGACATCGCCTGGATACGTGTCTCCAAGGCAGCCGCCGAGAAGGGCTTCAACCTGGAGCACTTTGGCAAGATCCTGCACGCCCGCTTCCACGCCGACTTCGGCGCGATCGTCGACAAGGTGCAGGTCACCATCTACACCGATCCTGATCCGTTCCACGAGTGGCTGGAGCAGGCACGTGAAGCCTATGACTTCCGTAACAGGCGTCTGGCCGACCTGACCGACGACGCGGTAGACGAGTTCTACTCGTGCACGCTGTGCCAGTCCTTTGCACCCAACCACGTGTGCATCGTCAGCCCAGAGCGGCTGGGCCTGTGCGGCGCGTACAACTGGCTGGACTGCAAGGCCTCGTACAACATCAACCCGACCGGGCCTAACCAGCCGATCAAGCTGGGCAAGCAGCTTGACCCGGAGAAGGGCTACTGGGAGGGCACGGACGATTACGCCAAGGTCGGCTCGCACGGCACGGTCGAACGGGTTGCCATGTACTCAATCATGGAAGACCCGATGACTGCCTGCGGGTGCTTTGAGTGCATCGTCATGCTCATCCCGGAGAGCAACGGCGTCATGGTCGTCAGCCGAGAGGATACCAGCATGACCCCGGCGGGCATGACCTTCAGCACGCTGGCCGGTATGGCCGGTGGCGGGCTGCAAACGCCCGGCGTGATGGGGGTGGGCAAGTTCTACCTGGTCAGCCCCAAGTTCATCTCTGCCGACGGGGGCTTCAAGCGCGTCGTGTGGATGAGCAGCTTCCTCAAGGAGTCAATGGCCGACGAATTCCAGGCGGCGGCGGAGCGTGAGGGCGTCCCCGATCTGATCGACCGGATCGCCGACGAGCGCAGTGTGACCACCGTAGAGGATCTGGTGGCCTGGCTTGAGGAGCACAACCACCCGGCCCTGACGATGGATCCCATGTTCTAAACCGAGACGATAGCCGGGGTGGAGGCACATCACACCTCCACCCCGATTTGGCCTGAACGCTCAACCAGCACCGGGGGACACGAGGTGAGTGACGGTCTAAGCCTTTCACCCAAACTCGTCCGCGACCTGATGACGGTGGGGGTGGTCACCTGTGCACCAGACATTCCCATCACCGAGGTGGCACGTCTGCTGCTGGACCGCGACCTGGAAGGTGTCGCGGTGCTGGATCAGGAGGGCCACAGCATAGGTGTGGTCAGCCGGGATGAACTGGTACGCGCCTACGCGCGTGACGATGCGCGCGAGCTGAAGGCCGAGGATGTGATGCGGGAAGGGATCGTCGAACTCCCGCCTGACATCCCGCTGGCGGCGGCGGCCCAACTGATGCAAGACATGGGCGTGCGGCTTGTCTTTTTGATGCACCACGAGCATGGGATCTCGTGGCCAGCGGCGGTGCTCTCTTACCGACATTTCCTGCGCCATTTGGCTGCGCAGAGTGATGATGAACTAAGTGACCTGGGCATTAAAGCCGGTCGCCGGTCGCCGATTGAGATATTCGTTGAAAAGCGAGATGCCGCGCGGCGGCGGGCGGGGCTTCCTACCCAGGACGAGGAGTGAGTTATATGCCTGTCGAAATACCGAAAGACTCGTGGACCGGCGAGGTTCGCACGGTCACCATAGGGGCGACGGCCGAGGAGGGTGGGACACGCTCGCGCGTCGTTACCGTCGGCGGCCAGAAGACGCTGCCTTTCATGCACTTCGAGGCCGAAGTGCCCCATCCCCCCGTCGTGGCCCTGGAGATCAAAGATCGCCGTCCAGACGACTGGTCGCCGCTTCTGTTAGAGGTGTGGGGCGATGTCATGGACGACCCGGCTGCCTGGGCCAAGGCTGCCGAGAACGCCGGGGCCGACCTGATCCAGCTCAGCCTCAGCCTGACCGACGCCGAGGGCAATCCCAACACACCCGACGCAGCAGTTGCGGTGGTTAAATCCGTTTTGGAGGCCAGCGGTTTGCCTCTGATCGTCTTTGGGCCGCGCCAGGCTGACGTGGACAACGAACTGCTGGTCCCGATAGCCGAGGCGACCAAGGGCGAACGGCTGGTGCTGGGCATCTGCGAAGAGAACAACTACCGCACCATTGTCGCCACGGCGATGGCGAACGATCACCTGGTCAGCGGGCGCACGGCCATGGACGTTAACCTGGCCAAGCAACTTAACATTCTGATCAGCGACATGGGGCTGCCGCCGGAACGCATCCTGATGGACCCCGATACAGCCGCCGTAGGCTACGGCGTTGAGTACGGTTTCTCGGTGATGGAGCGGCTGCGCCTGGCGGCACTGCAAGGCGACGCCATGACCCAGTTCCCGATGATCGTCACCCCCGGCTTTGAAGCCTGGAAGGCCAAGGAGTCGAAGGTTGGCGAGGGCGTACCAGAAGCCTGGGGTGACTGGGAGACGCGGGCTTTGAACTGGGAGACGCTGGCAGCCGTTACCCTGATCGAGTCGGGGGCGGATATCGTCGTGCTGCGCCATCCGGAAAGCGTCAAGCGCGTCAAGGCGACCATCGAAGAATTGATGGAAGCCCCCGCGACGGCATAGCAGCGAGGAGCTAAAAGAATGGCACTATCTGGAATCGAGATTTACAAAATGCTGCCGCAGACCAACTGCAAGGACTGCGGCTTTCCCACCTGCCTGGCTTTCGCGATGAAGCTGGCTGCCAAGCAAGTTGAGCTTTCGGCGTGCCCGCACGTCAGCGAAGAGGCCAAAGAGAAACTGGCTGCGTCGGCGGCACCGCCCATCCGGTTGGTGACGCTCGAGGCAGACGGTCACAAGGTTGAGGTGGGCAACGAGGTTGTCCTGTTCCGCCACGAAAAGACCTTCTACCACAAGCCCGGTCTGTTCATCCGCGTGCGTGACACCGACCCGGTGGACGACATCAAGGCCAAGGTAGCTCCCGCTGATGCCTACGAGGTGAACTACGTGGGCATCGACCTGGGACTGGACGGCTTCGCCGTTGAGGCGACCTCAGGTGACCCGGCGGCGTTCGCGGCTGCCATTGGTGCGGTGCGCGAGGTCAGCAAGCGTCCGCTGATCCTGATCAGCCGCGATCCAGAGATCATGGCCGCCGGGCTTCAGGCCCTCGAAGACGAGGCCCCGCTGCTCTATGGGGCGGACGCGGACAACTGGGAGGCGATGGCCGACCTGGCAAAAGAGCACGAAGTGGCGTTGGCCGTTGCCGGTGGCTCGCTGGATGAGCTGGCCGACCTGACCGAGAAGATCAAGGGCAAGGGGGTCGAGGATCTGGTCCTGCACCCGGTAGCCGACAAGCTCAGCGCCTCGTTGATGCTCAACACGCAGATACGCCGCCTGGCGCTCAAGAAGAACTTCCGCCCGCTGGGCTACCCGACCATCGCCTTCCCCGGCGACGCCGGTGACCCGGTGCGTGAGTCCATCGTGGCAGCGCAGGCCATCACCAAGTACGCCGGGTTCATCGTGCTGGATACCTTCGCGCCGGAGCTGGTTTACCCGTTGATCGTGCTGCGTCAGAACATCTACACCGACCCGCAGAAGCCGATCCAGGTGCAGCCGGGCCTGTACGAGATCAACGACCCGCAGCCGGATAATCCCCTGCTGGTTACCACCAACTTTAGCATCACCTACTTCAGCGTCGCCAACGAGATTGAGGCTTCGGGGCTGCCAGCCTGGCTGCTGGTTGCCGATGCCGAGGGGATGAGCGTGCTGACGGCGTGGGCGGCGGGCAAATTCGACGCCGAGCGAATTGCGAAGGACGTCAAGCGGTTCAACGCAGCAGACAAGGTCAACAATAAGATGCTTGTCCTGCCGGGGCACGTTGCCGTGCTGTCCGGTGAGCTTGAGGAAGAGCTTCCTGGCTGGGAGATCCGTGTCGGGCCACGTGAGGCCATCGATCTACCCACGTTCATGAAGCAGGCGCTCTAAAACAGCGCGTTCGCCCTCCAGAGTAGAGGGTACGTAGTGCCAAATATCGTGATGGCGCGGCGCTGTGGGATAGTCTCAACGCGGCCTCGTAGGCGAAGATATGGCTGAACACACTGTAACATTCGACGTTGCCAGCGAGCCGGTGCGCGTCCCGACCGGCACGCTGCTCTCTGATGCCGCGCGCCAGGCCGGGATAGACCTTATGCAGCCCTGCGGAGGGCAGGGACGCTGCGGACGCTGCGCCGTCCAGATCGTCGAGGGGCAGGCACGCCGCCGCAGCACGCTGCGCCTCTCGCCGGAGGACATCGAGGCGGGCTACGCGCTGGCCTGCCAGACCATCGTCGAGGGTGACCTTACCGTCGTTATCCCGCCGCAGGAGAAGATCGAGCGGCGGCTGACCACCGACCGCACGGTGACCGAAGTCATGGTGCCGGAAGGTTACGACCCGGCCACCGACGGGACGATCCGCCGCTACGCGCTGACGCCGTCGCCGCCCAGCATGGACGACCAGACCGACGACTGGAACCGCCTCCAGATCGCGCTGCGGCAACAGGCCGGAGTCAACGAGGTACAGGTGTCGCTGACAATGCTCCGAGGGATCGGCGCGACGCTGCGCGAGGAAGACTGGCAGGTGACGGCCATCCTCGACTCGGCCACCTGGGACTGCCCGGAGTGCCCGGCCCGGCTGATCGACCTGAAACCCGGCCACGTGCCCGATGACGCTCCGCTGTGGGGCGTCGCCATCGACATCGGCACGACTACCGTGACAGTGTGGCTGGTCGACCTGCTGACCGGCGAGGTGCGCGCCCAGCTTGCCGAGTACAACGGCCAGATCGCGCGCGGCGAGGACGTGATCTCGCGCATCATCTACGCCAGCAAAGGAGATGGCCACGTCGAGATCCGCGACCTGGTGCTGGGCACGATCAACGAGCTGATCGCCACCGCCTGCAAGCGTGTCCAGGCCGACCGGGACGACATCGTCAAGGCGTCCGTGTCCGGGAACAGCACCATGATCCACCTGCTGCTCGACATCCCGGCGGAGAGCATCCGGCTGATGCCCTTCGTGACGGCGGTCAACCACATCCCGACGCTCACCGCGCGGGACGTTGGGCTGGACATTCACCCGGAGGGCACAGTCGACTGCCTGCCGGGGGTTGCCAGCTACGTCGGGGCGGACATCAGCGCCGGGGTGCTGTCCTCCGGCATGGACGACACCGAGCGGGTGACGCTCTTTCTGGACGTGGGCACCAACGGCGAGACGGTGTTAGGCTCGTCCGAGTGGCTGGTGGCGTGTGCCTGCTCGGCGGGCCCGGCCTTCGAGGGCGCGGGCGTGCTGCACGGCATGCGGGCCACCACCGGAGCCATCGAGGAGGTGTGGATCAACGACGACACCTACGAGCCGTCCTTCCGGGTGATCGGGAACGTCAAGCCGCGCGGCCTGTGCGGCAGCGGCCTGATCTCGCTGCTGGCCGAGATGTTCCTGACCGGCGTGGTCGACAAGGGAGGCCACGTCAACACCGGGCTGGACACGCCGCGCACGCGCGAGGGCGAACACGGCCCGGAGTACGTCATCGCCTGGGCCGACGAGACGCAGGTCGGGCATGACATCGTCATCACCAACGTTGACGTTGACAACCTGCTGCGCGCCAAGGCCGCCATCTACGCCGGGTTCACCGTGCTGGCCGACAGCGTTGGCGTCCCGCTGGAGATGGCCGAGCAGGTGCTGGTCGGCGGGTCGTTTGGAAAGTACATCAACGTGGAGAAGGCAGTCCAGATCGGCCTGCTGCCCGACATGCCCTGGGAGCGATTCCAGTTCCTGGGGAACACGTCCGTCAGAGGGGCTTATCTGGCCCTGCTGGATCGAACTGCGAGGACGCGTGTCAGAGACATCGCGGCTCGCATGACCTACATTGAACTATCCGCCGACAACCGGTTCTTCGACGCATTCACGTCGGCGCTGTTCTTGCCACACACTGACCTTTCTCGCTTCCCAACGGTGGAAGCGGCGATGGCTGACAAGGATTAAACCATATGTACATCATAGGCGAGAATATCCATATCGTTTCGGAGAAAGTCAAAGAAGCCCTCAAAGAGCGGGATCGCGAGTTCTTCATGGAGTCTGCGATCAAACAGGTCGAGGGGGGCGCGCAGGCCATCGACATCAACCTGGGGCCGCGCAAAAAGGACTGGGAAGAGGTCTTCCCCTGGATGGTCGAGACGGTTGAGGCGGTCGTCGACGTGCCGCTCAGCTTTGACAGCACCAACGTCCTGGGCATCGAGGCCGGGGTGAAGAAGGTGACCAAGGCCCAGCCGATCATCAACTCGACCTCCGCCGAACCGGAGCGCCTGGAGAAAGTTCCACTGCTTGCCAAGAAGTACAACACCAAGCTCATCGCGCTGACGATGGGCAAGAGCGGCATCCCGGTGGGAGCCGACGAGCGGGTCAACATCGCGCTGGAAACCCTGATTCCGCGCTTCATGGAGATCGACTTCCCAATCGAGGATGTGATCTTCGACCCGCTGATCCTGACCGTCTCCGGCTGCCAGGAGTACTGCCCGGAGGCGATTGAGGCGGTGCGAACGCTGCAATACGCCTGGGACCCACCCCCCATGATCTCGGTCGGCATGTCGAACGTCTCAAACCAGGTCCCGGCCCGGAACCGCCCGCTGATCGACCGTGTTTACTGCGCCATGCTGATGGGGGCAGGCTTGCAGATGATGATCGCCAACCCGCTCGACGCAAAACTCCGGGAGGTCATCCGCATCGTCGAAGAGCGCGACGACAGCACGCCGGTCGGGCGGCTCTACCTGAAGATTCATGACCACGTCGCGGCGATGGAAGAGCCGACTGCTGCGGGTGTGGACATGGATGACCCGGAGCAGGCCGCCATCTGGAAGACGGTGCAGATCCTGCTCAACAAGGTGATCTACGCCGATTCCTACCTGGAGCAGTAGCGGCTTCGAGCCAGAACACAGACAATTGAGGCGAACCGAAAGGCTCGCCTCTTCTTCTTTTTCACGATGTCATCGCATCTTAGCCCATATTCCACGCTTTAGGGGAGCCAGAACGGAATTTTTCGAGCAGGGCGGGTGACGAACCGGCGATTATTTCCGCCCATGCAAGATCGATGTGTACCCCAACGTTCGCCGGTTGCGAAGCAGCCGGGGTACGGTCAACTCGCTGCAAGTCCCGACGAAAGCAACCTCAGATATCCCCCACGAACGCACGGTGGCGACCAGACTATCAGGAGGGCCATACATTGCCTCGTCTAGAAACATATCCTGAAAAGCGAACGTGCCGCCTTCACGCAGAACACGCAGCGCTTCCCGAATAACTTCCCGTTTGTCTGGCAGCTCAGAGACTTCATGAAAAACAAAGTGACTCACGATGTGGTCAAACGAGGCATCGGCGAATGGTAGCGCGGCGGCGCTGGCCTTTTGAAACGTGACGCGTTCACCGACGCCTTCAAGATGGGCATTGCGCTCACACGTGGACTGTGCGTACTCCCAATTACTACCCCAAAAGTCAATGCCGGTGACGTGCAAGGACGGATAGCGTTTAGCCAACCTCATGGCTAATGCCGCGTTCCCTGTCCCGATATCCAGCGCTTTGCCCTGTCCGTCTGATGCAAGATGATCCAGCACCAGATCCCACAGCTTTTCCTGGAAGCCCCCTCCCCATGGTGCGAACTGAATATAGACATAAGTCAAGTAGAGGCTCATACCGAGCAGGGGTACGGCCAGCAGGGTCAAGATAATACGGGGAATCAATGGAATACGCAGGAGTGCGATCCCGGCCAATGTCAGGCCGATGACCAGAAAAACCAAGATTACGCGAACCCGAATCCAGTTTCCATAATTTGGCTTTTCGACGTGCATCGAACTGCTCCTTTGCTCACCGGTATCTACGACAAGTGCGGGTAATTCGTTGCAAAGTTGGCTGTGCTGGCGATGAGGACTTTCATCCCGGCCAACCGGCCTGGTCTTGCGGAGACAGCAAATTTGCGATGTGTAATGTCGGCCTGGTGACGAAAATCACTGGTTGCCGGGTGGATTTCTCGCTATCATTACCATGAGTATATATAAGGTATAATTAGTATAATTTTGTCGCCAATTCATTCACCTACAACGACTACATAAGGGAGCGCGATGCCGATATTCACACCTGCACGCCGCTGGCAACCAGCCTTTCGCCCGTTCAAGCGGGAGCCGTTGGGACACCGTCTGCTGGCCGCGCTTGAGCGCGCGGTTAAAGGGCCGCTGTTCGGCTGCCGGATGTGCGGCAACTGCCTGTTACAGGAGACGGCTTTCATCTGCCCGATGGAGTGCCCGAAGGGCTTGCGCAACGGCCCGTGCGGTGGCTCGACACCGGAGCACTGCTACGTGGACGAGACGCGTCCCTGCGTGTGGTACAAGATCTACGAGCGTGCCTTCGAGATGGGGCGCGAGGAAAAGCTCCTCGAAGTGCTGCCCCCCCTGGACTGGGACAAGGTCGGGACGGAGACCTGGGGCGACGTGATCGCGCAGGTGCGTAAAGTCGGCACCGGGAAGGTGTTCACCGGGCTGCTCTCGCGTGATGCCGCCACCCGCGCCGCGACGTGGGACTCTGTGTTCCGTCCGGTGCGCCAGCCAATCTGGTGGGAGGGGGACGCCGAATACCATTCCCCGGCTTACGAGGAGCCGGTTTCGGAGCTTGAGAGGCGGCTGCGCGCCGGGGAGTTCGTCGTCACGGCCGAGGTCGCCCCGCCGATGAGCATCGCGACCGGCAGGCTGGCCCGCAACATCGAGCGGATCAAGCCATACGTGGCGGCGGTGAACTTCACCGACAGCCCCTCGGCGACGCCGCGCATGTCCAGTTGGGCGTGCAGCAAGGTGGCGATTGAACACGGCGCGGAGCCGGTGATGCAGATCGCCGCCCGCGACCGCACCCGCACCGGGCTACAGGCCGAGGTCATCGGCGCGAGCGCGCTGGGTGTGCGCAACATCCTGTGCCTGTCGGGGGATCACGGGCGCATGGGGCCTGCTCCGATGGGCCGCCTGGACGTGGTCGACATTGACTCCGTCCAGATGCTGTGGATCCTGCGCCGCATGCGCGACGAGGGGATCTACCTCGACGGACGCAGCATCAAGCACCCACCCCGGGTTTTCCTGGGTGCGGCAGCCGCGCCCTTCGCCTCCAGGCCGGAGTTTCAGGCGATCCGCGAGCACAAGAAAGTCAACGCCGGGGCACAGTTCTTCCAGACCAACCTGGTTTACGACCCCGACCGCTTCGAGATATGGCTCAACGAGCTGGCCAGGCGCAACATCCTGGACAAGGTTTACGTCCTGGTCGGCATCACGCCGCTCAAGAGCCTCAGGATGGCGCAGTACATGCACCACCAGGTGCCGGGCGTCACCATCCCTGAGCGGCTGCTCAAACGGATGGAGGCGGCAGGTGCCGGGGCAAAGGAAGAGGGGCTGACGATTGCGCTGGAGCTGATCGAGGCGATCAGGGACAAGGAAGGCGTCAGCGGCATCCACCTGATGGCGGTGGGCTGGGAAGAGATCGTGCCCACCATCGTCACCGAGGCCGGACTGCTGCCTCGCGTCTTCGCGCCCGTCGACCTGGCGGCTGTCGGGCAAATGCCGATCAAATCGTGATATAATCCAATAGGCTGTGCATTGGGCGATCTGATCACGCGGGGCGATCTGCGACCGCGATGCTGGTCAGTTCGCTTCTTTTGTGGGAGATATTAACACGATGATGAAACTGGCTATCAGTGGCAAAGGCGGCGTGGGAAAGACCACGTTGGCGGCTTTGCTGGCCCAGACCTACGCCGACGTTGGGCGCGACGTGCTGGCCGTCGATGCCGACCCAGCCCCCTGCCTGGCGGGGGCGCTTGGCTTCCCCGACGACCTGCGCGCCAAACTGCTTCCCATCGCCGAGATGGATGAGCTGATCGAGGAGCGCACCGGTGCCAAGCCGGGCCAGGTGGGCGGCTTCTTCACCATCAACCCGCGTGTGGACGACATCCCCGACCGCTTCAGCGCGACGCACCGCAACGTGCGCCTGCTGGAGATGGGATCGGTCGACCTGGGCGGGTCTGGCTGCATCTGCCCCGAAAGCGCCATGCTTAAGACGCTGTTCACCCACCTGCTGTTCCGTAAGGATGACGTGCTGATCCTGGACATGTACGCCGGGGTTGAGCACCTGGGGCGCGCCACCGTTGACTTTGTGGACGCGATGGTGATCGTCGTCGAGCCGACGCGCCGCAGCCTGGGCACGGCGGACAAGATCAAAAAGCTGGCTGCCGACATCGGCCTGACGCGCCTCTGGCTGGTCGGCAACAAGGTGCGTAACGAAGACGAGGCGGCCTTTGTCGAGGCCGAGACACCCGGCATCCCGGTTCTGGGGATGCTGCCCGCCGACCTGGCCGTCCAGGAGGCCGACCGGCTGGGCATCCCGGTGTACGATCACGTCCCCGCCCTGCGCGAGGCTGCCGAGCAGATGGCCGCGACCCTGGCGTCGCACATCGAAGCAGAGACGGTTTCGTAGGGACACATCCATCATGACGACAACCATTGCACTGGCAGGTAAAGGCGGCACCGGCAAGACGACCGTCGCGGCCATGGTGATCAAGCACCTGGTTCAATCACAGTCGGGGGCCATACTCGCCATCGACGCCGACCCCAGCAGCAACCTGAACATGGTGCTGGGTCTTGAATTGGAATGGACAGTCGGCGATATCCGCGAGGGCCTGTTGGCTAAGGTCCAGCAATCTCTGCTACAGGGGGGTGCCGCCATGGGCACTTTGAGCGGCGGCATGACGAAACGCGATTACCTGGACTACGAGGTCCGCACCTCGCTGTCCGAGGGTGACCGCTTCGACCTGATCGCGATGGGGCGCACGGAAGGCCCCGGCTGCTACTGCGCGGTGAACCACAATCTGCGCGAGGTCGTGGACTCGATCAGCAAGAATTACCGCTACGTGGTCGTCGACAACGAGGCAGGCATGGAGCACCTGAGCCGCCGCACCACGCGCGATGTCGAGCACCTGCTGATCATCACCGACCCCACACAGCGGGGCATTGTGGCCGCCGAGCGGATCGCCGCCTTCCGGCACGAGCTGGACATTCGCATCGAAAACACCTACCTAGTGCTGAACCGGCTTGCGGGCAACATCCCGGCCCCTTTGCAGGAACGCATCGACAAGCTGGACATCCCCCTGCTAGGGATTGTCCCGGCTGACGATAAGTTGGTCGAATTTGACTTCAGCGGACGCCCGCTGATCGAGCTGGGGGACGAGTCACCGGTCTACCGGGCCGTTGAGGGGATGCTGAAGGAGATCCTTTAACGCGCCGGGGGCGGCGATGCCGTCTCCCGGCTGAACTGCGTCTCGTACAACTGCGCGTACAGACCGCCCTGTGCCAGCAGATCCTCGTGCGTGCCCCGCTCGACGATCTGTCCCCGATCCATAACCAGGATGACATCCGCCGCCAGGATGGTGCTCAGGCGGTGGGCGATCACGATGCTCGTCCGCCCGGCCATCACCCGCTTCAGCGCCTCCTGGATCAGCGCCTCCGACTGGCTGTCC
This sequence comes from uncultured Anaerolineae bacterium, assembly GCA_964603985.1. Lineage (GTDB taxonomy): Bacteria > Chloroflexota > Anaerolineae > Aggregatilineales > UBA3940 > CAZRXG01. Next base: position 89,381 of record CAZRXG010000013.1, on the reverse strand, counting down.
AGGTGGCTGGTGGCTTCGTCCAGCACCAGGATGCGCGGGTCTTTGAGGATCACGCGCGCCAGCGCGATGCGCTGCTTCTCGCCGCCGCTCAGGCGGTAGCCGCGCTCGCCGACGATGGTGTCGTAGCCGTCCGGTAGCCCGGCGATGAAGTCGTGGATGTTCGCCGCCCGGCAGGCCGCCTCGATCTCCTCCTGAGTTGCGTCCAGCCGCGCATAGAGCAGGTTGGTGCGGATCGTGTCGTGAAACAGGTGCGTTTCCTGGGTCACCATGCCGATCTGCTGTGCCAGCGAGGCGAGCGTCACGTCCCGCAGGTCGTGCCCATCCAGCAGGATGCGGCCCCCGGTCGGGTCGTACAGGCGCGGGATCAGGTAGGTCAGCGTTGTCTTGCCCGCCCCGCTCGGCCCGACCAGCGCGACAAGCCGTCCTGGCTCGATCTCAAATGACATATCTTGCAGCGCAAGCTCGCGTGCCTGGCTTTGGGGCGGCTTTTCGAGGGGCAGGGCGCGCGTCTCCCCGCCGTCCCCCTTCCGGATGTCCCGATCGCCGGACAGCACCGCCTGGACGGCGTCCATTCGCCCGTGCCGCTCGACATCGCTCAGCAGACCGCTCTCGTCGCCCCCGTACCTGAATGTGACGTTCTCAAAGACAAGTTCCCCGCACACGTCGTCGAGCGTGCGCGCGCTTGGACGCTCCTCGATATCCAGCGGGAGGTCAACCACCTCGAACACGCGCTCGAAGCTGACCATCGACGTGGCGAACTCGACGGGCGCGTTCGTCAACCGCTGCAACGACATGTAAAGCTGCGCCAGGTAGGAACTGAAGGCCACAATTGTCCCGATGGTGAACACGCCCTGAAGCACCAAGTGACCGCCCACCCAGTACACCAGTGCCGTCCCCACCGCGCTGACCAGCCCGATGACGACGAAAAACTGGCTGCCGACCACCGCCCGCCTGACCCCCGTATCACGCACGCGGGCCGCCCGATCCTCGAAGCGGTTCACTTCGGTTCGCTCACGCCCGAACAGCTTGACCAGCAGCACGCCGCTGATATTCAGCGTCTCGTTCATCATCGCGTTCATCTGGGCGTTGTAGTCCATCGCCTGGCGTGCGATGTCGCGCAGGCGTCCTCCCAGCCGCCGGGCTGCCCAGATGAACAGCGGCATCACGGCGATCCCCAGCACCGTCAGCCGCCATTCCAGGGTGAGCATCACGGCCAGCGTTGCGGCAAGCTGGATGACGTTGGTGACGATGTCCACGATGGTGTTGCTGATCGCGCGCTGCGCGCCGACCACGTCGTTGTTGAGGCGGCTCATCAGCTCGCCGACCCTGGTGTTGGTGAAGAAGCGCAGCGACATGCGTTGCAGGTGCGCGTAAAGCGCCACGCGCAGGTCGTAGATCACCCCCTCGCCGACGGTCGCGCTGAGCTTGCGCTGCATCACGCCGATCGCGCCGCTCGCCAGCGGGATCACGATCAGCCCCAGCGCCAGCAGGTTCAGCCGCCCGATTTCCCGGTTGGGCAGCGTCCGGTCGATCAGGTCGCGGAAGATCAGCGGGGTCAGCAGGCCGAGGCCGGTCGTCAGCAGGATCGTGATCAGCATCAGGATGATCGATCCCCGGTACGGCCGGGCGTACCCCAGTACCCGCCGGAGCAGCGACCAGGTCACATGTGTCCGCTCACCCGGATCACGAAAGTAAGCAAACCAGCCACCGCCGTGATGAAAACCCATAAAGCTATGCCCTCAATCTGAGTAGGAGCACCGGCACATCTCAACATCGTCCAGGACGTGGGCCGGTTTGACATTGAAGAGGCCGGAATGCTAAGGCGACGCCACCTTGACAGATGTGATCATAGTGGGTCACGGGCAGGATTGCCAGCAGGATTGCCATAGTCTCCGCCCATTGTCCGGTGTTGACACACAAACAACGACCCCCTGGGAGGAACTATCATGCGTGTGTTGGTTCCTGGTGAAGTCGGTGGGGAGTTTTTGGGGGGTTGGCTCCTGCGATCCAGGCTTCTTAACTTTTTTGTAAGCTGGTTGGGAATAATACTTCCCCATCACAGCCTGAAAGCGCTCATCCACATTGCCTCAAGCTTACATAACTCATACAATTTTCCCTTATAGCCTACAGGTGCTATTGCCAGAATAGCCTCATGGTTGTACTCTTGGTAGAGAGGGTACTGACTCAATCTGGATTTTGAGAGGTTCCTGATCATGCTATTATCAAAGCTTATCCAATCTAGAAAACGGCGAGGGCAGGCCCTGGCAGAGTTTGCCCTCACCGCAATGGTGTTTCTGCTAGCAATGGTGTTGATCGTTGAAGTGGCCCACATCATGCAGGCGTTTGTCACGATACAGCACGCCGCTCGTAAAGGCGCGCGCTACGCCGTGACCGGCCAGTGGTTCGAGAAGTATGCCCTCGACCCGCTTGCAGGATGGACGGACGGATCGGACAATGCCCTGCAGCGCATCCCCCCCTGCTGGCCGCGCTTTTCCGACGGTGGTGCCATCGCCCCGACTGCTGGGGGGCCGGACTTCTACGAGCCGTACCGCGACCAACGCACCTGCTCGGTAGAGGAGGTGACCGTCGGGGCCATGGCGGGTCTGGCGCTTGACCCGGACGCTTACATGACCGATCCGGAATACTACCAGGTGGTCGTCAGCGGCGTGGTCGCAGATAAAGACCCGACCGACGGCACCTTCGACCGCCTGGAGAAGGGCACCCTCAACCCGGAGACAAGGAACTACGGCGAAAACGATTTCTACGGCTACTCCCCGGTGTTTGAGGGAGCGCACATGGGCCTGACGCGCGGGTTTGCCGGCAATCCTGAGGAAAAGGTGGTTGTTCAGGTCGAGTATCGGGTCAGGGTCATCACACCGCTGCTGAACTCGATCGCGCGCTCGGTCAGGCTCACCACCACGGTCGTGATGACCAACGAGCCGTTTGGCAGCATCGGCCTGCAGCGCAGGGCCGTTCTCCCGCCTGACCTGCCGCCCGTGCCGGAACTGCTGCCGCCCCAGCCGCCCAACCTGACGGTGCAGCTCATAGAGAAGGTATCGCCTGGCACCGATTTTAACGTCGACGAACCTATTGCGTTCAATGTTACGATCACGAACACCGGCCAGATCCACGCTCTGGCTGGCGATCCCTTCGATCTGACGCTCTACTACTCGAATGCCTCAGGAGGCACGCCGCCGCTCGCGGAGGTGTCGCCGCTGGCAGGCGCGACGCCCCTGACGGACGGGAGCGTCACCATCAACGATGGGCTGCTGGTCTCGCAAGTAAGGACATTCAACATCCCAGTTGCGAAGTTCCCGGTCGGCGGGGAGTACTACGTCTACGCCTGGGTGGACGACGGCAGTGTCACCGGAGGCACAGCCCCCAGGTGGAACATCGACGAAGTGGAAGGCCCGGGGGGCGGGGACACCTTCCCCGAATGGGAAGAGGACAACGTCATGCTCCTGTACGACGCGGGTCCTCCCGTTGCTCCCATGGTGATCACGGTGGGCCAGATGGCCGACCTGGAGGTCACCAAGACGGTCGACAACCCGACGCCGACCGAGGGCGATACCATCACCTACACCATCACGGTGACGAATAACGGTCCCAACGACGCAACCGGCGTCAGCCTGACGGACTTGCTGCCGGCTGGCGTGACCTACAACTCGGTCACTCTCATCACCCAGGGCACCTACGACCCCGGCACCGGCCTGTGGGACATCGGCGACCTGAACTACGGCGACAGTGCAACGCTGGAAATCGTCGCCACGGCGGACGCGGTCACTAACCCTACGCTCATCACCAACGAAGCCGTAAACCTCACCCTGGATCCCCCTGTGACCGACCCTGACCTGACCGACAACACGGACGACGTCGACATCACCGTGTTCCCGCTCGGCGTGACTTACGTCGATCTGGAACTGACCAAGGCTGTCACGCCCTCGGCGGTCGAAGAAGAGGACACCGTCACCTACACGCTCACCCTGTGGAACACCGACCCGGACGACGATGCCACCGGCGTCGAGGTGACCGACATCCTGCCCGCAGGCGTCACCTACGACTCGGATGATGGTGCGTACGACAGCGGCACCGGCGTGTGGACCGTCGGCAATCTCGCCGCCAATACGAGTGTGGTGCTGCACATCTATGCGACCGTTGACACGGGCACCGCCGGCTCGACCATCACCAACACGGCAGAAGTCACGGCTATCGACCAGGATGACATAGACTCGACGCCCAATAACAACGTGCCGTCCGAGGACGACCAGGACAGCGACAGCTTTACCGTCGCCTCGCCGGACGCCTGTGACTTGCAGGTTACCAAGGAGGTCGACAACGAAACGCCGGTTGAGGGCAGCCAGATCGTCTATACCGTCAGGGTGCTGAACAAAGGGCCTGACCAGGCCACCAGCGTCACGCTCGAAGATATTCTGCCGAGCGGGGTGACCTACGTGTCCCACGCCGCGACCGGCGGCTCCACCTACGACGACAGCACCGGCGTGTGGGATGTCGGAACCCTGGACCTCAACGAGGAAGAGACGCTGAACATCACCGTGCAGGTGGACATCGGCACCAGCGGTGACACGATCACCAACACCGCCAGCGTCGACGACCTCGACCAGGGTGACCCCGTATCCGGCAACGACTCCGACTACGTCACCATCAGCGTGAGTGGCTCCGCCGACCTGGAGCTGGAGAAGACATCCGACATCACCGTCGCAGGTCCGGGTGACTTTGTCACCTACACCATCACCGTGACCAACCACGGCCCCGGCGCAGCCGCCGACATCCGGGTGCTGGACGATGACCTGCCCCAGGCCGTGATGGATAACTATCTCATCATTACCTCCTGGACGGTGAGCGCGGGTACCGTGGACACGGGCACCGGTGAGTGGGTGATCCCCAGCCTGCTCGTCGGCGAGAGCGCAAGCGCGGAGATCACCGCGGCGGTGATCACCTTTCCGACCGGCGGCCAGCTGGAGAACAGGTCTGAGATCACCAGCGCCGTGCCGAGCTACGACCCGGACACCACCAACAACGCCGATAACGTGGTGCTGCACATCACCTGGCCGCAGGAGATCTTCATCAACGTGGGCAATCAGTGGGATGGCGACTGCAACAATGTCGTGACGTGGGGAGCCACCGAGGATCAGGGCATCCTCGGCCAGGACTACGACTGGCAGGTCAACCAGCCTTACACGCCGGGTAGCTGGGGCTATCGTGGACGCAACTACTACCGCCGAGGCCCCGACAGCAGCGAATGGACGATCGTGAACGACATCAACACCCCCCTGAATCAGGACGGCCAGAGCCTGCTGGGCTGCCGCATGTACGGTGAGGACTTCAAATACACGTTCGATGAGATGGTTACCGGCCTGTATCGCGTCGTCCTCGGCTTCGCCGATCCCTTCCGTGACCCGTACCAGCGCCGGTTTGACGTCCAGGCGATCAGCGGCCCGCTGATCCAGCCGCTGCTCACCAACTTCGACATCAACCTCTGGATCAGGGATGTGCTGGGCCTGAATCCACCCCGCATTCCGGGCGGCTGGTGGAACCCTGACCGGATACACTACGGCTTCCAGGAGTTCACCGTCGAGGTCGGCAGCGTCGGCCAGTTGGAGATCCAGTTCATCGGCGAAAAGACGGGCGGCAGCTACTTCGACGAAAACGCCATGATTCAGGCGATCGGTGTGGAGTACATCGGGCCTGTTCCATAGTTGTGGCTAACGAATAAGATGGGGCACCCGGTGCAAGCCTTGGCCGGGTGCCCCACTCAGGAGTACGTAATCGTCTGCCTGCCGGGTGTGAAACTGATGTCCTGCAAGGTATCATTGTCTGAATTGTCTTCCGGCCCTTCCCGGCAGCAGCAAAAGAGTAGTCAAAGGTGCATCAGACTATGATCAAACAAGCACTTATCTATCATCTAGTACCCCGTCACCGGCGGGAGGCGGGCAGCAGGCGCGGCCAGAGCCTGGTCGAGTTTGCGCTCGTCCTGCCGGTCTTGCTGCTTATCGTCGCCGGTACGCTCGAAGTGGCCAACATCCTGACCATGCAGAATCACGTGCAGCAGGCGGCCCGCGAGGGCGCGCGCTTCGGCGCGGTTGGCGGCGTCGAGCAAGGCATCAGGACCGTCGTCGTTGACCAGTCCAGCAAAAGCTCGCTGGCCACCGACGAAGATCGAATGACCGTCTGGATAATCCGGCCGATCATCGACATCGGGGGCGGTAACTGGTACTGGGAAGGGGACGCTGGCGGCACGACCTGGGGCGACGCCACCGAGCAGCGCGTTTACGGCACCGAGGTGACCAACCCCCTCAAACCGGCCGACGTGCTCAAAGATTTGAAGGACAGCCCCGCGGTCGGCGGGGGCACGCCCGGAGACATCGACGGAACGCGCTTCGTGATCGTGGTCGTCCACTACAAGGCCAATACCGTGCTCAACATGCCTTTCTTCAAGATACCGGACGAGGAGGGAGGGCTGGTCCCCCTGTGGGCCTACTCCATCATGCGGCAGGAAGTTGAGCAGGAGACGGTCGCCCAGTTAGTGAGCGGCTGCAGCGCCTACCCGATCGCCATCAACAGCGCCTGGTTCCCCGCCGAGACCGCCGAGGGCGAGGTGATCGAGAACGTTCCCCTCAATAATGAGTTCACTGCAACCAAAAGAGAGGGCTTTCAGTTCCTGGCCTGGAATGTTAGCCATGTCTTAACGGCTCATCTGCAGGCTTCGCTCACCTTTCCGGGCAACAGTCTCGACCCTACGCTGGGTTTTGAGGAGTACCTGGAGCCCGGCGACGTTCAGATGCACCGCGGTGACTGGGTAATACGCCCTGATACCAACGTGACCGTCGCCAATGCCGCAGTTCAACTGGGGAATCACAGGAGCACGGGGCGCACGCTGCGCATCATCGGCTATACCTTCGAGCAGCAAGGCAGCGCCCCCATCATCCCCATCAACCCCATGATCAATACATCCCCCCCCACTTCGCGTTGGCAGTACCGCATCGACGGCTTCGTGGTCGTCCGCATAGCGGATTTCAGCACTGGCGCCGACACAATCGACTTCGAGTTCGTCCGCTGGGACTCCAGTTGCGGCTTTGAATAGTAGACCGTGTAGAGTTTTAGCAGCATAGAGATGGTTGAGGTTCGGAATATGCAGAACCATAACAGAATAGCTGATACACACGCACACCAACCCGGCCACGACCGCGAGCGGGGGCAGATGCTCCTGGTGCTGGCGTTTGCCATGGTCGGTTTGCTGGTGGCGGCCGGCATCGCCGTCGACGTGGGTGTGCTGTTCATGCGCCAGGCGCAGCTTGACCGCGCCGTCGACGCCGCCGCGCTGGCCGGGGTGATCGTGCTCGACCAGGGGCTTGATGAGGCCAACACGCGCGGGATGCAGCTCATGGCCGCCAACGACATCGTTTTGGCTCAGGCTGCGTCCTGCGGCGCGGTTAACTGGGACGACGACGACTACTGTGGTGAGGAGCAGAACGGGTACCTCCCCGGCGCAAGGCGCTACCTGGTCGAGGCCCACTGGGAGAGCGAGACCTACTTCATGCCGCTGATCGGCTTCGACAAGATCGAGATCTCCAGCAGCGCGACGGCCGAGTACTTCCCGCTGGTTGACGTCTTCGCCAGCGACACCGCCGAGTTCGGCGTTGTCAAGGCGTCCAACAGTGCCATCTTCGGCCCCCAACTCTGCACCGACTACGGCGACCCGTACACCCCGACCAACTCAGTCTGGTGGAATGAACTGGAGGGCGCGTATACCTACCGCATCGTCATCCCCGGGACCTACCCCCACGACAAGGTGCGCGTCGAGATCTTCGACCCCGACACCGGCAACCCGCCGACCGGCACACAATCGCTCTACGGGGTGGATGGCACCCAGAGCAGCGCCAATTACAGCCAGCGAAAAAACCCCTTCCTGCCCAACACTCCCTGGGGCAGCGGTGGGGAGAATCCCAACCCCTTCTGGTTCGTGGCCATCGACGAGAACCGTGGCACCGGCGCTGATGGGTTCTGCGGTGAGCCGGGCAGCTACACCCGGAGCTACAACACGCGCACGCTCTACCGCCTCTACTACTACGAGCAGTCCCCCAGCGGCGCGCTGCAGGAGGTGGACCTGGCTTTCTACATCGGCAAGACCGACTGGGGCAGCCAGCCGGCCTCGCCGACCGGCCAGTACACCAGCGCAGAGGCGGCCGCGGAGGGCGAGGCCACCAACGCGACGTGGGTCTCGCCCGGCGCGTCGGGGGATGACCTCATGCCGGCTTTTGACGGCTCAGGAAGTTCCGAATGCGTGTTTCAGGCACTGTTTGACAAGTACGGCAAGCCCATTGTGCCGACCCCGGATCTGTGTGTCCCCGCGGAGCCGGTGACGAAAACCGAGGACTGCCAGGCTTATTGGAATTTGTTCCATGAGGGCATGGTCAACCCCCCGCACACCCGCGCGCCGACCGGCTGCAGCGCGACAACCAACGGGGACTTCGTCATCGATCTGTCCACCGAGACCCCCAATATCTACGAAGACCCCATCAGCGGCACCCGCCAGATATACCTGCAGGTGCGCGGCCTGTCCGGCAAGTCTGAAAACGGCTTCGAGTTCTGGGCCGGGCCGTCACCTAACTCTGTCGGCGGCGATCCCGACGCGGCCGTGCCATCCAACATCAACGCCCGCCACATCTACATCCAGGTTGCCCGCAGCGAGGGCGACGAGCCGCACGTGTCAAAGGGCGTGGGCGTCTACGGCATGGGACGCCTGCCGATGAACTCCAACGTGAATGTCGACGTCGACATCCCCCTGACCTACCTGGGGCCGGAGTTCGCGGGCCAGCGGATGAGCATCCAGATGTTCGACGCGGACGCGGGCGCGCAGGACCCGATCTACTTCTACTTCGACTCGATCCCCACGTCAGACTGGGTGGCCTGCTACGACGACAATGGGGCTTCTGCCTGGAGCCGGTGCAGCACCCTGGGCTTCGCGCGGGAGGGCCCTGCTAATATCCCCCTAGGGAGCAACTGGCAGACTCCCCCCTACGCGTTCACCATTCCCTCCGACGACTCGGGCGTGCCGTTTTACGGCGGCCGCCTGATCGCGCACTACCGGCCCGGTGGAAACGACACCTACGGCTGGAAGATCGAAATCGAGTCCCGTCCCTTCCTGGTGCAGTGACCGGCTCCCTCACAGACGCATAGCAAAACAGCACTGCCGGCGCGCAGTGCTGTTTCTTTTCCCGTTGGTATCTTGCTGCCGGGTCAGCCCGCGCCCCCCTCCTGAACCAGCCGCCGCACGTCCAGCGGCGGGCCTTTGCGCTCGTCGCGCACCAGCGATATGGCCTCGTTGGGGCACAGCGCGGCGCACGCTCCGCAGCCCATGCACGTCTCCCAATCAACCATCGCCCCGCCGTTGACGTGGATCGCCTTGAACGGGCAGGCCTCCTCGCACGTCCCACAGGCGGCGCAGAGCGCACTGTCCACCTGTGCCACGTAGCCCGACGAGGCCACCATCGGCGCGCCGCGTTTAAGCATCGCCTCGATCCCGGCGCAGCAGCACCCACAGCAGTTGCAGATCGCGTAAAAGCGGTTCAGCATCACGTCCTTGAAGTAGGCCACGTGGACGTGTCCCCGCTCGTGCTCGGCCCGCAGAAGCTCCACCGCCTCCGCCTGCGTGAGACGCCGACTGCTCTGCGGGTTGTGCTCCAGGATGAAGTCCACGAAAGGCTGCCCGACGACCATGCACACCTGTGTGGGCTGGCACGGGTTGGGGCGGGCGTGGCGGCAGCCGCACTCATAGACGGCTATCTCCGGCGGCCCCGCGAGTACCAGCTCGCGCGCCGTGGTGTAGGGGATAACCTGCTCCAGGTCCTGGCGGTGGATGTCCTCCCCGACGGTGATCAGCGCCTCGGCCAATTCCGGGGTGAGCACCTTGCCGTGGTAGTTGTCGGCCCACCGCCGCTCACCTTCCACCGGTTCCAGGCGCGGGAAGGAGTGCCTGACCGAATACCCGATGTACTGGTTGGTCCAGCGCGAGTAAAAGTAGGCGTGGAAAAAGTCACCGCTCAGCACGTAGCGCAGGCCCCCCTCCCGGAGCCAGGCCCGCGTCGAGGGGCGCAGCAGCCGCCCGCGCTCGCCGAAGATCCACACGCCCAGGATCGCCGCCACGATGACTCCCCCGGTGACGAGCAAGATTGTCCCCACCATTTTATACCCTCCTGGAGAGCACGGGCGCACCTATCAGCTGCCCGTGGTTTGTCTCAGCATAACCTGAGGGGCCGATGGAGCGGTAGTGTCAAACGTCACCCGCCACGACGCAACTGCACCTGCCTACAGCTCCGGCGGCACGACGACGTGCTCGATGACGATCTCAGACGCAGCCCCGCCGCCGTCGGCGCTGACCACGACCGGCACCTCGAACACCACGCTTTCGATGAGGCACAGCGCTTCCTCGCCCACCCGGCAGTAGTAGAGGGTCAGGTCGGCGTACAGTGTGTCGCTGCCCGCGACGAGCGTCACCGGCACGCGGATCTCCCTCTCACCCACGACGGCCGTCCCGTCCTCGACGGCGACCAGCACGGCGTCTCCGTTGGACGAGAACGCGCCGGTCGAGTCGATCAGGTCGTTGATCTTGAAGCCGTCCGGCAGCGCGATCCGCATCACGATCTCGCCCTCGCCCGCCGCGACGCGCTGCTCCGGCAGCACGACATCCGGGTCGGCGCTCAGGTTGCCACCCACGACCATCACCTCCTCGGCGATGCGCAGCGCCTCCGGGTTGGGGAACGTCACCGTGCTGACGGTGTTGGCCGCCAGGTCGATGACCCGGATGGCGTGGTTGTTGGTGTCGGCCACGTACAGCCTGCCACCGGCGTAATCCAGGCCGCCCGGCTCGTCGAACTGGGCCTCGTCCACCCCGGCATCGCGAAAGCCGCCCGTTTCGCCCATCCCGAACAGCGTCGTCGTCTCGTCGGTCTCCAGGTCGATGACCTTGATCTTGCTGTTGTAGGTGTCGGCGACGTAGAGCAGGCCATCCCCCGCCCCGACCACGCCCAGCGGGTGCTGGAGGCGCGACTTGCCGACCACGCCGTCAACGTCACCGAAGTCGAACAGCGTGTTCTCAAGCGGCCCGGCCAGCGTGCGCACCTCGTCGCGGTTGAAGTCGGCCACACGGATGCTGCTCGATTCGCTGTCCGCGAAGTACAGCAGGCCGTCGGCGTAGTACAGGCCGCTGGGCTGTGCCAGCTCGGAGGTGCGCAGCGAGCCGTTTTTCAGCGACTCTCGCCCATTGCCGACGGTCGGGCGCAGGACGTTGGTGTCCAGGTCGAGCGACCATATCTGGTGCGTCCCCGCCATGGCGATGTACAGCGTGCTGTCGTCGCCCATCTCCACATCCCATGGACTTCTGAGGTTGACCTGTGTGAGCGGCTCAGGCACCGGCTCGCCGAAGCGTGGGGCTGTGGTACCGCGCACGCCCGTCCCGGCAATGGTGCTGACCGCCCGTGCGTCCAGGTCGATGGCGCGGATGGCGTGGTTGTTTGTGTCGGCCACGTAGAGAATGTCGCCGTCGAGCGCCATACCCTGCGGCTTGTTGAACGTCGCCGCCTCAAAGTCGCCGTCGTTCAGGCCGCGCCGCCCCGCGCCGATGACGTCCAGCACCTCGTAGGTGGTCAGGTCGGCCACGACGATGCGGTGGTGGTTGCTGTCGGCGATGAAGAGCCGGTCGCCCGCCTCGTCCGCCAGCACCTTGCCGGGGAACAGCAGCGGGGTATCGGGGTCACCGTCACCTTGCCGCGCCAGGTCGAGCGGCGCGCGATCTATCTCGCCGAGGCTGTCGAAGTAGGCCACCATACCGCCGATGATGCGGTCGAATGCCTCAAACGGGATCTCACCCGCATCGATGGCGTAGACTTGGCCGCGCGGGTCGATGATCGCGAAGCTCGGCCACGCCCTTACGCCGTAGAGACCCCACACCCGAAAGTCGCTGTCGTTGATGACCGGGTGACGCAGGTCGTAGCGCCGGATGATCTGGCGGATGTTGTCGGTCTCGCCCTCGTTGGCGAACTTGGCGGAGTGCACGCCGATGACGACCAGCTCGTCGGCGTATTTATCCTCCAGGCGCTCCAGGATGGGGAACATGTGCATGCAGTTGATGCACCCGTACGTCCAGAAGTCGAGCAGCACGACCTTGCCGCGCAGGTCTTCCATCGCCGGCGGGGCGGAAACGTTGAGCCAGTCCAGGTCGGCGGGGAAATCGGGAGCCGGGACGGTCCCGGCGATCTCCTTGGGTGAGTCGTCGCCTGGATTCTCGCCGTCCCCTCCGGCTTCGCTGCGCCCCTGGGTGGGCGTGGACGCGGCGGTGGGCTGCTCTCCATTGACACCGCTCGTGCACGCTGCCAGGCCCGCAGAGAGCAGACCAAGCATCACAGCAAACAGAACCATTCTTCCGGCAAACCAGTAAGACATCATTCCTTCACCTTTCCAGGTAAAACAGATATATAGAATATACAATATATAGATTACCGCTACCCACCTTTCCTTACGTAGGCCCCGATGGCAAGATCATCATCACCCGTTCTGGGCGCCTTCTGGTCACCTTCGTTGCCCGGTAGCGAGCGCGTGGGGGGCGGAACCTTCACCACAAAACCCGGTTATACCATGCAGGAGAGAACATGCAGAAAGTTGTGGTCACCGGCGCAGCCGGACATGTGGGCGCTAATCTGGTGCGGGATCTGCTGGCCGGTGGGTATGCGGTGCAGGCTCTGGTACACACCGACCGGCGGGCGCTGGCCGGGCTAGCTCTTGAGACGGTTGAGGGCGATCTCTCCGATCTGGCTTCGCTGCGCCGCGCGTTTGAAGGCGCGGCGGTTGTCTTCCACCTGGCTTCCCACATTTCGCTGCTGCGAAGCGAGAAAGCACGACTCGAAGCGGTTAACGTCATTGGCACGCGCAACGTGGTGCGGGCCTGTCTCGACTGCGGTGTGGATCGCCTGATTCACTTCAGCTCGATTGAGGCGCTGTCGCCCTTCCCGCCGGATGCCCCGGTCGATGAATCACGCGGGCTGGCCGGGGCGTCTGGCGTCTCGTCCTACGGCCGGTCGAAGGCCGCCGCCGAGCGCGAGGTGCAGTCGGGGATCGCACACGGGCTGGACGCCGTCATCATCAGGCCGACCGCCGTCATCGGGCCGCACGACTACAAACCCTCGCACTTCGGGCAGGCGCTGGTAGCACTGGCGAACGGCACGCTCCCCCTGCTGGTCAACGGCGGGTTCAACTGGGTGGACGCGCGTGACGTGGCCCGTGGCGCGGTACGGGCCGCAGTGTGTGCCCCCAGAGGTGCGGCGTACATCCTGGGCGGCACGTGGGCTTCGGTGCGTGATCTGGCAGACATTGTGGACGAGATCACCGGCATGGCGCGGCGCAGATTGACCGCCCCGCTGTGGCTGGCGCTCGTCGGTGCACCGTTTATGACGGCCTTTGCGCGCGTCACCGGGCAGCGACCGCTGTACACCGCCGTTTCACTCAACGCGCTGCACAGCTACCGCGAGGTCAGCCACGAGCGTGCCACCCGCGAGCTTGGCTATGCCCCCCGCCCCCTGCGAGAGACGCTGGTCGATACCCTGCGCTGGTTTGCACAGGCTGGCTATCTTCGCCACCCAATCACGCTGCCCGAATCGGAGGAAGCCTCTTGGTTACCCGCATTGCCTCAGCACCCCGCGCCGTCTTCGGCGAGCACACATTCTACAACGCCTTCATCATCGGCTGGCTCGTCCTCTCGGCCGTAGTGTTCGTCGCGCTGTTTTTTGTGAGCGCCCCCTACGGGCGGCACACGCGCGGCGGCTGGGGTCTGATGATCCCCAACAGGCTCGGCTGGCTGCTGATGGAGGCCCCCGCTGCGCTGGTCATGGGTGCGTTCTTTGTTCTGGGACTTGACTGCCTCACGGTTGTGCAGGTGATCTTCTTCCTGCTGTGGGAAGCGCACTACGTCCACCGGGCGTTCATCTACCCGTTTACGCTGCGAGGGAAGGGCAAGGAGATGCCTGCCTGTGTGGCCGCGCTGGCGTTCTTCTTCAACGTGGCTAACGGCTACCTGAACGGGCGCTACCTGTTCACGCTGTGCGGCGGCTATCCGGTTGACTGGCTGCGCGATCCGCGATTTCTGGCCGGGATGGCGCTTTTTATCGCCGGGTATCTCACCAACCGCTTCGCCGACCGGACGCTGCGCAATCTGCGCCGACCCGGCGAAAGCGAGTACCGGATTCCCTACGGTAGACTGTACCGCTGGATATCGTGTCCCAACTACCTTGGCGAGATCGTCGAGTGGATCGGGTGGGCGGTGATGACGTGGTCGCCGCCGGGGCTGGCGTTCGCGGTGTGGACGGTCGCCAACTTGGTGCCCCGTGCGCGCGATCATCACATATGGTACCGCGAGAGCTTCCCCGACTATCCGCCGGAGCGCAAGGCTCTGGTGCCGGGTTTGTTCTAAGAAGCGGACTAACGTGGAGCAACCACAGGTGCCGACCGAGGCCCGGTCGGCACCTGATGATGGCAGTTCAGCGGCGTGACAGGATTGCCTGAAGGTAGAGTTCGTCCGCCCTCAAGCAACGCCCTGGCCGGAGACGACTTACCGGTCGACCGGGATACCGGGCACCGGGAAAGCCTCCGCCAGCTCCGAGACCTCGGCGCGGACGGTTGCCAGTTCCGTCTCATCGTCCGGTGCGCGCAGCACACGCCCGATCAGCGCACCGACCACCGACATCTCGTCTGGGCCAAAGCCACGGCTGGACAGCGCCGGGGTGCCGACGCGGATGCCGCTCGTCTTCTTGGCCGGCTGCGGATCGTAGGGGATCAGGTTCTTGTTGACCGTGATGCCTGCTAGGTCGAGCGCAGTCTCGGCCACATCGCCGGTCACGTCAAGCGGGCGTAGATCGACCAGCAGCAGGTGGTTGTCGGTGCCGCCTGTCGCCAGGCGCAGCCCTTCGCGCTGTAATGCTTCACCCAATGCCCTGGCGTTCACAACGACCTGCTGGGCGTACTCCCGGAACTCAGGGTGCATGGCTTCGGCGAAGCACACGGCCTTGCCCGCGATCACGTGCATCAGCGGGCCGCCCTGGATGCCGGGGAACACACCCCGGTCGATGGCACGCGCGTGATCCTGCCTGCACAGGATCATGCCGCCTCGCGGGCCGCGCAGCGTCTTGTGTGTGCTGCTCGTGACGACATCGGCGTAGGGCACCGGGTCGGGATGCACCTTCGCCGCCACCAGCCCGGAGATGTGGGCCATGTCCACCATGAACAGCGCCCCGACCTCGTCCGCGATCTCCTTGAAGCGTGCGAAGTCGATGCCACGCGGGTAGGCCGTGTAGCCTGCCAGGATCAGCTTGGGGCGCACGGCAACCGCCAGTGAGTGCACCTGATCGAAGTCGATCAACTCGGTCTTGCGGTCCACGCCGTAAGCGATGAAGTGGTACAGCCGCCCGGAGAAGTTGATGCGGCTGCCATGAGTCAGGTGGCCGCCCTGGGCCAGATCCATTGCCAGCACGCTGTCGGTCGCCTGCATCAGCCCGGCGTAGGCGGCCATGTTGGCCTGTGCACCAGAGTGCGGCTGGACGTTTGCATGCTCCGCGCCGAACAGTTCTTTAGCGCGGTCGCGGGCCAGATCCTCGACGGTGTCAACATGCTCGCAGCCCCCGTAGTACCGGTTGCCGGGATAGCCTTCGGCATATTTGTTGGTCAGGATGGAGCCGGTCGCTTCCAGGACGGCGCGGCTGGTGTAGTTTTCCGAGGCGATCAGCTCCAGCTTGTCGCGCTGGCGCTTGCTCTCGGCCTGGATCGCCGCGAAGATTTCCGGGTCCTGCTCTTGCAGACTGGCCCATCCCAGCCGCGCAGCAACCTTTGTTTTCTCTACCATCTTGTGTGCCTTTTTCACTTTCTACTCGTCAGCTTCGATAGTCAGCAGCGGTGTGACTTCATTCTCCAGGATACCAGGGGTTAATGGCCCTAGCCACTTTTCGCGCAGAAAGCTGTGCGCGGGTTGTCTTGAGTCCCGCTTTGCTCCTGCTCCATCACCCGATCACACCCAGTTCACGTCCGACCTTCTCAAAGACCTCGATGGCGTGCTTCAGATCATCGTCGCTGTGCGTTGCGCTGTTCATCACCCGGATGCGGGCCTTACCACGCGGGACGGTCGGATAGCCAATCGCCATCCCGAACACGCCCTCCTCGAACAGCCGCCGGCTGAAGCGCTGGGCCAGGGTTGCCTCGCCCAGCATGACGGGCACAATAGGCGTCTGGCTGTGGCCGGTGTCAAAGCCCAGGTCGGCCATGGCCGCCTTGAAGACGCGGGTGTTCTCCCACAGGCGGTCGACCAGTTCCGTCGACTCGGTCAGCAGGTCGACGGCTGCGATGCAGGCCGCCGTGTCGGGGATGGTCGTGGCGCTTGAGAACAGGAAGGGGCGTGACTTCTGGCGCAGGTACTCGACCAGGCGCGCCGTTCCGGCTGCGTAGCCTCCGACCACGCCAAAGGCTTTGGACATGGTTCCGATCTCGATGTCGACCCGGCCCTGCAGGCCAAAGTGATCGACGATGCCGCGCCCCCCGTGTCCCAGGACGCCCTCGCCGTGCGCGTCGTCCACCATCACCAGCGCTCCGGCGGATTCGGCGGCCTCGACGATCTCGTCCAGCGGCGCGATGTCGCCGTCCATCGAGAAGACGCCGTCGGTCACGACCAGGATTTTGCCGTAGCCCTGGTCGGCGGCCTCGTCCAGCACGCGCTTGAGGTCGTGTGCGTCGTTGTGCTTGTAGATGGCGCGCTTGGACTTGGTGAGACGCACGCCGTCGATGATGGAGGCGTGGTTCAGTTCGTCGCTGATGATCAGGTCTTCCCCGGTCATCAGGGCGGGGATGACGGCCAGGTTGGCGTTAAGCCCTGACTGGAGGGCAATGGCTGCCTCAACACCCTTGAAGGCAGCCAGCTTCTTCTCCAGTTGATCGTGCAGAATGGTGTTACCGGCAATGGTGCGCACTGCGCCGGGGCCGACGCCGTACTGCTCGATGGCCTGGATGGCCGCCTCGCACAGGCGCGGGTGGTTCGCTAAGCCCAGGTAATTGTTAGAGCAGAAGTTGAGAACGCGCTGGCCTTCTACCGTCAGCCAGGCACCCTGGGCCGACTCAATGGTGCGGATGTTGATGTACAGCCCGCTCTCTTTGAGTGCTTCGAGTTCTTTGTCAATGAAAGCTAACTTGTCGACCGTTTGGTTTGGGGTTGCCATATATACCTATCTCCTTGCGTAGCTCAGACCTTCGCCGCGTAGCGCTGCACGATATTGGGGATCAGGTATTCCTCGAAGGCCCGCTTCTGGTCATAGTCGGGCATCCAGCCCCAATCCTCGCGCGCGGCGCTGTCGTCGATGTCGGCGGGCCAGCTATCCACGATCCCCTGCCGATCGAGGTCCGGCTCAAAGGTGACCTCGGCCTGGGGGAAAGCCTCTTTAACCAGCTCGTAGATCTCCTGGGCAGACAGGCTGAAGCTGGTAACGTTGTATACATCTGTCGTGAGTTGTTCGCGCGGTGCTGCCTCCAGTTCCACCAGCGCCTTGATGGCGTCCGGCATTGCCATAAAGGGCAGACGGCTGTCCGGGCGCACGAAGCAGGCGTACGGCTCACCCTGGGCGGCGTGGTGCAGCATCTCCGGCCCGTAGTCGCTGGTGCCGCCGGTCGGCACGGTGAAGGCGCTGATCAGGCCGGGGTAGCGCACGCAGCGAAAATCGATACCGGCCATTTGCTTGTCCCTGGCGAGGCGCCGGTAGTTGCTGGCATAGTAGTGACCCAGGTGCTCGGCGTATAACTTGTTGCAGCCGTACATCGTCTCCGGGATGCAGTGCTCGCACTCTTTCACTTTTCCGGCGCGCTCTTTGGTCGCCAGGTCGGGCATACCGTAAATCGCTATCGAGCTGGGATATATGAACTTGACCGAGCGCCCCTGCCACTGTGACTGCTCCACGGCCAGCCGCAGCAGATTGAGCGTGCCCTCCACGTTCACGCGGTGCGCGGCCTCAGGATTGAACTCGGCCTTGGTGGACAGGATCGACGCCAGGTGATAGATCGTGCGGATCTCGTAAGCGAGAACTAGGCGGCCCAGCAGCATCTCGTCGAGGATGTCGCCGGTGATGATCTCGTGGCAATACGGCCTCAGTTCCTCGTCCAGCGTCTGGATGTCCAGCGAGACGATGTGAACCTTGCCCTGCTCCCCCAGGTGGGTGATCAGGCCGTGCCCGACCTCGCCGTTCGCGCCTGTGACTAAGACAATCTCTTTACGTGCCATGTTTTTACTATCCTGTTGCCTCCATGCTGATGTGTGTACAGGTCAGAAGCAGTATTGAAGCGTGTCGAAGCGCGCTTTGAGCGCCTTAACGTCCTGGCGGACCGCCTCGGACGGGCGCTGCTCGATGAGCACCTGTGCAAATAACTGCGCGATCTGCGCCATCTCCTGCCGTCCCATTCCCCAGCGCGTCACCTCGTGGACGGCCAGCCTCACGCCGCTGGGATCGCGCACCTTGCAGGGCGGGTCCCAGGGCAGCAGGTTCATGTTGCAGATGATGTGCGCCGCTTCGAGCGCCTCCGCCGCCGCTTTTCCACCGCCCTGCTCGCTGACGTCGAGGGCCAGCATGTGGCCGTCAGTGTAGCCGTGTTGTTTGCCGGTGACGTTGAGACCGGCCCGCTCGAACTCCTCCGCGAGCGTTTGGGCGTTGCTGGCACAGTCCTGTGCGTAGGCCGGACCGAACTCAAGCATCTCGGCGGCGGCCACGACCAGCGCGGGCATGCGGTTGGTATGGAAGTTGGCGGTCATGCCGGGGAAGACGGCACGGTCGACTCCGCGCGCGATCTCGGCGTCATTCGTGACGACGACCCCACCGGGCGGCCCGCCGAAGCTCTTGTAAGTGCTGGCCGTCATGACGTGCGCGCCCTCGTGCAGGGGCTGCTGCCAGACATCCCCGGCGATCAGCCCTGCCACATGCGCCGCGTCGTACATCACCAGCGCGCCCACTTCGTCCGCCATCTCACATATCTCGCGTAGGGGATATTCGAACAGGATCAGGCTGGCCCCTACGATGATCAGCCGCGGCGGGTGAGCGTGCATTTCGCGTCGCATCTCGTCAAGTCTGATCTCCCACCCGTGCGCGTCGTACGGGATCGGGTGGATATCCAGCCGCCGGTAGCCTGCCGCCCCGACCTTGGCGTGGCTGATGTGCCCACCAACCGGGGTGCTCAGGCTGAAGATCGTGTCCCCCGGCTCGGTCAGGGCGTTGAGTACGGCCATGTTGGCCATGCTGCCGCTGATGGCCCGCACCTCGGTGTACTGCGCATCAAAGAGGCGAGCGATCAACTCGCTCGCCATGACTTCGGTCTCTTCGACCCAGTGCAGGCCGGTCTGGTACTTGGCACCGGGATGTCCCTCGCTGGCGCGCGTCGCAACAATCGTGCCCAGCAGCGCCGTCACGCGCGGGCTCATGATATTGGCCCCAGGGTAGAGGCATAGTGCCTGACCGGATAGGAAGTCGACCTCCTGCCGGCTCAGATCAGTAGCCCGGTCGGCCAGTTCGAGGGGCGAAAACTTATCAACATGCTCAAGTACCCGCTGCCGGAAAGCCAGCGCTTCCGGCTCTAACCAGGAGGGGGCTGTGTCGGACATTGCCTTTTCCCATCGATACTTGAATGACCGGTCTCTCATCGTAGGTGCTGGACGGGTGACTCACAACCCTCCCTAATATCATAGACCACAAGCAGAAACCTTGACAAGCCTGCCCCCGCCGACAGGACTCGGGGGCTTGCTGAGTCGACGTGGAGGATGTGACCGGAGATTGCCCGAAAGACATCACTCCTTTTTCTGTGGCTATTTGCGTCTGACCCCGCTATAATAGTTGCAACCTCGCAAGGTAAATGAGGAGTCCGCATGGAGAATAATGATATTGACCTCGGCCAGTCTGAGCCGGTTGCTCAGACATCTGAGGCTGAGGTCCCGCAAGTAAGTGTTGAGAACGAACAAGTAACTACCGATCAGACAGCGGAGGAATCAGCAAACGAGACCACCGTTGGTACAGAAGTCCCTGATGAGGTTGTTTCTGTCCCAGAAGAGATCTTGGTGCCGGAAGAGTCCCCCGAAATAGAAGATCCTCCCGCAATTGAAGATCCTCCTGTAGCCGAGGCTGCTGTCCAGACCGCGCCGACAGACGAAGAACTTTTCCTGGCCGCGCTCGAAGGCGACATACCTGCCGAAGATGACGGCTTCATGTTGCCGACACTTGAGCGGGGTCAGATTGTTGAAGGAATAGTCGTCAGTAAGTCTGGTGCGGAAATTCTGGTGGATGTCGGTGCAAAGTCTGAGGGCATAATCCCCGAACGTGAGATGGAGTACCTGGACCGGGAGACTAAAGACGCGCTTGAGGTTGGCAGCGAAGTCTACGTCTACGTCCTCACGCCGGAGGATCGCGAAGGGCATATCCTGCTTTCACTGCGTCGCGCCATGGAAGAGCAGGATTGGCGCGATGCCGAAGACTATCTCGGCGAGGGGCGTGTTTACCGGAGCAAGATCGCCGGCTACAACAAGGGTGGTTTAATCGTTCGCTTCGGTAAGGTGCGGGGCTTTGTCCCGGCCTCTCAAGTCAGCCGCGAGCGTCGTTTTCGGAGCAACGGCACCACCCCCGACGAACGCTGGGGGCACATGGTCGGCGAAGAGGTCGCCGTCAAGGTCATCGAAGTCGACCGTGGTCGTAACCGCCTGATCCTCTCCGAACGCGCCGCCACCAAAGAGTTGCGAACCGAGATGCGCACCGAACTGCTTGAGACCCTGGCCGCCGGGCAGGTCTACACCGGGCGCGTAACCAGGCTTGTTGACTTCGGTGCTTTCGTTGACATTGGCGGGATCGACGGTCTTGTCCACCTCTCAGAACTGGATTGGAAGCCGGTCTCCCACCCCAGGGACGTGTTGAGGGCTGGCGACGAGATCGAAGTTGAAGTCATCCACGTTGACAAGGAACGCCAGCGGATCGGCTTGAGCCGGAAGAACCGCCTGGAAGATCCCTGGGAGACGGTGGCTTCAAGGTACAGCGTCGACCAGCTTGTTCAGGGAACGGTCACCAAGATGACCAAGTTTGGCGCTTTCGCCCGTCTGGTGGATCAGCCGGAAATCGAGGGCCTGATCCACATCAGTGAGCTGGCCGAGCGGCGTGTTGGTCACCCGCGTGAGGTGGTCGAGGAAAATCAGGTGCTCACCTTGCGCGTCATCCGCATTGACCCTGAACGCCGTCGCATGGGGCTGAGCTTAAAGCGTGTCGACTCTGAGGAGTATCTGGACGACGACTGGCACACCGTGATCGAGTCGCTCAACGATGAGCCTGACAAACCGGCTGATGCCGCCGAAGAGGAATCTGTGGAGGGACTCGCGGAGGAACCTGAAGAGGAAGCCGCGGAGGAGCCTGAGGAGGAACTCGCGGAGGAGCCTGTCGAGGAACCTGTAGAGGAACTTGCAGAGGAACCCGTAGAGGAACCCGCAGAGGAGCCTGAAGAGGAACCCGCAGAGGAGCCTGAAGAGGAACTCGCAGAGGAGCCTGAAGAGGAACTCGCAGAGGAGCCTGAAGAGGAACTCGCAGAGGAAGCAGACGAGGCAACAGCTTCCTGATCTCGCGGCAGTGAAACCGATCGATACTTTGCCCCGGCTGCGGTTTGATGTGGCCGGGGCAGATTTTTATCTTCCCCCTTTTCACCCGTCTGGCCCCGTATCCACGCTGTGGTATACTGAATAACTGAATTCGCTAAGGTGCCAGAGTGGGGAATATCCAATTTGCCACCCGATCACACGATCTCTCCTTTGACCTTCTTGCAAACTTATCAAGCGGCAAACGCTTCCCTTGCTTCGCTGCCAGAGTGGGATGCCGTCGCTCGGTACTGTCCTGGCTCGTCAGGTGCGGTCCACGCTCTCACGCGCACCGTCGCAACGCCTCTGTACTATCATTGGGGGACTTCCGGCTACGGCGCTTTTATCGGCGAGACGCCGGTTGGTTGGCTTTATCTATGCGGCTGGCGGCAGATCTTGTTCATCCGGGCGCTGGTCGTGCACCCCGAGTGGCGGCGGCGCGGTATCGGCAGCGACTTACTGCGCTTCGCCGAACAGCAGGCGTGCGGTCTGCACCGCGAGTGGCTGGGGCTTTTGGTGCCTCCCGATAATACGCCCGCCCTTTGTCTTTGTGAGAAGCAGGGCTACCGGCGCGGCCATTGGCGGGTCATGCGCCGCGAGAGTAAGGCGGCTGCCCCACCCCAACCGGAGGAGGTCCGCCTACAGCCGCTGCTTGCGTTGGCCGCTGAACGAGCGTACCATCATTTTGCCCGGCTGGATCTCTCAGCCGGTGAGGCACCGGATGTTGCGGTTCAATCCCGGCTGCTCGGCAGCAATCTCTACCGGCGGCCCGGACAGCACTGGCTGATCACCTGCGAAGGGCAGTCCATCGGTTACCTTAACCGGCACGGGCCAGAATCCCACCCTGTTTTATACCTGGCCTGTGGTCCGGAGTGGTGGGGGACACCTCAGACGCTGCGCGCTGTGATGGGCGTGCTCGACAGGCGCGAGGAGGCTCCCCCGGGCGCGGAGGTGCGCCTGGGCAGTAGCGGGCACCATGATGCCGCGCGCTCGATGTTGGAGCAGCTGGGATTTGCCGAGCGCCCGGCTGCTATGACCGGGTTGTTTAAACACCTATCCGGCAGTACCCCGGTTCGCGAGCGGCATATCCCGGAGGGCGAGGCCGATCATGCCACATGAAACTGTCTTTATCGGTGTTGACATTACCTCTGGCTTGCATCCTGTCTCATACGCGGTGCTCGACGATCGCTTGCACATTGAGAAGTTGGACGAAGCGACGCTTGAGGAAGTCGTTGACGTTATCCTGGGATGTCCGGCCACCGTTTGCGCTGTCAATGCGCCAAGCGGCTCCAATAAAAGCTTGCTGGCGGAACCGGATTACCGTCAGCGGGTTGGGCTTGCCCCCGATGGAGACAATTACAGTACCTACCGCGTTTGCGAGTACGAGATACGGCGGCGCGGGATCGGCATCTACAACACCCCCTCCGACGCGGACGAAGCATCCGATTGGATGAAAGTGGGCTGGCAACTCTATGCCAGGCTTCACAAGGAGGGATTCGTGGATTACCCACGTCCCGGCCCGAGGCGGCTGCTGGAAGCGCACCCTCACGCCGCCTACGCGGCGCTTATCGGGCGGCGTCCCTATCGCAAAACCAGCCTGGAGGGACAGTTGCAGCGCCAGCTTGTCCTCTACGACAACGGCATCGACGTGCCGGACGCCATGCATATCCTCCCTGAGCTGACGCGCCACCGCCTGCTCACAGGCCAGCTCGACATCGACATACGCTCGCCTGATGAGTTGGATGCCCTGGTCGCTGCATACACCGCCTTCCTGGTCGAACGCGAGCCCCACAACACCGCCGCCGTCGGCGATGCCTCCGAAGGGGTGATCATCCTCCCCATCTCCCCTGGGGCCTTGCAGGACTCCTACGCGTGAGATGACCCCCACCGTCGAAGTCGGTCCGGGTCTAGCGACCGTGGCCGAGGAAACCGCGCGAGACGCTGCGTGTCTCTTCAACCGTCACAAAAGCCTTAGGGTCTACATCCTGTGCAATCCCGATGACCTGTGAAGCGTCCCGCCGCCGCGCCACCGTCCGCACCAGCCCCACCGTGCCAGATGTCCCCTCGCCTGAACTGCGCGTTGCGCCGAACCCCGCCCCCCGGATCGCCTCGGCGACGGGCAGCGACTTTCCCATTGACACGATGTTGATGGTGGCATATCCCTGCCCGACACGCTCCTCGATCAGCGTGCCGACCCAGGTGCCCACGCTGAAACCCAGGCAGTAGGCTCCCAGGTTCCACATATTCTCCAGGTTCTGGGCGACCTGCCCGAAGGTCAGCGCAAAGGCCAGGGCCTCAGTGAAGGCCAGGCCTGCTACCAGCAGCTTGGCCGACCGCCCCATGATCAGGTAGCGCAGCGTCGAGACCGCAATGCTCAGCGCCCGCACCAGGAAAATCACCAGCGCGCCCAGGATGACGTTGTCGAAAAGCATACGTGCTCACTCTTTCCCACATGCAAATGCCGGGTATGCGATCTGCATACCCGGCGGGTAAGTTTACCAGACTTTTCGAATACGGCTACATCTCAGCCGTGACGCCGCATGAAGCGCTCGATGCGCTCCAGCGCCTCCTCGATCTCCTCGTAAGCTGTCGCATACGAGCACCGCACAAACCCGGCCCCACTCGCGCCAAAGGCGCTGCCGGGCACAACGGCAACCCGCTCCTCTTGCAGCAGCGTTTCGGCGAAGGTTCCGTCGTCCATCCCTGAGGCGGTAATCGCGGGGAAGGCGTAAAATGCGCCGTGCGGCTCGAAGGTCGGCAAGCCTAGGTTGTTAAGCCCGCCGACGATCAACCGGCGGCGGCGGTCGTACTCATTGCGCATTTCTTCCACAAACGGCGCGCCTTTTTCCAGGGCAGCCAGGGCTGAGATCTGGGCGGTCGTTGGTGCGCACATGATCGTGTACTGGTGGATCTTGCGCATTGCGGCCAGGGCCTCCGGCGGCGCGGCTGCGTACCCCAATCGCCAGCCGGTCATGGCGTAGTCTTTGGAGAACCCCCCCAGCGTGATCGTGCGGTCGCGCATGCCCGGCAGGCTGGCAAAACAGACGTGTTCGACGCCGTAAACCAGTTGGTCGTAAATCTCGTCTGAGATGACGAGCAGGTCGTGCTTCTCAGCCACGGCGGCGATCTCTTGCAGCCGCTCGCGCGACATGACGGCCCCGGTTGGGTTGTTGGGGTAGCCGATCAGAAGCGCCTTGGTACGCTCCGTGACCGCCGCCTCGACGGCCTCGCCGGTCACCTGGAAGCCTTGTTCTACGTGCGTCGCGATGGTGACGGCCTTCCCTCCGGCCAGCACCACTTCCGGCGCGTAAGAAACGAAGCACGGCTCCGGCACGATGACCTCGTCGCCGGGATCAAGGACGGCGCCCATTGCCAGGTAGAGCGCCTCCGAGACGCCAACCGTGATCAGCAGTTCGCTCTCCGGGTCATAGCCCACACCGTACAACTTATTGAGATGGGCGCTCAGCGCCTGGCGCAGTTCCAGGATGCCGGAATTTGAGGTGTAGTGTGTCTCGCCTTTCTGAAGTGCCCGGATGCCTGCCTGCACGAGCGGCTCCGGTGTCACGAAGTCCGGCTCACCGATGCCCAGGGAGATAACGTCATCCATGGTGGCTGCGATGTCGAAGAATCTGCGAATACCGGAAGGGGGAATCCCCTGCACTCGTTGTGATACAAAGTTGCGCACTTTGAACTCCGTTTAACTAAAGTCCACCGAGGACTCGTCGCCAACGTTAATAACGCAGTATCGCCCGCTGACGTGGGCGTTACGGCCAACCAGGGATTGCTTCAGCAGGGCGTCAGAGACCCTTGCCCCTCTGTCAATGATCGAGTCGCGGATGATGCTGTAGCTGACGTGACAGCCTGCGGATATGGTCGCATACGGCCCGATGATTGCGTTTTCCAGCCTGGCATCCGGATCGACGTGCGCGGGTGGGATGACGGTCACGCCTTCCACCTTGACCGTGTGGCTGTTGTCAAAGCCATTGTCGAGCAGGTAGCGGTTGGTCCCCAGCACCGTCTCCGGCTTGCCGCAGTCCAGCCACACCTCCACGTTCTGCGTGCGGAAGGCCGCGCCCTCCTCGATCATGATCTGGAAGGCATCGGCCAGGAAGAACTCGCCCTTGGTCATGTGCTTGCGGGCCATCTGCGTCTCGATGGCCCGGATCATGTGCTGCGAATCGCGGATGTAGTACAGGCCGATGACCACCTGTCTGTTCTCGACGCTGTCCGGCTTCTCTATGAAGCGTGTGACGCGTCCCTTAGCGTCCACCTCAACCACGCCAAAACGGCGCGGGTCCTCGACTTCCTTGACGAAGGCGATGGCGTCGGCGTCGGTAGTGTTGATGACGCTCAGGTCGGTTTCAAACAGCGTATCGGCAAACAGTACAATGGCCGGGCCGTTGAGGTGCTCACGGGCGAGGTAGACGGCGTGCGCCTGGCCGATCAGTTCCTCCTGAATGACAAACGAGGTCTTAAAGTCATAGTTCGCGCTGATGTACTCCTCGATCTGCTCGCCCAGGTAACCGACGACGAAGATGTACTCCTCGACATCCAGTTCTCCCAATGGGTCGAGGAGGTGCTTCAACATCGGTTGCCCGGCCACGTTGATCAACGGCTTCGGGCGGCTGTAGGTGTGCGGGCGCAGGCGCTTGCCGTAGCCCGCCATGGGGATCACAACTTTCATGATGGTCTTTCTCCCCTGAAAATGGTCGGGATCGCTATCCTGTCACCCGACCAGGTGGTATAATGACTCAACGCGATTGTGATAGCCAATCACTCCCCTTGAGAGGCCACCTCTAAAGATGAGCGAAGACCTGACCGATGTTGAGCGTGTGCTCCTGCAAAAGAACGGGTTTCTTCCCCGGCTTCTCTTTGTGCTCGCCGGCCCCTCCGGTGTAGGTAAGAATACCATCATAAAGAAGCTACTGACAAACCACCCCGATGAGATGGGCCGCGTCGTGACCTACACCACCCGCCCCCCGCGCAAAAACGAAGTCGAAGGTGTACAGTATCACTTCGTGTCCCGCGAGCAGTTCCGCGACCTGGCCCTGGCCGGTCGGCTGATGGAGGCCGACGCCCAGACCGCCGGGCACGACGTTTACCGTTCCGGTCATCTGTACAGCATGCCCGCCGATATCTACGAGGGGCTTCCCCCGCAGAAGCATCTCGTCGTTGCCGAGGTGGACATTTATGGCATGCGCCGCCTCCGCGAGCGCTGCCCTGACTGCGTGACGATCTTCGTCACCGCGCCCCCGGCTGTCCTGCTTGAGCGCATCGACGAGCGCCCCGACCTGCACATGGATGACAAAACGCGCGCCCAGCGGATGGTGATCGCGCGCGAGCAGATCCAGGCCGCCAAAGAGTTCGACTATATCCTCTTCAACCGGGCAGGGTGTCTCGGCGAAACGGTCGCCCAGGTCGAGGCCATCATCCGCGCCGAGCGCATGCGCGTGCGTCATGGTGTCGACCTGGAGGCAGTGATCCCCGCAGAGGCTTTTACCCAGTCGTCTGAAGAGGCGTAGGGCCGCCTTTCCTCACTACAACCCCTTCTCCACCCACGTGACCTGCGCGTCGGGGAAGCGTTCTGTCCGCCACTCGCGGCACTTCTCGGCCAGGTACTTGGCCGCCTCGTAGTAGTCCGGCTCGTTGCGGCGCGCGGCCTCGTACTCGACGTAGGGGCCGATCTTCTCCCACACCTTCACCACGAAGGGGCTGACCCACTCGATAACGGCGTCGCCGGTGATCCAATCCTGTTTGATCAGAAAACCCAAGTGGTCAAAGGAGTTCAGCACCAGCTTGACGTGCTGCTGTCCCTCCGCGCTCAGGCTGCCCAGGCCCTTTTCGGGGTCGGGATCGAGGTGAATGTAGATCCACCGCCGGGCCTCGATGTTGGCGTCCGACATCAGCCGCTCGAATGCCTGGTTGTAGATGTCGAGGTTGCGGCCTTCAAGTTCCAGTTCGCGGTTCTCCACCGACTCGACCAACTGCGCCAGCGCGAACAGGCCGCCGCCGACCACCGTCGCCAGTGTGGCGGCAGCCGAGAGTCCCTCCACCGCGCCCCAGAAGTCTACCTGCACGTCCCCTAAGCCAAAGACGAGCCACACGGCGGCGATTCCCCCCACCCACACCGCCAGAAACACAAAACTGAACAGGCCCGCAAACGCCACGATCTTTTCCGCAGGCATGTCTTTAAGCCGCTGCATGGTGTTCTTCCCCTTTCCGCCGGGTCGTGTTTATCATTCCGTCATCCCGGCGACGACGGCGGTGAACTGGCTCAATGTCCAGTCGCCGCGAATGCGTACCCGGCTCAGCTCGAGCAGGCCGTCCTTCTGGTGCAGTGCGCCGTGATTCGTCGTGACCGCGCCCCAGTAGCCCATCTCGTGGGTGGTCGACAGGGTTAGCCCGTCATACCGCCCCGATACGTAGGCCAGGAATCGCGGCTGGTAGCCCAGGTTGGCCTCAATCGTCTGGGCAGGCCCCAGAAGATGGTAAACCAGCCAGTCGTAATCCCGGCCTGACATGTCAAGGTGCTCGCGCCCGTGCACTTCGATGTCCATCCCGGCCTCGTGCATCTCGCGCAGCATATCCCAGGTCATGTAATTCGGCTCGCTGCGGTCGGTCACGTCCGTCAGGATGAAGAAGGCCCCCACGAAGCCATGCTCCTTCAAGATCGGGAACGCGTTCTCGTAGTTGTCGCGGTACCCGTCGTCAAAGGTCAGGATGATTGGCCGCTCCGGCAGCGGGG
The DNA here is from genome assembly GCA_964603985.1 of uncultured Anaerolineae bacterium. Classification (GTDB taxonomy): domain Bacteria; phylum Chloroflexota; class Anaerolineae; order Aggregatilineales; family UBA3940; genus CAZRXG01. The sequence continues at coordinate 60,951 of CAZRXG010000013.1, read as the reverse complement.
GCCACCCGATCGTCAGCGCGTAAACCAGGTGGTAGAGCGAGATCGTCTCGTAGCCGCTCTCCTTGAGCCATGCCACCTGCTCCCGGAAGTTCTGCGGCGTGACGGACAGGTCGAGCCGGTAGATGTCTGCGTCCGGCGGCGGCACGCTGATGTAGTGATACATCAGGATCGGCACGGTGAACTCCCGGTCGCGGCTGTCGGGCGTCGGCGGCGGGGTGGACGTGTTGGTCGGCGTTGCGGTCGAGGTGGCCGTCGGGATCGGGGTGTCCGTCGGCGTCAGCGTGATAGTGGGCGTGTCGCTGGGGGTGGGTGTCCAGGCGGGCGTGCTGGTCGCGGTGGGCGTCGCCGTCGACGTTGGCGTCGCGGTGATCAGCGCTGCGATCAGGCGTGGCCGGTGGTCGTTTCCGCTCGCGGGTGTGAAGGCCACCAGGCCCAGCGCCACGCACACCAGGAACACACCGGCCAATCCCATCCCCAGGAACAGCCGCAGGCGCTTTCGGGCGGGTGGCCTGGCACGGGCGGGTATTCGGGCTTGCGGTTTACTTTTCGAGCTTTTCTGTTCTTCCATAGCGCTGCGAAGCATACCCCAGGGCGTTTCAAGAATCAATTCGACATAAGCGCACCACAGGGTATAATACCTCGCCAGTTGGCAGTATTGCATCCTGGCTTGGTACGATACTGCCACCTTTTGAAGCTTGAGAATCAGAGGGCAAGTGTAACCCGTATGTATATATTAGGCATCTCGTGCTACTACCACGACTCGGCTGCCTGCATCATCAAAGATGGGGAATTGATCGCGGCGGCGGCTGAGGAGCGGTTTTCGCGGAAAAAGCATGACTTCGGATTCCCTCACAATGCCATTGACTTCTGCATAGAGACGGCGGGGATCACAACCGACGATCTTGATTACGCCGTCTTCTACGAAAAGCCTCTACTCAAGTTCGAGCGCATCCTGCTCAGCTCGCTGCAAACTTACCCGCGCTCGGTGGCGTTCTTCCGCGAGTCGATGATCACGTGGTTCAACGAGAAGCTGTGGATCAAGAGCCAGTTGCTTGACAAGCTGAGGATCCCGGCCCAAAAGCTGCTCTTTGCCGAGCACCACATGACCCACGCCGCCAGCGCCTTTTTCGCCTCGCCGTTCGACGAGGCAGCCATCCTGACGCTCGACGGGGTCGGCGAATGGACGACGGCCACCGTCGGCCACGCCAGGGGCACGTGGGACGGCAGCGGCACAAACGAGATCGAGCTGTTTGGCGAGATTCGCTTCCCCCACTCGTTGGGCCTGCTGTACTCGGCGTTCACCGCCTATCTGGGCTTCAGGGTCAACAACGGCGAGTACAAGGTCATGGGGATGGCCCCCTTCGGTGAGCCGAGATACCTCGACAAGGTCTACAAGCTGCTGGATGTGGGAAACGATGGCAGCCTGCGCCTGAACATGGAGTACTTCTCCTTCCATCATTCCCCCAGGCGCACCTACAACCGCAAGTTCGTGGATCTGTTCGGGCCGGAGCGCGAGCGCGAAAGCGAGTTCTTTACACCCAAGACACACCCCGACCAGGACGGCCCGGTGGCGCGCGAGAACCAGCGTTTTGCCGACATCGCGGCCAGCATCCAGCGCGCGACGGAAGAGACCATCATCAAGATGGCTAACTACGCCCACCAGCGCACCGGCTCGAAGCGGCTGTGTATGGCGGGCGGCGTGGCGCTTAACAGCGTTGCCAACGGGCGTATTCTAGACGAGACGCCCTTCGAGGAACTATACATTCAGCCCGAAGCCGGTGACGCCGGGGGCGCGCTGGGCGCGGCGCTCTACACTTACCACGTCCTGTTTAACCAGCCGCGCAAGCTGGTCATGGAGAACGTCTACTACGGCAAGGGCTACTCGACCGAAGAGATCAGGGCTTTCCTCGACCAGCAGCAGATTCCCTACGAGTATATTGAGGATGAGGAGAAGCTGATCGACCGCACGGTGGACACCATCGTCGACGGCGGTGTGGTGGGCTGGTATCATGGCCGCTTCGAGTGGGGGCCGCGCGCGCTCGGCAACCGCAGCATCCTGGCCGACCCGCGCCGCCCGGAGATGAAGGAGATCGTCAACCTCAAAATCAAATTCCGCGAGCCGTTCCGCCCCTTCGCCCCCGTCGTGACGGAAGAAGATGCCCCAAAGTACTTTGATCTGGGCGCATACGAAGGGCAGCCCGCGCCGCGCTTCATGCTGGTCGTGCGCCACATCCCGGAGGAGAAACAGACCGTCATCCCGGCTGTGACACACGTCAACGGCGGTGGCCGTTTGCAGTCGGTGCGCAAGCAGGACAATCCCTGGTACTACCGCGTGATCGAGAGGTTCGGGCAGGCGACCGGCGTCCCGGTGCTGCTCAACACCAGCTTCAACCTGCGCGGTGAGCCGATTGTCAACACACCGCAGAACGCGTTCAACACCTTCCGCAAGGGAGCGCTGGAACTGCTGGTGATGGATCGCTTCCTGATAAGCAAAGACTCGCTGGACTAAACCCGGAACAGAAGCTATAGTTCCGTAAACTCAGGGGAGAAAAGCAATGATCCAATTCTTCAAGAACATGGTCACGAACCTGGGCGTCGTGGGTGAGTTTCTCAAGTTCCTGTGGGCACGCAAGCTGTGGTGGATGATCCCGATGGTGGTCGTCCTGCTGCTGTTTGCTTTCCTGCTGGTCTTCGCCGTGTCAAACCCCCTCGGGCCGTTCATCTACACGCTGTTCTAGGTTGGTATGCGGGGTGCCAAAGGCAGCATTTCCAGGCCGTTCTTTATGCCTTTACGCGTGATCTCAGGGCAAAAATGCAGTTCCGGCAGCCGGGACATGAGTTTGCATACACGCCCTAAACCCGGAACAGGAGCTATAGTTCTGTAGACTCAGGGGAAAAGAACGATGATCCAATTCTTCAAGAACATGGGCACAAATCTGGGCGTCGTGGGCGAGTTTCTCAAGTTCCTGTGGGCGCGCAAGCTGTGGTGGATGATCCCGATGGTGATCGTCCTGCTGCTGTTTGGCTTCCTGCTGATCTTCGCCGGGACATCCGGCCTCGGGGTGTTTATCTATCCGCTGTTCTAGGTGCACCGCCCTGACCGGGGCACGCCTGTACCCCGTGTAATACCGGACTGTGAGCGAGCGGCCAGGCATCACTGCCTGGCCGCAGGCTTTTGTCACCTAAATTTGGCCCAAAATAAAAACATTTGCAGCACCCGTTACACGCTTATGATTCACCGCTGCCCTAGCATCTGCTCCCATTCCGCTCGGGCGTCTTTGGCTTTGACGCTGTAAGCCTCGGCCAGATCATCATCCCCCAACCAGCGATAAACAGTTGATAGATTGTAGTATGGCTGATCGTATAACGGCGCAAGCTCTGACGCCGCCAGATAGTAAGGGAGCGCCCCGGAGGGTTCACGAGCCCACAACCGTAGATCGCCGCACAACATAAATAAATCAGGGTCTTCTGGGGCGACAATGAGCATCTGCTTGCAGGTTGCGAACGCATCGGGCCAGTAGGTGGGATTCAGTTCATAAGCCAGCACCCGCCGAACCTCTACCAATCTGCGCCATAACTCAAGGTCCGTTGGTGTCTGTTGAAGGGCCAGCTCAAGCCTGGATGCGGCTATCAGCAGTGCCACATCATCCGGGCGTAACTTAGAATCCTCGCGCCCCAATGTGATGTCCGCCTGCAGGGCTGCGTATGTAAAGCGACGCGGATCCCACATCTCCGCCTTGATCACCGCCGCATCAGACTCATCCCAGCCTCTCAAGGTATACAGGGCCAGTGCTTCACGACCATACGTATCGGCGATCACAGGTCGGATACTCACGACGGTAATCCCCACCAGGGTGAGAATCACCAATCCGACTCGGACGGGCATCCACTCAAATTCAAAACTCAGGGAGTCTTCTTGAGTGTCCGGCGACCGGGTTGTGAGCAGGGCTGCAAACAGCCAGATCAGCAGATTCGACGTGATTGTACCTACGTCAATCAGCTGGTTGATTATCCCCCCCATCAGGGCGATCCAGACCGGCAGCGCAAGCGCATGATTACCTTGTTTGATCCGCCGCCACCCCTGCACAAACACAGTTGTTAGCAGACCACCGTAGGCCACTGCTGCCGGAATCCCGGCAAACAAGGCCCACTCCAGCAGGTCATTGTGTCCGCGGCCTGCTACTGTTTTGATGTTGCCGTACAGGGATAATTCGGGTGGGGGATGCCCCGGCAGTGCCAGGTCGAGCGTTTCGGGGCCGTACCCGAATAGTGGGCGCTGAGCAACCGCATCCACGATGCCCTGCCAGATATTCAAGCGGATTTGAACCGTGGGGCTTGATAACCGGACAAGAGACGTAATCGAGCGCCATAACGTGGGTGCCGTAGGGTGTGCGGGTGGAAGTAGACTCAGCGTGACAAGCAATATCGCACCTGCAGCGGCCATGCTGGCTAATATAATGCGCCGGTGCCGTGACTTTGCCAGCATGTAAACAAACAGCCATCCGGCGGCGGCAGCAGCCACCCAGGCGCTGCGAGATGACGTAAATAACAAACAAAGTGCTTGAAGCAACGCACAGACAATCCACAACCGGTGATTTGGGCCACGAACCACCCGGAACCAGCAAAAGGGCATCACCAGCACCAGATACCCACCTAATGCATTGGCATGCGGAAACGTGCTTTGTATCCGTTCCCACGGGGCCACGATGTGCAGTGGATCAAGCCCAACTTTTTGTGCCAGCCCATAGACACTGACGGGGACGCTGGCAAATAACACAGCATCGATAAGCCCCTGCTGATCGCGGTCGCCGGATAGTGATACGCGGGCCAACCCGAACAGCGCCACGTAACAGGTGAGTGTGATCCAGCCCTGCCCCCAACGTGGCTCCCCCCAAAGGGAGCGAGTTGGCTCGATTGAAAACAGGGTCGCCAGCGTCACCCACCACCAGAAAAACAACACCAGCAGCGATAGACGATCGAGCGAAATACCGCGAGGCCGGGTGTTCGGGCGGCGCAGGGTTAGCAGATACAGCAGGAGCAGCACCAAAACGAGTGCGCGAAACAGTGCCGCTTTATCCGGCTCAAAGTTGTAACGGGTAAAGGGGAGAAAAAACAGCGGCAGGCTCAGAACCACGATCCGCCAGATAGCTCCTCGTAGGTTCTGAGCCTGTTGGTTGTTAAACATCCCGACGTGTAAAAACCAGCCCGGCAGCGACCAATAAGCCAATCGTGCCAAGCGCGGCGACGCTAAACCTCGGCTCACCGGGCATCCCGCCATAGTAACCGGGGATCTTTTCGACGGGCAGTTTGCTCCAGTTGTTGGAGAATGGGAAGATCCCCACTAGGTCGCCGTTGCCCAGAGCCACCACAATAGTCCCGTTGCCGAGGAACTCTTGCTGAAGCCCGTCATACTCCACAGGGGATGTTGTGGCCCATCCTAACGCGTTGGCGACGCCGGGTTCGTTGGCCCAGACAACCGCAAACACACCTTCGGGCGGGGCTAGACCTGCGGGCGGCTCACCGGGCAGGTCACCGGCTGCCTGCTGTGTGGCCGGGACTTCTTGCATGGTGCCGTCATCAAAGAAGATGTATACCTGTCCTCGGCCCTTGTCGTGCAGCATAGATCCCCGTTCGAAGGGTGCCCACTCATACATAGCGATACTTGTGTTCGAAGTTGGGCACCCGAATGCATCGCGCCAGTTGTCCTGATTCACCGAGACCAGGGGATCAGGGGCAATGTCACAGCTTGCATCAGAACCTACAACATTATTCAGCGCATTGCAAGCACTGAGTACAACAATCACTAGTGCCAGAAAAAGAAAGATAAATCCCCAACGCTTGCTCATCGAGAGCCTCCATCACTAAGATGAATGTGCAGCCCAAGTGTAGACAGATTGAAGCGAAACGGCAAACCGACGGTTCGATTTCCAGTATAATGCACGCATGCCGGGTTCATCACAACACCTGAGCGATATTAGAGGGCGGGCACTCAAAGGGCTGATCGCATTAGCCTTGCGAGGGGGTGCTGCCAAGCTCATCTCGGTTGCCAGTTTGATCCTGCTCTCGCGTCTCCTGGCCCCGGAGATTTTTGGAGCATTTGCCATCATCTTACTGCCAATTGGCATCTTGAGTTTGCTGGTTGATATGGGTGTCAGTGCCGCGCTGATCCAACGTGGCGAACACGTCTTACCGGAAGAAGAAGGGACGGCATTTTCGATTCGCCTGTTCCTGGCGATCTTGCTTGGTGGTGCGCTGATCATTGGCTCTTATTGGCTGGTATCGCTCTACGACCTGCCCCCAGCCGGGAAGCGTGTTATTTCGTTGATGTCCATCACCCCCTTCATTGATGCTTTTGGAACTGTGCCGTCGACGCGGCTCAATCGGGAACTTCGCTTTGACCGGTTAGCGTTGGCGGAAGTTGGCGGTCTTGTGGTGGGACAAAGCACCGCCCTGATCATGGCGTGGCAGGGGTTAGGCTTATGGAGCCTTGCCTGGGGTGGGATTGCTACAAGCGTCGGCGGCACCCTGCTGGTCAATCTGTCTTCACCCTGGACGCCGCAGCCTGTTTTCAACGTCGAGGCCGCGAGGCGCTTATTGTCGTTTGGTTGGAAATACCAGTCACAGGGCTTGCTGCACCTTGCCGTTGATCAGATCGTCCCAGCATTGGGTGGCTTCTGGTTAAGTGGATCCCAGATCGGGCATATCACGTGGTCTCAAGACGTTGCCCGGTGGGCACGTATCCCGGCGGACTATGCCGCCCGTGTCGGGTTTCCGGCTTTTTCTTTGCTGCGTGCTGACCGGCGGGGGTTTGTTCGATTACTGCGCCAGACGGTAATCCTATTTGTCGGTATCTGCACGCTGATAGCTTCGGTGGGGCTGCTCACCGCCCGGCTGCTTATTGAACCCGTCTTCGGCCCGGAGTGGCTACCTGCCCTACCCGTGCTGATCGTTTATCTGTTCCGCACGCCGTTCGATGCGCTGTCGACGATCCTGCTCCCGGTGATTTACGCGCGAGGCGAAGCACAAACTGGCCTCAGACTATCACTGACGTGGGCGCTGTTGATGTGGGGGCTTGGTGTGACTCTCCTGCTCCGTCGCGGTGATGTGCTGGCATTACCTCTGGCCTTCCTGATCACAACCGGCATGATGAGCGTGCTCATTCTGCTGACGGCGATCAGGCTGCTGCGGGAGAACAACCGGTGAAGATCCTCTGGCTGGCCCCGGAGTCACCATCGCCGCCGTTGACGGGTGGGCGAGAACGTGCCCGTTTCATGCTTGGTTATCTGGTGGATCGACACGAGGTACACCTGTTCACCCACGCCACAGCGGACGAAATCAGGGATCTGGGTGACCTCCACGAAAGACTGGTGGGGATTACGTGGAGGCCCTACAACTGGGGCATAGCACGACGTACCCGAAGAACCATCCGAGACCTGATCGCTTCGCTTCAACCCGATGCCCTTCACGTACAGGGAGCGTCGATGCTGTCTTACATTCCACGTTCATATACCGGCAAACGGGTCTATGATTGCCATGATGCCCCCAGGCGGCCACAAGAAGAAGAGCTTGTCCAGAAAACACCGGTTGATACGCTGATCGCCGTTTCACCAGAAGACGCACGGGGGACACAGCCTTTGCAGCCGACGGCCCGATCATACGTATTGCCCAACGGCGTTGATCTCGACTACTGGTCATCTGTCAAACGCTCTCCCAAACCACAGACACTGCTTTTCCCGGCGGCGCTGCATTGGCCTCCGAATGTTCGCGGGGCGCAGAAGTTCATCGCCGGGACACTGCCGATCATTCAGGTGAGTCTCCCGTCGATTGAATGTATCTTCGCGGGCAAGATGCCGTCCACCGATTTATACATTGTCGCAGGTGCCAATCCGAGTGTTGAGATCGTCCCCGACCCGCCGGATATGCGCCCACTTTTTGCACAGGCGACCATCATCATCGTCCCGATTGAGAAGGCCGGCGGTACGCGTCTCAAGATATTGCAGGCACTCGCCGCAAAATGCCCTGTCGTGAGCACCCTCGCAGGCGCGCAGGGCTTGAACTTAATCCACGGTAAGCACCTGATCGTCAGTGAGCTAGGCCGCCCAATGGCGGACTCAATCGTCGGGTTGATACGCTCACCTGCACAGCAAGAACAACTTATCAGGTCAGGGCACGAGATCATCTCAGATTATGCGTGGCAGCACTTTCTCCCCGTACTTGATGAGGTGTATCCGCAGTGAACATTCAGATCGCCTCACCCTACGCCATTTACCCGGACGTGCCGCACGGCGGCGGGCGAGACCTCTATGCCCTGATACGCCATCTATCGGCCCGACACACGATCCGGCTGGTGTGCTTTGTCGATGACCGGGAGGCAAAGAAAGCCCAGACGATGGCCCCGTTCGTCGATGATCTGCTGCTGATCCAGCCTGCCTTCACCGTGTGGGGTAAGGTCTCCCGCGTCATCCAATACCTGCTCAGAGGCCAGCTTCCCAGGCGCGCCGACAGGCAAATGCGCGATGCGCTCTCAAGTGGTTGGCCTGATGTCGTTTACTGCGCATGGCCTGAGATGGGCCGCTATTTACAGGCAGTTTCCTCGGAGGTACTCCGGGTGTTAGATGAGGTTGACGTTCGTTTCATCGTTGAGCAGTACGAGAACCTCCCTGGCACCGCCGGGCGTAAACAGGAGGAGCTCGTTGCCTGTCAAACCGCTGACCTCATCATTGTTCGCTCTCGGCGTGACAAAGACGTATTATTGCAGCATCTACCGCAATCACTCGTACAGGTTTTGCCCCCGGTTGGGCATGTCCGCGAATACCTTGATATTCCGATTGGTTCGGGCATCGAGGGGCGCTGCCTGTTTGTTGGAGCGTTGTACAGACGCCGCAACCGGGAGGCGGTAATCTGGTTTGTCCGTGAGGTATGGGCTTGTGTGCTTAACGCCCGACCGGACGCCACGTTACGCATTGTGGGGGTACATCCGGCGCATGACGTGCTAAGTCTGGAGAGGGTTCAGGGGGTGACGGTCACCGGATACGTTGAGAATTTACGAGCCGAGTACGAAGCCGCCCACATCATCATTGCCCCTATGCAATCTGAAGCAGGTGCTCTCAATAAAGTGCTCGACGGTCTGGCGGCAGGACGCCCGGTCGTCGCTACGACGGTATCAAACGCGGGAATCATGGTCCCGGATTCCACCATCACGCTTGCGGACGACCCTGAAACGTTTGCGGGGGAGATCAATTCCTTGCTCACCGACGCCGACCGTCACAGGCGGCAGGCACAGGCCGGACGCGAATTTGTGCAAGCAACCTTCAACTGGGAAGCGTCTGCGCAGGAGCTGGAGGCTCTGCTTTGTAAGCTCGTTGACGATAAAAGTCGCTAGCATGAACATCTCAGTGATCATCGTAAACTGGAACGGCAAAGACGAAACGTTGGCCTGTCTGGATTCGGTATATGCATCAACTATGCGGACTGTTCAGGTGATTGTGGTGGACAACGGCTCCGCCGATAGCAGCGTCGAGACAATAGAAACTCTGTTCCCTGAGGTGCACCTGATAGGGTTGCCCGAAAACATACACTTCGCGGCGGGGGCCAATACGGGCATCTCTCACGCACTGGAACACGCTCCGGACGCCGTGCTGCTGCTTAACAATGATGCCACCCTCGCCCCCGATACATTGGAAAAACTTGCCGCCACGCTTGAGCACAATCCCGGGTTTGGCATTGTGGGAGCGCACCTGATTCACCCGGATGGTCGTGAAGTGATTGGGGCTTTTTGCGACTTCAACACCGGGATGATCAGTGAGCCTGTGCCGCCGGATGACGGCGAACTTATGCTTGTGGATTACGTCTGGGGGACAGCCATGCTGATCCGTGCCCAGGTTCTGGAGCAGATTGGATTGTTCGATGAGGCATACGTCGCCTACTTTGAGGATATGGATTTCTGTTTCCGGGCAAAAGCAGCCGGGTGGAAGGTGGCCGGGGTTCTGGGTGCGATTGTGGATCACGCCGGCTCGAAGTCTGCAAACCGGGTGTTTTTGCAGCAGATGTGGCTGCGGGGCCGGAACTGGGTTCGATGCTTTATGCGGCACGCTCCGCCGGAAAATCGCCCCGGTCTGAGATGGCGTTTGCTCATCCACCGGATGCCGCATCTGGTATGGAGCACGATCCGCACCATCGCCGCTCGAAAGCTGCGCCCCAAAGGGCACCCGATTAAACTATGGTCAAGATCATAACCTTCCATCGCGTCGATGATGACCCTGCCGATGATTATGCCATCTCACCAGAGCGGTTCGAGAGGATGACCAAGTGGTTAAAATCACGCGGATATCAGGGGTGCACCGTCTCGGAGGCACTGCAAGCCAACAGCCGGAAGGTGGTCGGGCTTGCATTCGATGACGGCACGCGCGACTTTTACGAGGTGGCGTGGCCCATCCTGCGTGAGGTTGGATTTTCCGCGACCGCCTTTATAGTTGCCGGGCGCATTGGTCAGACCTCCAACTGGCCCGAATTGCAGGGAGTATTCTTGCTCAAGGAGCAGCAAGTAAGGGAGTTAAATCGGCAAGGTGTCGAGATAGCCTCGCATGGCTGGAGCCATCGGGCATACGATGAGCAGTCACGGGAACAGATTCTACGAGATATGCAGCGGTCTAGAGAGAAGCTCTCGCAGATTATCGGATGCCCACCGCGGGGATTAGCCTATCCATACGGTCGGAGCACCAATGATGTTGTCGCACTGGCCGAACAAGCAGGATATGAATGGGCCTGTACGGCTCGCAGCGGTTTTGCTCCGGTGCCAGATCGCTACCGCCTGCGCCGCACCCTGATCAAGCGGAAAGATACCCTTCTCTGTTTTGCCCTGAAAGTGCGATTCGGGTATGCTGATCTCATCGATTGGCGAATGGATATTAAAAAAGTGTCATGACACCTGACATTTCGGTGATAATTCCAAGTTATCAACGCTGCGAGAGCTTACGTATGGTTTTAGAAGCTTTGTGCAGCCAAACCAGCCACCCGTTTGAAGTGATTGTGTCGCTGGACGGATCTACCGATGGTTCCGAAGCGATGCTCGAAGCGTTTGCCGCCCCTTACACTTTGCGCTGGATCAATGGGGCTAACAGTGGGCCAAGTGCAGCACGCAACCGGGGAGCAGCATTGGCAGAGGCTCCCTTACTCCTTTTTCTAGACGACGACATCATCGCCACACCGGAGATGTTGTCCGAGCATATCCGGGCCCAGGCACAGACTGCCGTATGCCTCGGCCAGGTTCGCATCCTGGATCAGCATTCCCTTACCCCCTGGGAGGAATATCTCAGCAGTCGCTACGAAGAACATTATGATAAGCTGTCCCAACCGGGATACTCGCTGACGTTCTGGGATTGTTTATCGGGGAATGTGTCTCTCAGCCGTCGCCTGTTTGAGTCTGTGGGAGGGTTTGATACCGAGTTCAGGTTTACCAAGCACGACGACATCGAATTTGGGTACCGGCTGGCCCGGTCAAATGCCGAATTTGTCTACTGTCCCCGGGCATTGGGTTATCATCGCTTCGTTAAGGATCGTGACGTGGGGCTTAACGACGCCTACAATGAAGGGCGCTCGTCTTATCACCTTGCACTGCGTTACCCGGAATTGCGCCCCAACCTTATCGACGCCCGACTTGCTCGTTATCCGGCAGCGATCAGAAACTTGTTTTTAAGCCACCCTTCTGTGCTGCTCCAGAATCTCATCATAGGGCTGTTCTACGTGGTCTACGCACTCCGTTTACCAGAACGCCTTGCACGTGGCTATTTCCAACTTGCCTATCATACCCGTTTCTGGCAAGGTGTTTTTCAAGAACAAACCTGCTGAAAAATGGGATAAAACTGAGTTGGTACGAACAAGTGGAGGTTCAAACGTGTTTGTACCTGACATCTAACCGATAAACTCGCTCAGCTCTCAGCATCGTCAGACAATGTTTCTTTCTTCAACCCCGAGCGATAGCTGGGCATGATCTTCCGGATGTGCGTTCCTTTAAGCACCTCAAGTGCGTGAGTGACCAATTCCTTCTCATCAAGCAGATGCTGCAGCGGTTCAACTGATTTCTGTTTGGGGATCAATGCCCCCGTGTGCGCAACCAGTGGGAAGGGTGTTGCATTTACCACTTCCTGCCAGGGGATTTCAATCTGATCCCGAATTCGTTTAACCGTCTTGCGGGTCAGGTTGGGATGCTCATGGACCCGCCTGGCAACGATAACAACCGCGTGACGATAAATGCGTAGCGGGGTCGTCCACGACATCAGCATCATAAACCCATACGCCAGGACGACAAGATTGATGGACAACGCATGCGCTTCATAGAAGTATAGGAGCTATCGTCCAAACTCTCCCGGCATCCCCTCGATGAAAGATCGTATCATCCTATGCATCCCTCTTCTGTATGCAAAGGGGGCGTGACATCACCAGGATGTCTCTCGCCCCTGACCGGCGTCATCACACATGAGCGACTCGCAACCAGCGATATCCAGCCTGATTACGTTTGCGAGAGCATCGCAGAACTGGCCGGTGAGCCGCTGGCGATCCCAATCCTGTTAGGGCTGGGACTGGACGAGTTCAGCATGAACCCACCGGCAATCCCGCTTGCCAAGCAAATCATCCGTGCCGTGCCGTTGGAACAGGCTCAACAGGTCGCCGAGGCCGCGCTGACGTTGGAAAGCGCAGCCGCCGTACAGGAGTTGGTCCGCGAGCAACTCCCGCCCGTCAATCTGAGATAGCTTGCAGCGGGAGTTGCGAGCGGTGTGATCAACGCGTCCGTATAGCTGGCCGAAAACGAGCCACTTTTCGGGCCGGATGTAGTCTTTTGGCATTGCGGGTTTTAGGGCCACACTCCTCGTTTGTCCATTCAGAGCGTGCAGTGAAGTCTCGCTTCCGTTCAGCCACTGATTTGTGCGGTGCTCCCCTTTTTCCCATCACGGCGAGGATTCAGCATCCCCAAAGGTGACAGGATTTTCACAAGAGTGTCTTTTAGTTGATTGAAGAACGCCTTGTTGCCAGTGAGCTTCACCGCGGTCCACGCCATGAGTAAAATCATGCAGCCTGCTCCTTTCGAAGCCATGCGAAGCCGCACAACTGTTCGGAAAGCGCCCATAGACGCGCCGCTTCCCTTGCATCGAGGGCCGCATCACTGGGGGCGATGGGTTGGCAGTCTTTCCAGTAGATGCAATGGGAGCATGCAGGCTTGGGATCGGCGGCCAGATAAACGATGGTCTGCGCGCCCTGTTCGGGGCTGACACCGGCCCGCTTGCGCACCTGCCAGACCAGCGCCTCAATACCGCCTGTGCCCTTGAGGCCGATCTCGGTGTTGACCAGTCCGGGATCGGCGGCATAGGCCCGAACATTTGAGCCTAGCCCCAGCCGCCGGTTGAGTTCGGCGGTAAAGAGCACATTCGCCAGCTTGGACTGTTTATAGGCCGCGAGTGTATTGTAATTGGTGCGGTACATCACGTCGGGCCAGTGCATCTTGGTGTGATAATGTGACCCTGAACTGACGGTTATCACGCGGCCAAACTGCGCGCGGCGTAGCAGCGGCATCAGTTTGTGGGTGAGCAGGAAAGGGGCGAGGTGGTTGACCGCAAACTGTAGTTCGTAGCCGTCTTCGGTGGCAGTGTACCAGCTCGACACCGTCCCGGCGTTGTTGATCAGCGCGTCGAGTTTGCCGTGGCCGGAGGCATTGACTTCGCGATAGATGTTGACGGCCAGTTCGCGTACCCGTCGCTGAGATGACAGGTCGGTGGTGAAGAAGACCACGTCAGCGTGCGGATCACAGGCCAGAAGGGCTTGCCTGACAGCGTCACCGCGCGCTGTCGAGCGTCCCACCCCGATGACGTGCGCCCCACGCAGGGCCAAGGCTTCGAGTGCCGCCCGGCCTATACCAGAGGTCGCGCCGGTAATGACGATGTTTTTTCCTGTCAGGTTTCGGTTTTCAGTCATTGGTTTACTCTCCATGTTAAGAATTACTCACCTGATTTTGCCCTGGGTAGGGACACAGCACGCCGCGTCCCTACAGACTTACAGGCGGCACAAGTCCAGAGGTATCAGGCCGGGGTGCCGACTGACGGAGTCAGAGGGGGCACGTGACCGCTCCCATCCGCCTTCTGATGAGCCTTTTGCCAGCGGCGGTTGATGAGAGCGGCAACCAGCGGCGGCGGGACCAGCGTTCCGAGCACACGTAGCAGTTGATTGGCGACACCCGGCACCACAACGGTCTGTCCTGCAAGCGCCCGGTTGATAGTCAGCCGGGTCACGTCGCCTACGTTCATGGTAGTGATGCGCCCGGCGAATCCCTGCGCGGTGATCGCGCGGATGCAGGCGTCGTTAGTGGGCATACCGGCAGGGCACAGCGCGGTGACCATCACCCCCTGTGGGCGCAGCTCCTCATTCAGGGCCAGCGACCAATCCAGCAGAAAGCGCTTGGACGCAGCGTAAACGGCCTTGACCGGCATGGGATAGAAGGCAGCAAGGCTACTGACGTTGACGATAAGCAGGCGGTGGGCCGGATGCTTGAAAGCCAGCATGCGGCGCGTCATCTCGACGGTGGCCTCGATGTTGAGGCGGACAATGGTTTGCAGCTCATTCAGGCGGCGCTGAACGAATGGCCCCTGGTAATCGACACCGGCAACGTTGCACAGCATATGAAAGCGCAGCTCTCGCCGGGCAACGTGCTTCCAGAGCGCGTCACGGGCCTGCGCATCGATCAGGTCGCAGGTGTAGGCTTCGACGGTAACGCCGTACATGCGTTTGAGGCCGGTGGCAGCCGCTTCGAGCGCAGGTTGGGACACATCGGTCAGGAATAGGTTCCAACCGCGCATAGCACATTCGGCGGCAAAGGCTTTGCCCAGTCCACCGGCAGCGCCGGTAATCATCACATAGCTATCCATCTCAAAATTCCTCCGTTTCCAATTCAAGTTGTGCCCAGAGCATACAGCACGGACCGGTAGAACGAGATCAACCGAAGGGTGGTTCCAGGGGTACATTGGGGGTTCAGGAGGGGGTGTATGAGTGGCAGGGTGGGCAGGTAGGGATGCACAGCCGCGCGGGACACGGCACCTTCTGTTAGCATCCACCTGCCCACCCGGTGAGTGGTCAGATCACGGATCATATTGAGTTTACTTGCGTTATGGGCGCTGCACGACGACCGGCATCGGGAAGGCGGTGGCGGGCGGCGCGAGCCGCCGGGCGCTCTCGTGCGCCAGTCGACCGATGTGCTCAAGCAGCCGGGCGGCTTCGCCGCGAACGTAGGCCCAATCGTTGACATTGCCCTTGAGGGTCAGCGCCTGGCCGAACGTCACCGCATAGGGGCCGTTAAGATAATAGCGCGCCTCTTCGTGATAGTTCTCGACGACAGTGTCGACGCAGAGCAGTCGGCTGCGGTCGAGTGCGATGCCCACCGGTATGATTGGCACATTCGCTTTCAGCGCGAGCCGCACCGCACCGGTGCGAGGGCGGCACAGGCCACCTTCGGCTGGGCTGAGCGCGCCTTCAGGGCAGATGCCGATCGTCTCACCTGCGCGCAGCCGGGCTATCGCTTCATTGAAGGCCATCCGTCCGTTGTCGGCCACTACCGGAATATGCCCGGCCCGCCGGATCAGTTCGCCAAAGACCGGCGTCTTGAAGGCCATCTCGGTGACGAGAATGGTCATCGGTTCCCTGACCACCGGCAGCATGAAGATCGGATCGGTGGTTGACGGGTGATTGAAGGCAATCAGCTTCGGGCCTTCGGGCAGCGGCGCGTGCTGAACGGTGTCAGCACGCAGCGCGATGTTCATAAAGGTGCCAATGAGTGCATTGCCAATACGTGCATATGTCCGAGCGGATACCATGTCCAGTTTCTCCTCTGCGAAATTTCCGTGCCAAACTGCCAACAGCTTCGCAGATTTCTGGACGTGTGGGATCAGCCGAACGGTAGAATGTGGGGTATGTCCGGGGATACAGGGGAGATGGATGGGCTACGATTCGAGGGCCGCGAGGATGTGTGTGGCGGCCAATCGCGCCCCGGTTGTGTTGAGATGCACACCGTCAAGAGTGAGGTGCAGGCCGCGCTTTGCCGCTGCCCGGTCGATGGCCGCATCGGTGGTGAGCATAAAAAGATCGAGGATCATGTGCGGTATTGTCTTGGGTTGATAGGGGGCAATAAGTTTACCGCGCAGGACATCGGCGGCTGCCGGACGTAGATCGAGGATGTACACGTTGGAGAACCGTTCAGCCTCTTCTTTAACGATAGTGCCAAGTCCGGCAAGCTTCTGGTTCCACGAGTTGCTCAAGTCTTCCCCGATGCACAGCGGCAGCACCGCAATTAGGCGCGGCGTGTGCGGCGCGATCAGGGTCAGCAGTGCGGCATAGTAGCGGCGGAAAACATCCTGATCCTGCGCCGGGGGCTGTCCCATTATCTGTTTCGCCAGGCTGCCCAGCGGCGACAGTCGCACCAGCACATCATTAACCCCCACCCAGAGAACCGCCGCATCGACCGGACGGGCGAGGCCGTGCCGTTCGATGCGATACAACAGACTGAGCGCAGTATCGCCGCCCCTGCCGTAGTTCAGGATGGTGTGCTCGGGTGCCATGCGGCGCATCTGCTGAACGTACGATACACCGGGGAATCCGCGTGTGAGGCTGTCTCCGTAACAGGCGATTTTCATACTGTGCGTTCTCTGCTTGTATGGCTCAGGGCGATCCATTTGAGAAGGTTGAACAGGTCAACTCTACCCTCTACACCCCCGGCTCTACCCCCCCACTCTACCCTGCGCATGATGTTTTCCGTTCAGCATTATGCTATGCTGTGATCACCGTATTTGTGACCTGGAGGTGATCATGCCCGAAGAAGTCTACCACGAACTTTCTGCCACCACCCAGAAGACGTACCAGATTCGCGTCGAGGGGCGGCTGGATGCCGAGACATGGGCGCAATGGTTTGAGGGAATGCGCGTGGAAGTCAAGGCCGGTAAGACAATCATTACCGGGCCGCTGCCCGATCAGTCGGCGCTATATGGCGTACTGACCCGGCTGCGCGACATGGCGCTGCCGCTGGTATCGGTGGAAGAAGTGGACCTTATCGACCCGGCGGAGTTCCACGAAGGGTGGCGAAAACGCCGCCGCTTTAACTGGGGGCTGTTCCTGACCTACCTCATAATGGCCGGTGGCCTATCCGCGATGACGGTCTTTCTGTCAATGGGCGGGATACACGTCGCTTTCGCGCTGGGGATCACGTTCGTCGCAACCGGCCTGTTGGCCATCGGCTTTTACGGGCTGGATCGGGGGCGCGGCTGGCTGATCCCGGCATTGATCAGCGGGTTGGGAGCGGCGAGCTCTCTTGCAGTATATGTGATGGTCGTCGGGATCGTGTCGGTGGCGCTGGGGACGGCGGTGCTGTGCTTCGCGATTGGCGGGGTGATCCTGGCGCTGTCTGTGCGGCAGCAGGCCCGCATCGATAAACAGCGGCGGGTGCTGGAGCAGGCCGCCGCGCAGGAGCGGGAGGCGTTAGGCACTCGCCGGTAACCGCGAACACCTGAGTGACACTCCTCGCAGGTCCGACACGTATAGAGTAATAAAGACTCTACCGCAGCCGGTGCACGATCTGCCGAAAGCGCCCACCATCACGAGAGCGTAGCATGTCCGATTTTATTTTGCTAACCAAAACCATCCCGCCACCACCGCGCCCCAACGTGGTGACGCGGGAACGTCTGCTAACCCGTCTCAACGGCGGGTTGCACCCCGGTCTGCGCCTCACAGTGGTCTCTGCGCCTGCCGGATTCGGCAAGACCACCCTGATCCGCTCCTGGCTGGATCGGATCGATTCCTCGACGGCGTGGCTGTCGCTGGACGAAGGTGACAATGATCTGGTGCTGTTCATGCGCTACCTGATCGTCAGCCTACAGCAGATAGTGCCGGATTTCGGCGAAGCGGTGCTGCAAAGTCTCAGTGCGCCGCAGATGTCGCTCAATGCGTCGTTGACCCAACTGGTGAACGAGATCGGCCGTCTGGATCGGCGCATTGTGCTGGTGCTGGACGACTACCATACCATCACCGAGCGCGACATCCACGCGATTCCGCGCTTTCTCATTGACCACGCGCCCCCGACGCTGCATGTGGTGATCGTCACGCGGGAGGACCCGCCGCTGCCGCTGCCCGGCTACCGGGCGCGCGGGCAGATGATCGAAATCCGGCAGCATGACCTGCGCTTCACGCCTGACGAGGTGGCAGACTTCCTCCAGGAAACAATGGAACTACACCTGCCGGTAGAAGCCATTCATGCGCTGGAAGCCCGCACCGAGGGCTGGATCGCCGGGCTGCAGATGGCGGCGCTGGCGTTGCAACGCCGGGGGGAGCAGGACGTAGAGACATTCATCACGGCGTTTGCGGGGAGCGACCGCTATGTGGTGGATTACCTCATCAGCGAGGTGGTAGAACGCCAACCGGAACCGGTGCGCGAGTTTCTGCGTCACACTGCCATCCTTGACCGGTTGACAGCGCCGCTGTGTGATGCCCTCACCGGGCGCAGCGACGGCCAGCAGATGCTGGAGCACCTCGAAAGCGCCAATTTGTTTGTGGTGCCACTCGATCATTCGCGGACGTGGTACCGTTACCATCGCCTGTTTGCGGAAATGATGCGCCTGACTCTGCCAGCGGACGAGCGCGAGCAGTTGCATCACGACGCGGCTGCGTGGTATGCAGCCAACGATCACGACGAGCTTGCGATCCACCATGCATTGATTCTTGGGGAAATGACGGGCGACTATACAACCGCCGAAACGCTGATGGAGCGCACTGCGGGGCGCATGTTGCAGCGTGGCAACGTGCAGACGGTATTTAATTGGCTGGGCCGCCTTCCCAATCAACGGGTGACAGCCAATCCGCTGCTGACCATGTATCAGGCGTGGGCGCTGGCCTTCATTGGGAGGATGACCGAGGCCGCCGAGCAGGCGAATGCCATCGGGGATGACGCGCCCGATCTGGCAGTGGGGCTGGCCCGGCTGCTGAGTGGGTTCGTGGCGCTGCTGGGCCAGCGCGACGCAGAAGCGGCCACCCAACTGACGCACGACGCGCTGGCACGTCTGCCGGAGGAGCAGATGCAGTGGCGCGTGCTGGGATTATGGCTGCTGGCCGAGGCCATCGAGCGCACCCGCCCATTGGATGAAGCGGCGGATGCGTTCCGTCGGGCGTATGAGGCCGGGAAAACCCTCGACCAGCCGGTTGCCACGACGACGGTGGAACTGTCGCTGGCGTTGACGCTGAACAACCTCGGTCGGCGTGGAGAGGCCATCGCCCTGTGCGAGGAAGCACTGGAACGCTATGCGGGTGCGGGTGGACACTATGCGCCGGTCGCCGGGTTGATATTCAGCCGGTTGGGAATGCTTCACTACGAGGGGAATAGACTGGACGCGGCACAGGAGGCGCACCGGCTGGCGGAGGAAACCGGACGTGCGCTGGGAGTGGCTGCGAATATGGCGATTGCACAGGGGCTGGCCGCCCCGACCCGCTATGCGGTCGGTGAGATGGATGAGGCGCTGATCGCACTGGACAGGGCCGCTGAGATGGCGGGACAAACCGGATATGGTGATGCGGGTTGGTATCGCACCTGGGCGGCATGGCTGCGGCTGCGGCATGGCGATATAGACGGCGCGCGCGCATGGGCCGCCGAAGAAGGACTCGCGCCCGATGTCGAATCCAACTACATGAATATTGAAGCGATGCTGACATACGTGCGTCTGCTGATGGTGGAGAAGCGGCTGGCGGAAGCCGGAGCCGTGCTCGACCGGCTGGCGACGTTTGCCGAAGCGCGCCTTATGCACCGCCACCGGCTTACGGTGCTGATCTTACAGGCGCTGTGTGCTGCCCGGAAGGGAGAACCGGACAAGGCGGAGTACCTGCTGCACGACGCGCTGCGGATCGCCGCACCGGAAGGGTATGTGCGGGCCTTCCTTGACGAAGATCCGCAGGTAATTGCGCTGGTCGAGCGATTGCAGTCTGCTGCTCCTTCGTTCGTCAACCGGCTCCTGGAACAGGCCGGTGTGCCCATATCGCAGAACCTGCTGGCGGATCAACCCCTCATCGAGCCGCTGAGCGAGCGCGAATTGGAGGTGCTGCAACTGATCGCCGACGGGTTGAGCAACCGCGACATCGCCGACCGACTGTTCATCGCAGTGGGCACCGTCAAGACGCATATCAACAACATCTACGGAAAGCTGGAAGTGGGCAGTCGTACCGAAGCGGTGGCAAAGGCGCGCGCGCTGCATCTGCTCGCGTGACATCTACAGGCCGGGGTACATTTCTGCTGGCTGGTTGTAAGCTCAATCCGGCGACAGGTGAAGCCCTGGTGTGAACACAAGAGCCATGCGGACACGAGAAGAAGATCAAGCCCCAGGGACATGCCCGCTTCAATCCATCTATAGTGTCGCTACTTCGGCACCACCGGTGAAGAATTCGTGCGCTGGTTGGGAACGGGGAATGTGGATTTCTTCGTAGTTCCGTCCGGCACGGTTCCGGTTAGGGGTGCTCTCTGTTTGCTACTTCTCTCGGAGCCATTTGACGAACCGGGGCCAAAGCGACTATAGTGCAGACCATGCGGAGATCATCCCTCCCCGGTCTGTTTATCTGCACGCCTTTGCTTTTGATCGTTGCCTGCCGCAGCAGTCCTGCCCTGCCTGAGCGGATCGAGAGCGTGGGTGGTAGTTATCCCGCCCTCAAGATGACTACCCCGACTTCTTTTCCTACGATTGATCCGCTGCCTACCGGGACGCCAGAATCGCCCACCGCCTTCCCAACCCTGATCCTCCCGACGCTGACCCCATACCCGGACGACGTGCGGTTCTCTATTGGGCAGTCGTGGGAGGGGCGTGACATATGGGCGTGGCAGTTCGGCGAGGGACCGAGGTCAATTGTGCTGGTGGGCGGGATACACGGCGGATATGAGGGCAACACGGTTGTTTTGGTGGAGCAACTGGTCAACCACTTCAGGCGCAACCCGGACGAGGTGCTGTCCGGCATCCGGCTGGTGCTGATCCCGGTGGCCAACCCGGATGGCCTCGTACGCGGGAGCGAGCTTGAAGGGCGCTTCAACGGGCGGGGGGTCGATCTTAACCGCAACTGGGGCTGTGAGTGGTCCTCGACGGCGTTTTTGCGCGATATCCCGGTTGACCCGGGGCCGCGCCCGTTCTCCGAACCGGAGACAATGGCGCTGCGTGCCTACTTCGTGGCCGAACCGCCCGACGCGGCGATCTTCTATCACAGCGCGATAGGCGGCATATTCGTGGGGGCCTGCGGAGATCAACCGGGTGCGCTGTGGCTGGGCGATCTGCTGGAAGAGACGACCGGCTACCCACACCAGACGTTCACCTATTACGACGTGACAGGCGACGCGACCAACTGGCTGGCCGAGCGCGGCATCCCGGCGGTGGTCATCGAGCTGTACACACGGGACGATCCGGAGTTTGCCCGCAACCTGGCCGGGGTGATGGCACTGCAACGTCACTTCGCCCCTGAAGGAGCGGGCGAGGGTGGGGCCTCCGGGCAACCTGCTCCTGCAATACGACAGCCCCATCCGTAGATGGCATACTCACGTTGGCAGACCCCTTGACATGCGGTACTATCGCCGCGCCGATGAATCAGGAATCTACCTATGAATGAGCAGGCCCGTCGCGTAGAGACCGTGCTGTTCGTGCTGATCCTGCTGGTTGGGGCTGTCCTGCGCCTGGTTGCGCTGGACAGCGCTCCCCCCGGCCTGGCGCACGATGAGGCTGGCCACGTCGCAAGCGCGGTGGATGTGCTGGAAGGCCGCGCCCCGCTCTACTTCACGACCGGAGGCGGGCGAGAACCCCTTTACAGCTATGCAGTCGCGCTGGTGATGCTGATCGTCGGGGACGGCACTGTGGCAGCCCGTCTGACGGCGGCGCTGTTCGGGATTGGGCTGTTGGTGCTGACCTATGCCTGGGTGCGGCTGTCAACCCAGAACCGGTGGTTGGCGCTGGCAACGATGGCCGGGTTGGCCGTCAGCTTCTGGGGAGTCTCGACCAGTCGGCAGGCGCTCCGCTCGATCACGTTGCCGGTGCTTTATACGGCAGCGGCGTTCACCATGCGGCGCGGCATCCGCGTCGAAGAAGATGTCGAGGATGATTTCGTGCTGAGCACGTACCGCCCACAGGCTGAGGTTGAGCGGTGGGTGTGGTTCGTGCTGGCGGGTATGCTCCTGGGGGTGACGTTCTACACCCACCCCGCAGCCTGCGTGATGTGGGTGGTCTTCCCGGCTTTCTTCTTTTTCCTCTCGCTGACTCAGCCGGGCGTGATCCGGCGTGTCTGGCCGGGCCTGCTGATCGTGCTGGGCGTCGGCGCGGTGGTCGCGGCTCCGCTGGCCGTCGCCCTGATCAAAAACCCGGAGACAGGTGGCCTGACGGCCCGGATGGCCGGGCAGATCGACGCCCTCCAGGCGGGAAACGTTGAGCCTTTGCACAGGACCATCCGGGCCGGGCTGGGAGTGCTCACGATCTCCGGGGATAACCTGTGGTTGTATAACATCCCCCGCAAACCGTTGCTGGGGTCGGTGATGAGCCTGCTGTTCTACCTGGGGATCAGCATTGCGGTGGTGAGCGTGGTGAATCCCTACCGCCCGGCACGGCGCGGGCGGCGCTCGTATGACGACGCCTTTCGTATCTCCAGCACGAATGCCTTCATGCTGTTGACGCTGGCAGCCGGCCTGTTCCCGGCGCTGATCACGGGCGCAAGAGCGAGCAGCATCCGCGTGATCGGGATGCAGCCCGCGTTGTACTACTTCCCGGCGCTGGCTGCCGTATGGACGGCGGATTGGGCGTACCGGCAGGCCGGAAGGAACGGACGGACGGCACTGTGGACGGCTTTCGGGCTGCTGATGCTGGCTATCGGCGTGCTGACCATTCGCGATTACTTCGCGGTGTGGAACAATGCCCCGCGTGTCCGTGACGTATACCACGAGATTGGCGAGCGTGAATAGCCCGGCTGTGAGAACAGGCTGGCCTCCCCCTATCTCGCGGCGGCTTGAAGCTGTGTTTGTTGCCATCATCACGCTGCTGGCCTTCGCGCTGCGCGCGGTGGGGCACTGGCAGGCACCTCGCGGCTGGCGCGAGGACGAACTATCGAACGCGCTGGTCGTCTCGCAGCACGTGCTGGATGGCGAAGTGCGTCTGTATTACGACGACGCCTCCGGGCACGAGGGGCTGTATCACTGGTTGCAGGCCGGGACGATGGCCGCCTTTGGGTCGGGCGTGTGGGGCGTGCGGGGTGTCTCGATCCTGCTGGGGACGCTCTCCGTCCTGCTGACCTACCTGTTCACCCGCCGCCTGTTTGACTGGCCGACCGCCGCCATCGCCGCGCTGGCAGCGGCGGTGTCGTTCTGGTCGCTGATGTACTCGCGCTCCGGGCAGCGGCACATCAGCATGCTGGCGACGACGCTGACCGGCTTCTTTTTTCTCTGGAAAGCCCTGCCCGTTGCCGACGATGCAGAGGGGGCCAACGCGGATCGCTCACTTGGCATCTCCAGAGCGCAGGTGTCCACCTTTGCGCTGGCGGGCGTGTGGATGGGGATCGGATTTTACACCTACTTTGCCGCGCGCGGCGTGCCGTTGATCGTCGCCGCCTGGGGTGTGTATCTACTGATCTGGCGGCCTGACCTGTGGCGGCGGGCATGGCGCGGCCTGCTGCTGGCGCTGATCGTCGCCGGGGGGCTGGCCGCGCCGCTGGCCGTCACGCTGGGACGCCAGCCGGGGGCGGAGACGCGCATCGCGGAGCTGGCCGGGCCGGTATACGACGCCCGCGACGGCGACTTCTCGACGCTGGGGCAGTATACGGTGACCACGCTCTCGATGTTCACCCACGACGGCGACGACGAGGCCCTGTACAACGTCCCTCACCGCCCGGTGTTCGGTCTGGTGGGCGGTGCCCTGTTCTGGGTGGGCGTTGCGTTGTCGCTGATGAGGGCATTTGGTGCCGCGCGTGACCCACGCCATGCTTTTCTGCTGCTCTGGCTGGGGGCCGGACTGGCCCCAGGTGTACTGAGCATCCCTGCCGCCAGCCTGGGACACACGCTGCTGGCCCAGCCGGTCGCGATGATCCTGCCCTCGCTGGCGCTGACAGGCGCAGGGCGCTGGCTGACCGGGTCCGCTGCCGGTGGCGATGACCGGCAGGCGAGGCTCGCCACCGGCACGGTGCTGGCTGCGGCGCTGGTCTTCCTGGCCTGGGAAGGCGTGCGCGGCATCCGCGACTACTGGTTCGTCTGGCCGGAAAGCCGCTTCAACCGGGTGCTGCATCACTCCGATCTGCACGAGGCGGCGGCCTGGCTGAACGCTCACCCCGCCAATCGAAACGTGGCAATCGGCGGCTACCTGAACGAGCGCTGGGATCAGCAGGTGATGGGCCTTGACCTGGAAGGCGAGGGCTGGCAGGTGCGCGCCTTCGACCCGCGCAGCGCGTACATCCTGGTGCCCACCGGGGGGACCGTCGTGATCCCAGAGTACCTGCGTGGCACGTGGGGTACGTCAGCGTACATTTCTCTCGAACACGACGCTCCCTACGCGCTGTACCGGGATGTGGGTTTCTCTGAGCACCTTCCTAACCCGCCGCTGGCGCGCTTCGACAACGGCCTGACGCTGCAGGAGGCTCACATCCGGGAGGGACAGGGCGATCTCGAAGTCCTCACCACGTGGGAAAGCGAGCGGGCGCTCGACCTGCCGCCCTTCCCACTGTTGAGCAAGCCGCCCGCGCCCGGCGAGGACGATACGCCCCGCCTGGCGATCTTCGTGCAGTTGCTGGACCAGACCGGCCAGCGCGTCGCCGGGGCGGACGGCCTGGGTGTCGATCCCTACACGCTGGTGGTGGGTGACGTGTTTGTGCAGCGGTTCGAGATCGGGTTGGAGGGCGTGCCGCCGGGCTGCTACCGTGTGGTGGTCGGCCTGTACAACCCCGCCAGCGGCTCGCGTCATGTCGACGAGCTGACGGGGGACGACATGGTCGGGTTGGGCGTCTGGGAAAGGCCCTGAGCCTCCCGGGATTCCGCCGGACGCCGAGAGCATCCAACGGATGCCGTTCACTTTGCGTTTTAGGCGTTGGTGTCTACAATACGTAAAGTCTGCGTATCTTGTCTGGAGAAACAGCCCCTATGCGACGACACCAACCCGGCGCGATTGCCGGAGGACTAAGCCTGCTTCTGATGGGAGGCTGGCTGCTGGCGACTTCGACCGGCGTGCCCCTGCTGGGTTTCAACCGGATATGGCCGGTGATCCCGGTGTTGTTTGGCCTTGTTTTGCTGGTTCAGTATGTGCTGGAGAGCCGCGAGCAGGGAGGGCTGGTTTTTCTGGGCGTTGCTGCCTTGCTGAGCGGGGTCTTTCTGTTTGTGTTTACGCTCCAGATCGGACGCCTGATGTGGGGGGATATGTCGCGGTACTGGCCGGTGTTTCTCATCATCGCTGGCGCTGCGTTCATGACCCTCTACCTGGCCGAAGGGATGCGCGAGCAGGCGCTGCTGATCCCGACTTACATCATCGGCGGGATCGGCCTCTTCACCCTGCCGTTCACGCTGGGCGTGTTTCGTGGAGCCATCTTCAACCAGATGCTAAGATTGTGGCCTCTGCCGCTGATCTTGATTGCCCTGGCGATCTTCTTCAGACCACGCTCGCAGGGGCAGAGCGACGACGCAGGCACGGAATAGGTCATAGGCTGGCAGGTCAGGCCATGTTGATCGGCATCGACGCAAGCCGCGCGACAGTAACGCAGCGCACCGGCACCGAGGGGTACAGCCTGCACGTCATCCGGGGGGTGCTCGCGCAGGGGGAGGAGCACCGCTTTCGGCTTTACTTCCGCGACCGGCCCTCTGAGGGGGTGATCCCCCGGCAGGATAACGTCGAGATCGAGGTTATCCACCGGCAGCGTCTCTGGACCCACACCGGGCTCGGCCCGGCGGTAAGGCGCGACCGGCCGGACGTTTTATTTGTTCCGGCGCACGTCATTCCCTGGCCGGATGTGGGGGGCGTCTCGTCTGTCGTGACGGCGCACGACCTGGGGTATCTGCACTATCCCGAAAAGCACCTGCTGCTTGACCGCCTGTATCTGGACTGGTCGACCCGGCACAGTGCCAGTGTGGCCCGCCGCGTGATCGCCGTCTCCAGAGCAACAGCACACGACCTGACGGCTCTAAACGGCATCCCGGCGGATAAAATCCGGGTGGTGTATTCGGGGGTTGACGACGGTTTGAAGCCGGTCGAGGATACCCGCCGGGTCGCAGCCCTGCGCGAGCGCCTGAGCATCCCCGGGCCGTATATTCTGCACGTGGGCAGCCTCCACCCGCGCAAGAACCTGTCCCGGCTGGTCGAGGCTTTTGCGTCGGTCAAAGACCTGGTTGAAAACCTGTCGCTGGTGCTGGCGGGGCGGAAAAGCTGGAGCATCCGGCGTCTGGCGGAGCGCATTGAAGGGCTGGGGCTGTCGGAGCGTGTGATCCTGCCGGGCTACGTTCCGGATGCAGATCTGGCCGCACTGTACAGCGGGGCGTGCGTCTATGCCTTCCCATCGCTGTACGAGGGATTTGGCTTTCCGGCGCTGGAGGCGATGGCCTGCGGCGTTCCCGTGGTGTGCGCCAATACCTCATCGCTGCCCGAACTGGTCGGCGATGCCGCGTTGACCGTCGCCCCGACCGACGTGAATGGATTAAGCGAGGCGCTTGCCCGGCTGTTAGCGGACCGGGCGCTGCGCCAGGATCTGAGCAGGCGGGGGCGAGAGCGAGTCAGGGAGTTCACCTGGGAAGCCTGCGCCCGTGCTACCCTGGATGTCTTGCTGGAAGCAGCGAACATCTGAGCATGTTATAGATCAACGGAGGAGCAACTCATGAGTGGATTTCTGTATGTCCCGTTTTGGAGATCTGGCGGTTGGGAGGATATCACCTACCGCACGCAGCTTTATTTCACTCCCTTAAGCAGGGAGTCGGTGCGGCTGGGCCTCTATTTGTACGAGAACGGGGGCAAGCCCTGGGCGAATAAGAGCTTTCTGATGGAGATCGATCAGCACACCGAGCATATCAACACCAACCGTGAGGGGATGCTCGATTTGTCTGTCGGGCCGGGGCAGACGGTGCGCGTCGAGATCAACGTGGTGGATCACGAGTACGGCACCGGCGAGGTTCACCTGCTGTCGGGCAATGAGCAGGTCCTGATCCTGGCGCGGGGGGAACTGGAGATCTTTGCCCAGGAGGCATCCGGCTTTGAGATGAGCTCCTCTGAGATCACCATCACAGGGGCCCGTCCGGTGGTGCTTGAGCCGGGGCGCTGACTGCCTGTATCTCTGGCGGGAGCGGTGCCGAAAAACCCGCTCCCGTTCTCCACAATATGCCGCTCTGTATGGCCCTGGGCAGGCGAGGGCCTCGTGTGATCTGTGTGGGATCTCCTGCGCCTCCATCTGTGCGGAAGGCGTCCCGGCAAAAAAGGAGTATAATAGGCCCGTGAGCGTGTAAGCACGTCCGTGTGGTGTTCCCACCGATGTGGAGCGATGACCTATGGCAGATGCAGATACGCCAACGCCAGAGACGCTGAGAGATCAACTGGATTACATCCGCAAGCTGACCGTTGATCTGAAGAACGTACTCAAACAACAGCGGGAGGTGCTCAAGTCGAGTGGTTTCCGGCTGCCGCCCGGTACGACAACCACCCTGAACGATATCGCTAAGCGGCTGGATGTCGCGCTCAACCGGTTAAGTGTGCTGGAGCATGAACGCGACCAGTATCGTGCCCTGGCCGATACGGCTGCGCTGATCAACTCCTCGCTCGAACTGGAGCAGGTCCTCAACGAGGTAATGGATACCATCATCGAACTGACGGGGGCCGAGCGGGGCTACTTGATGCTCCGCAATGAAGCGACCAACGAGCTTGAGTTCCGCATCGCACGCAACGTTGACCGTGAGACGATTGACAGCTCCGACTTCGAAGTCAGCCGCAGCATCGTGCAGCGCGTGGCTGAAAGCAGCGAAGCCGTCCTGACCACCAACGCCCAGGAAGACAAGCGCTTCCAGTACGCCGAGAGCATCGTCAGCTACAGCCTGCGCTCTATCCTGTGCGTTCCCCTGATGGTGAAGGACGAAGTAACAGGCGTGATCTACACGGATAACAAGATCCAGGCGGGGCTGTTCACCGAGGCGACCCGCGATCTCTTGAGCGCCTTTGCGAACCAGGCTGGCGTCGCGATTGAGAACGCCCGCCTGTTTGCGCGCGTCAAGGCCTCGCTGGAAGAGATCAGCGAGATGAAGAACCTGCAGGACAACATCTTCGCCTCAATTGCCTCCGGCGTGATCACCACCAACGTCCAGGATAGCATCACGGTGATCAACCGCAGCGCCAAGCGGATCCTCGATCTGGAAGGCAGAGATCCCGAAGGCCATAACCTGTACGACGCCCTGCCCGTGATGGGGTCCCGGTTCAACACAATGGTCGAGCAAGCCCGCCAATCCGAGCAGCAACTGACCGGCATCGAGTTTGACACCGAACTGGAGAACCGGGGGGCGGTCAACCTGAGCATGAACTTCAGCCCGCTGAAAGACGCCCACCAGCAGACACAGGGCGTGGCGATTGTGCTGGATGACATGACCGAGACCAGACGCCGCGAGGCCCAGATCGCCGGGGTGCGCCGCTACCTGCCCGCCGAGGTGGTGGACGGCATCAGAAGCTCCGACGAGTTAAAGCTGGGCGGCACACGGCAGGTGATTTCGATCCTGTTCGCCGACGCACACAGCTTCACGTCTTGGAGTGAGAATCTCGACCCGGAGACTCTGGTGGAGGTCATCAACGACTACTGGAAGACCGCTGCGGATGCGATCCATCTGTATAATGGTGTCATCGACAAGTTCATGGGTGACGCCGTGATGGCGCTCTACAATACGCCGCTGCGTCCTCAGGAAGACCACGCACTGCGCGCAGTACGCTCGGCCCTCGCGATGCGCAATGATATACGGGCACGTCACGAGAAGCTCCCGGAGAGGCACCGTGTCCCCTTCAGGATCGGTGTACATACAGGGCTGGCGGTTGTCGGCAACGTTGGCAGCCGGGATCGCTTCGACTACACGGCGATGGGCGACAGCGTTAACCTGGCCAAGCGTCTTCAAGAAGTAGCCGATCCAATGCAAATTCTGCTGAGCGAGGACACTTACCAGCAGGTCAAGGACCACGTGAAAGCTAAGGAGTTGGAGCCGATACCGGTCAAGGGGCGCACGCAGCTCACCAAAGTGTACGAACTTCTCAGTGTGGGGTAGTTGCACTCCCCGGCGTTCACAGGCTTAAACAAGCGGCCAGGTCGGTCGAACGTCGAAATCCAGCCGGGCACGCTGCCCTTCCAGGTGGCGAAAATGCCCGGCTGCGGCGATCATGGCCGCGTTGTCGGTGCAGAGGAAGAGCGGCGGAACGCGCACCGGCAGATCGGCCCGCCCGATCATCGTCGCCCGCAGGGCCGTATTCGCCGAGACCCCCCCGGCGATGAAGATCTCCGTCGCGCCGTGTTCCTGCGCCGCCCGCACCGTTTTCCCGACCAGCACGTCAACCACCGCCGCCTGGAAGCTGGCAGCCAGGTCGGCGACGGGGAAATCGGGCGGGAGCGCGTCGTCAGGCTGGTAGCCGGGCTGTAAAGCCTGGATTGTGCGCAGCATGGCTGTCTTGAGGCCGGAGAAGCTGAAGTCGTAGTTCTGCTCCCCCTGGTTTCCCCGCAGCCACACGCGGGGGAGGTCGAAGGCGGTGGGCGCGCCACCCTCACTTGCCTTCTGAATTGACGGCCCGCCCGGATACGGCAGTCCCAGCAGCCGCCCAACTTTGTCAAAAGCCTCGCCCGCCGCGTCGTCGAGTGTCCCACCCAGGCGTCTGTATTCCCCGTGACCGGTCATCAGCACAAGCTCGGTATGCCCGCCAGAGACAATCAGCACCACCACCGGGAACTCGATGGGCACGACCTCGCCCGGCGGATCGGCTTCGCCCGGCGTGAAGCGATACTCCGGCCCCGCCAGCCACAGCGAATAGACGTGCCCCTCCAGGTGATTGATCGCCAGCAAAGGGATATCGCGGCTCAGGGCCAGGCCCTTTGCCATGTTCACGCCGACAACCAGCGACCCGGCCAGTCCCGGGCCACGCGTCACGGCGACGGCATCCAGATCACCCAGCGAGACTCCCGCCTCGTGCAGCGCCTGATCGACCACCGGGTAAATGCTTTCGATGTGCGCCCGCGAGGCGATCTCCGGGAAGATGCCGCCGTACTGCGCGTGTAGATCCACCTGTGAAGCGACGACGTTCGAGCGGATGGTTTGCCCGTCCACCACGACCGCCGCCGCTGTCTCATCGCAGGAGGTCTCGATGCCGAGGATGGTTGTCATGAATCTCCAACAGGGATCACCAGGTCCTTCGGGAAGGGCGTCAGCGAGCGGATCGTATCGTCCCCGGCCACATAGACCGTATCCTCAATGCGTACCCCGAAGCCCCCCTCCGGGTAGTATAGACCTGGCTCAATCGTGAACACCTGTCCCACCTCGATGGTGTCCTGTGCCACCGAACTCAGGCGCGGTCGGGAGTGGATCTGCAAACCGAGGCCGTGCCCCACGCTGTGGACGTAGCCCTCCGTCGTGCCGGGGTGTGAACGCGGGGTCTTGTGCCCGTACCGTTCCAGGATCTCGCAGGTCAGGTCCTGGAGGTCACCCGTCTTCCCCCCGACCTTTGCGGCCTCCATCACCCCGTTGAAGGCATCCATCACCTGCTCGTAGGCTGCCTGCACTTCGGGCGGGGCGTGGCCCAGGCAGAAGGTTCGCGTCATATCGTGGAAGTAACCGCCGCCCAGCGTGCGTGGGAACAGGTCAAAGATAATGCTTCTGCCCAATACCAGTTGGTCGCCGTCCTCACCGCGCGAGTGCGGCACGCCCGCGTCGCGCCCGATGGCGAAGATCGTCTCCCTCCTGTCCTCAAGCTCGTAGACCAGCAGCCGCGCGCGCACGAAGCGCTTGACATCGCCCACCGTCAGCGGCTCGCCGCCCTCCTTGATCAGCCGTCCATCACTCACCGTGTGGCCCCTGATAAACTCGACCGTCTCGCCCATCACCCGGTTGGTGTGCTCGGCAACCAACTTGATCGCGGCCATCTCGTCGGCGTCTTTGGTCGCGTATGCTTCGTCGAAGATCGTGGTCTCCGTCTCGCCGGTGACGGTAACACCGGGCAGCATCCCGCCGAGGCGGGAGAGCATCATGAACGCCTGCCCAGGGTCACTCACGCCGTAGAAGCTGACCGTCCCCCTGACGCCGTACCGCTCGAAGGCGTTGGACAGCATCCTCAATTCAGCCTCGAAGTAGCTGCCCGTCTCTTTGATCAGCGCAGGTAGGTCCAGATCGGCGGTGGTGACGGTCTCCAGGCCGCTCTTTGCGGCTTCGTCGCGCTCCATCGGGTTGCAGATGAGCACCGGCGGCGCATCGCGCTTCCTGATCACCGTTGCGTGCGTGACCATCGCGCCGTTCGTCAAGTAGTGCAGGGCGTGATTCTCCTTCGCCGCACCCGTCACCACGATGGCATCGAAGCCGCGCCCGGCCATGAGTCTGTCGAGGTCGGATTTCACTATGGTTGCTCCTTGGTTATTTGTCTGCCAATGTCGCCAGCGCCGTCAGCAACTCGTCCTCATCCCGCTCCAGCACCGTGCGCGGGTCGAGCACCAGCCGCCCCTCCTCGATCCGGGCGATCACAGGAGGCTCGTGGGCGCGCAGCCGGGCGGCAGCCTCGTCCGGCGAGTCGACGGCCATCGCCAGCACGGTCGAGGGCAGCGTCTCGCCCGGCAGGCTTCCCCCGCCGACCGCGCTCCGCCCGGGGGCAAGCTCGCAGCGCAGCCCGGCCCGTGCCAGCCGGTCGGCCCAACGCTGCGCCCGTGTTGCGATCTCGTCCGGCGGCGTGCCGATCATGCGCCACACCGGGACGCGGGTCAGCGCCTCACCCTTGACGTAGTGGGTCAGTGTGGCTGCGATCCCTGCCAGGCATAGCTTGTCTGCCCGTACAGCCCGCGCCAGCGGGTGCTGCTTCAGCCGCTCGATCACCTCGGCCCTGCCGACCAGGATCCCGGCCTGCGGCCCGCCCAGCAGCTTGTCGCCGCTGCACATCACCACGTCCGCACCTGCTGCCAGACTTGCCTGGATGGTTGGCTCCGGGGCGAGGCCGAACTGAGTCGTATCGAGCAAGGCCCCGCTGCCCAGGTCGTCGGCAACCAGCAGATCGTGCTGCGCCGCCAGCGCGGTCAGCTCGGAGAGCGTCGGCTCGGTCGTGAAACCGATCATCGCGAAGTTGGAGCGGTGCGCCCGCAGGATCAATGTCGTGTCCTCGTCAATGGCGCTCACGTAGTCGCGCAGGTGGGTGCGGTTGGTCGTGCCCACCTCGACCAGCCGCGCGCCGCTCTGGGCCATCACGTCCGGGACGCGGAATCCCCCGCCGATCTCCACCAACTGCCCGCGTGAGATGATCACCCCCCACCCTTCCGGGCGCTCGCGGGTCGGCCCGGCGAGCGCGGTCAGGGCCAGCAGAACCCCGGCTGCGTTGTTGTTGACGACCAGCGCCGCCTCCGCACCGGTCAGACGCCGGAGCAGGGCCTCGGCGTGAACCGAGCGCGATCCGCGCCTGCCGCTCTCCAGGTCGAATTCCAGCGTGCTGTATCCCTCCGAGACAGCCCGCATCGCCTCGATGGTTGCCTCGGAGAGCGGCGCGCGCCCCAGGTTGGTGTGTACGATCACGCCCGTCGCGTTGATCACCCACCGCAGGGTGGGCAGTAGCCACGTCTGGAGGGTCGCCCCCACCTGCCTGACCAGATCATCATCAGAGGGTAGTTCGCCCTCGCCGTCGCGCAGACGCACGCGGGCAGCATCAAGCACCTCGCGGATGGCCTCGACCGTCAGCGAGCGGCCAAAAGAGTCGATCAGCAGGGCCACCCCGTCGTGATTGAGGAGGCGATCCACACTGGGCAGGTTTCTCAGGAGATTCTCGCTCATGACCGGGCCTTACTCAGGATTGACCTGGATGCGTTCGCGCAGGCGCAGCAGGAATTCGATCATGACAAACGCCAGAGCCAGCAGAACGGCCAGCGGTATTGAGAGCAGGCGCGGGATGCGCAGCCAGGCACAGGTCGTGCCGTACAGGCCGACCCACGTTGCCTGCCGCACCAGCACGCCGGGCGGGATGAACAGTCCCCGGCTGCGTGCGAAGCGCCTGTTCAGGAAGCGCACGAAGGGCAGCGCTGTGCCGGTCAGCGCGATTTGAAGCAAGGCGTAGAAGGCCCACCGGTTAGGCACGGTCGGCAGCGTGTTGGCGACCAGCCACACCAGCCCCGACCACCCCCCGACCGCCAGCAAAACCCCGGCTACAACCACGCTTGTGTGGGTCGCCTCGACAAACTCGCGCCGTGTCGCGCGCTGTTCACTCTGTTCTGTGCCAGCCATGACCGGATTATACTGAATGCCGGAGATGCCTTACAAGGGCCTGCCGTCCGTACTTCGTCCCCATAGTCTGTAGGGTCGTGACATCTGCCTTCGCCTCGTCTATAATCTGGCGCGGAGACATACCAGGACAGACATAGATGGCAATTGTTAACGGACACAACCTTGCCAGGTCATTTGGCGCAAACGACATCTTCGAGGGCGTCACGGTCAGCGTTCCGCATGGGGCGCGCATCGCGCTTGTCGGGCCAAACGGCGCGGGCAAGACGACGCTGCTCCGCCTGCTGGCCAGGCTCGACGCGCCCGACGAGGGCACCGTCGCCCACGCGCGCGGCCTGCGGATCGGGTTTTTACCGCAGGAAGCCGAACTTGTGCTGATGGGCGAGCACAGCGTGTGGGAAGAGATGCTGACCACCTTCAGTGCCCTGCTTGCTCAGGAGTCTCGCCTGAACGAGATGGCCGAGGCGCTCGAAGGCGCTCCTGACGACGAAGAGCTTCTGGCCGCGTACGGCGAGGCACAGACCCGCTTCGAGGACGCAGGTGGCTACGAGTATCCTGTCCGCATCCGGCAGGTGCTGGGAGGCCTGGGGTTCGACGAGGTGGATTTCGAGCGCCCGCTCTCGCAACTCTCCGGTGGGCAGAAAACCCGCGCTCTGCTGGCCCGCCTGCTGCTCGAAGCGCCCGACCTGCTCATCCTCGACGAGCCGACCAACCACCTCGACATCCGCGCCATCGAATGGCTGGAGGGCTGGCTGAAAGGCTTCGACGGTGCGCTGCTGGTCGTCTCACACGACCGTTACTTCCTGGACAACATTGTTGACCACGTGTGGGAACTGGTCTTCGGGCAACTGGAGACATATCGCGGAAACTACAGCCACTACGTCCAGCAGCGCGAGGAGCGGCACGTCCGCCTGCTCAAGGAGTACGAGCGCCAGCAGGAGTTCATCGCCAAGGAGGAAGAGTACATCCGGCGCAACATCGCCGGTCAGAACACCAGACAGGCCCAGGGGCGGCGCAAGCGTCTGGAGCGCTTCCTGCGCGACGAGGCCATCACCCGGCCCCGCCAGCAGCGCGCAATGCACCTCGACCTCCAGACTCGCCGCCGCTCCGGTGACAGGGTGTTGATGACCGAGGAGCTCGTCGTCGGCTACCACGACGACAAGGTTCCGCTGTTTGGGGTGCCGGATATCACGCTTTATCGGGGTGAGTGTGCCGCGCTGATTGGCCCCAACGGCGTGGGGAAAACCACCTTCGTCAAGACTGTGCTGGGCGAGCTTGACCCGCTTGGCGGGAAAGCCAAAATCGGGGCGAGCGTCGAGATCGGCTACTTCGCACAGGCGCACGAGGGACTGAACCATGCAAGTACCATTCTCGACGAGATCCTGGGCATCAAGAACCTGCCCATAAGCGAGGCCCGCGACTACCTCGCCCGCTTCCTTTTCACCGGCGACGACATCTACAAGCCTGTCTCTGCCCTGAGCGGCGGTGAGCGGGGGCGTGTCGCACTGGCAAAGCTGGCGCTCAGTGGCGCGAACCTGCTGCTGCTTGACGAGCCGACCAACCACCTCGACATCCCCTCGCAGGAGATCCTGGAGGCGGTGCTGGCCGACTTCGAGGGCACGATCCTGCTCATCTCGCACGACCGCTACCTGATCCGCAACCTCGCGACGCAGATCTGGGCGCTGCACGTCCCGCGCAAGGGGAGCGATGGGCAAACAGAGTTGGTCGTCTACGAGGGGCCGTATGGCGAGTATCTGGCCTGGCGCGAGGGACGCGAGGTCAAACCCGCAAGGGCCAGGGACAAGCCCGGCAAGAAGCCAGAGCGGAGGCAGAAGCAGGCTTCCCCGGTGAACGACAAACCGCACCTCACCCCCCACGAGCGCCAGAAGCGGCTGGCGCAGGTCGAGGGGGCCATCAACCGGCTGGAGATTGAGCTGGTCAACCTGCACGGCTCGCTTGAGAGCGCCAGCACAAAGGGCGATGTGGGAGAAGTAGCCCGGCTTGGCGAGGCATATACACAGGCAGAAGCACAGCTTGACGCCCTGATGGAAGAATGGGAAGCACTGCTCGCGGATGAGTGATGTGGCCGGTGGTGGCCGGAAGGGCTACACTTCGACCATGAGGCACAATCTGGTACGCCTCAGTAAGACCGTATCCCACGCGCTGCGCCATGCTCCCTGGCTCTACGAGCTTGAGCTTGATGACGAGGGCTGGACGCCCGTCGAAGATTTGCTGGCTGCGCTACGTGCCCACCGCGAACGGTGGCATGACCTGACCGAGGACGACCTGGCCCTGATGGTTGCCACCTCGGATAAACAACGCTTCGAGATACGGGGCGGGCTGATCCGGGCACACTACGGGCACTCGCTCCCCAGGAAGCTGTCCAAAACCCCGGCCCGACCGCCGGAGCTTCTCTACCATGGCACCGGCGAGCGGGCCCTCGACGCCATTCTCACCGAGGGTCTCAAGCCAATGGGTCGCCAGTACGTCCACCTCTCGGTAGACGTTGAGACCGCGCAGCAGGTCGGCAGGCGTAAGGGTGGCCGGACGTTTGTCCTGACCGTCAGGGCGGGGGAAGCGCACGAGCGAGGCATCACCTTCTACGAAGGCAACGAGATCGTCTGGCTGGCCGACCACGTCCCGCCGGAATTCATCGACGCCCCCCAGGTTTGACACGCTCATCCCCGGCGCTATCATAGCGGCGAGCGCGCGGCCAGGTGAACCCTGGACGCGGCAGGTGCAGATATGGAATACAGACGTCGGAGCGTATTTGCGCGCGTACTGCCCTGGCTGATCATGCTGGGGGTTTTGAGCACGGAGACCGCTCCCGTGCACCGCTATCCCTTCCGGCTGAAATGAGCAAATTTTTTGCTCGGAGGGGTGAGGGTTGGGGGATACTGCTATGGTGTGCAGACCCCGGACGCGGCCATCTCACTTCCCAGGGAGGTGCCTGGATCGGCGAGGACTCTGGCATAAGAGAAGTTGTTGATCGCCGTATTTGAGATTCGAATTCCGTCGATCAGCCCCCTGAAATTGTAAGTTTCGGGAGCCCAGGCCACGCCGCCGATGATCAGATCGCGTGTGCTGCCGCTGATCGACCCGGTTATGGCGGGGGTGGCGGAGGCCACCTCGACGCCGTTGATGTAGAGCCGCTGGGTAGTACCGTCCCAGGTGCCTGCTACGTGGGACCAGGTGCCAGCATCGATTTGACCGACCGCGCGGAGGTAGTAGTCAAGCATGTTGTCATCCCGGATGATCCAGTGCAGGATGAAGGGAGGAGCAGCGCCGCCCAGGCGCAGGTTGTACCCTCCGGTGTTGCTCCGCTTGTCGATGATATCGGCCTCGCCACCACTCACGCCGCTCGGATTGATCCATGCCTCGACGGTAATCGCTGCCGGGTCAATGGAGGCATCGTGTGGGATGCGGATATAGTCGTCCGAGCCATCAAACCGCAGCGCGCCGCTGAAGCGCCCCTCCAACCAACTGCCGTCGCTCATATTGACCAGGGTGCCACTGTTACCAGCACCTGAGAGATCGGCGAGGGTATTGCCAGAGCCATCCTCCATGTACCAGAGGCCAACAGTGCTGCTGGCCCTACCCGGCACAAAGACTTTGATCAGTTTTGCAGGGGGTGTGCCGGGGCTGTCGTTCCCATAGAACAGATAATAGCTGTTGTCCAGGGACGAGGCGCTGATTGCATCTTTGAGTCTGAACCAGATTCTCGTGGAGGCGGTGTCCCACTGCGACTCGGCGTCCAGGCTGCGGTTCAACTCGGACCAGGTATCGCCATCCTTGTAGATTACCCGGATGTCCTTCCCATTCCCTTTGGACTTACCGTCCTTGACCAGGTCTTCATGGTCAAATGTGAGCGCGACCGGATAGCCCGCCGGCACATCGTTCGGGCCAGCCACGACCGTGATCACGCGCGCGTAGCCGTAGCCACAGTCCCACCAGGTGCTGGCATCGGGTGTGTCCGTCGGGGCCGGTGTGTCTGTCGGGGTCGAGGTCAAGGTACCGGTCGGCGTGTCCGTCGGTGTGTCTGTCGGGAGAGGGGTCGGGCTTGGCGTGGGGGTTGACGTGGGCGGTCGGGCGGTCGCGGTCGGTGTGGCGACCGGGAATGTGCCTGTCACGCCGACGACGAGCGGTGAGATCTCGATGGTGGGGATCTCGGAGACCTGGGACATATCACAACCCACGTCGGCCAGCAGGCAGCTCGTGCTAGGCACCTCGTCGTTGATCGGGCCGGGATCTCCGGGGGGCCCCGCCGGTTGCAGCCCATTATCACCGCCTAACGGCACCACCACAGCCTCTCCGGGGCCGATGTACCTTTCCTGCCCGTTGACGTTGACTGCCCCGCTCCCGTCGATCACGCTGATCGTCATTTGTTTGTTGGATTCGGCCTGCAGAAAAGTGGGCCCCAGCACCGTCACGGCGGCGCCGTTCGCCTGGAATATCGTCCCCATACCCGTCGGGGGACGGACAAGAATGCCCCCGAAGGGCACCAGCTCACAATCTACTTCTCCAAACGAATTGGAGAAGTAAAAAGCCTGCATGTCACCGGAGATGTTTTCTAATTGGGTGTCGCCAAACACCATGAAGGTGACATACTCGCCGGGCACCGTGCGAGGCAAAATTGCCTGTAGCTTGAACACGGCGATCCCCCACTCCCCCGCTTCCCGGTCAAGTGGAGATGCAAAAATGGTGCGTAGCTGGTCGGCAGGGACAACATCCCCCCGGGCCTCAAACCGGTTTGGTGAGCCTGGCACCAACTCGGCATCAACCACGATGTTGCCGTAGCACACCCGGTCACGCCCAATCTGGCGGCATACGTTTGAAAGCAGTATGGCGCGTTCAACCAGATCCTGGCAGCTCAGCGGCTCGCCTTCGCTTTGCGGCAGTTCGACAGCAGTCAATACCGGTGTCTTTTCTACCTCAGATGAACTGTTCTTCTGTAGAAATGGGATGAAAAGCAGGAACAGAGCAACGACAGCCACGACAAGTCCCAGTGCCCAACCAATCCCCCGCCGCGACGGTGAGCCGGACCGGGCCGCGTCCATCTGTCGCGCTGTGGCAGCCTCGATGCGCTCCAGGCAGCGCCGGGCTTCCTCGTCATCCGGGTCGACACGGAGAACCTGTTTCAGACAGTGAATGGCCTGTTCGCGCGTGTCGGACAGCCGGGCCATCTCTCTCCAGGCTGCGGTGTGATCTCGGTCCTCAGAGAGCACCCGCCGGAGGAGCTGCCGCGCTTCTTCCTGCCGATTATTCTTAGCGAGCCGGATGGCCCGCTCCACTAACAGATCGTGGGCAATCATGTGGCTACATCAGCACTCACACAACAATCCTACGTCTCCAATATTACCACACTTACCGGCGCGGTGAGGCATCACCCTCCGGCGCATAGGAGAGGTCAAACAGGTTTCCAAACACGGCAATCGGCAGGGTCGTCAGCAGAATCGCCACCACGACCTGCCGGGCCGACCAGGTATAGTCGTAGTACAGCATCGGATCTATCGACCTGCTCACGTGAAGGCCCCACGACACTCCGAGTGCCAGGCTGATCACGATCAGGCTGATGAGCGTTTGCAGCCCTCTGGCACGAGTGGCTTCCGCGCCGAGGGCAAAGCCAAAGCTGGCTACAAGACACCCCGCACCTATCGGCCACCCCGATGGGAGGTTATCCAGAAACAGCGTGTGGTAGCCGTACAGGCCGAAGCTCATAACCCCCGCTCCGACAATAACCCCTATCACAAGCCTCTGGATGGCCGACCACCTGGTTTGATAGCGAACGATGAACCGGGTAAGGAATATTCCCGATCCAACCGGCAGTCCCAGGAATAAGCCGCGCTCAAGGGAGACGAGCAGCCGTTTGGAGTCCCAGAACCGCGGCAGGCGGTAAACCGTGTAGACGTACAGGCAAAACCCAAGAAAACTCCCCAACAAGGTGACCAGATACGTGCTTAGCAGGGAGGGCCAATCAGCCGCTAACCGGCTCAACAGAGATCGGCTCTCAAGCCGCCACCGGATCGACAGAGGAACCGACCGGGGAAGACTCCCGGCAGTTTGCTGCACAGCCGTCAGAGCCGCAGCCATGCGTGTGTCGTCTGCTTCCCCCAGTATGATCTCAACCGCTGCCTCGCTGCGGATATGCCCGATCAACCGGGCTGCCTCGACAGCCTGCGGGCGATCCGTCGACGCCAGCTCGGCCAGCTTCACGTCACCGGCAGCACTGAAGCTCACAGCTTGCCAGGATGAAGGGGAGTCAAGCAGGTGCCTCAGCAGGACGAGTATTTGCCCGCTAAGCTGCGGCTTCGATGTCCCATATGCGATATCGAGCAGACGAGCTACAGTAGAGGACGGGAGTGTCAAGTCCCAGGCCCCGATCATCGCATCATCGAGCATCTGCTCAACAGCGTGCTCTATCGCGGCTTCGCTGCCACTCTCGACAACAGCGGCGCATATCTCAAGCCTCTGCTGCGCTTCGGTGACCTGCTGCCACCAAAAATCTGCGCGATGCCCGTAAGTCAAAGCACCATGCAGCATGAACTGGCGATGAGCAGCGTCCATCGACAACCCGGCTTCAGGCACGGTCTCGCAGACAGTATCGACAAACACGAAGTCTGTGAGGCTCATCTCGAAAACGTTCTTGTGCAGATCCCAGTCGGCCATGCCGCGATGCAGCAGTGCGCTGGCGTCCTCCAACTGCACCGGATAGGTGCTGCCAAGTGGCAAGACTCCGTCCTGCTCATCGGCTCTGCCAATGCCTCCGAGGTCGTCACCGCCGCCGCGAGGCAGCGCATCGCGGGTAAGCTGCAATGCCTCCATGGCCGAGGCGGGCCGATCAGCCGGGCTTGCGGCGGTCATAGCCCGCAGCACGTCGACCAGCCCCGACGGGACTGCCTGGCAGGGCGCAGGCAGCACCTCCCCCGGTTTGCTGAGCTGCTCTATCCCCAGAGCCTTCTCCCCATTCCAGGGAAGGGAGCCGGTGAACATCTCGAATAGGATAATGCCCAGGCTGTAAATGTCAGACCGCACCGTCAACTCCGCAGCGGCAATTTGCTCCGGGGAAGAATAGGGCGGTGTGCCGCGTCCGGTGTGAAGCGGCGTGGTTGTGGATGAAAGGGCGCGGGCCAGCTCGAAATCGGCCAGGTAAACGTGTCGCCTGGAGCCCAGCAGAATGTTGGTGGGTTTCAGATCACGGTGCACAATGTTGCGCCGATGGATGTACGCCAGAGCGGACACAATCTCGGCGGCGAGATGCAGCACCTCCTCATGCGAGAGGGATCTGGTGCTCAGTAGATCCTTGAGCGAGCCTGCGGGGATGTACGGCGTCACCAGATAGCGCAGAGTGCCCGCCACGCCAAAATCATACAACGGCAAGATGTGGGGATGTTCCAGAGACGCGATGATCTGCGCTTCCTGCCAGAAGGTATAGCTCTCTGCCGCCGGGTCGCTTGTGTCCATCATGCTCAGTTTCATGGCGACTACGCGGTTGTTTTGTGTATCAAGCGCGGACCAGACGACCGACTGCCCGCCACGCCCGATGCACTCCAGCAGTTGGTACTGATCAACCAGACCACTCGCCTGGAATCTGTCCAGCAACGACAAATCAACTGCGCTCACGTGCAAAACCTGCTTTGCTTGCTCTCCATCTGGGGCCTCCGCGCCCACTCTTACGTAATGGTATTCACATTTTTTTCACTTCGCAACGGTAGGAAGTATGGTAGAATTGTCGTGTATACGGTCGCTTTCCTACACTTCGCCGCAATCCTAGACATCCCCGGGAGAACCCATGGCTAAGGACACGGGCGAGGATCGGGCCGATCCACAGGAACCGGAACCCGACAATGGTGCTCAGGACAGTGCCTCCCAATCAGGCCGGACAGGGTTTGTTGTAACACCATATGAGACAACCCAGCCTGTCTATCAACTGGAGGACGAAACGGCGCACCCGGACACATTCCGGCTGACCAGGGTTCCCAAAGATTCATTGGCTCTCTTTGTTTCAGGGTATGAAGCTCCAGTTATCGCCAAGGGCAGCCAGCAGCTAATTCTGGGGCGGCGCGCGCCGGGTGTCCCCTCACCTTCGGTCGATCTCCTCGATTATGGGGCAGCCGAGAAAGGTGTCTCGCGCCAGCATGCGATGATCATGCTCACCAGGGGGTCCTATTTCCTCCAGGATCTGGGCAGCACAAATGGAACCTGGCTGAACGGGAACCGTCTGCTGCCATACCGAGCACATGAACTAAACCCCGGCGATCGTATCAGATTGGGGCAACTCAGGCTGCACATCTACTTCCACGCTGCTCCCACTGCCGGTATGGCTCAGGTCATTACTCTCGAAGTCGACCAGT
Source organism: uncultured Anaerolineae bacterium (assembly GCA_964603985.1). GTDB lineage: Bacteria > Chloroflexota > Anaerolineae > Aggregatilineales > UBA3940 > CAZRXG01. The sequence goes on along the minus strand of CAZRXG010000013.1, from coordinate 19,140 downwards.
TGGCAGGTGCCCCGCCATCTGAGCCGGTGCTTACGCCGGAGTACCTTCACGGAGAAGTCCTTCCCTACCTGGCTGCGATTGTCGAGATCCAACGCCTGGTCGATGAAATTCTCGGACGCTCCCCTTCTGAGGTGCTGATCAAGTCGATAGGCTATCCATTCATAACGGTTGATCTTATAAATGCAGCCCAGACCATCGAATTGATCACGGCTGAGGTGCTTCCCTGGAGGAACGCTTACGTCAGCGACATCGCCAAAGTGATGAGGGATCAGGAAAAGTCTGAGGCGGCGGACAGCCCCCAGAAGCCAGGGCTGTTTGGCATTGGCCGGCGGGCCAAGCCAGACACCAAGCCACTCATCGAAAAGCTGGAGCAGGCGCAGACTCACCTAGCGTTGGAGATAATCGACCGGGTCAACCCCGACCTGTCCGAAGAAACACGGAACGACTTTGCGCAGAGAATGCTGCCGCACATCAAGGCGCTGACTTTCAGTAACCTCGTTCTCTCAGCCGATTAGAGCATACTTGCCCTTCGGACAAGCGCATCTCCTAATTGAGTAGCAATCCTGTCCGGCACAACATAGGTGCACCCCACAACATGTCACCCCATGTGAGAAGCTAGCAGCCGGTGTACAATGTCCAAGCTCGGCGGGGGTGCCCAGGCTGTCTGGAAAAGAGCAGCCTGCTTCGATCTGTTGCCCCTTCCCCTGTCAAGGAGATACATACAGAGTGCGCGTCTTCGGCTTCATCTGGTTTGGTCAGCTTGTCTCGCTTATTGGCTCAGGCATCACCAGTTTTGCGCTGGGTGTATGGGTGTACGAACACACAGGGTCAGTTACTCAGTACGCGCTGGTTCTGTTAGCAACTGCTTTGCCAAACATTGTGGTGTCCCCATTAGCAGGGGCGCTGGTGGATCGTTGGGATCGGCGCCAGACGATGATCTTCAGCGATCTTGGGGCGGCCCTCAGTACGCTGACCGTCGTGCTCCTGCTCTCGGTGGGCCACCTTGAGGTGTGGCACATCTACCTTGCCACAGCGGTTAACTCGGCTTTCAGCGCCTTCCAGTGGCCAGCCTATATCGCTGCGATCTCTTTGCTGGTGCCCAAGCAGCATCTTGGCCGCGCAGGCGGGATGGTGCAAATGGGACAGGCGGCTTCGCAGGTCGTCTCCCCAATGTTGGGGGGAGCACTGCTCGCGCTGGTACAGGTTTGGGGTGTGCTCCTGATCGATGTCGCCGCGTTTCTCTTCGCTCTTTTCACGCTTCTGGTGGTCTCGATCCCCAGGCCCCGTGCTGCCACCGAGGGTGAAGAGCGGGACAGCTCGCTGCTGCGCGAGATTGCCTATGGTTGGAGCTACATCACCGCCCGGCCCGGCCTACTTGGCCTGCTGATATTCTTTGCCACCAGCCATTTTCTGGGAAGCATTGTTGAGACGCTTTCGGTGCCGCTGATGCTGTCTCTTACCACTCCTGCCGTGCTGGGCACCGTATTATCTGTAGGTGGCAGCGGTATGCTGGTTGGGGGCCTGGTGATGGGCATCTGGGGCGGGCCGAAGCGCCGTGTCCTTGGTGTGCTTGCCTTTGAACTGCTGGGCGGGTTGTTTGTCCTGATTGCCGGGTTGTGGACCTCTGTGCCGCTCTTTACGGTTGTTGCTTTTGTCTTCTTTTTCCGCCTGCCGATTGTGCATGGCTGCCGCCAGGCAATCTGGCAAAGTAAGGTTGTGCCTGACGCGCAAGGGCGGACATTTGCCGTACAGCGCATGGCCTCCTGGTCGTCTCGGCTGCTTGCGTATCTCGTCGCCGGGCCGCTGGCAGATGGAGTGTTCGAGCCGTTGCTCGCTGCCGACGGGCCACTGGCGGGAAGTGTTGGGCGGATCGTCGGCGTAGGGCCAGGGCGTGGTATCGGATTGTTGTTTGTCGTGACCGGAGCCTTGGTGATGCTGGCCTCAATTGTGGGCTATTTGTATCCTCGCCTGCGCCTGGTGGAAGATGAGCTACCGGACGTAGTCGCAGATTGAACGTCCACCCCGGCAAGGAAGTAATGCCCGCCCGATTCCCGTGACGACCCTGGGGATGCGCTTGTAAACTCGTTAGTGGTATTTTCTGTTCCCCGCGCGTTGACCTTTCATTCCCTCTCCACGGACCAAGTGTGCCGAATTCACATCGGCTTGTTCTGTATAGTTTTTGTTATGTTTTGGATTAATTCCCGTATTTACCATTGATATACTAGGGTAGCTCTCGTAGGCATGGACATTGCCAACTTGAATTTGCAGCCGGCAGTCACGACCCCCACTACCATGTTCTGGCCAGGTCTGGCACTTTCCACACAGTTACTGTGCCGATGCCCTGGGAGTGTGCTCTCCTGTGTACCGGAGATATGGCTTGCAATCATGGTATCCTTACCCGCCGAGATCGATGGGGGGGACGATGCGCATAGTTCTTGTTGATGACGACGCAGACACCCACGAGGTGATCACCACCTATCTGGATTCGGAAGGTTATGAAGTCCTGTCTGCCTATACCGGCCCGGAGGGTATCTACCTCGTGAGGGAACATGATCCCAATCTGGTGATACTGGATATTGAGCTGCCTTACATGGATGGCTGGGATGTCTGCCAGCGTATACGCTCCTTTTCCGGTGTGCCTATTCTCATGATCACGGCCGTTGCTCGTGAGGATACAGACATCGTCCGGGGGCTTGACATTGGGGCCGATGACTACCTTCTCAAACCCATCCGGCTTGAGGTGCTAAAGGCGCGAGTGCGTGCGCTCTTGAGGCGCAGCACCAGTTTTGACAGGCTGGACAAACGTCGGAGCTATGTTGACACCCGCCTGGTGGTCGACCTGGATCGGGAGCAGGTTCAGGTGGAAGGACAGCGGATTTCACTTTCGTTCCTGGAATACCGTTTGTTGAAGATGCTGGTCGTCAACATTGACCATGCCGTGCCGATGCTTGAGATTGTTGGGGAACTGTGGTCGGAGAACGTTGATGATGGTTACGCCCGCTACGTGCGTATATACGTCCAACGTTTGCGAGCATTGATCGAACCGGATCCGCACAACCCGCGCTACATTGTGACCGAGCACGGATTTGGCTACCGGTTTAGTAGCCAGGCTTAACGTGTATATAGACCGTATATAACCACACTGTACACTAGGAGGAAAGGATGTAACACATAGAACGCACTGATTACTCGTGGCAGATCGAGTACAAGGGGATATTGGAACACGCATCTTTGAAACCTTACAGGGTTTTGTTCGAGAGCAAACGCCGGGCTTGAGGGCGGTCCCTCAATGGCGCGTTTGAGAAAGCACCACGAACCTTTGATCCCTGTAATCAAAGTCGACCTTAGGTACTTGTAGAGGTTATAGGAGACTGACAGGTGACTGCTAAAACATCTGTCTCAAAAGAGGTAAGAACTTTCAGCCTGGATCTTAGTAAGGTCCGGCGCTTTCTGATTGAACCACCCGATGCTATTCGCGATCCTGAGCGCCGCAGGCGGGCACGCTTGCTGTCCTCCCTGCTGGCCGCGCTTATTCTGCTAGGGATAGCCTCTCCGTTCGTCGTACCGACTCTAGCCCCCACCATGTATTCGGAAGACTACACTGTACTGCAGGATCCAACGCTCTACGCGATAGCGGCTGGCATTGTACTGGTTACAGTTGCTTATATCCTGAGTCGTACCAGACACTACTTGGTGGCCGCTAACATAACCGTTTTTGCCATCTCTGCTGCTGCAATCGCTTATTCAGTTATTCAGCCTGTCGACACCGAGCGAATGCTTGGCTATCTGGTCATGGACGTGTTGCTGGGCAGCATGCTGCTCTCTGTCAACGGTACGCTTGTTCTTGCCGTTGCCAACCTCCTGGGCGGTCTGCTGATCCCGGTTCTGTCGCCGGAAGTGGCCCTCGGGAACCTTCTCTCGGGTATGATCTACCAGATCATCATGTATACCCTGATCATGATCTTCGCTGCGAATCGTCAGCGCGACCTGGCCCAGATCGAGCGGCAGACACGCGAACTGGCCGAAGCGGTGGAGCAGGCCCGTGAGGCAAACCGTCTCAAGAGCCAGTTCCTGGCTACTATGTCGCACGAGTTGCGCACTCCGCTGAATGCCATTATCGGCTTCACCGAGGTGATGATGATGGGTCTGACCGGTGAGGTAAGTCCTCAAGCCCAGCACACGACCCAGCGGATTCACCACAACAGCGAACGGCTCCTCAAGTTGATCGATGACTTGCTGGACATCTCGAAGATCGAGGCCGGGCGGGTAGAGGTGCTTCGCCAGCCGGTCGAGCCTGCCAGTCTATTGGGAGATGTCAGGCTGGCTCTGCAGCCGCAGGCAGATGAGAAAAGGCTTGATCTGATCACTGAAGTGGATATGAACCTGCCGCCCCAAATCGTCGGTGATCCGCAGCGTCTTGAGCAGATCATCCTGAACCTGGGAACCAACGCCATCAAGTTCACCGAACAGGGCAAGGTGGTTATCACGCTCAGACGATTCGACTCGGATCAATGGGGCATTGTGGTTGAGGACACAGGCATCGGCATTCCCGCTCACGCCCAGGAGTTTGTCTTCGAGAAGTTCCGTCAGGTCGACGGCACCTCGCGGCGCGCCTATGGTGGTACCGGCTTGGGGCTGGCCATCGTGAAGGAACTGGCCCTGCTGATGGATGGGAATGTCAGAGTCGAGAGTGAGCCCAACATCGGCAGCACCTTCACCGTCACGCTGCCTCTGTTAAAGGCAGAGGGAGTGCACGCCTGATGAACAAGTTAGATGTCTCTACCTGGCGTGTGCTCCTCGTCGATGATGAGCCTGACAGCAATGAGATCGTGAGGATGGTGCTTTCGGCTCGTGGGGCAACTGTCTTCGAAGCTGCTGATGGGCAGGAAGGTCTGGAGATCTTTAAATACAGACGTCCCAACCTTGTTCTGACCGACATTTCGATGCCGGAGGTGGATGGCTGGGAACTGTTGCAACGGATTAGAGTCTCTGGAGATGGGCTGGAAAAGACTCCCGTGATCGCCCTCACAGCGCACGCGATGATTGGCGACCGAGAGCGGGTTTTGAAGGCCGGGTTCGATGGTTATATGAGCAAACCTCTGAGTATGCTCACGCTGGTTGACGACCTGGTTGAATGCTTGAGCCAACAAACCGGTGAGTAGACGCAGGGGGCAATGCTAAGCCTCGGCAGGTACGTGGCGGCCAGGGTGGCTGCCAGTCAGGGGGCATGAGGAGGGAAAAGCCAGCTCGGCTGGTGGTTGGCACAGGTTGATGGTGCCACCCCCAATGTTATCCGCCGGAGGGGTGCCGGCGCAGTCGAGCCTGGAAGGCCCGGGGAGAGCCGGAGGTAACTCGAATCTCCCCACTCCTTCAGGGTGATGATAGGCACGGCAGTATCCAACTCAGGCTAACAACTGAACCACGGGTAGGGCAAGGATTGAGAACTGTGCACTTTATGGATGGCTAAGGGGCCATTACAACAGGAGGGAATCCATATGATCGATCTGTCTAGCTGGCACGTCCTGGTTGTCGAGGACGAGGCCGACGCACAAGAAGTTGTTTGCATGGTGTTGCAAGGCCACGGAGCACAGGTGTCGACCGCCTTTACAGGCGAAGAGGCCCTGGAAATGCTCAACGCACGCCCCCCCACAGTGGCCGTCATTGATCTGGCCTTGCCCAACATGGACGGTTGGGAGTTGCTGAAGGCCATGCGTGCCGACCCCGATCTGGTAAATGTTCCGGCCGTCGCCATGACGGCCTACCACTCGACCAACGTCGCGAAGGAAGCTATTGCCGCCGGTTTTGCCGCCTACTTCCCCAAACCCATTAACTCCCATACCTTCGCCAAGGACCTCGTCGGGGCTGTAGGTTAACTGGCTTACAGCCGTACCAAGCCACAATAACTCGTGCGCGGAAGCGGCATATAGGGGTGGAGAAACACGGGGATTATCTGTAGACGGCTGTCTGGTAATACAAAAAGAAATATTGCCAGAATATGCAGGCGAGCCAAATCACGCAGAAAGTCACACCTCAAAATGAAACACAATCAGAACTGGCTGGGGGACCTTGATGGTTGGCTTGGGGCTGACGCGTACAGCACCGCCTGGGTTGCGTTGGTCCCAGCCAGAGACGATCCGAACTGTCCTGCCTGGCCCCAAGCACTCGATTATCTCCGTACGCACCAGCTTGAAGATGGCGGCTGGGGTGAGCCACACGTTTACTTCGCCCATGAACGCACAATCTCGACCCTGGCAGCAATCAAGGCGCTGCACACATGGCAGACCCTGCCTAGCGATGCGCGACGTATCGAGCGGGGGTTGGCAGCATTAAGACACTATGCGGATAACCTGGCGGGCGAACCTCACGAGCCTATCGGCTTCGAGCTGCTCCTGCCTCGCCTGCGGGATGATCTGATCCCCTTCTATGGAAGAGACTTGCCACTTGACCGGTGGCATCCGGTTGAGGTGATAAACGGGGAGAAACTGGCACTCATCCAACACTTGCAGCCCGATCCTGCTTCGCCGCAGACGTGGTGGCTCAGCCTGGAAATGCTGCCAGAGGAGCACCTGGCCCGGTTGGACGACTCGATGCTCAGAAGGGGATCAATAGCAACGGCGCCCGCCGCAACTGCCGCCTACCTGGCTGCCCGACGACAGGCCGGGGAAGACTCGCCGGGAGCGGCCCGTTACCTGGATTGGCTGTTGAGAAGAGGAGACGGCGGTGTGCCTTTCTGCTGGCCAGCCGAGATCTTCGAGCAAGTCTGGGGATTGGACGGCTTCAAACGAGCCGGGCTTGATCCCCGCTCCCAGTCGATTGCGCCCGTCGTCGAGAACTTGCGCAGGGCCTGGTATCGCAACACATCCGGCCTTTCATACAACAATATCTTCCCCGTGAACGATGGCGACGATACTCTACTGGGCTACGCCGTTCTTTGTTGGGCAGGCGCCGCCCCGTCTGACGACAGCCCGATCATGAGCTTCTTCAACGGCGACCACTTCTCGGCCTACGTAGATGAACGTGGCGCCTCGCATTCGGTTAACATTCACGCACTTTCGACTTTGCGTGAACAGCCAGGTTTCCCGCATCGCGATGCAGCCGAGAAGGTCAGCCAGTGGCTGATAGCCCACATGAAAGACGACGTGATCTTCGATGACAAGTGGCATCTATCGCCTTTGTACTCCGTGGCCCACGCCATCCCCGCCTTTGCCGGGTGGGACAACGGGGTTGCATCGCGCTGCATCGACTTTTTGCTTGAGCGGCAGCGAAACGACGGCGGGTGGGGAGACCTCGGGCCCGACACACTGGAAGAAACGGCCCATTGTGTGATCGGTCTCTCCTATGCCTACATGCAGGGGCTGCTCAGTGACGACGCCGCGTTGATGAAGGCGGGACGCTACTTCGAAGCTAACGCCGAGCGCCGACCGGTGGAGCGTTTGTGGATTGGCAAGACGCTCTATCACCCGCGCGGCATTGTGGAGGCCACACTCTTCTCGGCAAAGGTTATCCTGGCCCGGTTGGGATTTATGTCCATGAAGACCGCTGCGTAGACGGCGCTTCCTGGCTCCCGGGCACAGACGCCAAACTCAGTATCGGAGGGCAGATCGAGCAGTGCCAGAGCGACGCGGCTACGATCTGCCCTGTGTGGCCTAAGAGATGGGAGGGACGGGCCGCCAGGTCTGGCTAAGCTCATGGAACGCCCCCACGCCCAGCGCGATCTCTTGGTTGGCGGTGTAGAATGCACGCATATCTTCCACCGCCTCGGATGACAGCTTGGTGTATTCGCGGTAGTACTTCCTCCGTGCAAAGAGGTGGTCGTAAAGAATGTGCCGCCACTGCCGCTGGCCCATGTAAAGCGACGGGGCAACAGTGAAGTAGAGGTCGCCAAGGGTCAGCATGGGAGGCATCATGTTCTTGACAGAGGGCTTGTTGTTGCTCAGGAAAATGTCCACATGCTGGATCGGTCGCCCATAGTACGCTTCGCAGAGTGTGGCGCGGTCGGGCAGCCTGCCGGTCTTCTGCAGGCTATCGGCCACCAGTGGGGTCAGGCTCCGGGGGATCACGTTCTCGTCTGGTGCCAGCCATACCATACACCGCGCATACCGGGCAGTCTGGCCCTCAAGCATGTCGAATTGTTCGGCCACGTCGGCGGAGCCCAAACGTTCAAGCGAGTCCCGCCATCCGCCCCGGAAGAGCACATGCAGCCGGAACTCAGCATAAAGCTCCTGTGCCCTTTCATCAACCAGAAGCCGGTAGATCTCGGTCAGGTTTTCATTGTACGCCGCGTCGCGGGTCTGCTCTTCGGGCATATGGGCGACCACGAGCACCGTCCCGATTCCGTCACTGCTCATCAGGCCGACCTGCTCGACGATGCGACGTCTGGCGCGATGAGAGTACTCACGGAACTGCTCGGCCTCACCGTAACCCACACGGACATCGCCGTGTTCCAGGAAGTACCAGCGTGACGTGCCGCCCGGAGCGAAGACGACCGTTTTGTCCTGGGTGAAGGGAAGTAGATCTCCTGTAGTCCATGTCTCGAAATCAGCCAGTGATGGCGTTTGTCCTTTGTTCGGCATTGTATTCCTGCTTTCGCAGCCAGCCGAGTCCCGCAAGGCGGATCGGCCTGTGTTATACCACGTCAGCATACGTATCTGTATTCAGCAGTATAACACAATACACCGACCGATGGCAGAGAGCTGTCAGACCGTATGGCCGGCTCTGATAGATAGGATGGCCCAGGACGGGACCGAGCCATAATCCGCGTTGTGGGCATGCTGTGGGAAATGGGAATACCTGTTTCGAGACCGAGTTATACAGGTTATATATACCCTGTTGGTAGAATAGGACTAACGGTTGGATCGGGAACATGGGATACCGATTATCGGTAGGGAACTGTTCGTAGAAAAGTGAGGTTGGTTGGCCAGTGCGTAGCGCAGTGTCTTTACTATGAGTTTCAACGAGGCGAGCGGGCCCGACAAAGGTGGGGGGATGCGAAAGCCACCGCACATCATCCTGGTCGATGACAACGTCGACATGTTATCCCTGTTTGAAGACTTCATGCGGAGCGCAATAGATAAGGTGGGTGTTGAGGTAGAGATCACAAGCTTCAAAAGCGGGCAGGCCCTGGTTGCGGCCCGGGAGCGCAACTCTCTGCCCGAATTTGACCTGATGCTGCTCGACTACGACATGCCCGGCATGGCCGGTGATGAGGTCTGCCGGAATCTGCGCGCGCACGGATATGAGGACAACATCATCGTTCTTCTCTCGGCGCTTCAGGGGACGGGCCATAAGGAGCTGGCTCGGCAGGCCGGCGCGGATGCTTACAGCGAGAAGGTGGCGTACGGCCGACTCATTGAGCAATTCAACACATTCTTCGAGATTGCGCGCGACCGCCAGCTTCCCAACCCGCCGCCGCACTGGCTGACGATTCTTTAGAGCGTGCAGGCGCTCAAAGGTGGGAGCGCCTCTGACGGAATGGAGCCAGGTGATTTGGGAATGACTGGCTGCCTCGGTGGTTGGGCCGGGGTGCACTGGGCTCATTGGCTCGGAGGTCGCAAGCAGTATCAGTTTTTCAACAAAATCAAATCCGCCCGCACTACGGAGAGAGGTAGCGGAGGCTGCGAGCATCCGCTACAATACGCCGCGCTCTGCGACCATTCAAACGGGAGTAGATTTTTGTGCGCGTATTGATCACCGGCGGTGCCGGGTTTCTGGGGTCCCACCTGTGCGATAAATTCCTTGCGGAGGGGCACACCGTCATTGCGATGGACAACCTGCTCACAGGCTCCACGCGCAACATTGAGCAATTGGCGGGGCGTGACGATTTCCTGTTCATCAAGCACGATGTCACAAACTACATCTACATAGAAGGCCCCCTCGATGCTGTGCTGCACTTTGCGTCGCCCGCCAGCCCGATTGACTATCTGACTTACCCCATCCAGACGCTCAAGGTCGGTGCGCTGGGCACGCATAACACACTGGGGCTTGCCAAGAACAAGAGTGCTCGTTTCCTCCTGGCCTCAACCTCAGAGGTGTATGGCGACCCACTGGTCCACCCGCAGCCGGAGACCTACCCCGGCAACGTCGATGCCATCGGGCCGCGCGGGGTGTATGACGAGGCCAAGCGCTTTGCCGAGGCGATGACGATGGCCTACCACCGCGCTCACGGCGTGGATACGCGCATCGCCCGCATCTTCAACACCTACGGACCGCGCATGCGCCTCGATGATGGGCGGGTGGTGCCGAACTTCGTTGCCCAGGCGCTGCGCGGCGAGCCGCTGACGATCTACGACGACGGTTCCCAGACGCGGAGTTTCTGCTACGTGGATGACCTGATCGATGGCATCTACCGCCTGTTGATGTCGGAGGAGAACGAGCCGGTCAACCTGGGCAACCCGCACGAGATGAGCATCCTGGAGCTGGCCGACCTGATCAACGAGCTGACCGGGAACACCGCCGGAAAGGTCTTTGTGAAAGACAGGCGTATCAAGGGCGACCCCCAGACACGCCAGCCCGACATCACCAAAGCCCGCGAGGTGTTGGGATGGAAGCCTCGCATTGACGTGCGTGACGGCTTACAGCGCACAATTGAACACTTCCGGAAGCGGATCGAGTCCGGTGGCTGAGCAGGTCATCCACAAGGTGCGTCGCCGGTGGTGGAAAGCCAATGGGTGGCTTCCCGGCTGGGCGCAGGTTCTCCTGGCGCTGGGGGCCATTGGAGCCGGGCTTGCGCTGGCCCACCTGCCGCTCCTGTGGGCGGCTGTCGGCCTGCTGGTGGTGATCTTGCTGGCGCTGACCCTGATCGACCCTCTGGCCGGGGTGGGCGTGGCGCTCGTCCTCGGCCCCACCAAGCCCCTGACCGACTACTACGTCCCCCAGCTTCCCATCGACCTAGGCCAGATCGCGCTGCTCGTCACGCTCGGCGCGTGGTTTCTGCACGCCGTGCGGCGGCGCGACATCAGCGTCCCGCGCTCGCCGTTCAACGCGCCCCTGTTGATCTTCGTCGGCGCGGCGAGTCTCAGCCTGCTGAACGCACTCTCACTTGGCTTCGCGTTGAAAGAGCTGATCAAGTGGGGGCAACTGCTGCTCGTGATGTGGCTGGTCATTGACCTGACCGGGGAGCGCCGCTGGCAGGTGGTCGTCGGCTTGGTATTGGGGGCGGCCGTGGCCCAGGCTTTGATCGGCGTGTGGCAGTTCGGTCTGCGTGGCAAGGGACCGGAGCACTTCCTCATCCTCGACGATCGCTTCTACCGGGCCTACGGGACATTCGAGCAGCCCAACCCCTACGGCGGGTTCATCGGCATGGTGCTGCCCCTGGCGCTTGGGTTGGCATTGGGCGCGCTGGCTTTGTGGGCTGCCCCCCTGCGCGAGGCATGGCAGGCCGGTCGCCCGATCCGCCTGGATAGACTGGTGGGGGCAGCGCTTAATGAGCACCTTTGGAGACTGGTCGGGTTTGCCTTGTTGAGCGGGTTGCTGCTCGCCGCGCTGCTGATGTCGTGGTCACGCGGGGCCTGGCTGGGGCTTGGCGCGGCGGCCCTGGCGATGCTGCTGGGGTGGCCGCGTAAAACCTGGCTCGGCGTGGCGCTGGTCGTCGGCGCGCTGGCGTTGGGCTACGCCTCACTGCGCTTCAATCTGCTCCCCGGTGCCATCGCCTCCCGCCTGACGGACTTCGCCGGGTATGTCCAGACCTTCGACGTGCGCGGGGTGGATATCAGTTCGGGCAACTTCTCCGTGATCGAGCGGCTGGCCCACTGGCAGGCCGCCGAGGAAATGGCCCGCTACCACCCCTGGCTGGGCATCGGCCTGGGGAATTACGAACCGGTTTATCCTGCTTACGCGCTGCTCAACTGGCCGCTGCCTCTGGGACACGCCCACAACATCTACCTGAATCTGCTGGCCGAAACGGGTATAATCGGGCTGCTGGCCTACCTGCTGCTGTGGGGTTGCGTGTTCTGGCAGACGTGGCAGGTCACCCGCCACGAAGTCAACACATGGCGCCGGAGCGCGGCGCTCGGCCTGCTGGGCACCTGGACGCACCTCGGTATGCACCAGTTCTGGGATAAACTCTACGTCGCCAATCTGCACCTGCACATAGGCGCGCTGCTTGGGGTCTTGAGCATCCTGATCTACCTTGATGGAGAAACAGAAGCACTTGAGCGAAACAACCGACACCCTGTCATCCGAATCTCTTGAAACGTCAACCGGTGGTCTGGCCGCCCGCGTGCGTGCCCTGTTGCAGCACAAGGAGTTCGGGCGGTTCTGGAAATTTGCTGTCGTCGGCGCGATTGGCGCGGTGATCGATCTTGGCGCGTTTACTGCCTTGCGAGCACTGGGCTGGTTCAATCCGGTTGAGATTACGCTGCCGCTCGGCACGGTGACCGGGTTGGGTATCGCAGGCGCGATTGCCTTTATCCTGGCCGTCATCAGCAACTTCATCTGGAATCGATACTGGACCTACCCTGACTCGCGCGCCAAGCCGATTGTCACGCAGTCATTTACTTTCTTCGTCGTCAATGTCGTCGGTATCATTATCCGCGTCCCGATCCTCGAAACCTTGAACCGTCCTCTGAAGGGCCTGGTGCATAGGGTCGTCCCCGGTCTGAGCGAGGAAACTGCACTGTGGTTCGGAGAGACCGGGGCGTGGGCGATTGCGGTTGTGCTGGTGATGTTCTGGAACTTCTTCGTCAACCGCTACTGGACCTACAACGACGTGGATTAGCTCCCTGATGAGCCCCGTTATTGCCATCGACTACACCGCCGCGCTTGAGCAGGGTGGTGGGATTGGGCGCTACACCCGCGAGCTGATCACGGCGCTGGCCCGGCAGGATGCTCAGACCGACTACCGGCTCTTCGCCGCAGGGCAGTCTGTCGCCACCCTTCCCGATCCGCCCGGCGTCAACTTCGCCTGGGGGCCCTCCCGCCTTGACGCGGAGTGGTTGGCCCGCATCTGGCACCGGGCACGCCTTCCGATTCACATTGAGCGGTGGACGGGGCCGATCAGCCTGCTCCACGCACCCGATTTCACGCTGCCGCCCACACGCAAGGGAACCCGCACCATCCTGACAGTACACGATCTCTCCTTCGTGTGCACTCCGGAGACGGCTACGCCGGGCTTACGTGCCTACCTCAACAGCGTCGTGCCGCGCTCGGTGGCGCGGGTCGACCGTGTCCTGGCCGATTCGGAGGCGACGCGGCAAGATCTGATCGATCTTTACCGGACCCCGCCGGACAAAATCAACGTCTTATATAGTGGCGTCGATGCGCGCTTCCACCCGATCCAGGATGAGACAACCCTGCAAGCAGTCCGGTCGCGGTACGGCATCGGCGACGTTCCTTACGTCCTGAGCGTGGGGACCGTCCAGCCGCGTAAGAACTACGGTCGCCTGGTTGAAGCCCTGCACCGTCTCGACCGGGGCGACCTCAGGCTGGTTATCGTCGGCGGCAAAGGCTGGCTGGACGACCCGCTCTACCGGAAGGTCGCCGACCTGGGGCTGGAGAAGCGCGTGCTGCTCCCCGGCTTTGTCCCCGATGAGGATCTCCCGGCCATCTACAGCGCGGCGCGGGCGTTTGCCTTCCCTTCAATTTACGAAGGGTTCGGGATTCCGCCGCTTGAGGCGATGGCCTGCGGGGTGCCGGTTGTGACCTCAAACACGTCGTCGCTGCCGGAAGTTGTGGGCGACGCGGGGTTGATGGTCGAGCCGCTCGACGTTGATGCCCTGGCAGGGGCACTGGAGCGCGTTCTTGACGACGAGGACCTTCGCCGCGCGCTGATAGAGAGAGGGCATCTGCGCGCCCAGACTTTCACGTGGGAGGCGGCAGCACGCCAATTGCGCCGCCATTACGTCGATCTGGTCGGCGAATAGAGAAGTCATCGCCCGGTAATTGAGGCTTTTGGTGGATAAACCTTACCTGAAGCAGAAGCACAACATGCTGTTCTTCAGCATGGACTACGTTTTCTTTGCCATGTCGCTGGGTTTCATGAACCTGAACACAGTTCTGCCTGCCTTTGCTGCCCGGCTGGGCGCGCCCCCCACGCTCGTCGGGGCGATAGTTACCATCCTGATGCTGGCCTGGAACCTTCCCCAACTGGCAGCCGGGAATCTGGTTGCCCGCCACCGGCGCAAGAAGCCGGCGCTTATCCGGGCAGCCCTCATGGGGCGCCCGCTGGTCCTGGCCTTTGCGGCGTTTGTCGCCCTGACAGAGGCCAGCCCGGCTTGGCTGACTCTGTCGGTACTTGTGCTGGCTGTTATGTTCTTCTTCGGCAGCGACAGTTTTGCTGCTGTTGCCTGGTTTGACATCCTGGGTCGCGCCTTTCCACCGGATAAGCGCGGTGGCTACATCTCGCTCTGGCAGGTTGGGAAGGGAATAGGAATGTTGGGCGTGACGGCTCTGGTGAGATATATCCTCGGCGAATCCGGCCCGACGTTCCCGTATGACTATGCGCTCTTGTTCGGCGCGGGGGGCATCTGCCTGATGCTCTCGGCAGTTGCCTGCAGCCAGATGTACGAACCACCTGTGCGCGAGGAAGACCCGGCAGTCACCTCCATCGCTTGGCGCGACTTTGGCGAGCACCTGATCCGCATCCTGCGAGAGGATCACCGCCTGGGGCGTATTATGCTGGCCCGCACCCTTGTGCTGCTCAGCATGATGGCTTATCCATTCTACGTGCTCTACGCCACCGAGGAACTGCATTTCCCTGAGCAGACCATCGCCATCTTCATACTGGCCCAGACGGTAGGAACGCTTCTTGCCAGTTTTATCCTAGGGCGCGTCGCCGACCGATTCGGAACACAGCGTGTGGTGCAAATTGGGGCGGCGATCCTGCTGACTGCCCCCTTACTGGCGCTGGTGCTGGTTTTGACCACCCAGGGTACAGCCGACCTGCTCCACAGTGTCTACGTCTGGATCTACGTCTGTATTGGCCTGGCGGACAACCTGATGTTGCTGGGCTACCTCAACTACGTGCTCGACATTGCCCCAGAGAACCAGCGCACGATCTATATGGGCATCAACAACGCAATCGGCGGTCTGGGGGTGCTTGGAACGACCTTTGGTGGGTGGCTGCTGGGAAGAACTTCCTACGGCGTTCTGTTTGCCGTATCAATACTGCTGGGGATTGGCTCACTGGTGATGGCCTTCCTGTTACCAGATGCACGCCTGAAGAGCGTGACCGGGCATGGCACAGATCCACAAAGCCTGTCACCACGCCTGCTTGAATAGCACTGCCACCATCCACGACTCACGTACGCCTGCGGCTCAGGGCCAGTTGCAGATCGTCGCCCTGCCTGACGATGTATGTGGGGATGCTCAGGACACCCAACCGAAGAGCAAGCTGCCTCATGCCGGGCCGCCCCCCGAAGCTCTCCGGGTCGGTCAGCACAGCGATTACACGCAGCCCTCGCTGGAGCAGGTGGTGGGCCGCCGTAATCCACCCATCGCGTGTAGACGGCGTGACGACGATCAGGGTTGTGCCACGCCCCATCTGGTTGCCCTCAAGTGTCAGCAGTTGGCCGAGCGGCACCATACCCCGAGCACGAACGAGTGCCAGAGTCTCCAGGATCTTTGTCAACTGGCGCGGCCCACGATCAACCTGGATGATCTCCCGACGCTGCGCATAGGTTACAAAGCCCACCGACCGGTCTTTTTGTAAGAAGTAACGCGCCAGCGAGGCAGTGATGGTAACCGAGTATTCCTCGGTTGTCGGCGGGATGAAGAATTCAGCTTCGGTCTCCCAGGGCATCCGCTCAGCATCGGCGTCGGTAGGCTCGTATTCGCCGATGTGCACGGTTTGCTCGGTGTCCATGATCAACCAGACATCGGCCAGCGGATCAAGCTCAAACTCCTTGACCATCAATCGGTTCTGGCGAGCGGTCGTTCGCCAGTGAATACGGCTGAAGCTGTCCCCAGGCACATACTCACGGATGCCTGCGGCATTAGTGGTGACGTGATGAGTGCGGCGACGCAGCGCATCGCCACCGGGCAGCAAGCCAATCGGCAGGGCAAAATCGTGGATCTCCACAGTCAAGGGATAGACAACCAGCCTCGAGGTAGCACTGATCTTGCGCTCGACTTCAAACAGGCCGAAAGGGTCACCCGTCACAACACGCAATGGGCCCAGACGAAACTCACCCCGTCGCAGGCACAACGTCCGCACCAGCCAGGAAGCCCCGGCGTGGGGCCTCACATTACTCACAACGTGACTGGCCCGATGGCCTGGCAGATCCGACTCATCGTAGACCTCTACCCACAATTTGGGTAAGACACTGGTGTTACGCACAGTGAAGCGCTCCTCCATGTAGCGCCCCACCTGGGCACGCCGGGCGCGAGTCTGGCGCGCAAGCCTGAGCCAGTTAGCGCCATTCCAGGCCCATAGGAAAGAGAAGAGCAATAAGCCAACAAAGGCATATGCGACGTTGAAGAAAAACGTACGCCCGGTGATCAACCCGGCCAGCAGGCTCACAACAACGACCAGGTAGATGACGTTTCTCCGGCGAGCCATGATATTCCAGCCGGCTACATGGCGGAGCCGAGCGTCGCGCCAGGCACGGCTACCTGCCGCAGAATCTCTGCTACGATACCTTCGGCGGTAATATCCTTGATACGCGCTGCCGGGCCTACAATGATGCGATGGGCCAGTGCAGGTTCCGCCAGCATCTTCACGTCGTCGGGCAGGGCGTGATCGCGTCCTGCCAAAGCAGACCATGCCTGACAGAGCCGGTATAGCGCCAGGCTGCCACGAGGGCTGGCTCCAAGGTATACGTCGTCATGGGTGCGGGTGGCAGTCACAATGTCAATCACATAACGCTTGATCTGCTTGTCCAGATAGACGCTTTTGATCTCCTCCTGTGCCTGAAGCAATTCCTCGACGGGGACCACCTGCTCGATCAGGTTTACAGGATGCTCGAACTGCTGGGCGTCGAGTATGGCAGTCTCATCCGAAGTCGAGGGATAGCCCAGGCGAATGCGGAGCAGGAAGCGGTCAAGCTGCGCTTCGGGCAGCGGGAAGGTTCCCTCGTACTCAATCGGGTTCTGGGTTGCCAGCACCAGGAAAGGGCGTGCCAGTTGGTAGGTTGTCCCATCAACCGTGACTTGCCTTTCCTCCATTGCCTCCAGAAGCGCAGACTGCGTTTTGGGAGTCGCCCGGTTTATCTCATCTGCCAACACGATCTGGGCCATGATCGGGCCTGGGCGGAATTCGAACTCACGCGTCTTCTGGTTGAAAACCGACACGCCGGTCACATCGCTGGGCAACATATCGGGCGTGAACTGAAGGCGGCTGAAATTGCACCCAATTGAGCGAGCCAGGGCTTTGGCCAGCATCGTTTTGCCGACCCCGGGTACATCTTCGATCAGGATGTGGCCCTGGCACAAGAGACCGGCCAGGGTCAGCATTATTTCTTTGCGCTTGCCGATGATCACACGCTCAACATTCTGGACAAGCCGCTCACCAACTGACTTAACCGAGGACATGCTTGCAGCTCCTTGGTTGAGAGGTACCAATACTTGCTCATTATAGGTGGAGGTTAAGCGCTACAGAAGGCCACGCCCTCAAGCACTTTTTATACAAACTAGTGCTTGACGCGGTTCATAGTGTATGGTAAATTCTTGCATACAAAAGGGGGCGTAGTGTAGCGGTTAACATGCCGGCCTGTCAAGCCGGAGATCGCGGGTTCGAATCCCGTCGCTCCCGCTCCAACCATCATAACACTTCCACCTGGCGTCAAACTGCATGAGTTTGACGCTTTTGACATCTCTAAGCTGTTCCCCACGTCTGAGGACAACGCCATACAAGACGACACCTCATCAGGTCCGACTCCCTGATGAGGCGTCTGACCGACGCGCTGGCAATATCAGCGCAAGGTTGGGAGCAATTGTACCACGTCCCTCCTTGTGCGCGATAGTCACCAGGGGGGACGTGTTGCTCAGACGGTAGACCGAGTCACACAGGAGGCTGCGCGGATGCAGTTCTGAAAATGCAAACCGCCAGTTGAAAACAACCGGCGGCGCATTCGGGATGGTGTATCCCAGACGTTCTAGCACCTCTAGGATACACCGTCACGGCTGTGCTGTCCAGTCGCCAACAGGAAGGCATGCCATGATGGAAGTATCCAGGGGATTCCTCAGCCCCACGACCACGCCCACGCCGGACGAGCTCTTCGACGTGTGGCTCTCGCGGCTGAGCGGGGCACAGCTCAAGGTCCTGCTCTACATCGTGCGGCGCACCTTCGGCTTCAAGAAGGACGCCGACGCCATCTCCCTCTCCCAGATCTGCTGCGGCATCACGACCCGCGATGGCCGCACGCTCGACGGGGGCACCGGGCTGTCCAAGACGACCGCCTACCAGGCGGTGCAGCATCTCGAAGCGCTGGGCCTGATCACCGTCAGGCGCACCCAATCTGAGAACGGCAGCCACGCGGTGAACGTTTACAGCCTGCGCTTCCGGGCGCTGGGCGAGCCTGAGCGTGACGGTGCGGGAGAGAAGGGCGACCGGGGTGGGTCGGAGACTGACCCAGAGGTAGGTAAAAAAGTAACCCAGGGTGGGTTAGAAACCGACCCAGGGGTGGGTCGGAAAGACACCCCACAACAAACAGTCTCACAACAAACAGTCTCACAACAAACAGTCAAACAACAAACAGTCAAACAACAAACAGCACCACCACCAGAGGCCGCTCCTCCCAAACAGGCATCACCCGGCGAAGGTGGTGCTGGTGGTGCTGGTGGTGCTGGCTCTGATACTCATCTCCGGGATGCATCACCTCCTCCTTCTCCGGCCCCAAAGATGCCACCGACCGGCCTCTCTCCCCCTGCCCCTGACGATGCCACGGCAGAAGCCGCCCGCCTGCTGGTCGAGTTCGGCGTGTGGCGCAGCCGGGCCGGGCACCTGGCACAAACGCTCAACCTGACGCCGGAGCGGGTGGCCCGCGCCTGCGCCGCGCTGCGCCAGGAGGCCGAGAGAGGGGCGGCGTTCACCAACCCGGCAGCCGTGCTCGCCAGCCGCCTGGCCGATGGCTGGGAGCCGCCGGAAATCGAGGAGGCGGAGAAGGGGCACCCCGAGTCTGAAACGTGGGAGTGTGAGCCGCCACACCAAGAACCCAAACGCAGGCCGCTGCCGCCGGTCGCGGGCCGGTGGGGCGGCGAGCAGGA
>CAZRXG010000012.1:24184-113123 GCA_964603985.1 uncultured Anaerolineae bacterium | reverse complement strand
GCCCGTGACGCCTTTCCGCTATTCGAGCTTAACAACGTAGTACGACATGCAGTTTACGACTGTCGTCGTAAACTGCCGAATCACAACAGCATAGCTGTTGTGATCGTCTTCTGGTGATTAGAGCGGCGGAGACACACCCGGTCCCATCCCGAACCCGGTCGTTAAGCCCGCCAGCGCCGATGATACTGCCGGGGTAGCCCGGTGGGAACGTAGGCCATCGCCAGAAGACTTTTGATTCCCCCACGCCTGTTTAGCTTTGCCCTGTGCTCCCGGAACGGTGAGAGATGCCACCCTTACGGGAGTTCTGCTTTTTGGCTAAAATGAGAGAGCCAGAGGCCAGTTGCAGCCGATTGCCGGAGAAGCCATGCAAGCTCGAACAGCCACTCCCGATGATGCCGCCGCCATCGCGCAGATCTATAACCAGGGCATCGAAGAGCGTACAGCCACTTTTGAGACGGACCTGCGGTCGGCTGAATGTATTCGCGCCTGGTTCGATGATGTTCACCCCATCGTGGTTGTCGAGGGTGACAGGGAAGTCATTGCCTTCGCTGCCACGTTCTCCTACCGGCCACGCGCATGCTATGCTGGCATTGCCGAGGTTTCGGTGTACGTCGCGCCTGGGGCACGTCGTAGAGGCGCGGGGCGGTTGGCCATGATGGCGCTGATTGAGGCCGCCGAGAAAGCCGGTTTCTGGAAGCTGGTCTCCCGCGTATTCACCGATAACACGGCCAGCCGCAGCCTACTTCGCTCCCTTGGCTTCCGTGAGGTGGGCATATACGAAAAACACGGCCAACTCGACGGTGTCTGGCGGGATGTTGTCATCGTCGAGCGTATTATCCCGGCCAATATCACGGGCTAGCTGTACATCTGATCGGATGGGTGCTTTGCCGGAACGAGCGATGGGAACGAGACATGAGTAACATGCGGAGTGAGCGCGACCGTTTACTGAAGGGCTGGCCGCGCGGCATTGTGTGGGGAAGAGCGCACCCGGTTCGGTCCGGCAGACCCCGCCTGTCACCGTACGTGCTGCTGATCGGGGCAATTGCGGGGACGGTGACTGGAGCGCTCATGATGGTGATCGGGGTGCTGGTGCTCGGTCCGGCTATCACGTCGCTGCAACCTGAGCAGGGGCCAACCCTCTCCGGCCCGGCGGCAACCCTGACAGAAAGCCCCACTCAGGTCATTGCTGCCCTTCCACAGGATCAGCCGACAGTCCTCCCTACGCGCACAACTGACTGGCCGACGCTCGTGCCCACATCCACTCTACGCCCCACGTATACATCCTGGCCGACCTACACACCTCATTCCGCCGACGTGCCCGCCGCTCCTCCCCCGACGGCTGCCCCCGGCACTTTGCCGGATTCCGGCGGGATAGGCACAACGGCGACCCCGATCTTCGGACTGACCCCCCAGCCGATTTTCACCCTGGGCGTAATCTTCCCCCAGACGCCCGGCGCTGTTGGCACGCCCGCCCCCACCCCGATCATCCTGCCACCCAACGCCATTCTCTTTGTACGCAACTCGAATATCTCCGCCATCGGCCCTGACGGACGTGGATTGATGCAACTGACGGACGGCTCCCGGCGCAATCTGAAGCCGACCTTGTCGCCGGACCGCAGGCGGATCGCCTTCTATTCGGATCGCGATGGGAACTTGGAGATCTACGTCATGGCGCTGGACGGTGCGTCCTCGACACGCATCACCGCCGACCCGGCCCCCGACGCTCACCCCGCCTGGGCGTGGACAAGCGACCTGATCGCCTTCGACTCGGCGCGCAGCGGTGGGGGTGATATCTACACGATGAACGCCGGCGGGGGGGATGTCACCCGTGTGACAGGCGATGGGGCAGTCGACCATTTACCGTGTTGGTCACCGGCGGGTGGGCGGATCGTCTTCGCCTCCAACCGGGACGGCGGTGATAATGACCTCTTCGTCGTTAATGCCGATGG
Organism: uncultured Anaerolineae bacterium; assembly: GCA_964603985.1. Classification (GTDB taxonomy): domain Bacteria; phylum Chloroflexota; class Anaerolineae; order Aggregatilineales; family UBA3940; genus CAZRXG01. The sequence continues at coordinate 111,174 of CAZRXG010000012.1, read as the reverse complement.
CTCCGGATTGACACAGTTAACCAACAATCAGGTCGATGATACTTACCCGGCCTGGTCACCGGATGGCACGCGGCTCGCCTACGCGTCGGCAGGCGATTTACACATCCTGGACATCGCCAGTGGGGGAGTGCAGCGGCTGACAACTCTGGGCACGGTGGGGAGCCTCTCCTGGTCGCCCAGTGGGAGGCAGATCGTCTTCTCGGCGGGTGGTGACTTATGGCTCATCGACGCGACCGGCGGCACGCCCGTGCGGCTGACTTCCGGCCCGGCACAGGATATCGACCCCGCCTGGGCACGCTAGCCTTTACTGTGCCCCAAGCGCCTCGGAGTGTGCATAATCGTTGTAGTGTCTGACCGCTCTGATCTCCCCAGGCGGCCAGTACGAGATCCACGCCTTGCCGATGATGTTCTCCGCTGGTATCAGACCCTGCCTGCGCGAGTCGCTGGAGTGGGCGCGGTTGTCCCCCATGACAAAGTAGTATCCTTCCGGGATGGTCCACTTGCCCTTGTAGGGCAGAAAGGTGCTGGAGGATACATAGGTTTCATCGAGCGGCAAACCGTCTACGTAGACTTTCCCACCATCGATGACCAGCGTTTCGCCGGGCAGGCCGATGACGCGCTTGATGATGTTCTCCTCCGCGTTCTGGGTTGAACGGAACACAACCACGTCGCCGCGTTGGGGGCTAGAGAACTTGTAGGCGATGCGACTGACGATCAGGCGCTGGCCCGTGCGAAGGTTATCCTCCATGCTGGGGCCATCCACCACGTAGCGCGCGGTCAGGAAGTTGATCGCCAGCCAGATCGCGACGGCCAGTATGACCGTCTCGGCGACCTCGCGGATGATCGACCAAAACCGGGATTCGGGTGGTGCATCCTGATCCTGGGAAAGGTGCTGAGGGGATTGGCCGCTCTCTGCGGTGCGGTGTTCCGAATCTAACTTCGTGGGGCTTCCCGCGTCATCCTGGCACATGGGCCGCATTATAGATCAGACGGGCAATCTCCCCAAGCGCCACAAATTCCTAACCGGATTTATCAGAAGTCCAACGGGTGTTGGACGTGGACATGACAGACATGCCCGCCGGGCGGCGGGCAGCTATCAGCATCATGAGCAGCAGGGCCAGGAAGTAGAAGCTGTCGAGAGGAGCGGGGCATCATCCCCGGTCTTGAGATGCCTCGAAGTGACTCAGGAGCACGTCCAGCTCCCGCCCCTTAGAAGCCGAAAACACAACATCTACCCGATCATCTTCCGGCAGGTGGACGGATAGGGTCAGCAAGTCGCCCTGAGCGTCTGCTACCGAGATGGAGGCAATCTTAGCCAATGAGATATAGTCCCATATTCCGCCATGCCGGGCGTCCTCACCCACCGATTTGCCGATTCCGTCCTGGATCAGGATCAGTTCCCTGTCTGTAAGGATAGTAACGTGTGGGGTGCAGATTGTCTTGAGAAACGCATGGCCAAATAACCTGAGCACCTCGGTGCGGATTTCCGGCTGGAAGATCGTCTGGACGACACGGTCGCCCGGCGCTATGCTGCGCCTCGCGTAGTTCATCAACTTGAGATTCAACCGGCTGAGGTGGTCGAACTCACGCCGAGCCACATCGGGGGCCATCTTCTCGAAGGGGCCAGGGGGCGGTCGCAGCGTTTCCACAATAGGCGTGAACAGATAGTCGGTAACTGCGTTGAACCTGATCTCAGAACAGGCCAGCACGTCATCGCCGGTCGTGCCCCATATTCTGACCCACGCGTGCAGGAGAGCGCCGCCCACTTCGACATGGGCGATCTTCTCAATTGGGTAGCAGATGGTCGTGATCTCGCCCCTGGCGGTCTCCAATACATAGACGTTGCCGTGCAGGCAGAAAACCAGCCTGTCTTTCTCCCGGCGCTTAAAGGCCGGGTACGGAGGCGCAAGTACCATGTACGGGAACGTGGCCTCATCGCGCACCAACGCCTCGATATGGCCCCGGTATGCCTCAGGCACCGTCTCCCACGATGTGATTACCCTGGCCCACTGCTTCTCGTGAGACGGCAGCAGGCTTGCTTTTGCGCCTGCGAGCAATCCCCGTAGCATCCTCCCACCTCCGTCCCCAGGCCTCCTCACTCCATTTATCCGGCCCGTTTGACCTCGGCCTTGATGCGCTTCAGGACTTTCATCACGTCGTTCTCGCCGCGGCCAAAATGGTCGTGCAGTCGCAGGTACTCGGCGAAGAGCTGCTCGTAGGCTTTCTGGTTCTCGGGGATGGGGGTGAACGACTCATCCTTGAGACGGGCCATCTTCTGCGCCGCATCGTAGATAGAATCGTAGCCACCTGCAGCCTTACCGGCTGCCACCGCCCCGAACATCGCCGAGCCGAGGGCGGGCGTTTGTTGTGATGCGCTGACTTTGAACGGGCGACCGGTCACGTCGGCGTAAATCTGCATCAACAGCTGATTCCTCTCCGGCAGACCACCGCAAGCCACCAGTTCGTGGATGGGCACACCGTTTTCCTGGAATGCCTCCACGATGACACGGGTGCCGTAGGCGGTGGATTCGATCAGCGCCCGGTAGATTTCTTCGGGTTTGGTCGCCAGGGTGGCACCGAGCAACAACCCGCTCAGGTCTACGTCCACCAGTACGCTGCGATTGCCGTTCCACCAGTCGAGTGCCAGCAGGCCAGACTCGCCCGGTTTGAGCTGGGCAGCTTTCTCCTCCAGCAGTTGGTGAACGTCAATGCCGCGCTGCTGCGCCTCACGCTCATACGACGCCGGGACGCAGTTCTCCACGAACCAGGCGAAATGGTCGCCGACGCAGGACTGCCCGGCCTCGTAGCCGAAGTAGTCGGGGATGATGCCATCTTCGACGTAGCCGCAGATGCCGGGAACGAGGTGTTCTTGATCGCCCAGCACCATGTGACAGATGCTGGTTCCCATGATCATGACCATGCGTCCCGGTTCGGTGACCGTTGCTGCCGGGACGGCCACGTGCGCGTCGACGTTTGCGATTGCCACTGCCGTTCCGGGTTTGAGGCCGGTCCATTGAGCGGCCTGTTCGGTCAAGCCACCGGCACGATTGCCGATAGGCTGGATGTCGCGGGTCATCTTCTCGTCTATCACACTCTCCAGCCGTGGGTCAAGCGCCTTGAAATATGAACTGTCGGGGAAACCCTCGCGCTTGGACCAGATGGCCTTGTAACCGGCCGTGCAGGAGTTACGCGTCTCCACACCGGTCAACTGCCAGATGACCCAGTCGGCGGCTTCCAGCAGGCGGTCGGCTGCGTCGTAGATTTCGGGGGCTTCATCCAGAATTTGCAGCACTTTGGGGAAGAACCACTCGGACGAAATCTTGCCGCCGTAACGATCCAGCCAGCCCTGTGCCAGCTTCCGGGCGGTCTCATTGACCTTGTCCGCTTCGGGCTGGGCGGCGTGATGTTTCCACAACTTGACCCAGGCGTGCGGAGTTTCGCGCCATTCTGGAAGGAAGCATAGCGGTGTCCCGTCGGCTGTGACAGGAAGCATGGTGCAGGCAGTAAAGTCGATGCCAATTCCAACCACATCAGACGAGTCCACACCACTTTCGGCCAGAACGTCGGGAATAGCGCGCTTGAAGACTTCAAGGTAGTCGTTTGGGTCCTGTAAAGCCCAGTCCGGCTCCAGAGCAATCTCTGTGCCGGGCAGGGTTTGATCGATCACCCCATTGGCATACTGGTGAACCGCGACGGCGACCTCTCGCCCATCTGCTACATCGACCAGTACAGCCCGGCCCGATTCCGTTCCGAAGTCGACACCTATAGCGTACTTACTCATGTGACACCCCCAAGCTCTCAGCAAAAAAGTTTCAAGGAATGCGTTCTATGAGACCGATGGTCGGGCGGATAAGGATCTTGGCTAAGTACTAAAATGGGCCGCCTGGTGGCGTATATCAGGGTGCCGCTATACCCCTCGGCCCATAACGTTTAGACGCAGTATCGATAGACTTATGCAGTTGGGATACCGGCGGCTCACAGTTTTATGCACAAACCAACCGTTGTTCCGTCCCAACGACGAACCTGACGGGCATCTAACTCAGGCGTGATAGTAGACTTCCCAACCCATGTACTTAGAAAGCGCTTCATGCAACGCGCCCGCAACCAGCGAAGGGTTGACGGCTACATGGTGCTCGAAGCCGTTATTGCAGATATACTGCAAAAGTTCCTGGTAGCGCGGTATATCAACGACGCCATAGCCACCGAAGGTTTTGAGAGGGTCGTTGGTCAACTCGCCTTCGCCCACGTAGGCGAGGACTCGGCCATGAATATCGTCAGTTGACACACGGCAGTAGGTAAAAGGCATGGCACGGACGCGGCCAACAATCGTGCCGTAGGTGTTCTCCTTGCCGACCGTTCCGGCAATGATGGCCTGGTAATCCATGACGGGGATGTCCTCCGCCGAGATCGAGTCGTCGACGAAGATATCCCTCGGCAGGTTGGAACAGTGGAAGATCACACCCTTATTCGGGTCATCGCCGTAGTTGTTGTTCCAATCTACGATGGCACTGGGTTTCCCAGATGCCAGAACCATGGCGTACATTCCGACCAAACCGGCAATATCGGTTTCGCAGGCAGACGGCATCAAACTGTTGCTCATCATACTCATCAAAGTGCAGGGAACCACACCATAGAACTCTTCCATGGCCGTCCAGCACTGCAATGCACTGGCGACGATCCCGTTGTCGGCCATCCAACTGTCGATCACCACTCCCAGACGAGCCATCTTATCCAGGGCGTCTTCCGGGATACCATCGGAAGGGACGTAAGCTCGTATCTCTTCCAGCTTGGCGGCCAGTCTTGGGTCTTTCTCTTCCAGCCCGGTAGCCCACCCGAAAATCTCCGACAGGTCGACCGTCTCAACACTGATCCCCGATCGCTCCAGCAACTTTTCACTGTAGCGCACAGTCTTGAACGCCCCCGGGCGAGCGCCGATGGCTCCCACACGGGCAGACTTCAACCCGCGCGCCACCCGGCACATGCTGACGAACTTGCGCAGGTCCGCGCGGAAGCTTTCGCTTTCCGGGTCAACCGTATGCAGGGCGGTCAGCGAGAATTTGATGTCATATTGCGTGAGGTTGTTGCAGCAGGACATCTTGCCGCAGAACGAGTCACGCCGGTCCGCGGCGGTCATTTTATCCGTTTCATCGGGGAAAGCCTGGACAAGGACGGGGACATCCAGCCCGGCCCAGCGCAACGCGTTGGCGATGGCGGTTTCTTCGCCGAAGTTGGGAAGGGTAATGAGAATGCCATCTATCTCCTCGCGGTGAGCCTTGAACAGATCGGCGCATTTCCGTGAATCGTCCAGGCTAAAAACCGCGCCATATTCGGTGTCTTCCGGAGTCAGACAAATGGCTTTGATGCCCTCTTGCTCCAGCACTTTCAAAATGGTCTTGCGTCCACTATCAGCCAGGTGCGCGGGGAAAAATCCCCGGTTACCGACAAGGACACCCAAAGTGGGTTGTTTGGATAAGGCCGGCATGGTCATTCTCCTTGGAAAGGTTAAAAGTCTATCCAGATCGGATAGACTGAAAACCAGGTATAGTGTGGTTTTTCTCGGATAGGTTAAGGTTAAATGTAGCTCAGTCGGGCAAGATCAGCCCTTCACTATAATTACCAGGATAATTCTATGGAATCCGGACTGAACTCTCGCGCACAATCAGTTCCGGCTTCAAGATGATTGTGCTGGGCCTGTCGAGAGTCTCTCCTCTCCGTGCCTTCTCAACAGAATGAACAATCTCTTCCACTACCGTGCAGCCGAGATGGTGCTGGTCCTGATAGACTGTCGTAAGAGGAGGACTGAAATAGGCTGTTTCCGCCCAGCCGTCAAACCCGACAACCCCGAGCTGCGATGGGATGGAAATCCCGTCCCGGCTAGACACCTGCAGAACACTCAGAGCCATCTGGTCATTTCCGACAAACACGGCATCCATGTCTGGATACTGTGAAACCAGTTGCCAGAAGGCAGTCTCGCCACTCGATGCAGACCAATTGCCTTCAACACAGTGGCTTTCTAGCGCCTCAATCCCGGCTTCAGCCAGCGCTGCCTGCCAGCCGGCTCGTCGTCGGCGACTCTCCCACCAATCCATCGGGCCGGAGATGTGTCCAATGTGCCGATAACCCTGCTGGAGCAAGTGCTTGGTAGCCATTTTTGCACCCAGGTAATTGTCGATACTGACAATCGACAGGTTCGGGTAGTCGCTTTCCATGGTCAAAAAAACGACCGGGACGTTAACTTCCCCCAGTCCGGTATCCACCCAACATCGATTATCGCCGACCTCAGGGACCGCCCACACGATCCCATCGACTTGTCTGGAGAGCAAAGTCTGCAGGATAGGTTCTACATTGTCAGTGTCAAAACGGGGAAGTTCCTTGAGGAGCAAAGCATAGCCCAGCTCCTCGGCTTTGCTGGTGATACCGTTCAATGTACGCGATGGGCCAAGGTACTTCAATCCGGCAGTGACAACTCCCAGTGTATAGGTGCGCTGTTGAATCAAGCTGCGGGCCAGGGCGCTCGGTCGGTAGCCAAGCTCCTCGATAACTTGCTGAACACGCTCACGAGTGGCCGGGGCAACATCGGGGCGGTCGTTAATTACCCGGGAGACGGTCTGCGTAGAGACGCCAGCCGCTTGAGCAACTTGTTTGATGGTGGTGCGCTTCTTGGCACTCATGACGGGAAGCCCCTTAAGCCTGGCAAACTGTTATCGTTCCCGATAACGATAACATCATAACAAACATAAGGGTGTCTGTCAAGTGGACGCTTTCACGGTTTATAATCCTCTGCCCGCAGACCGGACGGTCTGGCGCTTGCACAGGCTTCTTGTTTTCCGCCCGCCCCATCACCTCTGCTGCCATCATCCCTGCATCTCCCGCCCCACTTGCAGTAGGGGCTTTTCCAACCTGCTTAACCGATAGATCTTGTGCGTTACCCGCCAATTTACTACCTTACCTATGGCTTCTGACAGCCCCTCCATTCTTGTGGCCTCCTTGCCTTCGAAATCCCCACTATTATACGATCTCTCGCCAACATCCAAAAGTACACCCCTGTCACATCAGAGACAGAAGAGACAGGGCAACAGAGAACAGAGCAAGCCTCTTGACATGTCGTTTCTTTTTTGCTAGAATGGTGCCGGGTCGTGAACGTTAACGGGAACGTTAACGAACATTACCCTACCTGAAGAAGTGGAACCTCCAACGCAGATGGCATCATTTATATTATGAAAGCCCGGATATCGCGTCTGTCCCCATCACCCCCGCAGGCGAAACAGCGGAATGGACAACCGAGGTTGCGGCCCCGGATGATGTCAGCGGTTTGTATGTATTGCTAAACGTGGAGTCGAAAGAGCAGCAGCTCTTTGTGAACTACGCCATCGATATTACCGACAAACAGCTTCGTTAAGATGGAATTGAAGGTTTTGTATGCCAGGCCGACCACACCAGTCGACCTGGTGCCACAAGTGGAGGAATAGCATGCTTGAAGCGATCCGGGAAGAACTGCAGGAGCTTCATCAAGAGCTGCCAAAGAACGAGCTTGTCATGTGGACAGGCGGCAACGTCAGTATCCGCGATCCTGAGACCGGTTATGTTGTTATAAAACCCTCAGGCGTTCGCTATGAACGGCTGAAGTCGGATGATATGGTCGTCGTCGACCTGAATGGCAACGTGATCGAAGGGGGCCTCAAACCCTCATCTGACACCGCCAGCCATCTTTATATCTACCGCCATCGCCCGGACATCAACGGCGTTGTGCATACCCATTCGCCCTACGCCACAGCCTTTGCTGCTGTCGGGCGCGAGATCCCGGTTTACCTTACCGGGCAGGCTGATGAGTTCGGGGGGCCGATTCCGTGTGGCGGTTTTGCGCTGATCGGCGGTGAGGAAATCGGGAAGATCGTAGTTGCTGAAATAGGCAGCAGCCCGGCAATACTGCTGAAGAATCATGGTGTGTTCACCATCGGGCCGACGGGCGAAGCAGCCGTAAAGGCGGCTGTGATGGTAGAAGATGTTGCACGGACTGTGTGGCTGGCACTCCAGATTGGCGAGCCGGACGAAATCCCCGATGAGCAGATCGCCAAGTTACACCATCGCTACAAAAATGTCTATGGGCAGCAGTGATCAGCCGGAGCAGTAAGGCCCACTCATCTGACGGATGTGTCGGCAGGGATTTCAACCTTTTGCCATTGCGGGCTACTGGTTATAGGTGGATCCAGTTTGGGCTGGGATTTCATCGAGCATCGCCTGGCCCTCGATGACTTATTCCCTCCCTCACTTTTATCTCGAACCTCCATCCGGTGTCTGGTAGCTGGTTCGGAACCAGCAATCGAGGTGTCAAGTCACCATGAGCAAGGATTGTACCACCTGCAAGAGTAAGATTCGTGACATGGCAGCGATTTGCCCTTTTTGCGGAGAATGGCAGCCGCCACCTTCAGGCGTAAAACATGACACATCCCAATTGGAAGCAGTGCTGCACTGGGATGGCGAGACTTCGCTACAAGATATAGATCTCTCGTGGTGTGACCTCTCAAGGGTTGACTTAAAGGGAGCGAATCTGGAAGGGGCAAATCTACGCTCGACGATTCTGGTCGCAACAAATTTTGAGCAGGCAAATCTGACCAATGCCTGCCTGGAAGATGCGGTGGTATGGAATACTAAGCTTCCGAAATTTCTATCCACTGCCAACCTGACGGGTGCCTATTTGCGTGAGCTTGACCTACAGAAAACTTATCTAGATACGGATCTCTCCCAGGCGCATCTCCTTGATGTTAACTTGAGCCAAGCCAATCTCGGGTCGGCCAATCTGTCAGAAGCAAGACTCTACCAGGTCAGTCTGGAACAAGGAAATCTGGCTGATGCAGATCTAAGTGGCGCCGTGTTCGAGGAGACCTCAATGGCGGGGGCTACGCTGACCAAGGCCAAATTGGAGCAGGCGACTCTCCAGGATGTCAATCTGAAAGGCGCCACGTTGACCGGTGCTATTCTCAAAAGCGCCCGTCTAGACTCGGTGGACTTATCAGAAGCGTATCTGAGATATGCGGATCTGGAACGGGCTTCCATGCGGTGCGTCAACTTCACGGGGGCTGTTCTTAAAAGCGTCAACCTGAGATATGCAGAGGTGCAATATTCCAATCTAGAAGATGCAGCCTCTTTAGCATTTGCCAACCTGGAGGGGCTTGTCCTGGAATTTGTGCACCCCAGTAGTAAAGATGTCGTGGTTGTTGAAAAGCTTCGGCGGATGCGGACTCTAGAAGGGGTTACACTGCCAGATGGCACAGTGCTGCCCGGGGTTGACTCTGTCACTGGAGAGCCCAATGATGCCTGGCGCGATAAATTCGATAGGTGGTGTTCATCATAAATGCCCGCGTGCCCTGCCGAGAATGTACATTGGGTGGCGTAGTGACAGGGAGACCACCTGACAGCGTGATTCCCCTACAAAGAAAACAAACAGGGCGCGCCAGCACGGCGCGCCCTGCGCTGTTTCTCATGCGCTCACGCTGACCCTAACGGGCCAGGATCGCGCTGCGCTTCCGGCGGCGGCGACGCCTCATCCAGAAGCCCACCAGAACAGTCCCGGCAGCCAGTGCTCCCATCCATACATACCGCATGGCAGCCCCGTCACCGCCGGTTGGCGGCAGCTCTCCAGGGTAAAGCTCAATGCAGTCCACGGCCGTCAGCGTGCTGGTCGTGGCCGCAGCGCCGCTGCCGGTCGTGGCGGTCATGGTCGCTGTGTTGCACAGTTGACCGGCCTGGGCAAGGGCATTGGTGACCGTCTGAACGGTAATCACCGCAGTCTCGCCGGGATTCAGAGTGCCGATATCGACCGTCACCACCTGCCCGCTGACCGAGGCCGTGCCATGTGTGGTCGAAACGCCGGTGATGTCCAGGAAATCGGGGATTGGGTCGTTGACGAAGACCGGCGACATCGGTGTCGCGCCGACATTGGTGACCGTGATGGTCCATATGACGGTCTCGCCGATGACGGCGTGAGCCGGGTCACCCGCCTTGCTGAAGGCCGGGTCCATGACCAGCAGTCCGGTTGGAAGCGTGCCGACCATACGTGGGCTGACCGACTTTCTGACCGACAGGACCGCCGTGTTACTGGGGCTGGTGGGGCCGGTCTCGGTGGAGGAGACCGCGTTAGTGGTGTTGCTGTACCTCCCCTGGCTGTCTGCCGTCACATCAACGGAGAAGGAGCAGTAATCACCCTGGGCCAGCGTGCCGCCCGTCAGCGAGATCTGGGTTGCGGTCGTGGTCAGCGTACCGCCGTTGCACACGCCGGGCGTTGCACCCGGACTGACAACGGTCAGCCCGGCGGGCAGGTCGTCGACCACGCTCACGTTGGTGGCCGGGTTGGCCGGGCCGGGGTTGAAGATCGTGAGCGTCAGTGTGCTGGTCCGCCCCGGGCTGATGGTGCGTGGCGAGAAGGACTTGTGAACCGAAAGCTCGTCGGCCACAATCAGCGAATCGACGGCCGTGCCGTCCGGCCCGGTTTCAGTCGAGCTGACCTCCTCAGATTCGTTATCGTACACGTTGGGCGTCGAGCTGGTCACGTCCACCTCGACGGTACAGGTATCGCCCCGCGCCAGGTAGCCGTCGGAGAAGGTGATACGACTGTTGCCGGGATTGGCGATGACCGACGCTGCCGGGCCGCAGTTAGTGAGCACCACGTTGGCCGGGTTGGCGATCTCCACGCCGGACGGCAGGTTGTCCCGGAAGGTGATGCCGCTCAGATCGGTGTTGGCGTTCGGGTTGTCCACCGTGAAGGTCAGCGTGGAGGTGCCACCAATACCAATGGCGGGTGGTACGAAGGCCTTGCTGATGGTCAGGTCAACCATCTGGGCCTGAGCCGAGTCGGTATCCTCCGTCCCGCCGCCGCCGCTGTCGATGGAGATGTCCGGGGCATCGTCATAGGTGCGCTCGTCGGGCTGATTGCCGTCCATGGTCGACCAGTCCGCGTCGGCCAGGTTGTTGAGCAGCGTGCCCAGCGGCATCGAATCGAGCACGCGGACCCGGTAGGCGATCCGGACCATGTTGGCTGCGCCCAAGTCGATATCCAGATTGTAGTTGAAGCTCAGCGTCTGGCCGGTCGTGGTCGGGGTGCCGGTGATCTGGGGGTTGGCCAGTGTGGCCTCGCCTGCATCACGCACGCCGTTGCCGTTGTCATCCTGGAAAGTCGAGCCGGAGACGTACTGGACGTGCATCGGGAGCGTGTCGTCGATGTTGACCTCGAAGGCAGTCGCTTCGCCCACGTTCTCCAGGGTGAAGGCGTAGACGATGAACTCCCCGCGCCGCAGCTCTTCGCCCGGGACCTTGGGATTGCCATAGCGGTCAAGCAGCTGCATGACCGACTTCTCCAGGTCGATGACCGGCTGGTTGACGTTTACCGAGTATGAGCCAGAGCTGAACTCAAGGTTGGTGACGCCGTTGCTGTATTCAAAGATCGCCTCGTCGTCCAGGGTCATGGCTATGTCGGTTGGCGGCACCCAGTAGCGATGGTTGGCACCGTCCGGCAGGATCCCCCGGTCAACGTCCACCACCACGATGTCGATCTCCACCGCGAAGCTGCACTCCGTCGCGCCGGTTCCGTTGTCGATGGGGGCCGGGAAGGACCAGATCACATCCTCACCGGCGGCGGTGTCTTGAGTGGTAACCGTGATGGCCGACTGGAAGGCGGGCGACGTCAGGTCGGTGTCGCTGCAGTTGGCACCGGGGATCGCCTCAAAGCTCTCCGTCCCTGGTATGCCGTGGGCGCCGTTGTTGAGGATGCTGTCCCGCAGATAGACCACACCCGACCCGGCGGGCAGCCGCTCCTCCATCCGCGTGAAGGGCGGGATGGAGACCGTGATCCGCTGGCGGTAGGTCTCGCCGACGGTGACGATGTCCGGTGCGGCGATCTTCCCCGCCGTCGAGCCGACAACGACGCGAGCCGTATCGGTGATGTCATCGTCGGGTGTGAAAGGCAGGTGATCGGGGCCGCCCTCCGAACCGGCGTAGCTCATGATGTGGCTGGTGTTCGTGATCACGGTGTTGGGCGCGATGCCGGGCTGGATCTGCAGGTCGTAGGTGATGATGATGATGTCGTGCTGGTCGGCATGGCCGGGTGCCTGGCAGGCTCCCTCGGCGGGCCCGGGGTCGGTAAACTCGATGCCGTCCCCGAACAGGCCCGGATTGCCCGCGTTCACGTCGGTGTACGGGACCGGGTCGCCGTTGCCGTAGGTCACGGTCATGTTGATGCCGTCCACACCGTAGCCCGGTATCACAAACTGGGGCGTTTGCAATTCGTCACGCACGGTGATGTCGAAAGCGCCCTTCGGGCTGTGGCCGACGTTGTAAACCACGATGGCAAAAGTGACCAGGTCGCTGCCGTCCATATTCTCCACGTTGGCATTGCCCACCTGACCGGGGTCATTGACGATCCCGATGAAGCGTGGGACGCTCATATCGGGTGGATCGGTGAACGGCACGCTGGGCGTGGTGCCGGTAAAGACGGCCGCCGGGTTATTGGTCGCGACCACCGCCTTGGTCGTTTGCAGCTCCGGCTCTCCGAGCCGGAACTGGATGATCTTGTCGATGACCGTTGTTTCGCTGAAGGAGTTGGTCTCGCTGACCCGCGACTGGTTGGTCAGGTACAGCCCGTCGGCGAACGGCTGATCGGACACGGTCAGAGTAAACAGAAGCTGGACGTAGTTCGTGGTGGTCATGCCGCCGTCGTATGTGCCGTAGTCAAAGGTGATGCTGTTGGCATCGCCGTCGGTGGTCAGAGCGGGCACAATGCCGGACGCGCCGCCTGCAGCCACCCCGGAGAAGGTGTCGGCGGGGCCAAAGTGCGCATTCCCTGCATCGGGCGGGGTGGCGCTCTTGACGTCGTTGACGACCGTCACCTCGGTGGCGTCAAACACCGGCAGCGGCAGATAGTCCTCAAACGTGAGGTGTTCGGTGTCCGTGGACGGCAGCTCATAGTACAGGCTGAAGGCGATCCAGTCGCCGGGCGAGATGTAAGCCGGCATGCCCATGTTCCAGGTTGTGCCGTTATCCGGGCTGTAGGCGTAGATATCCTTGGTCAGGTCGCCCTGGACGATGGTCAGTTCGGCGCTGCTGTCGTCATCTTCACTCTGTCCGGTAGGTGAGAGATCACCGAAGTAGAGCACGTCACCCTCGACGGTGACCGCATCGTCCAGCACGTCGCCGTGGTCAACCGACTGGTCGCCGGACGGCACCGGATCTGTGTAGTCCTCCTGGATGGTCGCCTCAAAGGTGATCTGCCCGGTGGTCGGGCCGCCGTTATAGGTGCCGCAGTCGGGATCGTTGCCGGGTGTGGGGGGCACGCCGCCTGTGCCCGGCCCGCCGTCGGCGGGCAGGAGCGGGATGCACCCGCCCAGCAGCATGTCGTCCAGGCCCCGGTCGACCAGCTCCTGGGATACGTCAAAGGTGAGGGTCGTCACACCGGCTCCGGGCGGCCCGCCCGCCACGCCCACGTTGCCCCCGCCAAAGGCGGCGTCGGGCGAGTTCTGGTCGTGCTCGGTGATCGAAAGCCGGGCCGACCCCGGAACGTAAGCGTGTCCATCCGAGAGCACATCGGTGACGATAAGGTCCTCAAAAGCGAAAAAGTCCGAGACCTGGAAGTCAATCGTATACCGGACCGTGTCGCCGGGGGTGTAGCCCGTCCAGCCGATATCGGTGGCTATTGAAACCCCTTTCTGGGTGGTGATGGATTTATATGTCAGGTCCGCGTCACAGCCGACGCAGACGGCGGGCACCGACCCGCCCGTATCGCGCGGGTCGAGGGGTGTCCAGTTGGCCGACGCGCTGGAGGTGTTGGTATCGGTCACGTCGTTGCCTGAGGCGGGGTCAAGCACTTTCCCCCCGCCCTCGTTGAGCGGGATGTAGAAGTCGACCGTGACCGTGGCGTCGACCCCGGCACCGCCCGTGATGACGCCGGCGAAGTCGTAGATCAGCGTGCCGCCGGGGCTGGGGGTGACCATATCAATGGTCGAAGCAGCGTTGATGCTGCCCGCCGGGCTAGAGGTGACGTTCACCGGCTGCACCGCGTCGGGCAGCACGTCGGTCACCTGGAGGTTGTTCACCGGCTGGCCAGTGGCCACATCCACCTCGATGGTATACTGCCCGAACGATCCAGGCCCCTGGAAGTTGGGGCCGGTCGGGATCTCATCCTCCGGGCCTTCGTAGGTCTTGCTGATTGTCATCATCCGGGGGGTGACGCTCGCACTCGGCCAGGGCGGCCCGGCGGTGTTATTGGGAGGGTACATCAACGAGCCTTCGACACAGCACCAGTCGTTGAGTGCCGTCGCGCCGAAACGGAAGCCGCCCCGCGCGTACATCGTCATCAGCGCGCCCACGTCGGCCAGGTCGCTGATATGAACCGTCACCTGCACCTCCAGGGGCGGCTGGTCGGGCGTGATGCTGCCGAAGGGCAGCTCGATGACGACCAGCTTGTCGCCCACCGATCCGTTTACCGTCACGGGGGCACCGGTCGGGAATTCAACCGCCAGGGGGTGGCTGACGCTGGCACCGGTGAAAACCTCCTCGTAGGTGGTCAGCCCGGCGGACAGGTAGGAGGCACTGACGAAGTCGATGCCGTCGCTGGGCGGCCCCCCTGAGCCGTCCGGCCCGGCCAGCGGCAGGTACAGGTCAATGAAGGGACCGTAGCCGGTCTCCGAGCCGCTGCCTGTGTTATCGAACAAAATCGTGAAGGTGAGATCCTCCCCGATCATGACATCTGATGGGAAAGGCTGTGGGGGGCCGTCGGGGCCGAAAAACGAAACTTCCGGCTGGACGGCGTAAAGCGGGGCTGGTTCGGGGGCGGCAGTCACACTGCCAGGCGCAATAGACACAAACGCCAGAAGGGCAAGTGCGGACAAAAAGCCCAGACGCAACAACTTCTTCATGGATGGACGCCTCCAGAATCGAGTAGAGATGATGTTCAGCCTGCTATACTTGAGGGCGTTGGGCGGGCCTGGTTTCTGTTCTGGATACCGCGCAAATCGGCGCGGCCTCGAATAACCAGAAGCTTTGCTGCTTTGTGTGAATATTAAATTGTTACCGGCACCAGATCTTCGCTGGTGAACTTCTCCATTGTATTATACCGGCTGTTGTTAACTTTGCGGAAACGAGTTTCCAGATCTCGCTCTACCACCGAGCGCGCATTGGTCTGGTCGCATAATGCGCCTGGCAAATCCGTCAGCGCGTCGGCATTCCGATAGAAACCTTTATCTACCTGCTTGTGAAACTGTTCTGGTTAGATTAACCACGCCCCTAACTTTAGAACAATACTATTCAATTTTCAAGGTCTTCTTTTGTGCCTGGACACGACAGTTTGAGTTTCAGGTAGATTGTGAGTATGATCGTGGCGCAAGGGGCGCAGTATGCTTCATCAACCTGACCTGCCACAATTGCCCCTCACATCCTCGCGTACTACTCTCTGCGGTGATGCAGCTAATACCAGATGGTGTGATCGAAATGCCTCCGAAAACTCGTGCCCGGCCCACCATAGGCTTTCTGTCAACCTGGTCGGTCTACGAGGGTACGACGATCGATAGTTATACCCATACGCTGTTGCAAGGAATTTGCGCCGCAGCCAGTGAGCAGAATTGCAGCCTGCTCATCGGATGTGGGATCTCACTCCCGGGAAGCCCGCGCGGCAGTCGCACGGTCTGGGCCGTGCCAGGCCCCGGCGTAGATTTCGCCCCGGTAGGCCCGTGGAACACCGATGGGTTGATTGTCATCCCCGATGACTTCTCTGATGCACAGTTCAAATACGTGCAGGATTTGATCCGCTCCGGCTATCCGGTGGTGTTCACTACCGCTGAAAAGCCGGGGCCGATGGTTGCCGTGGACAATACCGGAGGAATTCGGCAGGCATTCGACCATCTATACGAGCACGGCCATCGCCGGATCGCCTTCGTAGCAGGCAAATCCGGGCGCGGTGGCGACAGCGCGGAACGCCTGGCCGCTTACCGCACAGCCTTGCGTGATGCCTCGATTGAAGAAGATGAGCGCCTGGTTGCCTTTGGTGAACATCGTCGTGAGGATGGTCGCATTGCCATGCAGCGTATCCTCGCCACAGGTGCGCCGTTCACGGCTTTGATTGCCAGCAATGACCTGTCTGCGCTGGGCGCGATGGAGGCACTGCGTACCTCGGGCCGGCGCATTCCTGACGATGTAGCCGTCATCGGCTTCGACGACATCCTTGAGGCGCGTTCCCAGCTTCCGCCCCTTACCACCGTCCGCCACCCGACCTTCACGCTGGGATATCAGGCGGTGCTCTCGGTGCTCGCGTCCATTCGCGGCGAGATGACCGGAGAGACCAGCGCACGCGTGGCAACACAGCTTATCGTTCGGCAGTCATGTGGCTGTCGCCTGGAGAGTGGGCAGGCCGTTTCGCTCGGTGGCTCACCTTCCACAGACCTGGAAACCGTCCAGGCCGTCCTGTCGCGTCTGATGGCCGAGGCAGTGTTCGCCGAGGTCCGGCACAGCCGCCGTGAGGACATCGAAACACTGTGCCTGGACATCGTGCGTTCTCTTGCGTCGAGTCTAGCCCGGCACGATCCGGCGTACTTCGAGGATGAGCTACAGCAGCTACTCGGATGGCTGGAGATGCAAGCTGAGGACGCTTACGCCTGGCATGGAGCGCTCTCGACGTTGCACAGTGGTTTGCCGGGGCTGATCTCTGCTCTCCCGCAGTCGGACCCGGGCTTTGCGGGCAAGTTGATCGACCGTGCCCGCCTTGCAATTGCCGCATTGGTGCAGCGCCAGACAACGGAGGCGCTGGTGAGACATATGGCAACGTCGAACCGCCTGGGGTTGATGACCTCTCAACTGCTGGCGGCGCTGGATGTCTCCGACAGTGCCAGAATCCTGGCGCAGCATTTGCCTCAACTGGGCATCCAACATGCGCTTGTTGCCCTCTATTCATCGCGAGACGATGACCCGCTGTCACACAGCGAGGTTCTGCTCGATGTGGGCCTACCTGAAAGCAGTGTGGAACGCCAATTCGTGACCCGCGCGTTCCCGCCGCCCGATCTTTATCCAGCCGACTCCGCCCGTCAACTGGCAATCCTGCCGTTAGTCATCGATGAGCGCACGGCAGGCTTTGTGGCTTTCAGCGCGACGAACCTTGAGCCTTGCGCGGCGATTGTGCATAACCTGGCTTCTGCGCTGCGCACCAGCCAGTTGTATCAGGATGCGCTTGAAGGAAGGCAGTTAGCCGAACAGGCCAACCGCCTGAAGAGCCGCTTTTTGTCAATGGTCAGCCATGAGTTACGGGTGCCGCTGAGTCTGATCGTGGGCCTCAGTGAGATGGTCCTGCGTGAAAAGTCGGAGCTTTCGGGCGCTGTCAGGCGCGATCTGAGGCAGATCAACACAAGCGCGCAGCATCTGTCGCGCTTGATCAACGACGTGCTTGATCTGGCCAGCAGTGAGGCCGGTCAACTGCACATCCTGCGCGAGCCGCTCGACCTGGCCGAGGTGCTGCGCGTAGCAGCCAAGATCGGCGAGCAGTTGGCGCGCGAGAAGGGCCTGACGTGGCAGGCAAACCTCCCGCACCAGGGGCCTTGGGTGCTGGGCGACCGGACAAGGCTGCGCCAGGTGACGCTGAACCTGATCAGCAACGCGGTCAAGTTCACGCCGCAGGGCCGGGTAGTGCTCACCGTAACGGTTGCCGATCAACAGGCTACGGTCTCTGTCAGCGATACCGGGATCGGCATCTTACCGTCCGAGCGAGATACCATCTTCCACGAGTTCCACCGCTCGGAGCGCCTGGTTGGATCGGGATACGGTGGTCTGGGCCTGGGGTTGACGATCTCGAAGCAGTTGGTCGAGCAGCACGGTGGCAGCATTGGCGTGTGCTCGCCTGGTGACCTTGGGAGCGGCTCGACCTTCTTCTTCACCCTGCCGATCATCTCGGCCACCACGTTGCAGGAGAGCCTCGCAGCGCCCCTGGTCACACAGGGCGATGCCGTGATGGTGCTGTCCGAAGGCGTCGAGACGACCGAGCAGCTCTGTACGTACCTGCGCGAGCACGGCTTCGACGTTGAGGTATGCCGCGTGGACCGGGACTCTGAGTGGCTGTCTGGCGTGCTCGCTTCACGACCGGCGGCGCTGATCCTGGAGGAGCACCTGGCGGCGCGTGAGGGCTGGGCCATCATCGGTATGTTGAAGCGGCAGCCCGCGACCGAGGACATCCCAGTGTTGGCTTACTCGCTGGACGTAGACCACGATCAGGGTGAGCTGCTGGAGCTGAACTATCTCCATAAACCACTGCGTCCCGATCAATTAGCCAGAGAGCTGGCGCGTTACTGTGGCATTGGAGAGGGCCAGCAGACGGTGCTGGTCGTGGACGATGATCCGGGCATTCTCGACATGCACTGCCGTCTGGTCGAACAGACCGGCTGCCGGGTCGTCACGGCGCGCAATGGGCTGGAGGCAATGGAAGTGCTGGAGAGTGCCCCCCCAGATCTTGTCCTGCTGGACCTGATGATGCCGGAGATGGACGGCTTCGCCGTGCTCGACGCAATGCGGGAGCGAGAAACCACGCGGGACATCCCTGTGATCATTCTGACGGCCCGCATGCTGTCTGAAGCCGACCTTGAACGCTGCAATCGCGGTGTGGCCGCCATTCTGGGTAAGGGCCTGTTCAGCGCCGATGAGACGCTCACCCACATCGAGGCCGCACTGGCCCGGCGGCATGCGTTGGGCCGGGCGACACAGCGTCTCGTCCGTCAGGCGATGGGCTGCATTCACGCGCATTATGCCGAGTCGCTCACCCGTGGAGACATCGCCGATCACGTTGGCATCAGCCCTGATTACTTAACTGACTGTTTTCGTCAGGAGTTGGGCGTTCCCCCGATCACCTATCTGCGCCGCTATCGCATCCGCCAGGCGTGCGAAATGCTGAAGAATCCCGATCTGACCGTCACTCAGGTCGCGCTTGCCGTCGGGTTTTCTGATGGCGCGCACTTCACGCGCACCTTCCAACGCGAAGTCGGCATGACCCCGCGCGCATATCGCCAGGGTGCACAAAGCTAGCGCAGTATCCGTCAGAGACCACTACAAGAGCACCTCTGCGCGGCGGTCGGCTGGACCTCATGGCCTGAACTCGGTCAGTGCCGGCAGGGCCTTGTTGTCGAAATCAAACAACGCCTGGTTCTCCCACTGATCGCCCGATTCGGGGTTGGCCGGGTCCCAGCCATTGCCTTTCACCGCCGTCCAGGTTGGCTCCCAGTAGAGCACGCCTGCCGCGCCCCCTGAGCGTGCAGCGGCCAGAACATCCCTGAGATTGCTGGCCTGGCCGTCAGGAGTTGCCGGATAACCGGGGGGCAACTGGTCGGAAGAATGGATGACGTTTCTCTCGCCGTCGTTCTCCCTGAGTGTGAATGGGTAGGCGGTTTCGGCGATCAGCACAGGCTTGCCGTAGCGTGATTTCAGGTCTTTGACGGTGCTCGTCATGGCGGCCATAGTGCCGTGCCAGTAGGAATAGTACGACAGGCCGGTTACGTCCCACAGAATGCCGTGTGACCGGGCGTTATCGAACCACTCGCGCGCGCCCGTGCCGTCGCCAGCATCGGCGACGTGGAGCATCACGTCTATCGAGGGCGAACAGGCCTTTGCCGCAGCGCAGCCCTGCTTGAGCAGCGCGGCCAGGCTGGCCCAGTCAGTGATATGCCCCTCAGGCCACAATATGCCGTTGTCGATCTCGTTGCCAATCTGGACCACGTCCGGCGGGGTGCCCTGAGATTTCAGGCGGTCGCATACGTCGAAGGTGTGGTCGTACACGGCTGCCTGCAATTGGCTGAAGCTGTGGCTCGCCCAGGCTGCTGGCTTGCTTTGGTGCTCTGGGTCGGCCCAGGTATCTGAGTAATGGAAGTCGATCAGCAGCTTCAGGCCATCGGCCTTCACCCGCGCCGCGAACTCCGCGACCCGGTCTCTGTTGTTATAGCCGTGAGCGGGATTGACCCACACACGCAGGCGAATGGCGTTCACACCGTGATCGATGAGGATGTGCAATGGATCGCGCTGGATGCCGTCCTTATCATAGTATTTAGCGCCCAGGTCCTCGGCGCGTTGCAGAGATGATACGTCAGCGCCCAGGATGGATAGACTGGTTAACATGATGTCATTCCTTGCCTTTATTCTCCATTCTAGGCCTTGTAGCGGCTCTTGTCCTGCCCAAAAGCGGGGCCTTTTTGTCATTTTCCGGTATTCTGCACCGGGCAGTGAAATCCCGGAAACCGTCAAAAACACCCCGCTCTCTGACAAGACTCGCCAGAGGCGCTGTTCTACAATGTAAATGGCTCGCTATGTCTTTTTTGAGAAACAGAAGGAGAAGAAAATGAAGAGAAAGATTTCCTTCCTTGCACTGATTGCCGCCTTACTGTTGCTGGCAGCATGTGCCCCGGCTGCCACGCCGACTGAAGCCCCCGCCGCTGAGGAGGCTGAGGCTGCCGAAGTGGTTGAGCTCAACTTCTGGTCGTGGGTGCCAGGCATCGAGGAGCAGGTTGAGGAATGGAACCAGTCGCATCCTGACATTCACGTCAACCAACGGAACGCCGGTGCGGGCAACGCTCAGTATACCGTGCTCAATACGGCCCTCGAGGCCAACGCTGATATTCCCGACATCGTCCAGATCGAATACCAGCACCTGCCCGGCTACATCGTGCAGGACGTGCTGCTCGACCTGGCAGACTACGGGGCTAACGACGTCGAGGACCAGTTCGTCCCCTGGACGTGGGCGCAGGTTTCGCAGGGGGATGGTGTCTACGCTTATCCGCAGGACGCCGGCCCCATGGTCATGTTCTGCAACAACGCGGTGCTTGACGAGCATAGCATCGACGTGCCGACGACCTGGGATGAGTTCGCCCAGGCGGCAGCCGATCTTCATGAGGCCGATGAGAACGTCTACCTGTCGAACTTCACCGCCGATCAGGGCTGGTTCTTCGGCATGCTGTGGCAGTCGGGCGCACGGCCATTCGTTGTAGACGGCCAGAATATCACCATCGACTTCACCTCACCTGAGGTCATGCGTGTCGTCAAGCTGTGGGATGACATGATGGATGAGGGCGTGTTAAGCCCGATCGACACCTACACCGATGACTGGAACACGGCGCTCGGCAACGGCTCCATCGCCTGCTGGCAGGCGGGCGCGTGGGGGACCTACATCTCAACCTATGGGCCGGACTATGCAGGCCAGTGGAAGGTCTACCTGATGCCGCAGTGGACGGAAGGCGGCGAGGTGAACGGCAACTACGGCGGCTCGACCATCGCCGTGATGAAGGCCACCGCACATCCGGAAGAGGCTGCCGAGTTCGCCAAGTGGTTGAACACCGACTCGAAGATCACGTTGGATCTGACCAATCCCGAAAAGGCTGCGCTGTTCCCCGTGACTCAGGCGACGCTGGCAAATTCGGAGTGGTTGGATGCCACGTATGATTACTGGAGCGGGCAGGCGATCCACCAGGTCATGGCGGAGGCTGCGCAGCAGATCGATCCCAACTTTGGCTGGAGCCCGTTCACGAGCTTTGTGTATACGACCTATGCTGACCTTCTGACCGAGGTTCGGGCCGGTTCGATAACCTTCGAGGAGGCAATGCAGAGCCTGCAGGACCAGTGTGTGGCGTATGCCGAGGATCAAGGCTTCACGGTCACGACGCCGTAACAGGGCCATTACCGGCTGTTTGGAACGGACATGCGATCCTTGACATGGTAGGGTGAGTCAGGATACCGTCCCCGTAACGCAAGTTGAGCCGGTACTGAATACCGGGGCAACGTTCGGATGTTGCCCCGGTATTCCTACCAAGAAGCATGTCGTAGGAGCAGCAACATGTCCCTTGTTAAAACCTCTACGTCGCGATCCTCGAACGGCGAAGTGCGGCACTCCCCGGCGCAGTCTTCCTGGCGGCGTTTCAAGCGGAGCATGACGCCATTCCTGTTCCTGCTGCCGTTCCTCGTAGGGTACATCGCTTTCATGGTGTACCCCCTCATTTACTCTTTTGAAACGAGCCTGTATCGGGAACAGATCATCGGCGGGATAACTTTCGTTGGGCTGGCTAACTATGCCAAGGTTTTGCAAGATACCTTCTTCTGGGAAGGAATCCGCAACGTACTGATCTTTGGCGGCATACAGATACCGGTGATGCTCGGACTTGCCCTGGTTTTTGCGCTGATACTGGACGGCAAGATCATCCGGCGTCCAACTATCTTCCGCCTGGGTTACTTCCTGCCGTTTGCCGTTCCCAGCGTCGTAGGAGCGTTGGTCTGGGGATATATCTATGGACAGGGTTTCGGGCCTATTGCCCAGATCGCTACCGCTCTGAATATGCGGCCGCCGCTGATTCTCGCCGCGAAAAGAATCATCCCTGCCATCGCCAATATCTCCACCTGGCAATACACCGGCTACAACATGCTGATCATCTACGCTGCGCTGAAGGCCATTCCAGCCGAGATCTACGATGCGGCCCGCGTGGATGGCGCCAGCGACTGGCAGATCGCCTGGTATATCCGCATTCCAATGGTCTGGCCGGCGATTACGCTGACCATGATATTCTCGGTCATCGGCACACTTCAGCTCTTCAACGAGCCGAACGTCCTGACCGTCGTCGCGCCATCGGTCGTGAATCTGCACTTCACGCCGAATGTCTATCTGTATAATCTCGCGTTTCGCAGCGCGCGGTTCGAATATGCGGCGGCGATGGCCTTCACGCTGGCGGTCGTATCGGCGATCCTTGCCTCGCTGGTCTTGCTCGTGACTCGCAGGAGGCGGTAAGTGATGACATCTCAACCACACGATCTGGGTTACTACAGGCTGCGCCGACGCGTGAACAGGACGACGACATACGTTGTCATGCTCGTGTTCCTCGGTTACTTCTTGATGCCGCTGATCTGGCTGCTTGTGTCCAGCACCAAAACGAACGCGGGCCTTTTCTCTACGTTTGGGTTCTGGTTCGGCGAAGAGTTTAATCTCTTCAAGAACCTGAAAGACCTTTTCGCCTACGACAACGGGCATTTCGCGCTGTGGATGCGTAACACGGCGATCTATGCCACCGCCGCAGCGGTGGGGTCGTCACTGATCTCTGCGCTGGCAGGCTACGCCTTTGCCCAGTATCGGTTCCCAGGGCGTAATCTGTTGTTTGGTATTGTGCTGGCCTCCGTCTTTGTTCCGGCCACAGTTTTTGCTGTCCCGCTTTTCTTGATGATGGCCAAGAGCGGCTTATCGAACACGCTGCTGGCGGTGATTTTGCCGGCGCTGGTCAATCCCTTTGGGGTGTACTTGATGCGCATTTATGCCGAGCAGGCAGTGCCCCCGGAGCTGATCGACGCGGCCCGTGTGGATGGGGCGGGCGAGTTCCGCATTTTTGCCACAATTGTGTTCCGCCTGATTGCACCCGGCTACGTGACCGTGCTGCTGTTTGCCTTTGTCGGCGCGTGGAACAATTACTTCCTGCCGTTGCTCCTGTTGGGCAGGTCGGACCTGTATGTGCTCACGGTGGGCCTGGCTTACTGGAACTCGCTGGCTTCTCAGCCGGGGGTCGCGCAGGTGCTGTACATCCTGGTCATCGTGGGCTCGGTGGTGGCAATTGTGCCTGTGATGATCGCGTTCCTGTTCCTGCAACGCTACTGGCAGGAAGGCTTGAGTCTGGGGAGCATCGAGGGTTAGGGGGATAGGGTTGTGAAGCCAGCGGCGCAATCCAGGATTCTGGTGATCGGCGATGATGCGCCTCTGGCATATCTGATCGGGCGGTATGCAGAACGGAGCGGTCATGACATCACCCTGATGCAATCCGTCCCATCGGCTGAGGAGGCGTGCAGCTTGCGACCGGTGGCGATCCTGTTTCCTTCGATTGAGGGGCTGGAGACGGCACAGACGCTGATCGCAGATCTTGCGAATTGTGATATCCCTGTTCTGGTGTGTGTCTCCATCACCGATGAGGCGCGGGCGCGCGAACTGGGCGCCGATCACTGCTTACTGCATCCCCTGACATACGATGGTTTTCTGGCGGCTCTTCCGGCGGCCAGAGCCTCGAGTGGAACCGGGCCTTGAGTTTGGCCCCCGCCATTTTGTCTCTCAAACAGATCCGACCCAAGTGCGCCGGAGAGCGAGCATGAGCGAATTCTATGTGACGATAGTCCACCGGCCCGAAATGATACCGGAGTATATCCAGCGAGAAACAGAACAGGGAAAGAATGAGGATCTGACCCGCAGCAGTGTCCTACAGGAGTCGCTCGACATCTTCCGCACCCAGCAGCGGATCGCGCACGACAACGGCTTGCGCACCACCATTCAGATGACCTACTCCAGCCTGTTCAACCCGGAGGCGGTCGCCATTGCGAAAGAGCACCACGAGAAATACGGCGACGAAATCGGCTCGACCTTTCTTGGCCTCCAGTGCCAGGAGTTTCGCGACCGGTTCAAGTCCAGGGAGGTGGCGATCTGGCTCTTTTCGATGGAGGACAAGCGAAAGATCGTCGATGAGGTGTTGGGCAGGTTTCACGAGGCGTTTGGCTTCTATCCCACCTCGACCGGCTCCTATTATCTGGACGCCGAGCTGGTGAACTACATCAAAGAAAAATACCCCAAGATCAGGGTCGCCGTGGCGACCTGCTGGGAGGAAGGCCCCAAGGCCTACTGGAATGCCAACAATTCGTGGTATACCCTCTTCGACGGCGGCCCCTGGAATCCGTGGATACCGTCGAAACGCAATATCCACTGCCCGGCTCTGGATGAGGAAGACGATATCGGCATTGTGGCTATTCCCCATCTTTCCAGAGATCTGATGGCCGTCTTTGATGGGCCAGGCTCCTATTATGGCACCCACCCGCAGAACATCCTGCGCGGCATGGTCTACGAAAACCGGGAGATCCCGTACTTCAACAACATCGTTGACCAGTACCGGGCTATGGCGAAATACAACCGGGGCTTTTCCTACAATATGATGTTCGTGGGGCCGGGCTGGATGAGCAAAGGCGGTCGTTGGGAGGCGGATTATGACTTTCTGCTCAAGAGTTACCAGGATGGCATGGCCTATTATGGGAAGCTCAAGAAGGAGGGGCTGGCCCGGGATGTCACGCTGAGTGAGTTTGCTGATCTCTATCGCCAGGATCGGCCCTACACACGCCCGGAGTGCACGCTCTGGAAAGACATCCTGTACGGCTCGCGGCGGCAGCAGTTCTGGTACGTCGACCCCTGGATGCGGTTGTGCCTGGACATGAACCAGGGCGGCGCCATGATCGACCTGCGGCCTTATGCGGCCAGGCTGGTTCGCCCCTGTGGGGTAGGAACCGCGCACCTGCAAGATGCCTCGTATCCCTTCCTGGTGCAGTCGCTGTACCGGGCCGGCTGCTTCACCCATTACGTGGGCGAGGGGGCGGTCAAGAGCTGCAAGCTCAGTTATAGAGATGAGCAGGTAGACCTGTGCACCTGCCGCGCCCTGGCCTCCTTCTCGGAAGAAGGTGACACCCGCATCCTGACGCTTGACCGGGTGGATATTGAGTTTGATGACCTCGTGATCGGTGTGCAGTCCATTTTTCGGCTCGCCGAGGGCACCGGCGAGATTGAGATCATCAGGAGGATCGTCGATACGACCGACCCGCAGGCAGACATCACCATCGACGAGTACATCACTGCCTGCTACGGCACGACGGAGTATCCCAAAGACCTGACCGGGGTCAAGCTCACCGTAAAAGGGTCGTCTGGGGCTGAGAGCGTCGAGTACGCATACAGGTGCCGCGAGGCGCAGGTGACCGGTGTCACTGTGGCCGAGGCGGTCGTGCCGCAGGTGGATACCCGCCTGACCATGCACACAGACATTGGCGACGCCGATGGATACTTCCGCGAGGGTTTCGCCTTTTCACCGATGTATACCCTGGGCATCAAAAAGGTGCTCAAAGGCAAGGGAGAATTACGCACATGGCTCAAGGTCGAAAAGGCAAGCTGAATTACCGCTGCCCGCGCTGCTTGATGCGCGAGATTGACATGGACATGCTCTACGACCGGGAGAAGGATGAGTATTACTGCCTGCGCTGCTCCTTTACCGGCAACGAGCAGGAGGTGCTGCGCCTCAATGCCCAGTTCCGTGACAAATATCGAGACCGCATGAAACGAATCACGGATTTCTGATTCTCTTCAAGAATAGGGCAGAGGTGCCCGCCTACACGCTGCGTGGCTGCGCTCTGCATTGGGCCCTGCATTGGACCGTCACAACCCCGGATGGTAGCTCGGTCCGACCGGTTTCAGCGTAACCGAACACTCATACACTGCACAGGGTGAGCTTATTCCATAAACGTTGCTCCTCTTCACGCTCGTGACTTGCACTCGGCTCAGGTCGGCGGCATCCTCACGAGGATTGTGCCCATTGTTGAAGCCATAAACATACCGGAGTGAATACATGTTTCCACACATGATCTATGGTTGTGATTACAACCCCGAACAATGGAGCCAGGACATCTGGCCGGAAGATGCGCGCCTCATGCAGGAAGCGGGTGTTAACCTGGTTTCGTTGGGCGTTTTCGCCTGGGCAAAGATCGAGCCTGCGGTTGGTCAGTACGATTTTGCCTGGCTCGACCGGGCGATGGACCTGCTGTACGAGCACGGTGTCCAGGTGAACCTTGCCACCGCAACGGCCTCGCCGCCGCCGTGGCTGGTCCGGCTGTATCCCGAAATCCTGCCTGTCACGGCAGATGGTGTCACGCTGTGGCATGGTTCGCGGCGTCATTATTGCCCGCACAGCCGGGCATATCGGGATCACGCCACCCGACTTGTCACGAAGCTGGCACAGCACGTGTGCGGCCATCCGGGGCTGGCCCTGTGGCATGTGGACAACGAATATGCGTGTCACGTCTCGGAGTGTTTTTGCGACGCCTCTATCTCCGCCTTTCGTCGGTGGTTGCAGCAGCGCTACGGCACACTGGAGGCGCTCAATGAAGCCTGGGGCGCAGCGTTCTGGGGCCAGCTTTACGGCGATTGGGAAGAGATCCGGGCACCTGGCCGCGCGCCTGCTCAGGTTAATCCCACACAGCGTTTGGACTGGCAGCGGTTCTGGTCCGACTCCTGGATGGAATGTTTCGATGACCAGAGGAGAATCCTGCGCGAAATCACGCCCGATGTTCCGGTCACGACGAATTTCATAGGTCTGTTCAAGTCGCTCGACTATTGGGCCTGGGCAGCGCAGGAAGACATCGTATCGAATGACAGCTATCCCGACCCTGCCGATCCAGGGTGGATGCTCCGCGCAGGGATGATGGGTGATTTGATGCGCTCATTGAAGAATGGGCAGCCCTGGCTCCTGATGGAGCAGGCTCCGACGCAGGTCAACTGGCGTCAGCGCAACGTAACCAAACGCCCGGGTGTAATGCGGTTGGGGAGTTATCAGGCGTTGGCGCGCGGCGCGAATGGCATCATGTTCTTCCAGTGGCGCGCGTCGAGCGCAGGCTCGGAGAAATTTCACAGCGCGATGGTGCCACACGTCGGCACCGATTCGCGGGTGTGGCGTGAAGTGAAGACGCTGGGCGCGGAGCTGCGCGGACTCGACGTGCTGCTTTCCAGCCGCGTGCAATCCGATGCGGCCATTCTGTTCGACTGGGAAAACTGGTGGGCGCTGGAAGGGGGAGATAAGCCTGCCAACGACCTTACGCTGCTGCCACGCATCACGGCTTTGTACGCTGAACTGTTTCGCCGCAATGTTACGGTTGATTTTGCGCACCCCGAAGGTGACCTCTCGCGCTATCGTCTGGTGATCGCTCCCCATCTTTACATGGTAAGCGACCGTGCTTCACGCAATATCGAGCAGTATGTGGCCGATGGCGGTATCCTCTTGATGACGTTCTTCAGTGGTATTGTGGACGGTAATGAGCACGTTCGACTGGGTGGCTACCCGGCACCATTCCGTGCGCTGCTGGGACTGTGGGTCGAGGAGCTCGCCCCCTACGGAGAAACAGAAACAAACCTGATCGAGTTGGAAGATGGGACGCGGTTTTCTTGCGACCTGTGGAGCGATGTCATCCGCCTTGAGGGGGCCGAGGTGCTGGCTCGCTACCGCGAAGACTACTTCGCGGGCGGTCCGGCGGTCACGCGGCATCGTTTCGGTCAGGGGATCGCCTATTATCTGGGCACCTCGCTGAGGCAGGATGGGTTATCCTGGCTGCTGGAGCGCGTGCTCGCGGACGCGGGCCTGCGATCCGCCAACGAGCTGCCGCGTGGTGTAGAAATGACGCGTCGCAGTGATGGAAGGCACACCTGGCTGTTCGTGCTGAACTATTCTGAGGAACCTGCGCAGGTCGGGTTGCCTGCCAGGGGCGTAAACCTGCTCACGGGCGCAGAGACAAAAGAGTCCCTGCATCTTGGGCCGAGGAGTGTCGCGATTGTTCAAATTCCACCTTCGTGAGCAGTGGGTTGCTATTTTGAATCAAATCCGCATATTTGTCGCTTGGGGGGTTGACGGAGCCATACGCAGCAACTATACTGTGAACCGCGCTCCGCGACGGGAAAGTCAACTCCTACCGGCCATCAGCCGGTAGCTTGGGATTGCGGTGAACAAGCCACCGCCTGAAAGATTACACGCCTGAAGGCGGTGGTTTCTACCACATCCCACCTTCGGCGGTCTAAAGAGTTTACAGACAATGAACACCAGGAGCCTATTCATGGTAAACGAAGATCTGTTAGAGATCCTGCGCTGTCCGGTTGCGGTACATTATACCGACAAGGGGGACGATCCAGGTCGCCTTGAACTCGTACATGGATGCTGGTTGGTCTGCGCCGACTCCGGGTATAAATATCCGATCATCGATGACATTCCCGTCATGTTAGTCGAGGTTGGGGAGAAGTACAAAGACACCACCGTCGAAGATCTACCTGTCCCCCCACCTGCCGACGTCTAGCCCGCTGCTCTTCTTAGGGGTGAGAATACTACAGAGAGAGACCCTATGGCCGATATGCTGCCACCTGATACGCGCATTCTGGTCATCGACGATGATCCGGGTTTGCTGGAGTTGCTTAATACCATGCTGTCTCGCATTGGCGCAACGCCAGCCACAGCGCTAACTGCCACCGAGGGACTTGAGCTACTCGGTTCCGAGTCTTTTGACCTGCTTATTCTGGATCTGATGCTGCCGGATATAGACGGCTTTGATGTCCTGGCTCGGTTGCGCCAGGACTCGCGTTTCGACACAATGCCGATCCTGATCCTTTCTGCCAAGGTAGACCCTGAAGCGATCAGCAGAGGGTTGGAAATGGGCGCTGATGGCTACCTGACCAAACCTTACCTGCCCAACACGCTGACCAGCCGGGTTCGGTCACTGCTTGCTCAGAGTCGCGGCGAATAAAGAACCCCCAGCGAACTGGGGGCTTTCCGAAAACACCACGCAACGGCCCGCCGGGCTGGACGAGATCCCACCGCCCGGCTACCAAGGTTCTTCGTCCTCAAGGTCGTCGATAGGCAAATAATCCGAGTCTTCCTCGTAATATTCGCCCTCGACGAAATCTTCATCGTCGTCGGGCAGGGGGAGCGCGCGTCGATGATAGCCCTCCGCCAGGGAATCAGACCGCCGCCCGTAAGGTGTCCGTCGCTCAAGCTGGTACTGGTGCAGCGCGGTGCGCAGCTCGGTTTCCGGTTGCCGCTTCTTCATGATGCGGGCGATGACCCAGGCACCGGTCAGGGTGGGGATCAACTGTGTGCCGGGTATCAGCCCCTCAAAGACGGTCACCATTTGCAGGGCTTGCAGGCCCAGCAACTCCAGGACGATCCACGCAATCGGCGCAGCGAAGATATCAAAGGCCATATCCAACAGATCGAGGGCCAGCGGTACGGTGATGGGAAGGAGTTGCAGCGTCTCGAAAAAATCCGCGTTCTCAGGAATCTCGATACGGGCAACCTGCTGCGCGGCGATGATAAGCAGGCCTATCGCCCCGGCCAGCGATAAGGAGGCACAGATACCAAATACCAGGGCCGCCTCGCGCAAAGAAATCGTTGTCAGATCCACGGGGAATTAACCTTTCTTAATCCACATCGTTGCGACGAACACAAAAGGTTTCCTCTGAGTCGGTTGTGTGAGTCGGTCGTGTTGCCAGGAGGCACTATCTAGGCTCGGTCACCACTTCGGTGACCAGATCGGTCTTCGAGACCACGCCCAGTAACTCGCCGCCGTCCACAACCGGCGCGTGACCGAAGCGTTGTGCCCGGAAGAGGCGGGCGATGTCCTGCACCGATGTGTCGGGCGCGACGGTGAGCGCCGGTTTGGTCATGATCTCGTACACACGCACCTGTTCCGGGTCCTGTCCCTCGGCCAGCACCTTGTCGACAATGTCCGTGTAGGCGACGATCCCGTAAGACTCGTCCTCGTCACGCGGCTTGACGATCAGACTGCGCACGCCCTCCAGCCGCATCTGGCTTGCAGCCTCTGTGATAGTCGCATCATCCAGGATCGTGGCAACCTCGACCTGCATGATTTCCTCTGCTCGCAGGTGGTAATTTCCCATGCCATCCTCCTTGTTTACCAGACCCAGCCATCAGCGCCGCATTGCTGGAGCAAGCGACCTTGCTTCCAACCTGAATTATGGCCCCACCTGCGCTGGCACACAAATCCGGTGCGAGTTCCCGAAGGGGCTTGCTCGGATGGCCCCGGTCTATTGGGTGGGCAAAAAGGCCACCGGGTTGTCAACGGCCTTCCGGTTGAGCCAGTTGGCGTAGATAATAGCCCGCCGCCGTTTCTGGAATAATGGGCTGTTCCCTACAGGCGGACAGGGAATTGAGCGATTTCCCTCCCCTCTTTCGTTATGAATCTGGTTAGAATCCTTGACTCTCAACCACAAGTGTGTAAAATAGAAAATGATACCGGCAACGTTACCGGTAATGATGCCAAAGGAATTGGCCGGATTCAGCAAATCAGATTTTTTGCGACTCTGGCCTTTTAGCTCTCACTCCTCATTCTCTCCTCCATAAGGGAGGAGAAACAGCAGATAGCACCGGTTGATATATGCGGATCTGTACTCCCTCGAAATTAGGAATTGGCCCACATGCGGCGTAACCAGAAGCCTGTCACCATTCATGATGTCGCCGAGGCGGCGGGAGTTTCGATATCGACGGTTTCGCGGGTGCTGAATGATAAGGACGATGTGGCCCCGGAGACGTACGAGCGCGTGCAGCAGGTTATCAGCAAGCTGGGGTACGTCTCAAGCCTGGCGGCACGGGGGATGCGCAGCCACCGGACGAATGTAATCGGCTTGATTATGCCGGATGTGGCCTCGCCGTATTCGATTGTGGTGATGCAGGGGGTCAACCGGGCAATCGCTAAAATGGATTACGATTTGATTATCTATACCAATGGCGATGTCCGAAAGAACACCTCTGCCGATCAGGAAAGTTATTATGTGGCGCTGCTGAACGGCAACGTGACCGATGGGGTGATTGTGGTGGCCCCGGCGGCGACCAATTTCTCAACCGTTGCGCCGGTGGTTGCGATTGATCCCAATAATGAAAGCCCGGAGTGCACGGCGATTATCTCGACCAATCGAGATGGAGCGCTGCAAGCCATGACGTATCTGACCGGCCTGGGACACCGCCGGATTGGTTTCATTACCGGACGGCTTGAATTGGTAAGCACCGGTCGCCGTTTGCAGGGTTACAAGGATGGACTGGCCGCAGCCGGGATTCCGCTGGATGAGGAGCTGATTCAGATTGGCGATTACACGACCGAGACTGCGGTAGGATGCACACGCACGCTCCTGTCACTGGATGATCCTCCGACGGCGATCTTCGCAGCAAATGATATGTCGGCGATGGGGGTCTACAAGGCTGCTGAGGGGCTTGGGGTGCGGATCCCGGAGGGCCTCTCTGTGGTGGGGTTCGACAACCTCCGTGAGGCGGCTTTTCTCAACCCACCGCTGACCACAGTCGACCAGTTTATTGCCGAGATGGGTTACATTGCCACCGAGATGATCGTCAGGCTGGTGAAGGGCGAAGTTCTGGAGAGCAGCCTGCACAAAATTTCCACCAAGCTGGTGGTACGGGAATCATGTCGGGAAGTTTAATGGGCAAAGGAAGTTGAACTTTTTTTGCCTGTCCGGTAACGTTACCGGAATTATTCTCGGAAAGGAAGGGGGTGATACAATATTCAATGTGAGGCGACCAAAAACGTGCAGGCCTCCACTTCGATCCTGAATCGACATAAGGAAGGCCTGCATCAAGTTGTGCGGAGCAAAGCTCCATACGGAAAAAGTTTAACCCATTTGAGGACTTTTTCAAGGAGAAGAGAAAATGCGTAAGAGAATGCTGTTTGCCCTGAGTCTGCTGGTTATCGCCAGCATGATGCTGGTTGCCTGCGGTGGCGCGGCTGCTCCGGCTGAAGAAGAGGCCGCCGCCGAACCGGTCACCATCGAATGGTGGCACATCCAATCCGACCCAGGTCCGCATCAGGATGCCTGGCAGGAGATGGCTGACACCTATATGGCAGAGCATCCAGATGTGACCATCAACATCACCATTCTGGAGAATGAAGCCTTCAAGTCGAAGCTGACAACCGTCATGCAGGCCGGAGAACCGCCCGATCTGTTCCAGAGCTGGGGCGGCGGCGTCATGAACGAATATGCCGAGGCCGGGCTTTTGAAAGACATCACAGCCGATATGAAAGGGGAGTGGGGCGACTCCTTTGGCGCCGGTGCGCTCGGCGTCTATGCCTACGACGGCGTGCAGTACGGCGTGCCGTGGGATATGGGCATGGTCGGCTTCTGGTATAACAAGGATCTGTTCGCCCAGGCCGGGATCGACGCACCTCCTGAAACATGGAGCGAGTTCCTTGATGCCGTGGAGAGCCTCGAGAACGAGGGCATCATCCCCATCGCACTGGGCGAGGGTGAGAAGTGGCCCGGTCACTTCTACTGGGTCTATCTGGCAACCCGTCTCGGCGGGAAGGCCGCTTTCGATGCAGCCTACAGCCGTGAGGGCGCGTTCACCGATGCCCCCTATGTTGAAGCCGGTGTGAAACTCCAGGAGCTGATCGCCCTCGAGCCTTTCCAGGAAGGCTTCATGGCCGCGAGCCACAACGACTCGGAGGCCCTGCTAGGCGATGGCGAGGCTGCCATGCTGCTGATGGGACAGTGGGCCCCAGAGGTGAGCAGGGTCAACAGCTCAAGTGGCGAGGGGCTGGGTGATGCTATGGGCTTCTTCGCCTTCCCCGCGGTAGAAGGTGGCGCCGGCGCGCTCACCGACGCGATGGGTGGTGGTAACGGCATCGTCGTGGGCAGGGACGCGCCCGCCGAAGCAGTTGACTTTTTGCGCTTCCTGACCAACCTCGAGAATCAGAGCAAGCTTGCCGAGCTAGGGGTTGCCATCCCGACCGTCAAAGGCGCGGAAAAAGCTCTCGCCGACCCCAACATGCTGCTTGTGTTTGATGCCGTGAGCGCAGCCGACTACTTCCAGCTTTACTACGACCAGTACCTGCCGCCCGCAGTTGGCGAGGCCGTCAACGACTCGGTGGAGGGGATCTTCGCCGGGACCATAACACCCGAGGACGTGGCTCAGGCGATTGATGACGCATATGTCCAGGAATTGGACTGATAGTTGTGCAAGCCGAATCGGCCATTCTGACTGATTCATAATACGTGAGCGGAGCAAATGGTGCAGATGACTGTTTGCTCCGCTCCGTAGCCAGGTCAGTACTGAAGCTTCACAACAGAAGGAAATGTGATGCCTGGCTGTTGTGTCCTGCGTGTGCTGGCAACCTAGAAGGAGGCCGACCTTGCAAGATGATATTCCTCGCTACCTGGTGGGCTCAGAAGTCGGATATGCGAAGCGTGCTCGTGTAAACCGCACCCTGGCTATTGTTCTATTCCTGTTGCCTGCTGCGGTTCTTTTTTTAACCTTTGTCATATTCCCGATTATTCAGGCTGCTTATCTCAGCCTCTTTAAATGGAACGGGTTAGAGCCGCTTGATAATTTCGTCCGCTTGAACAACTTTGTAACGATGTTCAAGCATAAACCGTTCAGATTGGCACTGCTGCACAACTTCGAAATTGCCGCGCTTTCAATCACTATACAACTGCCAATAGCATTGGGTTTGGCCCTTCTCGTTGGGAGAAAACTGCCGGGGCGGACCTTGTTTCGTGCCATTTTCTTCGTGCCTTATATCATTTCCGAGGCAATCACAGCGGTTATATGGACTTTCATATTTAATCCGCGTTTTGCCGCCAGTGAAGTGATCAATTCTGTATTGGATTTCGTGCTTCCCTTCTTTGAACCAGGCGCTTGGTTAGGCGATCCAAATAAAGTGCTGATTGCCCTTTTCGTTGTGTTGTCCTGGAAGTTTTTTGGGCTGCACATGATTCTTTACGTCGCCGGTTTACAGCAGATTCCTACAGAAATTGAGGAAGCGGCCAGTATAGATGGAGCGAACGACCTCCAGACTTTATGGTATGTCACCCTCCCGATGTTATCGAGAACAATCGTCACAACGGTTTATTTATCTATTTTGGGATCGCTTCAACAATTTGATCTGGTGTGGCTGATGACCGAGGGCGGGCCCGTGAATGCGAGCGAAGTCCTGACAACCTATATGTACAGACATGGCTTCGTCAGTTTCCGGCTTGGCTATGGGGCAAGTGTGGCCGTCGTTCTTTTCCTCGTTTGTCTGATTTTCTCACTGGTTTACCAGAGATTGTTTATGCGGCAGGAATATGCTGGCCTTGCCGACTAGATCGACACAAACACGAAGGAGGAGGTCAGAATAATATGAGGAAGCCAATAGCCCGTGCGCTGCAATATCTTATGGCCATTGTCGTCTCCGTGGTCGTCTTAAGTCCCATGTTTATAGCTGTAGTTGGGGGCTTCAAGGAATCTGGTGAGCTGATAAACAGTCCATTCTCGCTGCCCAAGGTCTGGATACTTGAGAATTACCTGTACATCCTCCGGTTAGGCGCCTTCTGGCAACAATTATTGAACAGCATGATCGTCATGGTCGGTACTGTTCTTCTGGGTACCTTAAGCGCGAGCCTGGCGGCGTTCGTCTTTGCCAGAATGCGATTCAAAGGGCGCGACACCCTCTTTAACATGTTCATGATCGGCTTGTTGTTTCCCATCGGGGCGGCGATTCTCCCTCTGTATATTCTGCTGCGGCAGTTACATCTTTTGAACAGCCTCTTTGGGTTGATCCTTGCCGAAGCAGGCTTTTCACTATCACAGATGATCCTGATCATGCGGGGATTCTTCCGTTCTATACCAAGAGAACTGGAAGATGCCACCTACATTGACGGAGGGACCCCCTTCACTTTCTTCTGGAAAGTGTTGCTGCCACTATCAAGACCCGCACTTGCAGCTAACGCCGCCCTGGCAATGGTGTTTAGCTGGAACATGCTTTTTTTGCCCCTCCTGGCGCTGAATGATGAGGTGCGCTATACACTGCCGCTGGGCACCATGCAGTTCTTTGGACAATATACAGCCGTCTGGTCGCGCCTCATGGCTTTCATTGTCCTGGCCGCGCTTCCTGCGGTGATATTCTATTTACTGGCCGAGCGGCATATCGTTTCGGGGCTGACCGGGGGAGCGATCAGAGGTTAAGCGCCTGCCCTTTCAGGGACTCGCGGGCGCGGCGGTAATCTGTCAGTTCTTATATTGAGAGGGGCTTCCCGACAACGACAGTCGCATGAAGCGAAGTCTCCGTATACGTAGTACGGCTGTTTTAGCTGAATACCCAATCATCGCCTGACGAGCGGCGCAGTCAAAGGGTTACTGGAACATTCCTGTGCACTGAATGGAGCATCTTGTGGGCGTCACCAACTCCACTACAACAAAAGTACAAGAACTTATCAGTCAAATGACCCTGGACGAGAAACTCGCCCAGCTTGGTTCATACTTGGTGTACGAACTGCAAACAAAGGGGGAGCTTGATCGGCAAAAAGTTGCGACCAAACTAAAAGACGGCATCGGGCAAATCACGCGCGTTGCGGGTGCCTCCACGCTTCCCCCTGTTTCCGCAGCGAAGGCCGTCAACTTCTTGCAGAAGTTCCTGGTCGAGCAGACCCGGCTTGGAATTCCCGCCATCATCCATGAAGAGTGCTGCTGCGGCGCGATGGCGCTTGGTGGCACCGTGTACCCGCAAATGCTCGGCCTCGCTGCGACCTTCCAGCCCGAACTGGCCGAAGCCATGACGACCGCCATCCGAAAACAGCTATGCGCCATTGGTGCCCGGCAGGCGCTTGCCCCCGTGTTGGATGTCGCCTGCGATGCACGCTGGGGGCGCATTGAGGAGACCTTCGGCGAGGACCCTATCCTTGCCAGTCACTTCGGCGTTTCCTATATCAAGGGGCTGCAAGGCGAGAGCCTCGCCGAGGGCGTCATAGCAACCGGCAAGCATTTCTTCGGGCACAGTCTCTCCCAGGGTGGTCTCAACTGTGGGCCTGTTCGCATGGGGATGTGTGACATCTACAACATCTACCTGACGCCGTTCCAGGCGGCGATCCGGGATGCCGACCTTGCCTCTATCATGAACGCTTATCCCGAACTGGATGGTGAAGTAGTCGCCGCCTCGCGCCGCATCCTGACCGACCTGTTGCGCGGGGGACTGGGGTTCGACGGTATGGTCGTGGCAGACTACGAAGCGGTCAACATGATCCACAATTTTCATCACGCTGCCGCCGACAAGTCCGCTGCGGCGTGCATGGCGCTCGAAGCCGGTATCGACGTGGAACTGCCCACCGTCGTTTGCTACGGTGACCCGCTCAAAGCGGCGCTCCAAGCAGGTGACATCTCGCTCGAAACCATTGATCTTGCCGTGCGCCGTCATCTGCGGAAGAAATTTGAGCTTGGTCTGTTCGAAGATCCTTATGTGGATGAGGGGCGTGTGCTCGAAGTCTTTGAAACTCCCGAAAACCGCTCCCTTGCCCACAACATCGCCCGTCAGAGCATGGTCTTGCTCAAGAATGACGGCATGCTGCCTTTGAAAAAGTCGCCGGGAACTCTTGCCGTTATCGGCCCGAACGCCAATGAGGGGCGGAACCAGCTTGGGGACTATTCCTACGCTTCCATGTCGGAATGGGTGATGTCGAAGGTGCCGGAAGATTCGTCCTTTGTGGCAACCGACTCTGACACGCTTTTCAGGCAGGGTGTACGCGTCACGACCATAGTCGAGGGGATCAAGGCGGTGGTCTCTCCTGAGACGAAAGTTCTCTACGCCAGAGGCTGCGACAACCTTGACGACGATACCGGCGGGTTCGACGAAGCCGTCAAGATAGCTCAGCAGGCCGATGCCGTGATCCTCGTCCTTGGGGACCGCTCCGGGCTGACGCTGCCGTGCACCACCGGCGAATTTCGTGACAGCGCCAACCTGCGTCTGCCCGGCGTGCAGGAGGAGTTGGCGAAGGCAGTCATTGCAACCGGTAAACCGGTCGTGGTGGTGTTGGTTAACGGGCGTCCGTATGCCGTGTCCTGGCTCTCGGAAAACGCCAACGCCATTCTCGAAGCCTGGCTTCCCGGTGA
Source organism: uncultured Anaerolineae bacterium (assembly GCA_964603985.1). Taxonomy (GTDB): domain Bacteria; phylum Chloroflexota; class Anaerolineae; order Aggregatilineales; family UBA3940; genus CAZRXG01. The sequence goes on along the minus strand of CAZRXG010000012.1, from coordinate 73,708 downwards.
GGAAGGGGGCACCGCTGTCGCCGACGTTCTCTTTGGCGACGCCAATCCCGGCGGCAAGCTGCCTGTCACTTTCCCGCGCTCGGTCGGTCAGGTTCCTACTTTCTACAACCACAAACCATCCGGCATGCGCTCCCACTTGTATGTAGATTACGTCGAGGAAAAGGTCACACCGCTGTATCCGTTTGGATACGGGCTGAGCTACACATCGTTTGAGTACGGCGATCTGTCCATATCCCGGGGGCAGGCAACAGGCGGTGAGAGCGTTGATGTATCGCTCAAGGTTACGAATACCGGCTCCGTCGCAGGCGACGAAGTCGTCCAACTCTACATCCGTGATGAATTCGCCAGCACCCCGCGTCCGGTCAAGGAACTAAAGGGGTATGCGCGAGTCACCTTGCAGCCCGGAGCGAGCAAAACCGTCACCTTCCACCTGCCGGTTGATCAATTGGCATTCTACGACAATGACCTGAACCTGATACTTGAACCCGGCAGGGTATTTGTCATGCTCGGAAGTTCGTCCGAGGACATCCGCCTGCAAGGCGAGTTTGAGATTGTCGGCGAGAAGAAGATGCCGGTCAAGGAGCGGGTGTTCGTCTGCCCCGTCACCATCAAATAGACCTTGCCCGATGCACAGATCAGGCAAGGTAACTTTAGCCCCTTGTAGACGCTTCTCAAGGGGTTGAAATCCTTTGCTATTGCAGTCTACTGATTATACACTCTCCTCCTGGGAGAATATCCTGTAACATTATTCAACCTGGGTACAGCAGTTTTTGAAGGGGGCTTTCCATGTCTGACTATGCACCGAAACCTGAACACAGATTCACTTTTGGGCTGTGGACTGTGGGCAACATCGGGCGTGATCCTTTTGGCGCGCCGGTCCGTGACCCGCTCTCGCCGGTGGAGCTGGTTCATTTATTGGCGGAGGTTGGTGCTTATGGTGTGAACTTTCATGACAACGATCTGGTTCCCATCGACGCCACACCGGCTGAGCAGGCTCAGATCGTAGCAGACTTCAAGCAGGCGCTGGACGAAACCGGGATCGTGGTGCCAATGGCAACCACCAATCTGTTTGGTGATCCGGTCTTCAAGGATGGAGCCTTCACCGCCAACGATCCAAAGGTCCGTGCTTATGCGCTGCAAAAAACCATGAATGCCATCGATCTCGGCGTGGAGTTGGGCGCGAAGATCTATGTTTTCTGGGGCGGTCGCGAAGGCGTCGAAACGGACGCAGCCAAAGATCCGGTTGAGGCCATCAAGCGCACGCGCGAGGCAATGAACTTCCTGTGTGACTATGTTATCGATCAGGGGTACGAGCTTAAGTTTGCGTTGGAAGCCAAGCCCAACGAACCGCGCGGCGACATTTACAACAGCACCACCGGTCATATGCTGGCCTTCATCGAGACGCTGGACCATCCGGAGATGGTGGGCGTCAACCCGGAAGTCGCTCACGAGCACATGGCAGGATTGAACTTCACGCACGGTGTGGCGCAGGCGCTTGAAGCCGGTAAGCTGTTCCACATCGATCTGAATGACCAGGCCTTTGGGCGGTACGATCAGGACTTCCGTTTCGGTGCAGTGAACCTCAAAAGTGCGTTCTTCCTGGTCAAGCTGTTGGAAGACTACGGTTATAAAGGCAGCCGCCACTTCGATGCGCACGCGTACCGCACCGAAGACTATGAGGGTGTTAAAGACTTTGCACGCGGCTGCATGCGAACCTACCTTATCCTCAAGGAGAAGGTTGAACAGTGGAATGCAGACCCGGATGTCCAGGCGCTGTGGGCGGAAATCACCGCTGACGACGGCAGTATGGACGGCTTTAAGGGTGAATATTCGGCTGAAAAGGCCAATGCCCTCAAGGCTTACGCTTTTGACCGAGAGGCACTGGGCTCTCGTGGGCTGTCCTATGAGCTTCTCGATCAACTTACGGTGGAAATCCTGTTGGGGGCACGCTGAACCGGCTGCTTTGTTTGTAGAAAGTGGGGGATAAAGACGGGATCTGGAGTTGAGGGGGTTCTTGGGCCGTGAACGAATCGTAGAGGCATATGAGGGTGTGCTGCGCCCACCTCAGGAACGCCGACGGCGCGCCGCTTGCCTTCAATGCCACCGGCACCGTCTCCGATCCCGTCGCCCCCATTCCAAACAGCACTTGGCCCGGTTTTGACCGGGCTTTTTGATTCCCCCCATTTTCGCAGGTGCCACTACAGGCTGGCAGGTGAATGTGGGGCTGGGGCTTCCGGCGAGAACGAACCCCGGGACGGTCGTTTACCCAAACTCACGGGCCAGGTAGGAGCGCATCAGGGGGTGATCGGGGTTGTTGAAGAGATGCTCCGCCGGGCCTTGCTCTACCAGCTCACCCAACCACATGAACAGCGCGTGATCGGCCAGCCGCTCCGCCTGCCCCAGGTTGTGTGTCACCATCACCACCGTGTATTGCTGCTTCAGCTCTACCAGCAGATTCTCGATGGTGCGCGCCGAGAGCGGATCGAGTGCCGAGGTGGACTCGTCGCACAGCAGCACATCCGGCTCGACGGCGAGCGCCCGCGCCAGACACAGCCGCTGCTGCTGCCCCACAGAGAGACCACATGCCGGGGCTTTCAGCCGGTCCTTCACCTCCTCCCACAGCCCGACGGCGCTCAGTGTTGCCTCGACGCGGTCGGGTATGTCCTTGTTGGACATTAAGCTGTGGGTGTGAATGCCATAGGCGACGTTATCGTAAATCGACATCGGCAGGGGGAAGGGTTTCTGTGCCAGCAGCCCGATGCGCGTGCGGACCTCCGTCACGTCCGTGGTGGGGGCGTAGATGTTGGTGCCATCGAGCAGGATGCGCCCCGTCACGCGTGTGTCGGGAACCAGCTCCAGCAGACGGTTCAGCCCCTTGAGCAGCGTCGATTTGCCACACCCGGATGGGCCGATTATGGCCGTGATACGGTTGGGGGAAATATCGGCTACGACGTTCTTCAGCGCCTGTTGCGCGCCATACCACACGTTGAGATTCTGGATAGAAAGGGTGTGCATCTCAGTCTCCTTACCGGATCACGTAGCGGCCCAGCCGGGCACGCACCAGATAGGCCAGGCAGCCGAAGATCAGCACGATGGCGGTCAGCACCAGCGCAGCGGCGTAGGCACGCGCCTGCACCTCCGGGAATGGCGTGCCAAGCTGGAAGAAGATCGCCAGCGGCAGCGAGGCCACCGGGCGAAGCAACGAGCGCGGCATGGAATCGGTATAACCGGCGGTGAACAGGACCGACGCGCCGTCGCCGATGCTCCGATCAAAGGCCAGGAACACACCCGCCAGCAGGCCGGGCACCGTCTGGCGCAGCAGCATCCCGGCCAGTTCCAGACGCGTGGTGCCCAGTGCCAGCGTCGATTCGGTCAGTGCGGCGGGTGCCATCAGGGCCACCTCGTCAAAGGTACGTGTTAGGATGGGCAGGCTGACCAGCGCCAGGGTGATAATGCCCGCCAGCAGCGAGGCGCGCATCCCTATCATCAGCATCAGCGCGAAGACGAACGTCCCGTAGACGATGCTCGGTATGCCCCACAACACGTCCAACGCCAGCCGCACCAATCGCGCCAGGCGGCGGCCAGCTCCATACGTGTGCATGAACAGGACTACCGGCGCGGCGATCAACGCGGCCAGCAGCGTCGCGCCGAGCGCGAGACAGAGAGAGCCGGTGATCGCGTTCAGGATGCCGCCCGACCCACCCAGGTAGAAGGCGCGCTGCGGCGGGCTGGTGAGCATCTCCAGTGTCAGCGCGCCCACGCCGCGCCGTACGATGGTGAGCAGGATCGAGCCGAGGACCAGCGCTGCCCCCAGCAGGCACAGGCGCATGATCCCCACCCAGAACCAGACCGAGAGTTTGCGGATCATTCGTCTGCGTTTCATCGGTCTCCTCCCTTGATCTGGCGGTTGAGTATCAGCCGCGCAAGGACATTAAAGAACAGCACCACAACCAGCAGGATCAACGCGGCGCCCATTAGCGCCGACTCGTAGAGTGGCACGGACATCAACTCGCCGTAGTTGTTGGCGATCAGGCCCGACAGCGTATAAGTACCGTCGAACAACGAGCGCGGGATTTGCGGGATGTTGCCGACCAGCATCAGCACGGCCAGAGTCTCGCCAAATGCGCGTGACAGCCCCAGCACAACCGCCGCCAGCAGGCCCGCCCGCCCGGCACGGAAAGCCACCACGCGGGTGACCTCCCACTTCGTCGCGCCCACCGCGTAGAGGGCCTGCCGCAGGTCGTCGGGCACGGCGCGCAGAACCTCTTCCGTGACGCTGACGATGATCGGGAAAATCATCATCGCCAGCACAAATCCGGCGCTGAACAGTCCATATCCGGTGGGATTCAGGTTGGCGAAGAGTGGGATGCGCTCACCCAGGTGATGGTCGAGCCACGGCGCGAGCACATCGCGCATCACCGGCACGACGGTCAGCACCCCCCACAGGCCGTATACCACCGGGGGGATACCGGCCAGCAGATCGATCACAGGCTTAAACACCAACCGGGCACGCGGGCCGGTGTATTCGGCCAGGTAGATCGCGCTCAGGATGGCAGAGGGCACGGCCAGGCTCATGGCGACCAGCGTCACCGCGACCGTTCCGATGATGAACGCCCCCAGCCCAAAAACCCCACGGGCCGGGTGCCAGGCCGTCGAGAACAACAACTCGCCGATGGGGACCGTGCGCAGGATCGACCAGGACCGCGCGATCAGCGTCAGGGCAATGACCACCAGCAGTACGCATACGGCGAGAGCCAGCCCATGCATGGTCGTGTCACCGGCAAGCTCACGCCACCGCCGCCAGGCAATTGGCGCACGATGGGCATCGTGCCGCCGACTGGCGACGATCTGCATCTGCATCTGTTGATATGTCTTCATATGCTTTATCGCTCCGGTGAATGGTGTTGGCAGGCCATCCGGTGAATGACCTGCCAACATGTGCCGTACGGGATCTATTCTTCGAGCAGAGCCAGACCCTCTTGAAGGGTTGCTTCGTCCAGTGGAACGTAGCCTGCATCCGGGCTAAAAGCCTGTCCTTCTGTCAGCACCCAGCGCAGGAAGGCGGCCTCTGCAGGGGAAGGCCCACCCTTTGTGACCAGATACAGCAGACGTGCGGGGGGGTAAGGATATATCCGGGCTGCGATGGCCTGCGAGAGATCCTCCCGGGTGGCGTAGAAATCCTCATCCGGCGTGATCTGGCCGTCGCCGTTGAGGTCGAGTGGCAGGACGCGTATCCCTTCCACCTGCTGCTTGGTGGCGGGGTCGTAGGCAAAGGCGACGTTGTTGAAGCCAATGCCGAGTGGGTCCTGCCGGACGGCCTCCGCCACACCCGGGTCGCTGTTGACAGCAGTCCCCTTCAGGTCTTCCTGCCCCGCGCCGCCCAGGTAAAGCGCCCAGACCTCAGCCGCGCCGGATGAGTCGGATCGGGTGTAGACGTTCACCGGGGCGCTCTCGCCGGTGCCGGCCACGTCCCCCCAGGTCAGCGCCTGGTTGTCGATCCACAGTTGGTAGCCAACCTCCACCGACAGGCCGGTTCGCAGCAGGTCATCCAGGGCGGGATTGTCGGCGTTGATCGTCGCCACCACGGCGTCTGTGGTCGTGGGGATCAGGAAGGCCCCCTGCTCAAGCTCCTCAGGGCGCGGCTCGCGGGAGAGCATGGCGATATCCACCGCACCGGCGAGCACGTCCGTCATGCCTTTACCTGCTCCACCGGCCTGGATGTCAAAGGTCACATTCGGGTTGAGCTGACCGTACTCGTCGGCCCAGATCGTGACCATTGGGAACAGGGCAAAGGCCCCGGAGATGCTGATGGTAACCTCCTCGTCAGTTGCGGTGGAGGGGCCTCCACAGCCGGTGAGTGGCAGAGTGCACACCATCACCAGCGCGATGATAAGCATCCATGAGTTGTTGCGGCTTTTCATAGGTTGCTGTCCTCCATTCTCGAAAAACACAGGTTACTGATGGACTGCGACGGGAGAGTTTCAGGCGCGCCAGTTTTTTGTGTTGTTTCTCCCAGTTTGCACATTTGACATATTGGTTTAGTAGGATTTTTGCGCACACTACAAGCGCGGCCCGATGCCGCGCAGCCGATATCATACGCCTAACACACGTCGGCGAGGGTGGTGGCTTCTAGCTTCTGGGCGACGGTGTCCCGGATGTCCTGGAATACAGCCACCAAGTTGGCCTCGTGCTCGATAGGTGTCGGCTCGTAGAAGTATTTGCTAACCGACTCGGTCGGTGCCAGCTTCCCGTTAAACAGGCGGACGATCTCCGCCAGGGTGATCGCCTCCGGCGGTTTGGCCAGGCAGTAGCCCCCATGGCGACCCTTCGCGCTGCGTAGATAGCGCCCCCGTTTGAGCGTAAGCATGATCTGCTCAAGGAAGCGCGACGGGATATCCTGCTCGGTGGCGATTGTTTCCACCGAGATGAACTCCGCCGGGTCCTGGCGGGCGAGGTAAATCAGCGCGAGTAACGCGTATTCACTACGGGATGTCAGACGCATACAAAACTCCTATCAAACCAATCGACATTATAGCCCTTTTGGGATGATTGTCAAGTTCGAGTGAACGCGAGGGCCGCAGAAAGAAGGTAGACCGGCCCGGCGGTTTATACAGACACGCAACCTGACAGGTCGTTCGTGTCCCCGAAGACCTCGTGTCGGTGAATGGCGGCCTCGCGCAAGATATAATCCCTGGCGAGACCGAATCGTTATGGTTGAAGGCGTGCTGGCTGGCGGAAACAGCCACCGCGCCATCTCAATGAAGCGGAGTCAGAGAGGAATGGAAGCATGAATCGGCGGGAATTCTTTCGCAAGATCTCGGTGCTGGGTGGGGCAGTGATCCTTGCGCCACTGACTAAGGCATGTACGCCCTCCGAGATGCCACCCACAGGGCCAGGCACATCGGCGACGGCCACCCCGGAGCCAACGGCAGCGGCAAGCCCGGCCCCGACGAGCAGTCCGGAACCGACGGCGACGTTGCTGCCGGAAGGAGGTGCTGAGGTGTCCAGGGTCGTGCTGGTCAAGACCGAGGATCGTGCAGCCGGTGTGCGTCGTGCGATGGAGCTGCTTGGCACCAACCCGGCGCACGGCAACCGCGTGCTGCTCAAGCCCAACTTCAACAGCGCTGACGAGGCTCCCGGCTCGACCCACCCCGACGTGCTGCGCACGCTCGTCACCGAGTTGGGCAACATGGGGGCCCGGGCGGTCACGGTGGCGGATCGCAGTGGCATGGGCGACACACGCGCTGTGATGCAACAAATCGGCGTGTTCGACCTGGCGGGGGAGTTGGGCTTCGACGCAGTGGTGTTTGACGAGTTGGGCGAGGCTGAGTGGGTGATCTGGCAGCCGCCGGAGCACCACTGGTCGCACGGGTTCGCCGTGCCCCGGATGCTGCTCGACGCGGAGTGTGTGGTGCAGACCTGCAACCTGAAAACCCATCGCTACGGTGGGCACTTCACCCTGTCGCTCAAAAACTCGGTTGGTCTGGTTGCCAAAAGGATCCCCGGCAACGACCATGACTACATGAGCGAACTGCACGGCTCTCCCCACCAGCGGCGCATGATCGCAGAGATCAACACAGCATACACACCGGCGCTGATCGTGATGGACGGCGTCGAGGCGTTCGTGGAAGGCGGCCCGGCAACCGGGAAGCAGGTTGCAGCTAACGTGGTGTTGGCGGGCACCGACCGCGTTGCCATGGACGCCGTCGGCGTGGCTATCCTGCGATTGTTCGGCACGACGCCCGAGGTGAGCCAGGGCAGGATCTTCGAGCAGGAGCAGATCGCACGGGCGGTGGAATTGGGCCTGGGTGTGGATTCCCCGGCGAAGATCGAGTTCATCACCGGCGACCCGGAGAGCGAAGCCTACGCGGGCAGGGTGAAAGAGGTATTGCTGCGATAGTCCCGTCCCTACGAGCCAGGGAACAGATCGGCTACCTGCACCTTGAAGCCAGGTAGAACACTCCCCCCATCGAGTGTGTCACCACTCTCCAACGTCCACGACCCTTTGCGCCTGTGGTGTTCAGTATCAACGCGTGCATCAAGAGAAAAGAAGGACGGGCCAGGCGGGGCAGTGACGGGATTGCCTCAAGCCTCAGCGCGCGTCCCTCATTGTGACACAACATGTCACATGAGTATGCTATATTGGGGGTAGTTTAGTAAAAAGTCCCCCTATACAGGAGCCGATGGCGATGTCAGGAACAATCACGGTTGAGGCGAAAGTAGCAGGACGGGAAAAAACAATCTTCAGCGACTGGTCAATTCCAATGCCGCCGGTGGACGGAACTTCGTCCGGGCGGACCACACTGCGTGACCTGATCACGTGGACCGTCTCTGAGGAGGTCAAGGCCTTCCGCGAACGTCAGGAACAGCGCCGGTTGGAGCGTTTCCTATCGCGGGGTGAAATCCGGGAAGGCGTCCAGCGAGGTAAGGTCGACATGGGCGGGCGGGACCTCCAACAAGAAGTCGACCTTGGCGGCGCTATTGCCACTGCACTCCAGGCCTTTGAGGATGGTGTGTACTTTGTTTTCGTCGATGACCAGCAGTATTCCGGCCTGGACGATGTGATCTACCTGAAACCGGACAGTCACGTTCTGTATCTGCGGCTGGTTGCTCTGGTGGGAGGTTAAGATGCTCAACCCTGAACAAGCCCAACAAATGCTCAAAGAGTATCATCTTGAGAATGAGCGCAAGGAACGCTTAGAGGCCCTGGGGAAACTGCGTGGTGACCTAGGGAAGGCCGGGCAGTTACTTTTCAAGCAGGAGAAAGCCGGGCCGTACTGGGATGTCCGGTTTAGACAGTTCGACGAAGCGATCCGGATACTGGATCGGCAGAAACCGGCCGACCGGCTGCGATTCTTTGCCACGCTCTTTCCCGGTATAGAGCAGTACGTAGAAGACGCGTGGCAGATTCAGATCACGCGTTCACCCTATCAGATAGGCTGGCGGCGCAAAGCCTTCCGCGCTCCCGATAACCCTGAGATCACCCAACTGGCGCGTGGCCGGTGGCTTGTCAATCTGTTTGAGTTCCTGGCCCACTACCGGCAGGACATCACCTGGTTTGCAGCATGGGCGGCCTACCTGAACCGGTACTATGGCAGCCCCAGGCTGCATGCACCTCACGAGTTTGGTGTGCTCCTGGCCGCTGCGATTGACAGCGGTGACCCGGCAGGGGACGAGGTCTTTGATATTCTGCTGGCGTCGGCTAACGGCGAACACGAGATTGGGGCGATGGGCCGCCACGTGATCCGGGCGATGCTCATCGCTTCACGCCCGGATGGTTGGGAATTCGTCGAGAAGCTGCTGGTTGCCGCGCAGCGCCAGGAAGGTCTGCGCCAGGTTATCCTTGAGAGCATCGACGAGTGCCATCCTGAGGCGTTTCGCCGCTTGGTGCGGGTGATGCTCGACCAGAATCTGCTGCGCTTCAGTGCCGCGATGCGGGCCGTTGACGTCTGGTTTGGTATGGGCTGGAAAGTCGAGGATGTTCGCACCGTTCGCACCTTTCTCGAACGGCTTGCCGATTTCCTTGAATACCCGCAGGCTGTGGAGCAGGCGCTTGAGGGCGAGGACGCCGAAGCGGTTTACATGGCCCTCTGGGTGCTGGCCACCGAGGATGCTGTCGGCGCGATAAAGACCGCATCTGGACTGCTGGCCGACGCCAGCGCCGAAAAGCGGTTCGCGGCAGTCCATCTGCTGGGGCAGCTTGGCCTACCTGAGACCCAACGAATATTGCTGCCGCTCCTGGCCGACGAAGACCTTCGAATTGTGGCACGTGTGCTGTCTTGCCTGTCTGTTTATCACGGGGCCGGGGAAAGCGTGCTGGCCGGGACGGACCTTTTCGAGCACCTTGAAGCCCTGCTTTCCCGCCTTACCACCAAGACGAAGACTTTCAAGCCCATTATTTGGCCGTGGATGGTGTTTGGCCTCAACCGCGAGTCGGTTGCCGACCAACTGGTAAGCTGTCTGGGAGGGCGGTCGCCCAGGCGTTTGATCCCCTATCTTGGGTTGATGAGCGTCAACGGGCGGGGATTCGTGGCAAAGGCCCTTGGTGAAACCGGCAAGAAGGACGCGGAGGTTCGCGAGGCTCTGTTCGCCCTGCTGGGTGACCGCAGCAACTGGGTGCGGGAACGGGCGCTTCAGGGGATTGCGGGATTATCCATCACCGGGCAGGAAGCAATCAAACTCGAAGGGCTGCTGCACCGCAAGGCCGGAGACCTGCGGCGGGCGGTGCTATCCTTGCTGCTCAATCGGAAGGGTAAGGAGGTGCTGGCGAGCGTCAACCGGCTTCTGGAAGCCTCCAACGTGATGAACCGCCTGGCGGGGCTTGAGCTGCTGCGGCTGATGAGCGATGATGGCCGCCAGCCTGAGGTGTGCTGCGCGCGGGCCGGGGCTTACAGGGCGGCAAGAACGCGCCTGACCAACGACGAAGAGACCCTGCTCGACGTTATCTTACGAGAGCCTGAGAAGGTCGCCGTGCTCGACGACGCACTGGGACTGCTGAACCCTGCCGAGCAGACGCCGCCGGTGCGGCCTAAACCCAGAAAACGGCCTTATATCACCAGGGCTGCGATTGAGTGCGTGCAATCCCTCGACGCGCTCGCCCGGCAGTACAGCCGGACCCCGGTGACTTATCACCAATGGTCAGTTCAAAAAGAGGAACTGCTGGGCAATCTGCCCTGGTATCACCTCCAGCCCAACCTGCAGATGCCCGTCGAGGAGGATGTTGCCCGGCTGCCCCTGCGTGAAGTGTGGGAAGACTGGTGGCATAACCGCCCGGCTAAGTTGCGAGACAAGGATGGGCTGGAATTGGTGCGTGCGCTTGCCCTGACGCCTCTGCCGGGCGACAACCGGCAGATTGAAGATCCTTCCGCCAAAAAGGTGGCCGGGGTCGTGCTGAACGGCGGGGATTGGGACGGGCAGCTCAAATATCTCCACCTGGTCAGGCAGGTTGTCAGGTGGCTGCTGCGGCTGCATCCCCCTGTTGGCGCTGGCGACTTTCTTCTCGACGCCGTCGAAACCTCGGTCGCCCTGATCCCGAAGAGTGACCTCGGTCGACTGGCCAAGAAACCACCGGCGTATTACTACCGCGACCTACCACCTGACCTGTGGTGGCGTTCCAACCAAGTGGTGATGGCCTGGCTTGGCCTGGCGCGCGAGTACCGGCAGCTGTGCCCGTCGGGGTGGAGTAGCGAGCATCGCGCGCGTCTGTGGCGTTTGCTGCGCTGGGTGGATGTGCCCGGCGTGGACGCGCCGCGCTTCCGCCCGCTCTTAGGCGAAGTGCTTGGCGCGTTCAAGGCCGGTGCGGCGACCGAAGCCGACCTGATCGATCACCTGCTTGGCCCGCGTTCTGCCGCCGGTTGGCAGATCGGTATGCAGTATGGAGCAGGTTTCGGCGAGCTGGGAAACTTGACCGGGCGTAAGCCTGATTCTCGGTTTGCCCGCTACCCCGGCCTCGAATCCATTGTGAACCGCTGCCGCCAGCGAATCGTCGAAGTGGAATGCACCAGAGGCGAGATGCCCACCGCCGCTTCAGAACCGGCCAGGCATCTCCGCGCCGTGTTCGGCATTGACACCCTGCTCAATCTGGTGCAGGCGTTGGGGCGCGGCAATCTTGTGCGGGGCTGGTCCTACGATGGATGGAGCAAGGAGACGGTGCTCAGCCATCTGATCCGTGTCACGGTGCCGCTTGAGAAGGATACCGTCGAAGAATTCGCCCGGAGGGTGGTCGAGGTCAAGATCTCAGACCGGCGGCTGATCGACATGGCCGTCTACGCTCCTCAGTGGGCCTGCTACATCGAACACGCGTTGGGTTGGGAGGGTCTGGAAGAAGCCGTGTGGTGGATTCACGCCCACACTAAAGACTCCAACTGGCGTGTTGATCGGGAGGTGCGCGAGTTATGGAACGCCGAAGTGGCCGAGAGGACGCCGCTTACCGCGCAGGATCTGATCGACGGTGCGGTTGACGTGGCGTGGTTTCACCGGGTTTATGAGACACTCGGCGAGGAGCGATGGGCGATCCTGTACGAGTCGGCCAAATACGCTTCGGGCGGGCGTGGGCATGCCCGTGCCACGCTGTTTGCCGACGCTATGCTGGGCAGGCTTGATAAGCGGGCGCTGATCAATCGCTTCACAAAGAAACGCCACCAGGATTCGGTGCGGGCGCTGGGCCTGCTGCATCTCGCCGAAGGCGCTGATGGAGAAGCCGATCTCCTGGAACGTTACGAGAGCCTCCAGGAATTCTTGCGAACCGGTAAGAAATACGGCTCGATGCGCCGGACGAACGAGAAGTTAGCCGTAGGGATCGCCATGCAGAACCTGGCCCGAACCGCAGGTTACGCCGACCCTATCCGGCTTGAGTGGGCCATGGAGGCGCAGGCCAATGCCGACATGGCGGACGGTTCGCTTACCGCGACCGTCGAGGATGTAACGGTGACGCTAGCCATCGATGCCTGGGGCGACCCGGCCATTTCGGTTGATAGGCAGGGCAGACGCTTGAAGTCTGTCCCGGCGAAGGTCAAGAAGGAGCCAGCAATCGCGCACCTGTTAGGGCGTAAAAAAGACATCAAGCGGCAGACTTCGCGCATGCGGAAATCGCTGGAGCAGGCGATGTGTCGCGGCGACATGTTCACGGCAGTAGAGCTGCGCAGCCTGATGGGGCATCCCATCCTGGCCCCCATGCTGGAGCAGCTGGTATTCGTCAGCGATGGAACGATGGGCTATCCGGTTGACGGCGGCAAGGCGCTCCAGTATCCCGATGCCAGCCGGGTCAAGATCGGCACGCGGGGGGAGCTGCGCATCGCCCATCCCCACGATCTGCTGCTCTCCGGGGAGTGGCACGAGTGGCAGCGCGAGTGTTTCCTGGCCGAGCGTATCCAGCCCTTCAAGCAGGTCTTCCGTGAGCTTTACGTGCTGACCGAAACGGAAAAGGTGGAGGGTGATCTCTCACGGCGCTATGCCGGTCATCAGGTGCAGCCTAAACAGGCGGCTGCGTTGCTCGGACAGCGGGGATGGGTGATCCATCCTGAAGGGGGCGCGCGTCGTGTCTTCCACGAAGCCGGTGTTGCCGTATGGCTCAGCGGGTTGATAGGTTTCCTCAGCCCGGCAGAGGTCGAGGGCGAAACGCTGGAGGGCGTCCACTTTACGCGGCGTGGTGAATGGAAACCCCTGCCGCTGGAAGAAGTCCCGCCGCGCGTCTTCAGCGAGGCGATGCGCGACCTTGATCTGGTGGTCAGCGTGGCCCACGTGGGCGGTGTCGACCCGGAGGCCAGTGCCTCAACCGTCGAGATGCGGGCTGCGCTCGTCCGCGAGATGTGCCGACTGCTCGAGATTGACAATGCACGCGTCGAGCGCTCTCACGTGCTCATCGATGGGGAGCTGGGGAACTACTCGGTTCACCTGGGCAGTGCTATGGTCCACCGGCAGCCTGGGGGCGCAGTCTGCATCATCCCGGTGCATTCGCAGCACCGGGGGCGGCTCTTCCTGCCCTTTGCCGACGATGATCCCAGGACGGCGGAGGTTGTTTCGAAGGTCATCCTGCTGGGGCGGGATAGCGAGATCAAAGATCCGACTATTCTGGAGCAGCTGCTCGCCGTATACTGATCCCTGGGGGATGTGCCACAGGCGGGAGTACCGGGCAACCGATTGTACTCCCGCCTGGCTGCGAAACGGGGCATTCCCTACGAAAACCGATCCAGCAGGGCTGCCAGTTGGTGTGCGATTGCCTCCGGCGTTTCTTCTAAGCGCACGTGCTTTCGCTCGCGTCCTGGAGCCTGGTCCAGCCCGGCCACCGTCGTCGGGGAGCCGGGCACCCCGATGCAGGCTTCGTCCAGGTCGAGATCGGCTTTGCCCCACACGGTGACTCGCCCCTCCTCAAACGCCCACGGTTTGACGTTGTAATCCATAAACCGGGGCTCATTTGACGCCGTCTTGACCGAGATCACGGTCGGCAGCGGCACCTCCAGGATCTCATATCCACCTTTCACCTCGCGATGGCCGCGCACCACACCTTGCGCCAGATCCACGTCTACGTCGCTGGTCAGCGTGATCTGGCCGGTTGCCAACCACTCGGCAAGACCGGGCGGGACCTGGCCGGTTGCGCCGTCGGATGACTCCTCCCCGCAGAAGATGAGCCTCACATCCCCGATTTTCCGGATGCCCGCTGCCAGCGTGTACGTCGTTGCCAGCGTGTCGGCTCCGCCAAATGCGCGGTCGGAAAGCAGGTAGACGTGATCCGCCCCCATCGCCAGCGCCACGCGTAGATATGGCTCGAAGAAGGGCGGCCCCATTGAAAGGATGCTGATCCGCCCCCCGTAGCGGTCTTTCAACCGGAGCGCCATCTCCATGGCGTTCATGTCCGGCGGGTTGATCTCAGAACGCGCTCCGGCCCGATCCAGCCGCCGGGTTTCCGGGTCAACGCGGATCTCTTCGGGTTTGGGGACAACCTTGACGCACACCACGCTGTGAAGCTCAGACATTGGGCACCTCTCGAACCGAGCGGAGGGCAGCAGTTAAAGCCGGGACGATCTCGAACACGTCGCCGACAATGCAGTAATCGGCAAACTCGAAGATCGGCGCATCGGGGTCGGAGTTGATGGCGATCACGATGTCAGCCTCCTGGATGCCCACGACGAAGTGAAACGCGCCGCTGATGCCGCAGGTGATGGCGATCCGGGGGCGGCAGACCACGCCCGTCTGGCCGATCTGTCGCTCGCGCTCGACGTGGCCCTCGTCCACCGGCGGGCGTGTCGCCCCCACGTCGCCGCCTAGCAGGTCGGCCAGCTCGCGCAGCATGTCAAAGTTGCCATCAACCCCCCGGCCACCCGCCACGAGGACGGGGACCTGGGTCAGGTTGAGGCTTTCGCCCACTACCCTCTCGATGATATGGGTGTGGATCATGTCCTCGGTCAGCTCGATGGGGAATCGGGTGACCGTCCCCTGGCGGTCGGGGTCAGGTTGCCCCAGGGGAAAGACCCCCGGCCTGACGGTAGCCATCTGCGGGCGGTGGTCCCGGCACTCAAGCAGTGCCAGCACGCCGCCGCCAAAGCCGGTCACCTCGCTGATCAGGTTGCCCGTTTCGGTGTCCAGGCGGAGATCGGTGCAGTCGGCGTTCAACCCCGTTCTCAGCCGGACGGCCAGCCTTCCGGCCAGATCGCGGCTGTTGGGCGTTGCGCCTAACAGAAATATGCCGGGCTTGTACTGCATGATGGCCTGGAACGTCACATGAGCATACGCATCGATGGTGAAAGTGCCCAGCAGGGGGTGCTCGGCAATGACAACTTCGTCTGCGCCGTAGGCGAAGGCTTCGGCAGCCAGGTCGGCGATCTCATGCCCCGGCAGCAGGCCGGTCAGTTGCCAGCCGGCCAGGTCGGCGAGTTTGCGCCCCTGCGAAAGCAGTTCGAGCGAAACGCCCTCCAGCACGCCACCTTCCTGTTCGAGGAAGACCCAGACGGCCCCCTGTGCTTCGTCAACACCGTACAGCGATGCAACCATGTAAGATAAAACCTCCTCTTGCCTTGTGACGCAAAACGGCTACAGGGCCAGCGCGGCGAGTTCGGCGACATCCATGACGACGATGTCCTTGATCTTCTGTGCCTTCAGGCTGTCTTCAAGGCAGGCAATGCAGAAGGGGCAGGCTGTGACCAGCACGTCGACGCCGGTCGTCAGGGCTTCCTCAACCCGCAGATCGGAGAAGCGCTCCCCGGCGGCAGTTTCCATCCACATGCGGCCACCGCCGCCCCCGCAGCACAACGTGTCGACGCCATTGTGCTCCATTTCGACCAGCTCGATGCCGGGGATGGCCTCCAGCACGCGGCGCGGGGCTTCGGTTTCGGCGTTGTGCCGGGCGAGGGTGCATGGGTCGTGGAATGCGGCTTTGCGCTCTACCGAACCCGTAAACTTGAGCCGCCCGGCATCTATGAGCCGGGAAAGGAGTTGGGTGTAGTGCGTGGGTTGGAAATCACCGCCGGGACGTGGATAGTGATTCTGGAAAACGTCATAGCAGTGGGGTGAGATCGTCACCAACTGCCGGACACCCTTTTCCTGAAAGACTTCGGCGGTATGTTGAGCAATCTCCTCGAAATACGGCTTGTGCCCCACGTTCAGGACGGCTTCACCGCAACAGGGTTCGTCCTCGCCGAGGATGCCGAAGGGCACCCCAACCGCCTGAAATACGCGGGTCAAGGCCAGCGCGACCTTCTGCGCGCGCGTGTCGTAGGACGGGGTGCAGCCCACGTAGTAAAGGAGATCATGCTGTGCCGGGTCATACAGCGGAACGTCGAGATTCTTTGTCCAGCCTGTTCGCTGTGACGGAGGCTGCTCCCAGGGGTTGTTGTTCCAGTGAATGGACCAGAGCAGGGTGGGGAGGCCCTCAGGGACGGCCCGCCGTTCCCAGGCCAGATAGCGCAGCCCGCGGAGGGCATCTGTGATGGAGACGCCGCGCGGGCAGTAGGCTTCACACTGGGCGCAGGTGGCACACAGCCACAGGTTCTCACCCTCACCCCCCTCGCGGATGCCAAGCTGGGCCTGCCGCATCAGCGTGCGAACGGACAGCGCCTCATCCCTGACCGATCCCCAGGGGCAGATGGCCGTACAGACGCCACACTGGTAACACTGGGCGGCAGCGCCGTTGGTCAGGCTGACCAGTTCCTCCCAGGCTGCATCATCGAGGACGATGGCATCATCTGCTGACGGTGCTGTAGGGGGCATGTTCAATCTCCGGTTGGCTCTGGTTGTTCTGGCTGCCGGGCGTAGCGCCGGACGACTTCATCCATCTCCGCGATCTTCTCGGCAAACTCCTTGCCTTCGGCTGCCGAGACCCACTGCAATTGCAGCCGCTCAGGCTCGATCCCCTTGCGCGTGTACTTGCGCTGCCAGTGTTTGAATCGCTTCCAGGTTTGCTCGTTGGCATAGTTGTAATGGCAGTCGGACCCGCTGTCGGTCAGGCGGCAGCCCGTGATCAACACCGCCCCGGCTCCCTTTTCAAAGGCGTGGGCAACGAAGTCTTCCTCGAAGCGGGCCGAGCACATCGTGCGGATGATGCGCGCCGAGGTCGGGTACTGGCGTTTCTCGATGCCAGCCAAGTCGGCTCCGGCATAGGAGCACCAGTTACAGGTGAAGACGAGGCACTTTTCTTCAGGGTGGTCGGCCAGTGCGGCGTCGACTTGTGCCAGGATTTGGTCTTTGGTGAAGTGGGGCATGTCGATGGCGTCGAAGTTGCACTCCGCCGCGCAGGTGCCGCAGCCCATGCAGGCCGCTTCGATGATCCGCACCCTACCTTCTTTCACCGGGCCGGTGGGTTCTATCGCCCCGAATGGGCACACCTTGACGCAGCGCATACAGCCGATGCATAGATCGAGGTCGACCTGGGCCGTCAGAGGCTCCTTCTTGATCTCACCGCGAGAGAGAAGCGCGCCAGCCTTACCCGCAGCGGCGAGCGCCTGTGCCATCGATTCCCGAACGTCCTTGGCTCCCTGTGCCGTCCCGGCCAGGTAGATGCCCTGTGTGGCGGTTTCGGCTGGGCCCAGCTTGGGATGGAGCTCCATCAGGAAGCCATCTTCGCTGTGGGATAGCTTGAGTTGCTCTGACAGGTTGTCTTCAACCGGTTTCAGCCCAACCACCAGCACCAGCAGATCGGTTGGGATCCGTACGGCGGTTCCCAGGTAGTGATCGTAGACTCCTACGTGACCGTCTTCTACTGCGATGACCTCCTGCGGGGCGCGGTCGTCGTCGTAGCGGAAAAACTGCACCCCGGCCCGCATGGCCCGCTCGTAGAGTTCCTCCGCCTGGCGGCTGTAGGTGCGAATGTCTTTGCTCAGCACGCGCACCTTTTTACCCATCTCCCGCAGGCGCAGCGCCTGGGCGATCATCGACGTGCAGCAGTAACGCGAGCAGCCCGCGTTCCCCTGCCGGGAACCCACGCACGAGATGAAGGTGATCCGCTCGGCGTCAACCTGACCGTTTGACAGCACGGCCTCCAGTTCCAGATTGGTGATCACGCGCGGGTCGGTGCCGTAATTAAACTCGGCAGGCTGGTAGGGGACGGAGCCGGTCGCCATCACAATCGCGCCAACGTCGATGTCCGTGCCGTCATCCAGGCGGGCGTGGAAGCTGCCGACCACCCCGCCGATAGTCTCAACCTCGGTGTTCAGGTGGACGTTGACGCCGGTCTGTTCGAGATCGCGCGCCTTCGCTGCCAGGAGATCGCCCGCCTTCAGGCTGGCCGGTGCGATGTGATCCAGTTGGGTAAGCAGCCCACCCAGGTGATCGTTTTTCTCGACCAGGTGTGTCTCAATCCCCTGGCGGGCGAGCGCGGCGGCGGCTGTCATCCCGGCGATGCCCCCGCCGATCACCAGGGCGCTCTGGGTGAGCGGCAGGCGGCGGGCTTCCAGGGGGACGAGCAGCCGGGCTTTCTCGCTGGCCATGGCGACCATGTCCATGGCTTTGACGGTGGCCGCCTCCTTCTCGAACTTGTGCACCCACGAGTCCATATTGCGGATATTGGACATGACCAGCAGATACGGATTCAGCCCGGCGCGCTCCAGAACGCCGCGAAAGATCGTTTCGTGGGTCTTGGGCGAACACGCTGCGATCACCACACGGGTGACTTTTTCGCGTCTGATCGCTTCCTCGATTTCCTGCTGGGTGTTGCCTGCGCACGAGAACATCTGATCCGAGGCATAGACCACGTCCGGCAGCGTCCTGGCGAACTCTACCACTGCTTCTACGTCCACCACACCGGCGATGTTGCTCCCACAGTGGCAGACGAAGACGCCAACGCGCGGGGTATCAATGCCCTCCATCGGCTTGATTTCAGGTGGCTCAGGCCAGTGGCGTCTGGACAGATGGCCCAGGGCCAGGGCTGCCGCACCGCTGCCTTCGGATACGCTGTCAGGGATGTCTTTTGGCCCGGTGGCACAGCCTGCCGCGTAGACGCCGGGGCGTGTGGTCATGACCAGCCCACCCCGGGTTTCGAGCGCCTTGATAAAACCGTCTTCGTCCAGCTCGATGTCCAACCCTTCGGCCAGCTTTTCCAGGCCATCCGGCGGCGTGACGGCGTTGGCCAGGACGACCATGTCGTAGGCTTCTTCGACGCGGGCAGCCCGTTCGGTGTCCTCGTAAATGACGGCTATACGCTCGCCATCGGGCTGAATGTGTGCCGGTCGCCCGCGCACGAATCGCGCTCCGGCTTCTCTGGTGCGTGTCCAGAACCCATCGAAGCCCTTGCCGTAAGCGCGAATATCCATGTAGAGCACGGTGACATCCTCGACACCGTGATCGACGGCCTGGTAGGCGTGCTTGATGGAATACATGCAGCAGAAGCGCGAGCAGTACCGATAAAAACGTCGATCCCGCGAGCCTACACACAGCACGAACAGGACGTTCTCCGGGTGTCTGCCGTCCGAAGGCCGGACGATCTCACCGCCGGTCGGCCCGGCTGAGTTGATCAGCCGCTCAAACTCCAGCGCGGTAAGAATATCGGGATGTGTGCCGTAGCCGTATTCTTTCAACCGCCGCGGGTCGATCATGTCGTAACCGGCGGCCACGATGACCGACCCCACCCGCCGTGTCAGGTGACGCTCGCGCGGCATCAGGAAGTCGATGGCTTTAGGCGGGCAGGCTTCGTAGCAGTGATTGCAGGGCAGGTAATTGGGCGGATTGTTGAGGCAGTGTTCGATGTCGATCACGTAAGCGCCGGGGGCCGACTGGGGGATGGGCGTGTAAATCGCGCGGCGCGTGGCCATGCCCGAGTCGTATTCGTTGGGAAGGATCACCGGGCAGACATTGGCGCATTCCCCGCAGCGGGTGCACTCGTCCGTCACAAAGCGGGCTTTCCGGCGGATGTGTGCCTTGAAGTTTCCGGGTTCCCCTGTGATCCGCTCCACCTCGGCCAGCGACAGGATCTCGATGTTGGGGTGCAGGTCAACTTCGGACATCTTGGGGGCTTCGATGCAGATCGAGCAGTCCAGCGTGGGGAAGTTTTTATCCAGCACGGCCATAGCGCCCCCGATGGTCGCCTCGCGCTCGACCAAGGCGACGCGCGCCCCGGCTCCGGCCAGATCCAGCGACGCCTGAATCCCGGCAATCCCGCCGCCGATCACGAGGACCGAATCGCTCATGCCACGCCTTCCTCAGGTGCGGTCATATGAGCAAGGGCGGAGTCGAAACCGGATGCAAATGCCAGGAGGTTCAGGGAGACCGTTCCGGGTTTTACGGAGGTCTCAATCGCCTTCTCCATCGCCTCACGGCTGACCAGCCCGGTCACCGCCGTGAAGCCGCCCAGCATGACGACGTTGGCCACGATCCGCCGTCCCAGTTCCTCGGCCAGGCGGGTGGCCGGGACGCGATGGGGGGTATCGTTGGGGAGAGGCTCCACCAGGTCGGCGTCGATGATGAGGGTGGCAGTTGGCTTGATGCTGGGCCGGAATCGGGTGTAAGCCTCCTGTGACAGCGCCACAAGCACGTCGGGGTGCTGGACAAAAGGGTAGTCGATGGTTTCATCCGAGATCACGATGTTCGCGCTGGATGCACCGCCCCGGGCTTCCGGCCCGTAAGCCTGTGTCATGACGGCCTCCAGCTCGTCGTACAGGGTCAGTGCTTTGCCCAGGACATAGCCGGCCAGGACGACTCCCTGGCCGCCAAATCCTGCAATACGTATTTCCTTCCGCATACATGTTACTCCAGGTAGATCGGTGTATAGGGTGGCTGATCGCGATTTACGAAGTTGCCAATGTAGATGGGACGCTCTTCACGTAGGTCAATCCCTGCCTTCTCCAACGACGCTCGGCCATTCATCACACATCGATCACGATACAACTCCATCTCTTCAAGGCCATCTTCGATGCCGTTGGACTTGCCAAACCCAACCGGACAGGGCGAGAGGATTTCAATGAACGCGAAACCTGATTTGCCAAAAGCGTAGAGAATGTCCCGCTTTAACTGCCGCACGTGCAGCGTCGTCCAGCGCGACACGTAATTGGCCCCGGCTGCCCCCAACAGATAGGGCAGGTTAAACGGCAGCTCGGGGTTGCCATACGGGGCAGTGGTGGCGCGTGCGCCGGTCGGCGTCGTCGGGCCGAACTGCCCCCCCGTCATGCCGTAGTTGAAGTTGTTCACACACAGGACTTTGATGTCGATGTTCCGGCGGGCGGCGTGAATCAGGTGATTGCCTCCGATGGCGACCAGATCGCCGTCACCGCTGAAGACGACGACCGCCAGATCGGGGTTTGCCAGCTTAAGTCCGATGGCAAAGGGGATCGCGCGCCCATGCGTGGTGTGATAGGAATCGATATTCATGTAACCCGCCACGCGCCCCGTGCAGCCGATGCCGGACACCACCACGTGCTGCTCGACAGGGATGCCGGATTCCAGGATGGCATGGGCGTAGCACCGCATGGCGATGCCGATCCCGCAGCCCGGACACCAGATATGGGGCATGCGGTCGGATCGGATGATGTCGTCCAGTGGATGTTTGTCGGCAATTTGTGCTTCAGCCACCGCTTGCCACCTCCTGGATGGCCTCAAAAATGGGTTCGGGCGGTATCATCTCACCCCCGGCGTGAAAGACGCCTCTGACCGGCTGCCTGGCAACCCGTTCTACCTCGCCGCTGATCTGGCCCAGGTTCATTTCGGCAACGATGAATGTGTCTACCTGCCCGGCCAATTCGGCGATCAGCTTCTCAGGGAACGGCCAGATCGAGATCAGCCGGAGGAGGCCCACCGGGATGCCCTGTTTGCGGGCCGTACGCACAGCACGATGCGCGGAACGTGCCGTACAGCCATATGAGATGACAACAATCCGCGCATCGTCCAGGTGGTAGGCTTCCGTGCGAATGATGTGGTCGGCGTTGCGGTGAATCTTTTCCACCAGCCGGGTGACCAGCCGGTGGTGTGTTTCAGCCGTCATGTCGGGATAGCCGCGCTCGTCGTGTGTCAGCCCGGTGAAATGCACGCGGTGTCCTTCCCCCGCGTGGGCGATGGGTGGCACCAGATCGTCCTCGTCCGCCAGAAATGGCTTGCACTGCCCGTGCTGCGAAGGTTGTGGGCGTTTCCGTTCCCAGCGCTCGATCTGATCTTCAGACGGAATAACCACGCGTTCGACCATGTGTCCGGTCACTTCGTCGGCCAGCAGGATCACCGGGACGCGGTAGCGATCGGCGGTGTTGAAGGACAGGATCGTCAGATCGAAGATCTCCTGCGGTGACCAGGGCGAATAGGCCACAATGCCGTAATCACCGTGAGATCCCCAGCGGGCCTGCATCACATCGGACTGTCCGGCCATCGTCGGCAGCCCGGTGGATGGCGACCCGCGCTGCATGTCCACCACGATACAGGGGATCTCCATCATGACGGCCAGCCCCAGGTTTTCCAGCATCAGGCTTAAACCGGGCCCGGAGGTCGCAGTCATCGAACGGGTTCCTGCCGCCGATGCGCCGATGATGGTGGCTATGCTGCCCAGCTCGTCTTCCATTTGAATGAAGACGCCGCCTACCTCAGGGAGACGGCGTGCCAGACGCTCTGCGATCTCGGTGGATGGTGTGATGGGATAGCCGCCAAAAAATCGGCACCCGGCTGCGAGCGCGCCCTCGGCGCAGGCGTGGTCGCCGCTCATGAAGTGTTTTCCGGTTAGCACGCTTCGCCCCGTCATTGCTCTGCCTCAAGTGTAAAGATGGCGAATTCGGGGCAGATCATGGTGCAGAATTCACAGTGAATGCAGGCATCTTCCTTTCCAGGAGCGATCTCCGGGTAGTGGTAGCCTTTGGCATTGGTCAGATCGGAGACCTGGAGAACCTGTTGGGGGCAAAACTGGACACAGATCGCGCAGCCTTTACAGCGTTCGGGGATAATGTAAACCTGACCTGTTGGGATTCTGGCCTGGTCAACGTCCAGCGGTGTGCGTCCATAGACCTTCATCGCGCATACTCCTTGGGATTGCAACTGCAAGCGCCTGGTGATGACGATCCGGATGTTTCCGGCAAGCATTACTGTTATCGCCGGGCCGGTGGGTGCAGATTGCGATGACCGGGCTCTTGCATCTATAGCATAAGGGAAACTTGTGGACGGAGGGTAGTGATTAATGTCACAAAGCGAGCGCCTTTAGCAGACTGTAACACTGATACTCGTTCGGTTGAACAGGCACTACCTGGAAATGGCGGGCGGGGAAAAGAGGTGAATCACCTGAGGCCACGAAGTCTATCATCGTGGCCTCAGGAAGCTGATATAGTCCAACCTGTCACATTCGGGTGGGTTTATGCCTTAAGTTTAGCACTCCCACCCTCAACCGCGTGGCTTCAAACCAAACTCGTGATCGGACGCCGACCCGAAACGCGGGGCAGGCGGGTTTAGATACCGGTCAGGCCAGGCCTTCGATGATGATCTCTGCGGCGAGTCTGGCCCCAATCCCCGGCAGGAGGCCGCACTTTTCAAAACCTTGCGCCTCAGCGAAAGCCGCCATATTCTCTGGGCTGGCTGCGGGGTCCATGTAACGTCCAAATACCACGTCTTCGTGGAGCTTGGGGCACACGACAGCGCCTACTTCCTCTTCGAAGCGGGGCATAAACTTCCGGGCAGCCATTATCGTTGTCCCGGTAGCGTCGTGATCCTGCACGTCATCACTGCCAAAATAAAGCCCCAGGGCAATCAGACTCCCGGTTACGCCCCCACACATCCAGCCGGTCCCGCCGAAACCGGGAAACGGGGACAGGGCTTTAACAATCTCCATATTGCCCAGGCCAAATTCTTCCAGCAAGGCAAGCGCAGTGCCCTTGGCACAATTGCAGGTGAAAAAGTTGTACTCCTCGGCCCGCCGCTGGACGCGATCGAGGATTTGCTCCTTGTTGGCTAACAGTTCATCCCGGTTCAGTGTCTTTTTGGGAATGTCCCCCGCAGTCATTTTTTTGACTCTGGCCTCAATGGCTGCCACATCCCAATCTCTCTCGGCCAGCTCTTGCACTCTTGCCCTCAGTGCCTCATAGTCGGGCATCGGGTACCTCCTTGTTTCACTGGCTGGTTTTCCCGTGACGTGTTGGACGGGTTGACTACAACCCCAGATAGGCTTTCCTCACGTAATCGCTTTCGAGGAGTTCGTCACAGGCCCCTACCAGGCAGACTCGGCCGTTCTCCAGCACGTATGCCCGGTCGGCTGTCTCCAGGGTATGCCGGACATTTTGCTCGATCAGCAGGATAGTAATCCCCTGGTCGCGAAGCTCCTGTATAACGCGGAAGATTTCCGCCACCAACAGCGGCGCCAAACCGTATGATGGCTCGTCCAATAGGCACAGCTTCGGTCGTGACATTAAGCCCCGACCTATGGCCAGCATTTGCCGCTCACCACCGCTTAACGTTCTGGCTAGCTGCCTCTCCCTTTCCTTTAGTATTGGGAAAACTCGATAGACCTGCTCAAGCGTTTCCTCCCTCTGTTCCCAGGCGTGGTGAGGATAGGCACCCATCTCTAGGTTTTCACGCACCGTCATGTCGGGAAAAACTCTTGCGCCCTCGGGTATGTGAGAAATACCCATCTCTACAATGACGTGCGGGGGTAGACCATCTATCCGTCTACCAAGGAACTCCACACTGCCTGAAGCCGGGCGCAGCATCCCCGATATCGTATTAAGCAGTGTCGTTTTCCCGGCTCCGTTTGAACCGACCAGGGCGACTATCTCTGCCTCGCCGACTTCTATACAAACGTCCCACAATGCTTGAGCCTTGCCGTAAAGAGTGTTTATGTCACATATCTCCAACATGAGCCTATTCTCCCAGGTACACTTCAACAACTGTTTTGCTGGTGGCGATCTCCTGTGGCGTTCCTTCGGCGATCTTCTCGCCGTGGTGGAGGACCATAATTCGGTCACATACGCTCATGATTGCTTTCATGACGTGCTCAATCATGAAAACGGTGGCCCCCGCCTCCCGGATCCTGGCTACCAGTTCCATCGCCTGGGCTACCTCGGCGGAGTTTAATCCTGCCATCAGCTCGTCAAGCAGCAATAGTTCTGGCCTGGTCGCTAAGGCTCTGGCTACTTCAAGTCGCTTCTGGTTGACCAGGGTCAAGTCCTTAGCAGGGGCTGCACTCACGGCTGACAACCCCACAAACTCTATTAGTTCTATAGCCTTGTTTGTAGCATCGGTTGATGACACGCTGTTTGGTGTCCCGAACAACGAGCCTAGCAATACGTTCTCAAGAACGGGCAGGTTGGGGAAAATCTTCACCGATTGAAACGTTCTTGCCACTCCCATCCTGCAAATCTTGTGCGGCTTTAAGCCCGTGATCTTTTCGTCCTTAAATCTTATGACCCCCGATTTAGGGACGAGAGCCCCCGATACCAGATTGAACAGCGTTGTTTTACCGGCTCCGTTGGGGCCGATCAGGCCGACGACTTCACCTTGCTCCACACTAAAGTCTACATGTGAGACCGCGGCTAATCCGCCAAAGTACTTGGTCACCTCTGTACCTTCAAGTAGTGGCATGTTGCCCTCCCTGACTTCCTCTCCGCCACCTTTGTACCAACCCTACTACCAATCCCACCAGTCCATTGGGCAGGTATAGTACGGAAACCACCAGAATGATGCCGAAAAGGAGCATGTATAAATAGGGGAACTCGGTTATCAAGAATTCTTCCAGGTAGGCAAAAACAGCAGCGCCCAGGATAGGACCGTAAAGCTGCCCCATGCCACCGAAGATAGCCATTAAAACCGGCATAAAAGAGAAGAGTGGGTTAAAGGCGATGTACGGGTCGATATAGGTCCATCTGGTCGCCATGATTGCCCCGGTCGCCCCCATGAAAATGGCGCTGACGGCAAAGGTGACGGTTTTTAGAGTATTTACGTTGACACCTGTATGGGCCGCAGCCTCCTCGTATTCTCCGATGCTCTGCAGTGCTAACCCAAGTTTAGAGCGTCTGATAAAGTAGGCAGTGACCAGCAGTATCGTGAGGATAGCGAGCATGACATAGTAAACAGTGGTGGAATCTACTATGATGACGAACCTGCCGCGTGTGCCCATTATACTCATCTCCCACCACAGGAGAAGATGTTTGATCAGCTCGACAAGCCCGAAAGTAAATACGGCAAAGTAGATGCCCCTTAACCTCAGCGTCAGGGCACCGACGAGAAGGGCGAGACAGAAGCTGACGAGACCACCAATAACGACAACGACAGGCAAGGGTAACACGTTCCCCAGCATGGCTGAAGTATATATACCGGCCCCGAAGAAGGCGGCCGACGCCAATGAGATGTAGCCGGTGGGGCCGGAAAAGGTAGCCCAGCTCAGGGTAAGGACGATGTGCATGAAGATGGCGCTCAGTAGTATGACGGTGTAAATCGGGATGTAGCGCGGCAAAGCGGCTAACACGATCAGGATCACGATTAGTAATCCCGGCAAAAAGTACCTTTTAGGGGCAGCCTTGACACTATCCATTTCTCTATTTTCCCATGATACCTGATGGCTTCACCAGGAGCAGAAGTATGAAGAGCACGTAGTAGGCAACCAACGATAGGGCCGGGTCTAAATAGGTTACGATGCTGCCAATGAGGCCCAGCAGAAAACCGCCGATAAAACTGCCGATGATGCTGCCCAACCCCCCTAAGGCGATCACGATGATAGCAATCACAGTATATCCCAGACCCATGGTTGCATAAACGGGGTAGCACATGCTTAGAAGTAAACCGGCAAGACCGGCCATTAAA
Organism: uncultured Anaerolineae bacterium; assembly: GCA_964603985.1. Lineage (GTDB taxonomy): Bacteria > Chloroflexota > Anaerolineae > Aggregatilineales > UBA3940 > CAZRXG01. The sequence continues at coordinate 47,032 of CAZRXG010000012.1, read as the reverse complement.
ACACCGAGACCAAAGCATAGGGCCAGCACCTGATTAATGTTTATCCCCATAAGTCCGGCGGCCACCGGATCTTGCGCCGCCGCCCGGATCGCTTTTCCCAGTCGGGTGTGGGCTAAAAAGAGGTAGAAGGCCAGGCTTATGGCGATGGCAAATGCGAGTGCTACCAGACGGTTGGCCTCAAATCTCGCTCCCCCCAAATTGACCGGAAAAGCCAGATAGGAGTATCCTCTTATGTCAGAACCCCACACTGTCAGGGCTATATTTTGGACGATGAAGAGGAGCCCGAAAGAGGCTAACAGGGAACTGCCTTCGTAGGCGCTTGGTGTTGGCGATAAGTTCCTGAGGCGTGTGAACAAAGTTCGGTAAAGTACATAGCCGATTATAAAGCCAGCCGGGCCGCAAATGATCAGAGAAACCAGCGGGTTAACTCCGAACGTGGTGCGCAGCCACCACGTGGCAAGAGCCCCAAGCATGATGAATTCGCCATGGGACACGTTCAGCACCTGGGCAACGCCATACTGTAGGCTAAGCCCCACGGAAATCAGGGCATAAATGCCGCCCAGCAGCAACCCGGCAATCACTATGTCCAGAATAGTTACGGTCATAACGACAGCTCCCTAGCTATGGTGATCAAAGGGGGGAGCAGGCTGTCTAAAGGCGCAGGAAAACCCTCCGGAGAAAACAACCACTCGCGAGGGTTGTTATTCTTTACCTTTTTAGACAGCCCGCTCACCGTTATTGTTTATACGCTATGTTTATCCCTCTGCCGGTGCCGGCCACGGTGGCTTGGGATAGATAGGATCTGCGGTACGATTCTCCCCAGGGTCAATGACTTCAAACACGCCGCTCTGCCACTGACCGATCTGCCCGGCGTAGCACTCGACTGCCAGCAGACAGCCGCCATCACCGAACTGCTCAAACCAAGTCGGTCCCAGAACCGTATCGAACGTCTCTGTGGCCATTACTTCCCTTATCACCGCCTGGTCAAGGGTTCCGGCCTTCTCGATAGCCTGCTCCAGGAATTGCAGCCCGCCGTAGTAGGGTAGGTGCCCCCACCAGTCCATTATTTCATCGCCGCCGTAGCGTTCGATGAATCTATCACAGAAGTCCGCGGCTGCATCCGAGCTCTTGCAGTTCCAGGCGCCATACCCCATTATTCCTTCCGCCGCGGGGCCAAAGGAGTCTCTACAAGCTGAGAAACAGGCCCCAGGGCCGAGTAGGATGGCCTTTGGGTTATAGCCAAGTGCCATTGCCTGCCCGACGGCAAGGAAGTTCTGAGGCGGATAGGCGCAAGACAGGAAAGCATCGACGTTGGCCGCCTCAGCCTCCTTCAGGATAGACGATACGTCCTGGACGTCAAACGGAACACTTTTAACCAGCCCGATGTCAATGTTCCGCTTCCCCAGTTCTGTAACCGCCACACCAGAGTACTCTATGCCGTGCAGGTCTTGCAGGAACATGATCGCCACTGACTCCACGCCCACTTCCTCAAAGATGTCGGCCATAACCGGCATCTGGTTGTGGTCGGAGTAGTTCAGCACGCCAAAGAAGTAGGGTAGACTGGGCAGGAGGTCCGTGATGGTCGTTGCGCCCCCCTCGGCTCCCAGCAGTATGTACTCGTACTTGTTGAATATCGGGGCGGCGGCGAAGAGGAAAGCGGTGCTGGCAGGGGGCAGCACAAAGTCAACCTGGTCCTCTACGATCAGTTTTTCCACCAGGCGCGTCATCGTGCCCAGGTCACTCTTTTCATCGTAGATGATGGGCTCTGCTATAGGTAATTGCTTGCCATATTCCTCCACATATATCCCGCCCTTGGCATTGACCTCATCAATCCACATTTTGTAGAGTGGCCCGAATGCCGTTTCTTCATAAACGGCGTTTGGCCCTGAGAGAGGTCTTGCCCCTCCAAAGACGATTTCCTCTTTGGTTGACACTACGGCCGGCACTTCGGTAGGTGCTTCTTCAACCGGCTCTTCGGCGGCCTCTTCGACCGGCACCTCGGTGGGCTCTTTGGCAGGCGCTTCCGTCGGGGCGGGCGTTGGGGCGCATGCCGCTGCAACCAGCCCAACGCTGGTTAACGCTGCACCGCGGAGGAATTCACGGCGGGTCAAACCTTTGGTATCCATTTTCCCCCTCCCTTTTCTTGGGATTTTTAACTGTGTCGGCTGCTATGTTTTGCTGTTTAGAATTGCGTCCGACTTCTAGCTCGGTTATGGATGAACGAAACGATCTTTTCCCGACACCTCCTCTCTATTGTGTTAACACCATGTTGTTACGCTAACAAGAGCAGTCCCCAGGGATCCCGCGCCAAAAGGCACAGGTGTATTATCCGCCGCGAATAGCTTGTAGAACGCTTACAGGGACTCCGCTCCGCAGTTTGTCCTCCGCTTTTTGCGTTCGACCTTCCACAATGACGACTGCCCCTTGGGTTTCCGAGATTTCCAGAAGAGCGAGAAGGTCTTTGACTGTCGCCCCGTCTGGAATCTCAACCTCAACACCCTGCGAATGCTGGTAACCGGGGAAACGTTGGCTCAAAGTCCCGTATAGTTTGACCCTCACTTTCATTCTTGATTCTCGTTAGAAATCAAAGGTATTGTCAAGCTCCTCGTCGCTGATGGCAAAGACTGTGTTATGGGGAGGGAGGGGTTCTTCGTAGAAGAACCTGGGCAGTCGATCGTCCTGACTGGTGAACCCCACCTTCCTGTTGAATTCCCGCTCTGCTTTCAACACCCGGACGCCTATGGCTTGAGGGAAGTCATCCGGTTCAAGCTGCGTGCCGAGTTTGGCACCGATCGCTTTCCCAAATGCCTCGAAACCTTCGGGGGACAACAGGGCCACACTCGCCATAAAGCACTGCCCCATGGTGTCAAAAGCGGCCATGGCGATTTGAAGGAATCTGGAGGTCTCAACCTGTCCTTCCGGGCTTAATGGATCGAGCATTTGTTCCAGGTATGCCCCAACTATGTTCCCCGACGTGTGATCGGCTCCCATGGGTGAGGTGGCATAAGTAACGCCATGACCCAACATGGCTCTTGGATCGTACGCGGCAATGCTCTGGCCCTTGACTACGGGGACCCGGGCGTGGTTGAAGTGTTCGCCTACAGCAACCGGGCCGTTTCCCAGGATCCTGCCGAACGTTGTGCCCTGGCCGATCTCTTCCACCATCTCTATGGCTGCCTCGGCATCCCCAAACTCTTTATACCCGGCATCCATAGCCACGGCGATGGCCACCCCCGTGCTCATAGTGTCAACCCCGATATCATCGCACAGACGATCGAGGCGGGCAATCGTATCCAGATCGGCAATGCCGGTCATGCCGCCCGTAGCCCAGATGGTCTCGTACTCCAGGGAGCTGGTCACATACTTCCCGTCTTTATCCACAAATTCATTGGAGCAGTGGATCATACACTGGTCGCAGCCCCGGTGGGTCGTCTCTCCGCCCCGTTCCTTGATAAGCTCGGCCATGGCTTCGCCGCTGATCTTCTCCCAACCGTCCAGCGTGCCCTTTGTGGCGTTGTAACTGGGGAAGGCACCCATGGCGTTGACAGGAGCCACGAGGGCGGCGGTGCCCAGGGCACCCATCACTTCGCCGCTCATATGATCCTCTTGCACGGCCTTGACAATAGCCTTGGTTGCTTCCTTGAAGGCTTCCGGGTCGGCTATGGGATCGGCGCTCTTCCCGCGCCGGTCTACAATGAGTGCCTTAAGCCCTTTGGCTCCCATAACAGCCCCCAGGCCCCCTCGGCCTGCGGCACGGCAGGGCCGGCCATCGACGTCAGAAGACTGTATAGAAGCCACGGGCAGCCTGTACTCACCGGCCGGCCCGATGCAGAGCACGGCGGTTTCCTTTCCGTAGCTCCCAAGGATCTTTTCTACGAGTTCGTAAGTCCGCATTCCCTCGTACTCTTGGGCTGGAATAAGGCTTACGTCTCCCTTCTCGTCGATCCTGAGGAAGCTGAGGTCTCCGTCCGGCGCCTGCCCTTCGACAATTATCGCCGTAATCCCCAAATGGCCCAGGGCCGTAGCGACGGTTCCCCCTGCGTTGCTCTCTTTGATCCCCCCTGTCAGTGGGCTTTTCGCCCCTATGGAGATTCGGCTGGCGTTCGGCAGGGGGGTACCACTTAGGAGGCCCGGAGCAAAGATGAGCTTGTTCTCCGGCCCCAGGGGATCACATTTGGGCGGCACCTCCGCGTTGATCATGATTGATGTAAGGCCCCTGCCGCCAAGCCCCACGTAATCCTGTGGCACATCTTCGACACGAATTGTCTTTTCGCTCATATTCACTCTTATGAACTTCATGCTTGCCTCCTTGGCAGCAACAGATTTGCCTGGTGCTACATTCGCAAGACTGGCTTGATCACAAGCCCCTTTTCCATATCTTCCACGGCCTGGTTTATCTCGTCGAATGGGTAGAACGTGATCAGTTTATCATAGGGAAGCCGCCCCTGGCTGTACAGCTCAATCAGCTTGGGGATAAACAGATCCGGGATGGCGTCGCCTCCGAGGATCCCCTTAACCGTCCGGCCGTTCATGATCAGGTCCATGTCCAGTGCAACCTCCGTGCCCGGTGGCACAACCCCCAGGAGTCCGCAGACTCCAAGGCGGGGCAGAACGTCCACAGCCTGCCGGAACACCTTGGGATTACCGACGCACTCCAGGCTGAACTCCGCCCCCCCGCCGGTCATGTCCAGGATTGCCTCAACCGGATCTGTCTCGTTGGCGTTGACGGTATGGGTGGCGCCCAATTCCTTTGCCATCTCCAGGCGGCTCGGATTGATGTCCACGGCGATGATGGTAGTACAACCGCACACGACCGCGCCGAGAATGGCGCTCATCCCCACTGCGCCAGCACCGAATACCGCGATGGAAGCCCCAGGCCTGGGCTGAAACGAATTCATAACCGCGCCGGCACCGGTCATGACGCCGCACCCCAGAGGGGCGAGGACCTCGAGAGGAATATCATCCCGCACCTTGATGACGTTCCGTTCGTTGGCCAGGGCGAAATCGGCAAAAGAAGACTGGCTGAAAAAGGAGCCATGAACGGGCTGATCACCCTTGTGCAGGGTTATGCTCTCGTCTGGGCGGGCGCCATGGAAATTGTGCAGGAAGAAATCCAGGCAGTAGAGGTACTTGCCGACCTTGCATGCCTTGCATGCCCCGCAGTAGTCCCAGCCCAATACCACGTGGTCGCCCGGTTTGACCTTGGTCACCCGCGCCCCCACCTCTTCGACAATACCGGCCCCTTCGTGCCCGAAGACACTCGGCGGCGGGGGGATCGGTAAATGCATATCCCGTGCTGCCAGATCCGTGTGGCAGATGCCGGTGCCGACTACCCGAACCAACACCTCGTCGTCGTTCGGTTCACTGAGCTTCAGTTGCTCAAGGCTGAAATCGCCCCCCTGCTCAAAAACGACCGCAGCTTTAATCTCCATTTTCCTCTCCTGATCCTTGTCTTCTAAGGCAAGATACTCATCATTGAAGGATTCGTGGAATAGATCCCAATAAGCTCAAGGATTCTGAGCCTCTTGGGCTAAGCCCTCAAATACTTTCTTCTCTCGTTCAAGATGCTTCTCCCGGCCAACTGTGTATGCCGGAAGAGCCCATTTCATCTCCTTCAGGTTCTGCGTGATAATCGGTATCCAGTGATAAGGAATGGATACCAGTACGGTTCCTTCTGTAAACAACTCTCTCGCTCTCATGCCGTGGACCATTTCGGGCATCAGGTAATTCACCTTGGCGCTCCGGCATGGATAGATGTAAAGCCATGCACATCCCATCACCGGAGTTGTCCTGGAGACGTATAGCTCACCGGTCGAATAGCTCATGGCCCGCATCACAATTTCTGCCTGGCTGGGAGTGGCGGTGATGATCAAGACATCCGGCTCGAATGTTAATTCGTCCAGTGTGGAGAAAGCGACGTAGTTTACGGTGCCCTTCCCAAATCTCGGGACGTATTGATAGAATATGGAGTTAGCACGCGCCTCCTGAAAGATCTCTAACCTGTCCCCGATTTGCCCGCTTTCTGCGAATGGCTCCATCTCTTCCATGCCCAACAGGATTTTCCCGACGCATGTCTCAGTATTCTCATTACTGAAGTAGAACGGGGTTCTCGTTTGCTGGGCTTCGGTGAGCATTTCACAGAAGGACAGAGCCTTATCCATCGACAACTGCGCCATTCCTTCTGGCCTGAAGAACAGGAACTTAACCCCTATGGGTGGTATCTCGAACTTAAACCTGTTGAATATGGAAAGATCTTGCTTTAGCGGTTTCATCTTTCCACCTCTCTATGGTTCGCCATGGCACTGGCCTGGCCCATAGTGACACAGTGATCCCCCGGCGATCCTGGATTCTGGCCGGGTCAGGCGCGAGGCGGCGAGAATGGTGAGCATGGCGGCGGCCACCGGGGTCACCGACAGCCATTGCCCCCTGGACCTGACAGGCTCCCGATGGAAGCCTGTCAGGCCTGGCCCCCCTGAGTTAGCGGTGAACGCTGTACCCTTTCCCGGCAGCGACCACCGCGTGCAGGAGGTTTTCGGGGTCTGTGTCGAAGAGTACGGTGTCATCGTTCGAGAACAGTCCCCATCAGGTATTTATCAGTATGTACCGTATCCTTTGGTGGTATCAACCATCGCCTTGACATTTTCCGGCTTTGCCTGGTCGAAGAACGCCCCATTGCTCACGATCAGGCCACCGCCTTTACCGCAAGTATCGATGATCTGCTTGACGTAATCGCTCACCTCCTCGGGCGTGCCCAACTGCAACATGGCGGAGGGCACGTTGCCGACGAGGCAGGCATTCTTGCCCAGGGTTGCTTTGGCTTTCACCATATCCGACTGGTCAACCATCCAGGCCGTTGCACCTTTCGGTACGTCTTGAATGACTTCCAGACGCGTATCCCAATGCCCCTCAAGCGCAGGGAATGGGATGCAGCCCTCGCTGATCAGGCCCATCATGACCTGTCTAAAGGTAGGCCAGAAGAATTTCTTGAACTGCTCATCGGAGAGGAAGCCATCGGCGCCTTTATGCAGAGGCATGAATATTAAGGGATTCCCGGTCTGTTGGGCCGCGGCCAACCCCATACCGATCATGATTGGTGTCAGAGCTTCCAGGGCTGCGAGCAGCTTATCGGGATGCCGGTACATATCCAGCATGATCCCCTTGGTGCCTCGGAGGGTATCGCCGATCACGTCGAACGGAGCCTTGGTAAATCCGCCGAGGATAAATGGATATCCCAAGGTGTTCAACTCTCCATCTACGCCGCCCATAGCCATGGCCCATTTCAGGGCTTCAGCCCCGGCTTCGAAAAGGGCCTGAAAGGTGTTTTGAACGGGGGGGAGCGCGTACGATACGAAAAAGAGGGCGAGACCATACATTTCAAGGATGCTGGTGAGAGGGGCGAGCATCGTGTATCCCTCTAACGCTCCGAATACACGCGGCAGGTAGAAATTTCTGAAGTAAAACGACGGGTCGGCCAACAGGAGGTCATATTCCTCCGGCGTCATGTATTCGCCTTCAAGACACTGGTAGGAGTGCTCAGGCGCGACCCCATGGCCCGGCCAGGCATATAGCTTGTAGTCAAGAATCTCATAGAATTTGCCCGGACCAGGCACATAAGCGCCTATATGCATATCCGGCTTAAACTCCACGATGAATTCCTTAAAGGCCGCGGCGCATTTGTCGTAGTCATACATGGCCTCTTCTACGGTCATCCCGGCGTGGGTCCAAGGGAACATACTCGGAAGTATAGTGACCGGCACCCTATCAGGCAGTTTCTTCATCTGAATGGCATCTTTAATTCTGATTATGTTTGCTTGATAGTTTGCCTTTGCTTCCGGGCTTTGGAACTGAAGGTCATTCCCCTCAGGGTCTTTCGGCGAAAGCAACCTCTGGAATGCTGCCTCCTGCTTTTCATCTGGTGACAATTGTTTTTCCATTTTTGCTGCCTCCATCTGCTGTGTTGAGGTTTCTTACTTGTCGCCAACCCATTTCCTGGCGAGAGACACTCCGGCCATGGCATCTTTTCCAAAGGCATCAGCGCCGGTGTATGCGCTTACCTCCTCGTTGATCTGACCACCACCAACCATGATCTTGACCCCGTCCCGGAGGCCGGCCGCCTCGATGGCCTCGATGGTCTCTTTCATAACGTCAAAGGCCAGGGTCAGGAACCCGCTCAGGGCAACCACCTGGGGCTGAAAGTCTCCGATGGCCTCCACGAACTTCTGCGCCGAGACGTCCACGCCCAAATCGAGGACCTCAAAGCCGTTTACGTCAAGCATGAAGGTAACGATGTTCTTGCCGATGTCGTGGATGTCTCCCTCGACGGTGCCGATGATCACCTTGCCGTGACTCTCGACTTCCGGCATCTTGGCCAGCGCAGGCTTGACCAGCTCCGTGATCTGGGTCAGCATCTCCCCGGCCAGCATCAGTTCGGGCAAAAAGTAGTCGCCCTTCTCGTAGCGCTGGCCGACGATGTCCATGGCCTCCCTGGCTGCAGCCAGGATCGCCATGGGATCCGAGCCATCGTCCACCATTTTCTGGGCTAACTTGAGGGCTTCTCCTTCCCTCATGTCGGCGATGGCATTGGTAAGTTTCTTTGACATAGTATCCTCCTCTCAAGGATATGATTTAAGGCTTTTGCTCCAGAATAACCAGGTACATCGATCCATAGGGTCATCCTCTCAAAGATGCTATTTGGGGGTTGCGCCTCTAACCCTTAAGGTAAGATCCCGCCGCTGGCCTCGATCCGGCCATTGATTGGACAGTATGCTCCCAGTTCGCTGCCGAACTGTGTGTTTTCGGTCTCCTTTGAGCCTGAAAAGATGGCGATGCAGTTTTAACTTTGGGAGCCACAAATGTACAGTCGCGGGCCTGCGCCACGGCGACAGCCTGAAAACAGAGGTCATACCCCAGGAAGATCGCCCCGGCCAAAGCCTCCCCCCAGGCGTCGACGGCTTCCTGGAGAACACACTTCAAGGCTTCAGGGTTGACGCGCAGGCCGAAGTCCAACGCACGATAGTCCCATCCGGCGGCAAGGGAAGTATGGTAATGTTTTCTCGATCATCGTCGCGCAGCCGAGGGTCTGTGTGTGTAGCTGGTGTCTGGGTTGGCCCCTCAAATACCATCTGGTGGTCGATGGTGCACACATTATACACTTATATAGGGAAGCTGTCAATCGATCAGTCTAGATCGCTTTCATTTTTGCGCCCGCGAGGGTCATTCCCCTGATATTTCCTGCCCTTCCGAGTATCTCAGCTCGGCGTCGTCCGGGAACAACATGCCCAAGGCAAAGAGACGGTTGAAGCCTGGGTAAGTGGTTAGCTCAATATAGTGCGTGGAATCTGCTATCCGGCGTGCGCGCTCTCGCTCGGCGCGAGAGATAAGGGCCCACTTCGCACCGACACCGGCTGCATTCCCAACCTGCTTATATTGGGCATTGGGGTAGTAAGGGAGCAGGCCCGAATCCAGGGCGGCTTCAATGTTGAGAAACGAGCCAAATGCACCGGCGATGATCACCTCTTCGATCTCGTCAGTTGGTGTTTGCGTGATCTGTGTCAGGGCATCTAAACCCGCGCGGATCGCTCCCTTGGCAAGTTGGATTTCGTTGATGTCTTGCTGCGTGATGACAATGTCACGTCCGCTGCCGCTCTCGTTGGCCGGGGCAAGCAGCATTTCTGGCCCCAACTGTCCTTCACGCAGTCGGTCACTGCTCTTCTCAAAGCGCCCCCGGTAGTTAATCAGCCGCCATCGACGTAATTCTGCTAGGGCCTCGACGATGCCGGAGCCACACAGGCCAATAGGAGGGCCATGGTCAATGGTTTTTAGCTGGATGCCGGAATCAAGGAGACGAACGGCCTCAATCGCCCCCGTCGCCGCACGCATCCCGTCGCTGATGTGGGCACCCTCAAAAGCCGGGCCAGATGCACAGGAAACGGACGAAAGGAAGCGCACGCCGGGCTTGGCAAGTGCTATCTCCGTGTTGGTCCCAATGTCAATGCCCACCGTCGTATGGCTCACGCGATCCATTTCGCTGGCAAGGATCATGGCTACATGGTCGGCCCCCACGAAGCCGCCGATACAGGGCAGGATATGCGCGTAGGCACCGGGTGCCGTTTCCAATCCGAGACTACGCGCTTTGACATCTAACGCGGTGCTCGTTGCCGCGACGTAAGGTGCGCTGGCAAGTTGCCTCGTTGGAAGCTGTAGGAGCAGGTGGGTCATGGCCGTATTGCCAACAATACAGCAGTCCGCTACCTGATGGCGTTCCACCCCGGCCTGTTGGGTAAGTTCTCCCAGCAGGTTGTTCAGGGTTTCGTGTACCATCTCGGACAGAACTTGCAGGCCCTCCGCGTGGCGGTTGGCATAGTTCAGACGGCTGATAACATCCTCGCCGTACCCGATCTGTGGATTGAGTGCCCCGGCGCTGGCCAGCTCTTCACCGGTTTCCAGGTTTAACAAAAAGGCGGCGACCTTGGTTGTGCCCAGATCGACCGCCATCCCAACCGGCGGCTGTCCAAAGGGCGCGACGCCAATGATTTCGGTGTCTCGTACATAGACCGACAGCCGCCATTGATATTCACGTGCTGCCTGTGATAGCTGCCGGACGACAGCCGGTTCCGCAGAGAGACGAAGTTCGCTGCCAGATTGGGCGATGACGCCGGCGATGCGCTCGACATCTGAACGGAGGTCCTCAAGGTTGGGGGGTGGTACCTCGATGGAATGGGGATGAATGATCGGATCAGCGGAGACTTCCAGTAGGCTGCTTTCAACCTGCAAGCGAGAATCGGTCAGGAGTGAACTCTTCGGAACATGGACTTCAACATCGCTGTTTACATAGGTGCAGCAGGCCAGACGCTCCCCATTGATTATCTCTAGCTCTGTCAGAATGAATTCCTCATCTGGCGTTGGGGGTGATACGTCACCGTTGAGCACACGGACACGGCACTGACCACAGTTGCCTTCGCCCCCGCACACTGATGTCAGCTCCACGCCAGCCTGCCGGGCTGCGTCTAACAGGCTGCTTTCCGGGAGGACTGAAACCCGCTTGCCGATGGGCTGAAAGGTTACCTCATGCATAACCGGGCGGTCGCTCATTTCTCTTCGTTGGTTGAACCTTGCGGGGGCCTTTTGAAGTCCAAATAGGTGATCGTATGGCCGGGAGGTGCCACGACAAAATCATCCCCCCAGGGGCCTTCGATCATCTTCTTGATTAATGCATTTGAGCCGGGGACTTCTTCGTAGTGGAGAGAAAACTGGTCTGCCATCTGGCGTGCAAAGGTCTGATAACGCGCCTGATCCTTTGTCCCGGTGTCAATATAAACCAGGCGTTTATAGTTTTTAAGCATGATGTTCATGATGCGCAGAGCTTGTTCCTCCCCATACAGTTCAACGGTGCGGTTGTATTCATCCAGCAGCGTATCACTGACCTCTATCCACCCCTTGGTGAGGTAATATGTGCCTGGTTCTTTGCGTGCCTGTTCAGCGTACGCCGCCCCGGAGCCAAGAAAAATCGCGATGCAGTCATCTACACGCGGCACCACCAGCGTGCAATTCGTGGCAATCAATCCCACAATTGCCAGTGAACACAGGCCATAACCGAGGATGATGGTATCTGCTTCCACGCTGGCCTTGTCAATAGCTTTTTGCAGCGTCTCTCTCAGGTTTTCCGGCCTGAGGTGCAGGCCGAAGTCCAGCACCTCATAGGCCATCGTAGGCGGAAGCAGTGGCAGCATCTCTTCGATGACGGTGGCACAGGCTATAATTCTTGTCCGCTGATGTTCAACCATGCACGGTTTTCCCGGTGCACAAGTGAGGACGACAGGTGGGGTTTGCGTCCACACGAGAATGACATTAGAATTATATACTTATATAGGGAAGTGGTCAAGATTACTTGACTTCTTGAACGAGAGAGCATAATATCTAGGGAACATAGCTCAAGTGAGCAACGTGCGAGCAAACAGTAAGGCAGGGTTAAGTCACTCATGCCCAAACAGAACCGCGTGAATCCCGAACATCGAGAGAGTATTGACCGTGATGCCTACGAACCGGCCTATTCGCAGTTGGCCGGCATTCTTCGCCGCCAGATAGCTTCAGGCATGTTCCGTCCAGGTGATCAACTGCCATCTGAGGCCCAACTGTGCCGTCGATATGATGTCAGTCCGATGACGGTTCGCCGTTCGATCAATTTGCTTTCCGATCAGGGGGTTGTCAACACCGCCCAGGGGCGTGGAACTTTCGTGAAGTCCCTGGAACTGGGCATGGCAAATTTCGATCTGCAAGAATTACAGGACTTGTTCAGCGGCGAAACGGCGACAGATGTTAAGTTACTCGATGTTCGTATCGTCGCCGCAGATGAGCGAACCGCAAGCAGGCTCAACTTGAATGTCGGGCAGCATGTGATCTACATACGCCGGTTGCTTACAAAGGACAACAAACCGGTTTCCTATCACAGGGCTTATTTGGTCTACGATCCAAGATGTCCCATTGTTGAAGCGGAGATGGATGTCACGTCGCTTCAGGGGCTATTCACAGATAGCGATAATACGCTGCTCAAGTACGGTGAGCTGACTATCGACGCTACGCTGATGAATGAGGAAGAAGGGCATATCCTGGATACACCGCTGCCGGCGGCAGCGTTCTACCTGGGACATCTTTTCTATGATTTCAACGACCGGCCAATTAGTTGGGGGTGGTTCATCTTTCGGAACGACCAGTTGCGCTTCGCGACCAAGGTTGGCCTGTATGCCTCAGCGTGACCAATCATAAGTAATCTACCTCCATCGGGGAATCAAGGGACGACTATGGGTGACACAGATTTACGCGAGGTACTGATTGCATCCGTGTCCGATTTGAAGGAATCTGAAGTACTGGAACTGGTTCACCGCCGTCTCCAGAATGCCGACAATCCCCTGGCGATTGTTGAAGACTGCCAGGAGGGGTTACGACAGGTTGGGGTGCGCTACGAACAAAAAGAGTATTTTCTCGCCGGGCTGATAATGGCCGGTGAGATATTCCGTGAGGTCATGGAGTTGGTCCAGCCGGTTATTGAAGAACAATTGACGGGGAGTGAATCGGGAGCGATCCTGCTGGGCACTGTTCAAGGGGACATTCATGATATCGGCAAGAATAACTTGAACATGTTGCTGACATGTTATGGGTTTACCGTTCACGACCTGGGCGTAGATGTGTCACCGGCAGAATTTCTTTTGCAGGCTGTTCAGTTGAAGCCTGACATCATTGGCCTCTCGGGTTTGCTTACCAGTTCGTATGATGCCATGCGCGAGACGATCCGGTTGATCCGGAGTACTGGGGACAGCGCTCTTACGTCTATCCCCATCATTATTGGCGGTAACCAGTTGAATGAGCAGGTGTGCCAATATGTTAGCGCCGACTACTGGGTTAACGACGCCATGACAGGTGTGCGGCTCTGCCAGCGGCTGATGGCAGACCAATAACCCGTAGCGGCCAATTTCGCGGCCCCGGGGCCGATAGTTGCGATTTTTGATCGCGGAGGAGGCCCCACCCCCACCGTTGAAAGACGATTGACGTTTGACATCTCGATAGAGAGGTCAGGCGTCATTTGGTTGTATAAGGTCCCACCGGTTGCCGTAGAGGTCGAAGAATACGACCACCAAGCCGTATGGTTCTTCACGCGGCTCCTCGGCGAACCTGACACCGTGTGATTGCATGTGACGGTAGTCGTTCCAAAAGTCGTCGGTGTGGAGGAACAGGAAGACGCGGCCTCCGGTTTGGTTGCCGACGCGGGTCAACTGCTCCGGTGTTGCCGCCTTTGCAAGCAGCAGGGAAGCCCCTTGATGCGCCGACGGGGCGACCACTACCCAGCGCTTACCTGCACCGAGCGGCCTGTCCTCGACGACGGTGAAGCGCAGCGCGTCGGTGAAGAACGCAATGGCCTCGTCGTATTCGCGGACCACGAGCGTAAGCAAGGCGATTGATCGGGCCACAAAAGGTAACTCCCTGACCGGGTGCAGAACAAATCCCTACTCGACCGCCCGCCGCAGCGCCGCCTCGTCGAGCGGGCCGGGCCGCACGATTCGAAGCTCCCCCCCGCCCACGTCCACCACCGTCGAGGGCTGCCCCCCGGCGCACGTCCCCCCATCCAGCACCAGCGCAACTCCCTCACCCAGCGCCGAGGCCGCCTCCCGCGCCGTCAGCGGGCTGGGCTGCCCCGACCGGTTCGCGCTCGTGACGGCCAACGCGCCCCCGCACGCGCGGATCACCGCCCGCGCCGCATCGTGATCCGGGATACGCACCCCCACCGTCGACAGCGCCGACACGATCTCCGGCACGTCAGGGCGTTTGGGTACCACGATGGTCAGCGGGCCGGGCCACAGAGCCGCCGCCAGCCTGCGGGCCATCTCCGGCACGCTCCCCGCGACCCGCGCGATGTCCTCCTCGTCGGCCAGCAGCACCGGGATGGCACGCTCCGGCGGGCGTCGTTTGACCGCGTACAGCGCCGCTACGGCCTCCGGCTGCCACACGTCCGCCGCCACGCCGTACACCGTGTCGGTGGGCAGGACGACCAGCCCGCCCCTACCGATCACCTCGGCTGCGCGGGCCGCCGCCCCCGGATCATCGACGGCCATCCATTCGGTCATCGCCCCTCGACCAGCACCACCCGCTCCATCCCGGCCAGGTCGGCCCGCACCTCGACCCGCGCGCCGGGGAACGCCGCACGGCACAGCGCCGCGACACGCTCACCCTGGTCAAAGCCAATCTCCAGCACCAGCACCCCGCCCGGAGCCAGCCGCAGCGGGGCCTGCCCGATCAGCCTCCGCACCAGATCGAGGCCATCTGCCCCACCATCCAGCGCAATGCCCGGCTCCCAGCGATGCACGTCCAGCGCCGGCAGGACATCGCTGGCGATGTACGGGAGATTGGCCGCGATCACATCAAACGGCCCGCGCAGCCCACTCAGCAGGTCGCCCCGCACGAGGCTCACTCGCTCCCCCACCCCGTGCGCCTCCACGTTGCTCCGCGCGACGCCCAGCGTCCCCGCCGCAATATCCACCCCGATCACCCGCGCCGCAGGCAGGTTCACCGCCAGCGCCACCGCCACGACCCCGCTTCCCGTCCCCACATCGACGATCCGGAGGTGTGGCTTGCCGCGCGCCCTCGCCCACTCGATCACCGCCTCGACCACGCCCTCGGTCTCCGGTCGCGGGACGAGCACTTCCGGCGTGACGCTGAACGCCAGCCCGTAAAACTCGCGCTCGCCCGTCAGGTAAGCCAACGGCTCCCCCGCCAACGCGCGGGCCAGCAGGTCGGCAAACTTGGTGACCTGCTCCGCATTCAGCGGCGCTTCCGGGTGCGCCAGCAGCCAGGCGCCCTTCTGCCCCGTGACGTGTCCCAACAATGCCCGCACGACCATCGGCGTCACCTGCGAGTGGCCCGGCCCGCACAGCGCCCGTGCCTGCGCCAACGCCTCTCCGGTCGTTTTGACCGCCTCGAAGCTAACCACCGGCTGCATGGTACGCCCGCCGCGCCCGCTCCAGCGCGACCTGTATCTCCTCCAGCGTGGTCATCGACCGGGTCTGCACCACGAAGTCGTGCAGCGAAGGGCTGTAGTAGCGCAGCTCGCGCAGCGCCGGGCCGATGGGATCGGAGCCGGTCGCGCCCGGTTCGTCGGCATACGCGCCGTGGAAGGCGAAGTAGGCCTGGTTCAGCTTGCGGATCGCGTACCCGTTCTCGACGAACACCACCCGCCGCGCCTCCATGTACCGCTCCGCCTCCTCGATCTTCCCCGCCGCCAGCAGGTCGTCGACGCGGATGCGCGTCTCCCGCATCTCCATCTGGAAGTCGAAAGCGGGCGGTTCTTGCTCCTCCGGCGGCGCTTCCTCTTCCGGTGGCCGGGGGGTGTAATCCGGCGGCGGCGGCGCGAGGTCGGGGTAATAGCGATCCAGCACCGCCCACCCGATCTCCGTCCCGACGATGCTCGCCACCGTCTCGTTGATCGTGTACAGTTCCGGCGTCTGGCCGTAATTGAACCCCAGCGGGTAAAAAGACAGGTAGTGATGCGTCCACTCGTGCGCGCCCACGTTGAACACGTGCGGCGCGTACCCCGTCTCGATCAGCATCGCCGGGTAGACCGCCAGCCCGCCCAGCGGCACGATCAGCGAGGAAACGCCCAGCGACTCATCCACGTCGCCCTCGATCCGCTCCTTCTGGTCGACCGTCAGGCCGTGTTCAAGCGGGTACGCGCCGGTCCGCTCGATCCGGTCCCGCGGCGAGATGATCAGGATCGTCGGCGGCTGCGTGAAGCGGATCTCCAGCGGCGGCCCAAGCTGCCCTCCGACGCCAAACCCGTCCTCGGCCAGCATCCCCGCGATCTGCGCCTCGATGATCGCCTCGGTCAGCGCCTGTCTCGCCTCCTGCTCGACGCGCAGCGCGTCCCGCTCGGCGCGCAGTTCGGCGCTGGCAGCCTCCGGGTCGTTGACCGCCGGGTCGAGGTACATCTCCTCCACCTGGATCTCAAGCTGAGCGATGTCGTAGACCAGCTTCAGGTAATCGCGCACGTACCGGGTGCGCTCTTCCTCCGTCATGTAGCGCTGCGGCGCGAGCGTCTCGTTCAGCGCCTTGTCGAGCACCGCGCCCGCCTCCCAGCCGACGAAGTCAAACAGGTAATCGCGCGCGACGCCCAGGGCCTGGTATGCGTTCCCTTCGGGGTCGGGGCGCGCGCCGCCGATCGCCATCGCGAACACGCCCGCCAGCACCACCAGCCACACCCCCCGCCCGAAGGCCCGCCAGCGCCAGCTTATGATTTTTGAGAGCAGCCTGTTTCTTGACATTGCCCTGAGTATACCGGTCTCGGCCCGTCGCCTGCCAGCCCCTATGCGGGGGCTTTGCGGCTGTACGCTGGCAGGTATATTACCCTCAGCCGGAAAGTGTTCATTGAGCCGTTCTTCGGTTACACTGGTGGGGGGCTTTATCCAGAACCGGGGCCATAAGGGGGCCAGCATGCCTGTGAAACTCAACCGCCTGCTCGCAGAGCCGCGCAGCACCGCGCTGTTTGAGGAGCTGTGTGACGACTACATCGCAGCCTCCCCACAACGGCGGGCCGCCATCCGGGAAGCCGTCGCTTCCAACCGGGAGCTGGTCTCAACACTTGAGCACTGGCACCCACCCTACGAGCAAGAGGACCTCGGGCGTTACCTTGAGCTTAAGCTGACGTCGATCTCCATTCTGGACGGCGGGCCGGACTACCGCGATACGCTGCTAAGGCTGGCCGCCGAGTGGGAGGCCGCCGAGAAGCGCGGCTTCGATCCACGCCCCTACTTCAACGCGGCAGCCCGCATCTCGAACGACGAAGGCGAGCATGCTGCGAAGGGGCTGATCCGCCAGATCACGCGCGAGTCCCGCCGCAACCAGCTGCTGCGCGGTATGCGCACTCCATCATCCCAGTTTCGGCGCTCGTCCCGCAAAACGCTGGCACACCGGGCCAGCCTGCCTGTCGCGCGCCAGTTCGACGTGCTGATAAAGGATCTGGCGGACAGCACCCGCTTCCGCGAAGACCTGGGCGCTGATGACGCCGCATTGGATGCGCTGTTCGACGCGTACGAGGAGGAGTTCGAGATCACTATCCCGGCGGGAGATCGGGCCGCCATCGAGACGGTGGGGCAGGCACTGGAGTACATCAAAGACAGACTCAGCTGATGCCTGCTCCGGTTCCTGCCAACACGTGAGCGGCAGCCTCTCAGAAGATAGGAAGGTTCCAGGTCAACATGGATTTCCAGATTATCTTAATGCTCATCACACTGGGGGCAGCGGTGCTCCTTTTCACTTTCGAGTGGTTCCCGGTCGACATCACGGCCCTGGGGATTCTCCTGGTTCTTATTCTGACCGGTCTGCTGCCGGCCCAGCTCGCGTTTGATGGCTTTGGCAGCGACGTATTTGTCATGATGTTCGGGCTTCTGATCCTCACGGCGGCGCTCTATCGCACCGGGGCCACGAAGCTCGCGGGCCAGGTGCTCCTACGCCGGATCGACTCCACCCCAGTCGCGCACATGACACTTATCGTCATGGTTGTCGCCGTTATCACCAGCGCCTTTATAAGCAACACCGCTTCCACCGCGCTGCTGCTGCCGGTCGTGGCGGGGCTCGCCCACCGGATGAAGATCAGCCCCTCCAGGGTGTTGATGCCGCTGGCTTTCGCCGCCATTTCTGCCAGCTCGCTGACGCTCATCGGCACGTCGACTAACATCGTCGTGAGCGGATTGATGACTCAATCCGGCATGGCCCCCATTGGGATGTTCGAGCTTACCCCTGCCGGGATCCCGATTGCCGTGGTCGGCCTGTTTTACATGGTGCTGGTTGGGCGGCGGCTGGTGCCCGACCGCGCACCCGTGCAGCCTGCCGAAGCGGAATACAGCAGCCGGTTTTACCTCAGCGAGATCCGTGTCAAGAAAGATTCCACCCTGGCAGGGAAAACCCTTCAGCAGACAGGGCTGGGCCGCGATCTCGATCTAACCGTGCTTCAAGTGGTCCGGGAAGGCAGTCGCCACATCACACCCAGGGCAACGACCCGCATCGAGGAGGGCGACCTGCTCGTGGTCGAAGGAGAGCGCGAGAATATCCTGGCGATCAAGGAAAAGGCAGGCGTTGACATCGAACCCGATGTCAGCTTTGCCTTTACCGACCTTGAAGTGGATGAGATCAGCCTGCACGAAGTCATCATCCTTCCCGGCTCACCCCTGCTTCGTCGCACGCTGAAATCGGCCAATGTGCGCCAGCAGTATGATTTGCAGGTGCTGGCCGTTAACCGGCGGGGCCAAACGCTGACCCGCAAAATGAGCGAAGTACGTCTGAAAGTCGGGGACATCCTGTTGGTTCAGGCCAGCTGGCAGCAGATTCAGGCGTTGGAGCAGCAGAATCTTTTTCAATCGCTCGGCCCGATCACACACCAGCAGCCGCATCGTTCCCGCGCCCTGATCGCCATTGTCACCTTTCTCGGCGCAGTTGCGGCGGCGGCGCTGAACATCCTCTCACTGCCGGTGGCTATGCTGCTGGGCGCAGGGCTGGTGCTCATCACACGCTGCATCACACCTGAGGAAGCCTATCACGACATCCAGTGGACGGCCCTCATTGTCATCGCCTGTATGCTGGGGCTTGGCGCGGCCATGGAAACAACCGGAACCGCGCAACTGCTGGCCGAGAAGATTGCGGTCTTGCTGGGTGACGGGCAGCCTATCTGGTTGCTTTCGGCTTTCTTTCTGCTGACGGTCCTGCTCACTCAACCGATGTCAAATCAGGCTTCAGCCGCTATCGTCTTTCCCATCGCTATTCAGGTGGCAAACCGGCTTGCTCTGAATCCCCGCAGCTTCGCCATGATGATTGTGCTGGCCGCCAGCTGCTCTTTTATCACACCGCTTGAACCTGCCAGCCTGATGGTTTATCGACCGGGGCAGTACCGCTTCTTAGATTTTCTGAAAGTAGGTATCCCTTTGACGGTGCTGATTTTCATCATTTCCATCGTGATGGTGCCCATCCTCTGGCCGCTGTGACCAATTAGTTCGACGCAGAGGCGGTCTGCAACGGCTCCTTGTTTTTACGTGGAGGCCCGTTTTACAGCTTCTTCCAGCGCCCGCCTGAATTCCTCAGCCGCCGACTCCTGGCCCAATCCCAGAAATAACTCGCCCTTTTTGGTCGCGCGTCCGATGAAGCCATAAATACTAAACCCGGTGTCCTCGATCATGTGTCCGTACTGGTAACTCCGCACTTCTATCTGATTCAACTGCATTGAGGTTACGTGGGTGCCGGATTTCTCGCCCGAGCGGGCCCAGAACAGCCGGTCGGGCGTCACGATGGCAGCGGTGTAATGAACAGGATCCGGGTCGGGCGACTTTGACTTTCCCAGAAATCCCTTCTTCTTCTTTCGCTCGTTCGTCGTCTCGCAGCAAAACAGCACCGTCGATTCGATCTCGCTCCATTCCTGGTCTTCAAGGTACTGCTCGATTGCAGCCAGGATCTCTGGCCGTAAGCGGTGATATGAGACTTCCTGTGTCGTCCGGTCGTAATCTCCCATCGTCATCTTCCTCCCATCGCTTCATCAGGTTAAAGAGACCATCTTCGTCGAACGCATCAATCTCACCATCCGATCTTAACGATTCAACGCTGTATTGAAGAATTCTCGCAACCTCGCCTGATAGTGCCCCGGTGATGTATCCGCGTAACCCCCGTGTCCTGCCCCCTCAATGATCCACAGCTCAGCAGGCGGGCAGGCTGCTTCAGCCATCCGCGCCGCTGAGCCCGGTGGCACCACAGGATCCTCGCTGCCGTAAATCAGCAGCACCGGTCGGGGACTGATGTCACAGATGTCATCTACCGGGCGCACGGCTGAAATGTCTACCCCTTCCTGCCGGATTGCCCACCGAGCCGGGATCTGTGTAACGGGGCCTAGCAGTCTTGCCTGGTGGTTCAGCGCATCTTTCAAGGCGGGGAAGGCCGCTTCAGCGATGATGGCCCGCAGCCGTTTGTCGGTAGCTGCCACCTGGATCACAGTTGCTCCACCCATTGAGAATCCCAGTCCCCCAATCCGCTCGCTTTCTACGTCCGGCTGACTCTCCACAAAGTCAATGGCCGCTCGCAGGTCTCTTTGCTCGTGATCCCCAATCGTGACCAGGTCACCGCCGCTTTGCCCGTGTCCCCGGAAATCAAACAGCAGTACGCCGTACCCCTCTTCAACCAGAACTTGCGCGCGGCTCAGCATCTGATGGCGGGAGCCCGCATAGCCGTGTGCCAGAATGATCGCCGCCCCATTCCGCGACGGTATATACCAGCCTTCCAGCGTGATTCCATCCTCGGCACGAAACATTACATCCTCGTAATCCGTCGCCCCGATATCTGCGGGAGACTGGTCGCCACCGGTTCGGGGCGGATGCGGTACATGCCGCGCCGTTTGCGCCGACATCCAGGCCACCTGGCCTACCACAACCACGAACCCGACCAATCCAACTACAAGCGCAAGGTTGCCTAGCCGCTGCCCTACCGATCGTTCTTTCTCGTTCATAGAGCCTATCCCAAAACTACCAGACGGGAGACGATAAGAGCGGAAGCAAACAACCGGAGAGCGCGGTAATTGGCGGCTTTCTTCTCTTGACGTTTACTCCCGGCTGGCCCCCTATCCCCCCACGAAGCAGGCCCACGCCAGCACGCCCTGCACCATCACCAGCGCCGCCAGCACCATCGCCCCCAGCGGCGAGACCCCCACGTGCACGTCCTCCTCCAGGATCGCCCCCACCACGAACCCGCCCACGGCCATGAACACGCCGATCACCGCAAACGCCAGCCCGAAGATCACCACCGCGGTCATGAGCGCCGCCAGGAACCCCGCCGGGATCATCACGATGGCCGGCGCCGCCACGTCCGCGATGGCCTGCTGCGTGCTCCGCGCCGCGACGTAAAGGCCGCCGATCGCCAGCACGTCGGCCACGCCCCCCGCGATCAGCGCCGCCGCCCGGCCCGCCTTGAGACCGGCCATGCTCGCCCCCACGCTGCTCCCCGCCAGGAAGGCCAGTGCCATGAAGACCGCCGTGCCGACCAGCCCCCCGGCCACCAGCAGGCACGCGATGCCCGTCGCCGCGCTGCCCGCCAGGATGAAGGCCACGCCAACCGCGTTGTGATCCCCCAGCCACCCACTGAACGCCCACCCCAGCACCACCACGCCCAGCAGCACCCACGATAGGCCCGCCGGGCCGGGCGACGGCAGAGTCCCCGCCACCAACGCAACGGCGGGCATCAGCAGCGGGAACCACAGCAGGCTCCCCGCCAGCCACGTCACCGTGCGACCCAGCGCCTCCGCCCCCACCGCCCGGCGGGTGTGGGCCAGCTTCCCCGGCTGCATGAGCATCAACCACAGCAACCTCGCGTGATCCAGCGGATTCCGGTGTCTCAACCGGGGTGCGCTCACCTGAGCTGCCGCTGGCTCCGGCGGCGCGGGGGGCGGCGCTTCCGGCTCCGGCGTGACCGGCGGCTCTGTCTCCACGCCCAACGCCTCAAGCCTCCTCCGCACGGCCTCGTTGCGCGGGTTGATCGTCAGCGCGTTTTCCAGGCACACGATGCGCTCGTCGCGCTCCTCGACGGCGTCACCGAGCCACATCCAGGCTTCCTCGTGCAGTTGGTCCCGCTCCACCACCTGCGTGAGCTTTTCCCGCCCCGTCTGCTTATCCCCCGCCCGAATCGCCGCCACCCCCTCGCGGAACAACTGCTCGACTGTCGCCGGGCGTCGATGCACTACCTGCGCTGGCTCCCGTTCAGGCCGGGTTTCCTCCGCCGCCTCTACGTCAGGTTCGGCGGCCAGCCTGAACAACCTCTGCGCGGGCAACGCGTCGATCAGCCCCACCAGCGCCCGCTCGTAGTCGTACCGGAAATCCCAGGGGTGGCGCGTCTGGAGCAGCGCCGGGATCTCACAGTCGCGGTGCAGTGCCAGGTAGATCAGGCCGCTCCGCCCCAGGAAGCGCCTCCACTGCGCCTCGACCTCCCCGCCCGCCACCGCGTCCGGCGAAAGAACCAGCACCATGTACGCGCAGTCATCCAGCGCCCCCTCGACGGCTCGCCGCCACCCCTCCGAGCCGGGCGGGAGGTCGCCGGGCAGGTCATCCACGTCCCGCCAGATCGACACGCCCGCCGCCCGCAGGTCGGCCGCCAACCGGTCGGAAAAAACTCTATCCGCATGACTGTAGCACACAAACCCCTGATTCATGGCACCACCTGTTTTGGCCCGGCACCGGTAATCTGTAAACTATCCCCTCTTGTATATCTGCGTAATCCGCGGACTGAATCGGGGGGGGGGGGGGGGGGGGGGGGGGGGGGGGGGGGGGGGGGGGGGGGCGGGGG
>CAZRXG010000012.1:0-24174 GCA_964603985.1 uncultured Anaerolineae bacterium | reverse complement strand
GCAAACCCCCGACCCGCGCACTATAGTTTAGTCGAGCCTGTCCCGGATCACCGGCCACCCCATCCGGGACGATATTTGTGTGAGGTCAGGAAGCGTGCTCCATCGCATCGCAAGCTGGTACGCCAATCTTCCCCGCCGCCGCCGCATCACCTTGATCGTGCTGTGCGTGGCGCTGATCGTCGCGCTGTATGCCGCGTACCAGGTCGTGCACCTGGCCAACGCCGTGAGCGATCCACGCAGTCAGGGGTTTATCCGGTGGGCGGGGGGCGATGTCCAGGAGCGCCAGGCGTTGATCACCGCCCGTCGCGAACCCTGCCCCGGCGCGCCCTTTATTCTGCCCTCCGACGGCTTCATCGGCCTGTTCTACGGTGATCCGCGCGGCCCGTATTCGAAAAACCACCGCCACCAGGGCATCGACATCTTCAGCCCCACCGGCCCCGGCGAGACGCCCGTCTACGCCGCTTACGACGGCTACCTGACCCGCGAGGCGGACTGGCGCAGCTCGCTCATCATTCGCGTCCCCGACGA
The DNA here is from genome assembly GCA_964603985.1 of uncultured Anaerolineae bacterium. Lineage (GTDB taxonomy): Bacteria > Chloroflexota > Anaerolineae > Aggregatilineales > UBA3940 > CAZRXG01. Next base: position 23,646 of record CAZRXG010000012.1, on the reverse strand, counting down.
CCCTCTCAACTCCGGGCGGCAGATCTGGCTCTACTACACTCACATGGCCGACCGCACCGGCGAGCACTCCTTCATCGCCGACGCTTTCCCGCCCGGCACGCGCGACAAGTTTGTCTCTCAGGGGACGCTGCTCGGCTACACCGGCGACTACAACGGCGGCTCCCCACGCCAGGTGTGGGTGCACCTCCACTTCTCGATTGTCCTCGACGACGGCCAGGGCGGCTACCTGAACGAACTGGAGTTCGACAACACCGTCGATCCGTCTCGCTACCTCGGCATGGCCGTCAACTACAACTGCGCCCCCGACGTTCCCGCCTGCGCCCCGGAACCCCTCTGCCCCGGCGCAGTGCTCGGCGCGGGCGGCGGCTGACCGCACCCCCTACCGGCGCAGCGTCGCGACCATCCGCCGGGGTTTCAGCAGCAGGTCCAGCGCATCGCAGATTGATGGCGCGACGATGTCGGCTGCGTTCAGCGCCTCGACGTTCAGCCCCTCCGCCCCTATCACCGCGATGCCGACCGCCGCCGCCTTGAGCATCCCCACGTCGTTGCCGCCGTTGCCCACCGCCACCACCCGCTCTGCCCCCAGGCTCTCCACGAAGGCGGCCTTCTGCTCGCTCTCCTGCCCCGGCCTGACGCGCTCCGCCGTCATGCCCAACTCCGCGTCGATGGCGGCCTGCCCACCGTGCGTGTCGGCTGTCAGCATGTGGATCTCCAGGTGATCGGCCAGCACCTCCAGCCGCCCGGTCACCCCCTCCAGCAGCGCACCGTCAACTGCCAGCGTGCCGTTCACGTCAAAGACAATGTGTTCCAAAGTAATGTCCCCGAAGCCGGGAATGGAGAGACTGAGCATGTGGTTACTCCAGGTCGGTCGGTGAATCCAGGCCCACCTACGGGCTGGTGGATGGCAGTTTGTCTCAGCCGGGCAGGTGATCGTTTGTCACGGGCGCTTTCTCCGACTTCTCGGCGATGATGATCACCTGCCATGCCAGCAGGCCCAAACCGGGAACCAGGTCGAACAACTTCCTGTCCAGGGTGTTCAAGGTATTGAGCAGCGACGGAAACCGGCGTTGTTTCCGAAAAGGGACGGCCAAAAGGGTGAACAGATGGTAGGGCACGGCAGTGACCTGCTCAAAGTAGTTCTCAACCAACTGTAAGTCACGCCTTGTGAGTGGGTGCTCATCCTCGACCCGAAACTGGGGCGTCATCTTTCTGAACAGGTTGATCGCCGGGTTGTGCCCCATTGGCTCGATAAAAATCGCGCTGCCTTCAGAGACGAGCACCCGTGATATCTCACTGAACGCCTTCTCCAGGTCAAGGTGGTGCAGGATGCCGGTGCCGCATACAACGTCAAAACTGCCGTCCTCAAAATCCATCGCTTCGGCATTCATGACGTGGAAGCGCGCATTTTCCAGCCCTTCCTCCGCTGCCTTCTGTCGTGCCTGCTCAATCCCCGTCTCAGAGATGTCAATGCCGACCACCGCCTCCGCCCCCTGTTGGGCCAGGAAGAAGGCAAACGATCCCCTGCCACACCCGTATTCGAGCACTTTCCGGCCCGGCGCATGGGCCGCGAGGTAGTCCTGGTAGTATGTTTTGCTGGTCTTATCTATGGAGTAAAAAGCAGAGACAGGCTTTCGGGTTCCTTCACTGTATGCCCTGTCAAAGAACTGTTGCTGTTCGGTCTCGCCCATCGGTCAGCCTCCACAACTGCAAGCCGTATGCTCAATCATCATTCGGCTCTGGCACTCCGATGATCTGAAAATCGCGCCCGTACCCGGTCAGGCTCACCGCGCCGTCCCCAGTGATCAGCACGTCATCCTCGATGCGCACGCCCAGCTCCCCCGGGATGTAAACCCCCGGCTCTATCGTGATCACGTTTCCCGCTTCGAGCGGCGTCCGGTTGCTCTTGTCGACCGACGGCCCTTCGTGCGCTCCCATGCCCAGGCCGTGCCCCGTGCGGTGGATGAAGTACTCGCCCAGGCCCGCCGCTTCAATCACTGCGCGCGTGGCCCGGTCAACTTCCTGGCAGGGGACGCCCGGCCCGGCTGCCTCCCGCCCGGCGGCGTTGGCCGCCCTGACTGCCTCGTAAACCTCGCGTGCCCTCTCGTCCGGCGGCCCGCCGACCATAAACGTCCGCGTGATGTCCGACGCGTAGCCTTCGTGCGTCGTTCCAAAGTCGATCAGCAGCACCTCACCCGCCCTGACCTCTTGCTCGCCGGGCGTGCCGTGCGGGTCGGCTGCGTTCGCCCCCACCTGCACGATTGGCTCAAACGGGGCCGGCCCGCCGCCCAGTTCAAGCTGCGCGATCAGCAGTTGGTTGGCGATCTCACGCTCTGTCATGCCGGGCCGCACCGCGCCGATCGCCTGCTTAAGCGCCCGCTCGCTGATCGCAATCGCCGCCCGCAGGTGTTCGATCTCGTCCGGGCCTTTGACCAGCCGCAGCACGTCCATCACCGGGTCGGCGTTCACCATCAGCGCCGTCGGGACGTGCTGCTGCACCAGCTTAAGCTCCAGCACGCGCATCCGCAGATGCTCCACCGCGATGCACCGGACCTCCGGCAGCGCCATCACCGCCCCCCGGACGGCGTCCGCCGGGTCGTCACCGTCCGCGTAGCCGAAGATCTGCGCCGCGTAAGGCACGTGACGCTCGAACCTGGATCGCTCCAGCATAGGCAACGCAAAGACCGGCTGCCCCTCCGCCGGGAAGAATCCGACGATGGGGCGCTCCATCAGGTGGAACTCAAGCCCGGTCATGTAGCGCAGGTTTGTGCCGGGGATAAGCGCCAGGCAGTCGATATCGCGCGTCTGCAACTCTGCCTGCAAACGCACCAGTCGCTCTTCTAACATGCCTTCCCCCTTGAGAACGATGCCAGGAACGGGTTATTAGTAGGGGCAGCCCGCCCCCCGGTTTCTTTATCCCTTTGTGATGAGCGAAATGCCCGTGGAGAACCCATCTGAGCACGTGTGAGGATGCGGCGGGTTTATTCCCCTCGCTTTGGCTTGGGCCGCGTGATCATCGTGCTCTCTTTGCCCCGCCCGGTTCGCACCGCCCCCACCAGGCGCACATCCAGTTGCAGCGTGCCAAACTCAATCGTGTCGCCGGTGCGTATGCGGTAGCGCTGACCCGGTTTGAGGTTGATCCCGTTCAGCCAGGTGCCGTTGGTGCTGTCCAGGTCGATCAGCATCAGCCCCTGTTTGGTGGGCATCAGGATCGCGTGTCGCCGCGAGACGCCGTGCGCGTAGGCCCGGTGAGGCGTCAGATCCAGATCCGGTGGGTCTTCCATGACCGGGTCACCCCGCCCGATCACCACCATCTTCCGCACATCCACCCCGATCACCTGGGCGTCGGGCAGCGGGGTTTGCAGGATAAGCCCCCAGGGTTTGGCGTCCGGATCGGCTTCCATCTCCGTATCGGGCGTGGCCTCCCCCACCAGTGGCTTCTTTTTCGGTGACTTCTTCTTTGGCGCTTCTTTCTCCGGTGCCTTTTCCGGGAGCGGTTCCAAGGGTGACGTTTTTTGGAACGGCTTGGTCTCGCCGCTTTCTTCTGGCTCGTGCATACTGATTAATCCTCGCTGGTGATCTCCTATTTGGCCACCGGTTCTGCATGGCGGTCGGTGCCGTCTACCCTTTTGCTGCTTCCAGCGCAGCCCGCCCTTTGTCGGTGATTTTGTAGCCGCCGCCCGCGCGCTTGATCAACCCCTGCTTGAGCAGCGGCTTGGCCAGCTTGTTGGTGAACGTGGGGGCCATCGGCGTCAGAGCGATGCCAAAGCCCCTTACCACGTGAACGTAGGTCTTTTTCTTGCCGTCCGCCAGGATCTCCAGAAAGCGGACTTGCTCGCCGGTCAAGTTCATGGGTTTCCTCACCCCAGGCGCAACGTCGACAGTCTCTCCGGACTGCCCTTCCCCCAACCCGCTCACCGGGCAGGTAACATCACACAGGTTCCGGATCAGGAGCTGTCCGGTGGCCCGATCTCCTACCTGTCACTCCCTCTCCGTTTCCACTTAAGAATATACCATGATATTGGAAAGACACCTAACAAAAGCGATACAGCAGCAGGGTAAAAACATTTTTTCGAGTCCAACGTATAAGGGAATAGAGTTACTTTCCGCCAGCGAAGAGGAAGGCAAGGATGAGTGAGAGACAGGCTGTTCCATCTAAAACACCCAACTGGCAGGCGTGGTTATTCCTGGGTATAGGAATCGTCTTGGTTACATTTTCCAACGGTCGTTGGGTTGTCCCTGTCGCAACGTGGCTGGCGGCTGTGTTCATGTTGCGATACGTGCGTGGTCAAAAACCCGCCGTTGGTTTGGTCGTCAGTGGTGTGCTGATACCGATTGCCTACGTCATAGCGTGGCAGGGGATGATCCCCCTGGAGGGAATAGGGTATTTTGTGCTTTCGGCGTCGATTGGTTTGATCTTTTGGATACCCTATTTGACCGACCGCTTGTTATCACCACGTATCCAGGGTTTTTCCGCAACATTGATTTTCCCCCTGACCTACACGGCTTTGGAATTCATTTCCTCACTGACAAATCCTTACCTGACGTGGGGGTCGTTGGCCTATACGCAGTACACCTTCTTTTCCCTTAAACAGTTGGCGTCGGTTACCGGTATATGGGGGCTCACGTTTATTGTCACCTGGTTTGCCTCGGTAGTGAACTGGGCCTGGGAACGGGAATTTGCCTGGAAGTCGATACGGCATGGCGTTGGGATCTATGTCGGCATCCTGCTCGCCGTTCTGATATTTGGAGGGATGCGTCTGGTATGGGGCGGGTCTCAGTCGGAGACGGTTCGGGTTGCGGCACTGGCTATGCCGGACGACGTGAAAAAACAGTGGGAAGATGCCTATTTAAACCCCGATTTGGCCGATGCCCGTTCTCAAACGATATTGGATGATTACGCCACCCGGACACGCCAGCAGGCCAAAGCGGGTGCGGAGATCGTGGTCTGGAATGAATCGGCTATCTTCACATCGCCGTCTAATGAATCCAATGTGATCCGTCAGGGTCAGCAGCTCGCCCAGGAAGAGCAGATCTACCTGCTGATGACGCTCTATGTAAAACCGCCCGACGCGGACAGTTTGGCGGAAAACAAGTCCCTGTTGATTGACCCCAAAGGTGAGATTGTATGGGACTACCTTAAAACGGTCATTGTGCCGGGAGATGGGCAGGTTCCGGGTGATGGTCAATTAGATACGGCCAATATCTCTGCGGGTACACTCGGCACCGCGCTATGTTTTGACATGGATCATCCCGGTCTCATCCGTCAGGCTGGCCGCTCTGGTGTGGGGTTGTTGCTCGTTCCATCCGATGATTGGCCTGAGATCGACCATATGCACGCACAGATGGCGAGTTTCAGGGCCATCGAAAATGGTTTCTCGATGGTTCGTGCTACTCGAGATGGACTTTCGGCAGCTTATGATAGCCGGGGACGTGTTCTGGCATCGACGGGACTCTCAACAGCGGATCGTGTGATGATTGCCAATGTCCCGGTGGAATCACATCGGACGCTATATCGTGTGATAGGCGATCTTTTTGGATGGCTGAGTATCGCCGGATTGATTGCGATGATAATGGGAGTCATCACTCGGCGGTCTCGGTGAGCGTTCTTTTCGGTGCGGGGGCCGGACGCGTGTTTGACGGAGCAGCCGTCGTTTCGCTCTAAGCCGCTCCCGGCGCGTCTGCCGGTCACACCGCGCCTCAAACCATGCTATAATAAGAGTGTAGAAGTCTTGTAAGAAGATAGGAACCTCACAACACTCTTGAAAGGGATAGCCATGCGACGTTTCTTTAGCTTTCTGTCAGGCGTTCTTAGCGGCGCGACTGTGGGCGCGGCGGTTGCGTTGCTTATGGCCCCTATGTCCGGGGAAGAGCTGCTGACTGAGGTGCAGTCACGCGCCGATAAACTGCTCGGCGACGTCAAAGCCACCATCCAGGAAGAGCGTGGTCGGCTTGAGGCCGAACTCGAAGCGCTGAAGCGTGGTGAGATTCAGGTCTCCTGAGCACCGACTGCTTCTCGTCAACATTTTGCGGCAGGGCCAATTTACACCGGCCTTGCCGCTTGCCTTTGCCCCACCATCCGCACGGGCTTTGCCCTGCCCCCGCCGCCCCGCTGATCACTGATTTTCCTGCCCGCCGACGTCTCTACCGGCCAACGGGCTCCCCCTCATCGCTGGCAGGGAGGGGCCGCGAGTAGAGGCGGTGGCAGGAGCGCCGGTTCCCGTAGGGGCGGGTTTGAAACCCGCCCGGTTCCGGACCCACCCAAGGCGGTGGCAGGGGCGCCAGGGGGTGAGAATGTCACGTCACCAAACCCGTCCCCTGCCCTACTCCAGCGGAACGATCTCAAAGTGGTAGTAGGCTGACTCGGTCGTGTGGCGCGTCAGCCCGGAGACGACCAGCATGGCAGGGGACACACTGTCAATCGTGATCTCAATCGCCCCCTGGTTATCCTCGCCCAGCGGCACCGGCATCACCTCGATGGCCCCATCTTCCCCCGGCAGAACCACCTGCACCACGAACCGCTGCTTCAAGGCGTTGTTGTGACGTACGAACCCCCGCGCCTCCCACTCCCCATCCCCCGTCTCGGCGTCGTCGCAGAAGCCGATTGCATCGATGCAGATGTTGTCGACCACCAGGCCGGGCCGGTTGACGGCGTCGTCCGTGATCGTCTCAAAGCGCACCAGGATCTCCTGCCCGGCGAAGGCGCTCAGGTCGACGCGCTCATGCAGCCAGCCTTCCATGTTGGCCCCCTGCTCGTCGGCGCTTTCGCCGGTGTAGCCCGGCCCATAAGCGGTGCCGTGTGGGTTCTCGTCGGTGCTGTGCTCCGTCGCCAGGATCGTCCACGTCTTTCCCCCATCGACCGACACCTCGACGTAGCCATAATCCCACAACGATTCCAGCCAGTACCACACGTCGTATTCCAGCACCGCTTCCTCGACACCCCTCAGGTCAAAGCGGTGCGTCAGCGTCATGTCGCTGTCGTCACCCCGGTTTGACCACCAGGCGAACATGTCGTTCGTTTCCGGGTCGCCGTCCGTGTCCTGAAGACTTGTCGGGACGAGCAGCACCAGTTCCGTCCCCGCAAACCGGATGCGCACCTGTGCCGGACCGTACAGCCGGTAGTAATCTGTGCCGTACTGGTGAACCGGCGACACCTGGCTGATCACCGGGTACAGGTAAAACTCATAGGCTACCTGGGGCGGTTCCAGGTCAGGCAGACCCGCATAGGCGTATACCCCGTCTGCCACCTCCGGGTCGTTGATCAGGTTGGCGATCACCCAGTCCGCGAACAACTCGTCAGCCGTGATCTCTGCCTCAATCTCCGCCAGCGTGCTTTCGACGCCCTCCAGCCCGTTATCGGGGTTGCGCACCAATGCTTGCAGTGCGTCCTGCCCGAAGCGGTCCAGGAAGTAGGCAGCGAACAAAAACGCCGCCCCGTAGTGAGGCTGGGCAGAATCCTCCGGCCAGTCGGTCAGTTGCAGATCCGGCTCCTCCATGAAGTGGCGCACGAAGCCCGACGGGCCCAAGCCGTTCAAGAAGGTAGACAGTTCGCTCATCCCCTCGTTGATCCACGTCTCTTCGTTGGAATCGACGTTCCAGTGAATCATGTGCTGGAACTCGTGTGCCAACACGTTGTCGTAGAACAGGTCACCCGGAGGCGTGTTGCTCAGGTTGATGAAGAACATCTCCCGCTCGTTGGAGTAGGACACAATGCTGGCGGGGTACTCGCTGGGGCTGTAGAAGTAACCGGCCGCTTGTGGCGAGAGCGCTGTTGAGTGCAGGATGTGTAGCCGGGGATCGCCGTCTATGCCGGGGTACGGTTCGCTGCCGAAGTATGAACGCGTCGTCGGGTAGGTGCGCTGCTCGAAGCGCTCCGCCGCGGCGAACAGCGCCTCGTAGTCATAGCTCAGCCCCTGCTCGACCCACATGTAGACGTGAGGCCCGGCGTAGGCCAGCACTGCCGTCACCTCGAAGACCTGTTTCTCCATGTCGTTGACCACCCAGAACGTGTCTACATCGCCCACCTCATACTCACCCGGGGGCGATACCGTCGGTGCCTCCGGCACTCCCAGGAAGCGGGCCGCGAGATCGTACCGGTCGCGCTCCGGCAGTTCCGTGAAGGATGGCTCATCCGGCACGTTGGTGGCCGTGACCGGGGAGGGAGGCAGTGTTGGGGTCGGTGGCTGTGACTGTGACTGTGTCGTCTCGCCGGGGGCAGGTGCAAACGTCGGGACGGTGACCGGGGGCGGGCTGGGGGTGACCTGCGGCTGCATCGTCAGTCTTGTCTGGGTCAGGCACCCCACGACGGCCAGCAGCGCTGCCGCAGCCAGAAAGGGCGTCCATCGCTGTAGAGCGTATCGTGGGCGATTCTCCGGGTTGCGTTGATCCTGGTTCATATCCGGATTATAGCGGGTCTGCGTCTCAGCCGGTAGAATCCTGCATAGTTCCACAAAAGTGGTATAATCGCGGAGCTTTGTCAGGTTCCTCGTGGAGTTAGCGCCGTGCTGCAACGCTCTCAGCCAAATCGATCCAACCAACAACTGCCGTACTTTATCGCGTCACTTGGCGTGGGTGTCCTGCTGATCGCCGGTGGCATCGCCCTGCGTGCCCGTCAGAATCAGATAGTCGAGCTTGCCATCGCTGCCACGCAGACGGCCAGCATCACCGATACGCCCTCCGCCACGCCCACCGAGACGCTGACGCCCACCCCCTCCGATACCCCCACCGAGACACTCACGCCCAGCATCACACCGACCGGCGTCCCGTCGCCGACTCCGACGTTCACCCCGACGCTGACGCCCTCGCCGACCTCGGTTCCCGCTCACCTGGCCAAGATCGACACCGGCGGCTACCCGACGCCTTCCACACCCCCACCCACCGCCATCCCCACCCCCGTTGATCCAATCGAGGTGCCGGACGGCGTGGTCAACATCCTGTTGATGGGCAGCGATAAGCGCCCCGACACCGGCGGCTACCGCACCGATACGCTCATCGTCGTCTCGATCAACAAAAAAGAGGGCACGGTCAACATGCTCTCGCTGCCCCGCGACCTGTACGTCTACATCCCCGGCTGGACGATGAACCGCATCAACACAGCCGACGCGCGCGGCTCGGCTGTGGGCTGGGAGGGCGGTGGGCCGGGCCTGATCAAGGAGACGCTGCTCTACAACTTTGGCATCACGATCCACCACTACGCCCGCGTTGACTTCAGCGGCTTCAAGGGCATCGTTGACGCGATAGGCGGTATCGACGTGCCGGTGGACTGTGCCATCCAGGGCTACCGCCTGCGGGAGCCGCGCCTTGGACTGGAGGACTTCCCCACCTACGACGACTACGTCGCCTACACCGCCGACCTGAACAGTTGGGAGGTGTACACGCTCGACGTGGGTGTTCACCACCTGGACGGCTACATGGCATTGTGGTATGCCCGTGTCCGGCAGGGCAGCACCGACTTCGACCGCGCCCGCCGCCAGCAGCAGGTTCTGCGGGCGATCTGGGCGCAGGCCCAAACGCTGGGGCTGCTGGCCCACGCTCCTGAATTGTGGCAGCAGTATGGTGACCTGGTCGAGACGGACATGGGGCTGGGCAACCTGCTCCAACTGGCCCCCGTCGCCGCCGACCTGGACACCAGCAGGATACGGAGCTACATCATCACGCCCGACCTGCTGACCGCCTGGATCGAGCCGGGCACCGGCGCAAACGTGTTCATCCCTAACGCCGGTGCCGTCGAGCGGATCGTCTCACTCGCCATGCAGCCCCCGGCCGAGAACTACGTGATCGCCAACACGGCCACCGTTGAAGTACGCAACGGCACGTCCGGCGAGCGTCTGGACGAGGTCGCCGCCGACCGGCTTGGCTGGGAGGGTCTGCTCACCATCCCCACCGGCCCCGCGCCCGAAGGTGCCGGTTTTGGGAAGACCGTCATCTACGACTTCACAGGCCGCAGCAAGACCAGTCAGTTACGCACGCTGCAGTATATTCTGCACGTTGCCGACAGTGAGGTGTTCGTCCAGCCTGACCCGAACCGTGTCGTGGACTACATCGTCATCCTCGGCGAGGATTACCGGAGTTGCACCTACCAGATGCAGGAGCCTCTCATCCCGGTGACGCAGACACCAACGCCGATGCCTTAATCCTGGCGGTACGTAGGCCCGGATAAAAGAGACGCCCCCGGCCAACCGGCCAGAGGCATCCTCTGTCCTGTGCAGCTTCCCGCCCCAGGCTAGAATGGGCTTCTCGCCAGCAGTGAGATATCGTCGAAGAACAGGTCGTTGTGGTCGAAGCGCCACAGGACGGACCCACGCACAAACACGGTGATCGTCTGGCTCTGCGCTTTGACCTCCAGGCTGGGGATCGCCTGGTATGTGTCGTACAGGTGTCCCACTTCCCCCCACACCACGTTCGTGTCCCAGGGGGACGTTCCTCCCTTGGGGTCGATCCCCAGCAGGAAGCTCACGTTTTGCCGGTCGTCCTCCGTCTCCAGCCGGGATCGCGCCGGGTCACCGGCCTCGTGACTGCTCCACGCGTGGGCGAACCCGCTCAGACAAAGAACGTCGCCGGGGCCAACCTGGACTTGCTGGTAGATTCCCCCATCAAATACCCTGTTGCCGCCGAAAAGGTGGAATGCCTGCTTGCCGTTGTACACGCGCGGTGGGTCGCTGAAGAGTGGCTCGGCCTGGATCACCTGCATGACCGGACGGAGGTAGCCGTCCGGGTTATCCGGGTCGTGCTCCACCGGGGAGCCTTCCGGGAGCCAGAAGCCAACCCACCCCTCAGGCACCCCAAGCGCAGGATCACCGTTCTGGAGATACTGGCCCTCCTCAAACCCCGGATTGGACAGCAGGTTGTCCCCGCTGAACGTCCCTGAGCAGCCGGAGACGGCGGGTTGCTCGATGTTCGGCGTTGCGGGATCCGTGCCCACCGGCCCGCCCGGCGTCGGCGTGGACAGGTCGGGTGTCCAGGTAGGCGTGGTCGTCGGGATGGTGGTAGAGGTCAGGGTCGAGGTCGCCTCAGGGGTCGGTGTCAGCGTCAGGGTGATGGTTGGCGTGAGCGTGGTGGTCGGCGTGGGCGTCAGGTCAGACGTTGCCGACGGCGGCGGAGTGAACGTGGGCGGGAAGGTTGGCTGGGTGTCAGAAGTCGCAACCGGGGCGGGCATCCTGGCGCGCGCTCCGCCCAGGACCCTGCATCCGGCCAGAATCAGGGTTCCCGCCACCACTATGAGACACCATTTCACACAGCGTCGTCGCATCATCTCATCTATCGTCGAGTGCAAGGTGATACACCGTCTTCCGAGGCCACCCGGAAGCCTTCGCGACCGTCCTGGCGGCGGCACTGGGCGATTCGCCTTGAGCCAGCCGCTCGGCCAGCGCCGCCCGAACTTCCGCCTCCGTCCAGCGGGCTGCATCAGCCGGAGAAGTCCCCGCGACGACGAGTGTAATCTCGCCGCGCGGTGGATGCTCGCCGAAGTGGGCCAGTGCGACACCAAGCGTACCGCGCCACATCTCCTCGTGCAACTTGGTCAGCTCCCGCGCGACGGAAACCTGGCGCTCCCCCAGGATCTCACCCAGGTCGGACAGCGTATCCAGCAGACGGTGGGGAGCCTCGAAGAGGGCCAGCGTGTGCGGCACTTCGCGAACGGCTTCTATGGCCGACCGCCTGGCCGCCTTCCTGCGCGGCAGGAACCCCAGGTAGAGGAAGCGGTCGGTCGGCAGGCCCGACGCCACCAGCGCCGGGAGCAGTGCGCTTGGCCCCGGAAGTGGGATCACCCGGACGCCACGCGCAAGCGCAGCCTGGATCAACTCGTAGCCGGGATCGGAGAGGCCCGGCGTCCCGGCATCCGAGACGAGCGCCACGTCGCCCGCCTCAAGGGCCTCCAGGATGGTATCCAGCTTGGTCAGCTTGCTGTGCTCGTGGTAGCTGGTCAGCGGGGTGGCGATCTCAAAGTGCGCCAGCAGGCGGCCTGTGACGCGTGTATCCTCCGCCGCGATCAGGTCAACCTCACGCAGCACGCGTAAAGCACGCAGCGTGATGTCTTCCAGGTTGCCGATTGGTGTGGGGACAAGGTACAGATCGCCCATCATCAGCGGCTATATGAAACGGTACCCATCAGGGCAAGGAGCTACGGCAGTTCGTGGTTTTGCACGAAGTTGACGATCGCCACGTTGCTCTCACACGAAGAGAGCGTGCGCACCAGGATCGGCTCCGAGAGCGGCATCCCGGTCGTGTTGAGCAGGCGCACAATGTACTCGGCTTCAATTGGCGTCGGGTTCAGAAACACCTCGTAGCCCGACGGGCCGAACTGCGGAGCCGTGCCCGTGAACACCATGTACTCGAAATTATCGCCTGTCACGAAGACGGGCAGTCCCTTCACCGGCGCTTCGTTCAGGTCAAACACCTGCCCGGCGATGCTCAGCCACGCACATCCTTCTTCGTTGGAGTTCTGGATGTACGTCACCGCCTCGTCCTGAAGTGTGAAGGGGAACACCGCAATGGTATTGGTCGCGCCCGGCGGCTGGGTGACGCCGGTGGCCGTCGCCATCAGGGTGGGTGTCAGGGTGGCCGTTGCGCGTGGGGTGGGGCTTGGTCCCTCGGTGACCGTCGGGGAAGGTGTCCACGTCGGCGGGAGAACCACCTCTTCTGCTTCGTCCAGCACAAATAAGGTCGGGGTAGCAGTGGGCGTGTGCGGCGGGAAGGGGTTGAACGAGGCATATGGATTCTGGATCAGAAGCACGCTTACGACGAGCACCACCACGGTTGCCAACAGGAAGACGAACGAAACAAAGTTGTAAAACCGCCCAGGCTGACGCTCACGCTGGCGGCTCTCCTCCTTTTTTCTTTGCGGGCGCTCCTCTTCTAACGTGGCAGGCCGTTCGGGTTCGTAATCCCCGAACACATCGAAGTCGCTCACAAGCGGTCCCCCACTAACAATCGCAGAATCATATCGGACAGGCCAACCGGGGCCTATTGAACCTGATCAAAGACGATAAAGGCCAGGTTTCTCTTGCACTCATCCTTCAACTGGACGTCCACCGAGTCCGAGAGAATATCCCCATCCGATGTCTCAAGCTGGACGTGGAACAGGCCATCTGACGGTTCGTTGTTTACTGCCCGCTCCCAGCCGCTCTTGCCGTATGTGGTGGCCGAGCCGGTTTTTTCGCGGTGATCGATGCCCCCGCCCCAAACGTGAACGATTAACCCCTTTTTGTGCTGGCCGTTGATGTCGTAGACCGTCCCGGCCATGCCGCCCCACTTGCAGTTGATGTCTTTCACCAGGTCATCGTAGCTCTCGTAGGTGATCGAGCGCAGCACGTAGTCAAAGGGGGCCTCGGTGGGTGTGGTGGTGGGGTTGGGCGTGTTGGTCTTGGTCGGCGTGCTGGACGGGGTGAGGGTGTTGGTCGGCGTGAGGGTCTGGGTCGGCGTTGGCGTGTCGGTCGGGGTGGGTGTCCGGGTTGGGATCGGCGTAGTGGTGATCGTGGGAGTCCCGGTGATCGTCCCCGTCGGCGAGGCCGTCTGGGTGGGGTTGGCCGTCGGGCCGGGCAGCGTCGGCGTATCGCTGGGGATAACAAAGAGGGTGGGTTTGGCACCCACCGGCTGTGCGCCCCCACCCGGCTTCACCACGATCAGGACGGCCACCACGAGAATCACGATGACCGTCAGCACCAGCATAACCGCTGCGACCAGATTGTAAATCCGTGCGGCTCCATCAGAAGTCGTCATGCCGCTTCACTCCTTGCAGGAGAGTCAGGCACTAACACAAACAACCCGCTTTTTAAGAAGATGCCAACGTGATGAACTGCTGGATATCCGCGCCGTTACGCAGCTCAAGACGCCAGTCCTCGATGGCCTTCTTGATCAGACGCTGGCGCGTGTCATAGTCGATCTCGCGGTCCGGATCAAACTCAAGCGTCTGGACGATGTGATACCCCCACGCACTCACGATAATGCCGCTCGTCTGACCGGGGGCCATGCTGAAGGCCGTTTCCTCAACTTCCGGAACCAGCAGCCCACCGCGTGGGAACCAGTCCAGATCGCCGCCATTGTCCCGGCTGGTCACGTCAACCGAATACTCAGCCGCCAATGCAGTGAAGTCTTCGCCGTTCTGGTAGCGGGCCAGAATATCCTCAGCCTCAGCCTGTGAGTTCACCAGGATGTGCCGGGCATGGACATGCTCAGCGGTCGTCGGCACAGAGTCCACCACAGGCGCAAGTAGCTGCTTGGTGATCAGATCCAGCCGTACAACCGCGCGGAACTCGTCCAGTGTATAGTAATTACTGGCCAGCCAGCCGACGAAATACTCCTCGCTGGTTTCCTGGATCATCTTCTCGATCTCGGCGTCCACGGCTTCGTCAGGGACGACAATGCCCTGTGCCGTGGCAAGCTGCCGGATCAGCTCCTGTTCAATTAACAGATCGAGAACCTGCTGGCGATACCCGGCCTGGTCGGCTATCTCGTAGCCCAGAGCGGCTTTCCCTGCCTCAAAGCGGGCCAGCTCCCGCTCGTAAGCCACACTTGAGATCGGCTGGCCGTTTACCAGGGCAGCGGTATCCGGCTGACCGGCATCGCCTCCCGCACTTGGCTCGGCGGCCTGGGGGGTAAAGTTTAACTCAGGCGTGGGGGCCGTACCCCCAGCGCAGCCGGACAACAGCAGGCCGCAGAACAACACAAGTAAACTGATAGTCTTCGACAGGTGTCTCACAGCGCCTCACACGATAGCAATATGCCTTGGGCAGAAAACAGTCTACTCGGAAAGGGGGCATTTCGCAAGGCTGGGGTGTCGGTCGTGCCGCTTCAGTCCTCGTCCGGCAAGCCGGATGATATGCCTCTCGACAGGGAGGTCGGCTCCCAGCCGTCGCGATGCAGGTGCTCGGCCATCTCGTCGGCCTCCCTGGACAGCTTCGAGGCGACCTCCTCGGAGATCACGCCGCGCTGCACCATGCGGCGCAGCGCCTGCTTCTGTGCGCCTGCGATCTCGCGACGGACGTAGCGCAGATCCACCGCTACCAGGCCAGGCTCGTGCTTCAGCAGATCCTCCAGATCCCGCCACTCCTGGTCAGCCTGCTGCTTAAAAAACGCCCGCAGGTCATTGCACACCGGGCCGGCAAGGATGTTTTCGGCGTGCAGTGCGTCAATCGCATGGACGGCGGCATGGGCCATCCCCATGCGGGCGCGGCGCTGCTCATACTCCTGCCGCCTGAGACTGACGCGCGTCATCCCCAGGCGACTCAGCAGGGGGCGGATGGTCAGACCCTGCACGATCAGCGAGAACAGCACGTATCCGAAGGCCATCG
This sequence comes from uncultured Anaerolineae bacterium, assembly GCA_964603985.1. Lineage (GTDB taxonomy): Bacteria > Chloroflexota > Anaerolineae > Aggregatilineales > UBA3940 > CAZRXG01. The sequence continues at coordinate 8,362 of CAZRXG010000012.1, read as the reverse complement.
TCGACAGCAGCTCGCGTGAGGCCAGCTTGTCGGGCAGGCTCAGCGCCAGCGCCATACTGACCGCCCCACGCAGGCCGCCCCAGAAGAGCACGTGGCCCCATCGGGCGGGCATGCTGCGTATGAAGCGGTTGGTGATGTAGCGTGCGGGATAGACCACCAGCACACGGGCAAACAGGATCACGCCGGTTGCCACCAGCACCGGGCCTGTGTCCTTGATCAGGGTAGCCGGATCGATGCTCAGGCCGATCAGCAGGAAGATGGCGGAGTTAATCAGAAAGACCACAAACTCCCAGAAGGAGATGATCGTCACCATTGAGGTAGCGCGGCGGGTGTCGACCGACCTGTCGTTGCCCAGCGTGATGGCCGCCACGACCACGGCGATCACCGGTGACACCGCCCCGTGCAGGGCTTCCTCGGCGAACAGGTAAGTCCCGTAGGCCAGGATGGCCGTCAGCGCAATGTGCAGCGCCTGGTCCTCAAGGCCGCGCATCATCAGGCGGGCGACCAGTCCGGTGACGATCCCCAGCACGGCACCGCCGGCGACCGTCACAAAGAAGGTGGTGATGCTGCCCGCCAGGCTGAAAGCCTGATCACCGGTCACCACCCCCACCAGGATGCTGTAAACCACAATCGCCGCGCCGTCGTTGAACAGGCTTTCACCCTCGATGACGATGCTCAGTCGCCTGCTCACCCCCAGCTCTTTGAACAGTGATGTCACGGCAATCGGGTCGGTGGCCGAGATCAGAACGCCAAACAGCAGGGCATCGGTCAGCGGCAGGCCCAGCAACTGGTTGAGTAAAAATCCGATGATGGACATCGAGATCAAAATGCCGGGCACCGCCAGCATCAGGATCGTCCTGATGTTGCTGCGCAGCTTCCTGAGATCGAGGTGGTAAGCTGCCTCGAACAGCAGCCCCGGCAGAAAAGTAACCAGGATCAGATGCGGGTCCAGGCGAATGTCGGCCACGAGAGCGCCGGTGTGGAGAAAGCTGACCGCCAGGCCGGTTAAGACCATTGCGACGGTATACGGTACGCGCATTCGCCGCGCGCCACCGGCCACCAACACGGCGACGATCATCAACCCGATAACCTGCGCTTCAATCCCCACTGTCTGTCCTCTCCTGGTTGACCATGTCTTCTGTGACGTTGGCCTCCCACCCACCGGTCACAGACGTTATCACATTATAGCGTGCAGCTAACCCACTATCGAGTATGCCTGCCCATGCCGGGGGCGCGTTGCCTCAATACAGTTAGATTCTTAGTGAGGCAATTCGCCCTTGACAGCCTCCGCAGAGTTGCAATATACTTTAGTAAGAATTTTACTAAAGACTTGAGCCAGGCCGGGAGATTGACGTGCCATCGAATGAACGGATCACGATGGCCCAGATAGCCGAACAAAGCGGTGTGTCCCTGTCCACGGTCTCGCTGGTTTTGCGGGACAAACCAGGCGTCGGCCCTGACACGCGAGAGCGGGTCCTGGAAGTAGCCAGGGATCTCGGCTACATCCCCAAAAAACTGACCTCACCCTACACACCTGCATTGACGAATGTGGGCCTGATCCTGAAAGCCGATCCAGACTACGTCCCGCAACCGAACAAGTTCTACTCGCACGTGGTGGCTGGCATCGAAATGGCCTGCCGCCGCCAGCACGTGAACTTGCTCTATGCGACCTTGACGGTCGATGAGGATAGCTATCCCCTGGAGTTACCTCGCATACTGGTCGAGGAGGACTCAGCCGATGGGATTCTGCTCGTGGGAGCGTTCCTGAATGAGGCACTGATCCAGGTTGTTGATCGTCGTTCGGCACCTATCATCCTGGTGGATGCCTATGCCAGGTCGGACGTGTACGATGCCATCGTGTCCGACAACTTTGCAGGAGCTTATCAGGCCGTCACGCATTTGATCCGGCACGGCCACCGGCACATCGGTCTCGTCGGCAGCCACCCGAATGCCTATCCCAGCATCGAGGAGCGCCGAAACGGCTACGAGAAGGCGCTCGGTGATCACGACATTTCTGAGCACTACATTGCGGAATGTCACATCGTCAACACCGAAGAGATCGTTGAGGCAACGACGGCCCTGCTACAGCGTACCCCTCAGATCACAGCGTTATTCGGCGTAAACGATGAGGTCGCCATCACGGCCATGGAGGTGGCGCGCGATCTTGGGCGACGGGTGCCCGACGATCTCTCCGTTGTGGGTTTCGACAACATCGACCTGGCAGGCTGCGTTTCACCGTCCTTGACCACCATACACGTGGACAAGATCGGGATGGGAAGGCTGGCCGTGCAGTTGCTCGTCAACCGGGCCGAGTATCCCGAATCCAGCCCGGTGAAGGCTGTCGTCTGTCCGCGCCTGGTCGAGCGGAATTCGGTTCGCACGATCTAGCCGAGGGCCAGAGGCCCCGTAGCACTATCATACGAGCAGCAGACGGTTGATGTGGGAGATAACACGGTGGCAACAATCGTAGGTTCGGCTTTACCCAACATCCCCTGGGAGGAGAAACCACAGGACTACAGTGACGTGGTATGGCGATCAAGCCGCAATCCCATCATCCCACACGACCTGCTCCCCCGCTCGAACAGCATTTTCAACAGCGCCGTTGTCCCTTTCGAGGACGGATTCGCCGGGGTCTTTCGTGTGGATAACAAGAAACGCGAGCTGCGGGTTCACAGCGGCAGGAGCGGGGACGGCATAGACTGGGAAATCGCCGAAGAGCCTATCAGCTTCATCACCGATGTCCCCGAGCTCAAACCATTCGAACATCACTATGACCCGCGCGTCTGCTGGGTCGAAGACCGGTATTATGTGACCTGGTGCAACGGGTATCACGGGCCGACCATCGGCGTCGGATACACTCACGACTTTGAGCGATTTTACCAGTTGGAGAACGCCTTTCTGCCCTACAACCGCAACGGCGTTCTCTTCCCTCGAAAGATCAACGGCAAGTATGCCATGCTGAGCCGCCCCAGCGACACGGGACACACGCCCTTTGGCGACATCTTTTACAGCGAAAGCCCTGACATGATTCACTGGGGTTGCCACCGCTTTGTGATGGGAACCACCACCGGCTGGCAGGCAACCAAGGTCGGAGCCGGGCCTATTCCCATCGAAACCGGTGAGGGCTGGCTGTTGATCTACCACGGGGTGTTGACCTCGTGCAATGGCTTCGTTTACAGCTTCGGTGCGGCCCTGCTCGATCTGGACGAGCCCTGGAAAGTGATTTATCGCGGCCAGCCTTATCTGCTTGCACCGCAGGCACTCTATGAGCGCGTCGGCGACGTTCCGAATGTGGCGTTTCCCTGTGCCGCGTTGACCGATGCGGAAACCGGGCGCATGGCGATCTACTACGGTGGGGCCGACACAGTTGTCTGTCTGGCCTTTGCCTATGTGGACGAAGTGGTTGAATTTATCAAGACAAACTCGAAAGTTTAGGGGAGCATATACAGGGGGAGCGGGGTTAGCGCAGATCCCGATTGACTTTTGTGTCTAAATATGTGTATAATACCTTTAGGCACTGAGAGCGCTCCCATTTTGAGAGCGGTACCATGATTGTTCGGAGCTACCAAGTGTCAGACTTGACGCTCGAAGACATCGCGAAAAAGGCTGGGGTATCCCGCTCAACTGTTTCGCGCGTGGTAAACGATCACCCGCACGTCCGCGAAGAGGTCCGGAAGCGTGTTTGGGAGGTCATTAAAAGCACCGGGTACCACCCTAATGCAGCCGCCCGCACGCTCGCATCGCAGCGTTCCTGGATGATCGGTCTGGTTCTGCCTCGAAGTGTTAGCTCCTTCTTTATCGATCCCTACTATCCCCACCTCACACAGGGGATTGCTCAGGCATGTAATCAGTACGACTACACGTTGGCCCTCTTCCTCGTCGGCACCAAAGAGGACGAGGAGAAGATATTCCCCCGGGTATCGCGCAGGGGTTTACTCGATGGGATTCTCGTACAATCCGGCCATATCGGCGACCGGTTGATCGACCGTCTGGTCAACTCAAACATACCGCTCGTCATTGCCGGTCGCCCGTTCCATTCCAATGGTGTCAGCTACATTGATGTTGACAACGTAAATGCCGCCTATAACGCGGTTAACCATCTGATCCAGTTGGGGTATAAGCGCGTCGGAACAATCGCCGGCCCGGACAACAGCACGGTAGGTCTTGACCGCAAGGCAGGCTACTTAAAGGCCCTGGACGAGCAAGGTTGGCCCGTAGACGAATCTCTGGTCGCCGAAGGTGACTTTACAGAGATGGGTGGTTATCATGCGATGCAGCAACTGTTAGCCGCCAATCCCGATGCCGTCTTTGCCGCTTCCGACTTAATGGCGGTGGGTGCCATGCGGGCGGTTCGCGATGCCGGTCTCAGCATTCCCGACGACGTTGCCTTTGTCGGTTTTGACGATCTCCCCCTTGCAACCCTCTCAAATTACTCGTTGACCACAGTCCACCAGCCGGTTGTTGAATTCGGCATCAAGGCTGTCGAAACCTTGATTGACCTGATCGAGAATGGCATTAAACCGGCCCGCCGCATCATCATGGAAACGGAGTTAATCATCCGCGACTCTTGCGGTGCATCGCGAGGGAAGTGAGGATAGGTAGGGCAGCCTTTGAATTATCCAGTGTTATCCCCAAAATTGGGAGCGCTCCCGAAAACGACCAATAAATCTTATGCATGGAGGAGGTGAGGATCGGCAAAAAACCAACGGCTAAACACCTAGCTTCCATCCAACCACTTTGGGAAACTTAAAAGGAGTATGAAGATGAAGCGCGCAACGATCGTTTTGTCCGTCTTGTTAGTCCTGAGCATGCTGCTTGCAGCCTGCGCCCCTGCGGCTGCACCCGCCGAAGAGGCTGAGGCCAAAATCGCCGAACTGGAGGCAAAGCTGAAGGAGGCCGAAGAAGGCGCAGTCGGCGAAGAGGAAATGGCCGCGCTGCAGGAGGAGCTGGAGGCTGCAAAAGCTGAAGCAGCGGCCGCTATGGCCGAAGCGGAGGCAGAAGCCGCCGCCGGACCGGAAGAAGTTACTTACGAACGGAGCGAAACCTTCTACACCAGCGGGACACAGTGGGGTCCGCCTTCGAGCTGGAATCCCTTTGTGGACTGGGGTTATGCAACGGGGACCATCGGGCTCTGCTACGAGACGCTGTTCCTGTATGACCCACTGACCAATGAGTACATCCCCTGGCTGGCGGAAAGCGGGGAATGGACAAGCGACACGGTGTACCAGGTCAAGCTCCGCGAGGGCATCAACTGGTCTGACGGCGAGCCGTTCACGGCCGAAGATGTCGTGTTCACGGTTGAGCTTGGCAAGTTGGGTCCCAGCACCAAGGACAACGCGCTGTGGAATTGGCTGGACAGCGCCACGGCGGTCGACGACTACACCGTCGAGTTCTCCTTCAGTGACCCCCTCTACCAGGAGTGGGGCAACTGGCTGTACTCCAGGGCGATAGTTCCGCAGCACCTCTGGGAAGGCAGCACAGAGGAGGACGTTGCCTCCGGCGTCAACGAAAATCCTGTTGGCACCGGGCCGTACCTGTATGAAACCCACAGCGAAGACCGCATGGTATGGGTCAAGAACGAGAACTGGTGGGCAAAGGACCTGCTCGGCATGGATGTTGCCCCCAAGAGAATCGTGGACATCGTCAACAGCAGCAACAACGTTGCCCTTGGCCTGGCCCTCCAGGGCGGCCTCGACCTGAGCAACAACTTCCTGCCGGGCGTCGCAACGCTGGTAGAGGGCGGCTACGGTCTTTCGACCTACTACCCCGATCCCCCGTACATGCTCTCCGCCAACACCGCCTGGTTGCTAATGAACCTCACCAAGGCCCCGATGGATGACCCGGCATTCCGTAAGGCGATGGCCTACGCGGTCGACGTAAACCAGATCGTCGAGGTGGTCTACGGCAACATCGTCTCGGCTGCCGACCCGACCGGTATGCTTCCACCCTGGTCCGACTACATCGATCAGGCCGTGGTTGACGAACTGAGCTTCGGCTACGATCCGGACAAAGCCAGGGCCATTCTCGCCGATGCCGGATACGTCGACATCGATGGTGATGACTTCGTCGAAGCGCCCGATGGCTCTTCCTTCGCGCTGAAGATCATCGTTCCGTTCGGATGGACGGACTGGATGGAGTCGATCAAGGTCATCTCCAACGGCGCTAAGGCCGTCGGTATCAACCTTGAGCCGGACTACCCGGACTACGGTGGATACGTGGACCAGCGCAACGGCGGTACGTTCGACATGCTGATCAGCAACGAAGAGCAGTTGAGCAACACGCCGTGGACGTACTACGACTGGATGTTCCAGGAGCCGATCCTGGACACGATGACAGACGGCAACTACGGCCGGTACGAGAACCAGGAAGCCTTCGACCTCGTAGTCGAGCTTGACAAGACCAAGGTCGACGATGTCGAGGGGATGAAGGCAATCATCTCCGAGTTGCAGAGGATTCACCTCGAGGACATGCCCCTGATACCTCTGTGGTACAATGGTATGTGGTCTCAGGTGAGTTCTGCGTACTGGACAAACTGGCCATCGTCGGCGGAGGATGCCAACCACTATCTGCCCACAAGCTGGCGTGGATACTGGAACATGACTGCTATCCTCATGCTCGCCGATTTGGAGCCGGTGCCAGCAGAGTAGTGTGATCGATCTAATCGCCCCTCCCCCCTAGCAGAGGGGAGGGGCGGTTTTCTTCTGAAACTTCCTTCCAAGAAGGAGGCACTATGAGACGTTATTTCGGGCGAAAACTACTCATTTACATCCTCACGTTCTTCCTTGCGGTGACCATAGACTGGTTGATCCCGCGCTTCATGCCCGGCAATCCTGTTCAGACGATGCTGTCGAGAGCCTCAATGCGTGCGGAGGGGGCTGCGGCGATGTACGGGTATTACATGCGGGCGTTTGGGCTTGATCTGCCCATCTGGCAGCAGTACCTCAACTTCTGGAAAGCCCTTTTCCACGGCGACCTCGGGACGAGCGTGTTTCTTTTCGGGCAGCCGGTGCTGAAGATCATCATGCGAGCCGTGCCCTATGACGTCTTTCTCCTGCTCCCGGCGATATTGTTGAGCTGGTTTGCGGGAAATCACTTCGGCGCTTACGCCGCGCGGAACGAGCGGCTTGACAACTCTGTGTTGCCACTCGGGTATATCCTCACGGCGACTCCCTACATGTGGCTAGGGATCTTGCTGGCCTGGGCGTTTGGAATCGTTCTGGATATTTTCCCGATTTCAGGTGCGTACAGCTACGCATTGCGGCCCACACTCTCGTGGACCTTTATCGGGAGCGCCTTGAGTCACTGGATCTTACCCTTCCTCTCCCTCTTCCTGGTGAAGTTCGGGGGCTGGGCAATTGGCATGCGAAACATGATCATTTACGAGCTTGAAGCGGACTACTCCCACTACCTCGAAGCTCTCGGAGCGCCCAGAAGCCTGGTCAGAAAATATGCGTTCAGAAACGCGGTCCTTCCCCAACTCACCGGGCTGGCGCTTGACCTGGGCATCATCGTCGCGGGTGCCCTGGCCACAGAAATTGTGTTTTCATATCCCGGGATCGGCTACCTGATCCTTCAGGCTATTCAGAACCAGGATTACTTCCTGCTCCAGGGATGTTTCCTCTTTATCATCATTGGCGTGTTGCTCGCCAACTTCATCATCGACATCGCTTACGTCCTTGTGGATCCGAGAACGCGAACCGGGATGACAGGTGAAACAGCATGATAAGGAAAAGTGAATTTCTCTACTTCGCTCTGAGGAATAACCGGCTGCGGGTCGGCCTGGCCGTCCTCCTCGTCTTCGTTGTACTCTCGATTATTGGCCCATGGTTTACCGATTACTTGCCCGATGATTACGTGGGGCCGGTTTCTAAACCGCCGTCATCCGAATTCTGGTTTGGGACCACCACATTCGGGCAGGATGTTTATGCACAGTTTGTGTACGGCCTCAGAGCGACGTTTCTTGTGGGGATTGTCGGCGGAGGGCTGGGAACCCTGATAGGGGTCCTTGTCGGGTTCACGGCCGGTTATCGTGGTGGCATCGTCGACGAGATACTCAACACGGTCACAAACATTGTCCTTATCCTTCCAACGCTGGCCTTGCTCCTGATCATTGCCGCGTATCTTACCGTCAGGGGGATTTTGGTAGAAAGCGTCTTCATCGGCTGTACGGCCTGGCCCTGGGCGGCAAGAGCCATCAGGGCTCAGACGTTTTCATTACGTTCCAGAGATTTCGTCGATCTGGCCAGGATGAGTGGATTTAAGCCCCGCAAGATCATCTTCACCGAGATCGCGCCGAATATGATGTCATATCTGTTCATGACCCTCATCCTCCAGTTTGGAGGGGCGATACTCATTGCCGCCA
>CAZRXG010000011.1:0-113862 GCA_964603985.1 uncultured Anaerolineae bacterium | reverse complement strand
CCCCACCCGACACCCCGACCAACACACCCATCCCCCCCATCATTGCGGGCACCCTGCGTAACGAAATCAACTACGCCGGTGGAGGCGGCTCGGCGAGCGGCGTGCGTGACACGCCCCTGCAGGGGGTCACCGTCCGGCTTTGGCAGGGCGCGACCCTCATCGACACCACCACCACCGACGCCAGCTGCCAGTACACCTTCACCCCGCCCGCCAACGGGGTTTACACCGTCGTGGTGGACATCGGCCCGCTGTGCGGCGGAGCCACCTGCCCCGAACAGACCTACGAGTACGGCAACGGCGGCGCGGGTGCCCTGGGCGGCGACGACCCCAACGTCCCACTTGACCATCAGGTCGACGTCAACTTAACCGGCACCGACATCACCAACGTCGACTTCGGCTTCAGCTACGAGGCAGTCGTCAACACCCAGCAGACCGGCCAGGGGTCGCTTGAGCAGGCCATCCTCAACGCCAACAACATCGCCGGCCCCAACACCATCGTCTTCGCCACGCTGTTCGGCCCGTACACCATCACGCCCGCCGGTGGTGGGTTCAGCGCGCTGACCGACGCCGTCACCACGATTGACGGCAGCATGAGCACCGTCGTGCTGGACGGTGGTCCCCTCGGCGGCGGCGTCGACGGTCTGACTGTCCAGGCTACCGATGCCACCATCCTCGACCTGACGATCCAGGACTTCCCGGACAACGGAATCCTGATCGGCGACGGCGCCACCCTGGGCCTGGCCGACGATGCCACCATCGACAACTGCACCATCACCGGCAACAACGGCGCGGGCATCCAGGTGGACCTCGCCGACGGGGCCACCATCGCAAACTGCACGCTTCAGAACAACGTCCCCGGCGGGACCCCTGACATGGGCCAGATCAACATTCGCGGCAACAGCAACGACGGCTTCATCGACAACAACCTGATCGAAAACGGCGGTGGCGACGGCATCCGCATGGCCGGTACCGGCTCCGATAACTGGACCATCCAGAACAACACCATTAGCGGGCACAACAGCACCGGCAGCAGCGAGGGGATCATCCTGCGCGGCAGCGACCACGACGTCCTCTACAACGAGATCACGGATAACACGCTGGGCATCGCCATACAGGAGAACTCCTCAACCGGCAACCTGATCAGCGAGAACAGCATCTACAACAACAGCACGCTCGGCATCGACCTCAACGGCGACGGCGTCACCCTGCTTTCCCCCGGCCCTCACCCCCCCGGCCCCAACAATTTCTTCGGGTTCCCCACCATCACCGCCATCGCACCGCCGGGCACGTACAGCCTCGATGTCGGGCTGGCGGGGACCATCGTCGAGTTCTTCCTCTCGGACGACGACCCATCCGGCTACGGCGAGGGGCAGACCTACCGCTTCACCGTGACCGACAACGGTGCCAACGACGGCGACGCCACACCGGGCGTTATCCAGATCAACGCATTCAACGCCGCCACCTGCATCGCCCAGAACAGCATCTTCACCGTCACCGGCAGGAACGCGACCACCAACGACACCTCCGAGTTCAGCCTCAACGTGACCGTCGCGACCGGCCCGGCGAGCTGCCCGTGACGCGCTGCGATACGGTCGCAACACCTTCACCCCACCCCTGAGGAAGGCCGATGATTCCCCAGATCACCACGCGGATGTCAAACCACCGGACAGCATGGCAGAGAAAGGAGTTTGCCGTGCGCAAGTTGGCTTATACACTGGCCGTAGCTATCTTTGCGCTGATGCTGGCAGCCTGCACCGGCACAAGAGCGCGCGCCGGGGAGTGGACGGTGATCACAGACGAAGGAGAGCTTACGCTGACCGTGTCGCCCGACGGCAAGACCATAACCCGCTACGAGTACGACTTTGAGTGCTTAACTCAGGCATCAGGGTGGGGCGAACCACCGGAAGGTATTCCCATCGAAGATGGTCAGTTTGTCCTGGGAGCTGGCGATGCGCTGTCGGTAGTGGGAACGTTCAACGAAGACGGCACCGTCCTGTCCGGGAAGGTGCGAATGCCCTACTGCCGCAGAGAATTTGAGGTCACCCGATAGGCAGCCGGTCGAATCGACCGCACAGAGACCGGAATCGGTAATTGGCCGAAACTCCGGGAAAAGAGACACTATGACAGCTTCAACCCCCTCCCACCCAACGTGGCCCGGCGTGGTCACACACTACCGCCCCCTGCTCGACATCGCGCCGGAGGCCGACCCGATCACCCTGCTCGAAGGCAACACCCCCCTGGTGCCCGTCCCCCGGCTGGCCGGGGCGCTCGCCCCCGGCGTCGGCGGTGACTTCGAGCTGTGGCTCAAGTACGAGGGCCTCAACCCCACTGGCTCCTTCAAGGATCGCGGCATGACCGCCGCCATCACCCAGGCCGTCCACGAGGGCGCGCAGGCCGTGATCTGCGCCAGCACCGGCAACACCGCCGCCTCGGCTGCGGCTTACGCCGCCCGCGCCGGGCTGCGCTGCATCGTGATCGTCCCGGAGGGCAAGATCGCCAGGGGCAAGCTGGCCGGGTCGCTGGCCTACGGTGCCGATGTGGTCAACATCAGCGGCAACTTCGACCAGGGGCTTGACCTGGTGCGCCAGGCCACCAAGCACCTGCCGGTCACGCTGGTCAACTCGATCAATCCCTACCGCCTCGAAGGACAGCAGACCGCCGCCTTCGAGATCGTCGACGCGCTGGGCGACGCCCCCGACTGGCTGTGCCTCCCGGTCGGCAACGCGGGCAACATCACCGCCTACTGGATGGGCTTCACCCGCTACCACCGCCTCGGAAACGCTCAACATACCCCACAACTGCTGGGCGTGCAGGCGGCGGGTGCCGCCCCGATTGTGCATGGCCGGGTGGTCAAAAAGCCGGAGACCGTCGCCACCGCCATCCGCATCGGCAACCCCGCCCGCTGGCACGAGGCGGCCCAGGCGCTCGACGAGTCGGGCGGTCACATCCTGGCCGTCGAGGACGCCGAGATCCTGGAGGCGTGGCACCTGCTCTCCTCGCTGGAGGGCGTGTTCGTCGAACCGGCCTCGGCGGCGGGCGTGGCCGGGCTTCGCAGGCGTATCGCCGACGGCGCGATGGACGTGCGCGGCAAACGAGTGGTGTGCGTCGTGACCGGGCACGGCCTCAAAGACCCGGAGACGGCCATCCGGTCGGCGGTCGAGCCGGTCACGCTGGAGCCGTCGCTCGACGCGCTGGCGGCCCACCTCAACATGCCCTGACGCTGCCCTTTGACGCTCTGACTCGGCCTTCAGCCCATTGCTCCACATAAATTTGACAAATTTTATAGTATTTGGTATCTTATTCCCATTGAGCCATCCGTAGCGAACTTTTGACAACCAAAACATCGCAACAATCACCTTTGCCAGAGGAGAGAGAGTCAATGGAAATCCGTATCAACCGGACGCGTCTTGCACTCTACGCAGGCGCGCTGGTGGCCATCGTGGCCGTCGTCCTGACCGCGGCGTTCATCGCCAACGTGGGGACGGCCCAGGCCGAGAACGGCGATAGCTGGAAGGAGTGCTACGAGGACGGCGTGTGCTGCACCTACAAGGACAAAGGAGACAGTCTCAAGGTGACGTGCAGTGGCGGCGAGATCGAAAAAAAGTGCGCCTGGGTATATGAGGTGAAGTGCGACGGCAACGGCGAGAACGGCTCGGCCGCCGACGAGTGCACCTTCACCGAGAGGTACGTCTGCAAAAACGGCAGCAGCGACGACGAGTCGGGTCCCAGCCCCTACGTCTTCCCGCTGTCCGATCACCCGGCCATGAACCAGGCCGGGCCGAACGGGGCCGTCCCCTGCGGCATGTTCGATGTCGGCGGGTGGGGCCACCGCGTGGCCGACCTGAAGTACTTCCCGGCCTGCACGCCGCCCGACCTGACCGTCTACTGCCTGGACGAGAACGGCAACTGGACGCAGGACGATCTCTCCGGGATCGTCGCCTCCGTCGAGAACAACACCGTCGCCTTCCAGTCCGGCCAGCACGGCGTCTGCGGTATCTTCCCGACCGATTAGCAAGTCCTCATCAATCAACAACTCTTAGTGGTGGCTCACGCACCCGGTCGTACCCGATCGGGTGCTTTTTTATTTATCCGGCGACCAATCCGCGCGAATCCCTACCCAGGTGGCAGTCTTTGGTCTACAATGTATGCTCAACAGCATGCTACAAGGGGGGAAACACGTCCGGGCGCTCCACCGAGCGCCCTCGCGTCAGAGGGGAATGAAGAGCATCCGCGTGACCGTCCCGGCAACCTCTGCCAACCTGGGGCCCGGCTTCGACAGCCTGGGGCTTTCGCTTGGCCTGCACAACACCGTCGAGATGAGACGAACTGAGTGCGGGCTGACGGTTGAGATCCAGGGCGAGGGGGCGGGCACGCTTCCGACCGATAACGGCAACGGCATCGTCAGGGCCGCCTACGCGGTCTTCGACCGGCTGGGCGAGCAGCCCGGCGGCCTGCACTTCTCGACGGTCAACCGCATCCCGCCGTGCAGCGGGTTGGGCAGCAGCGCCGCCGCGCTGGTCGCGGGGATCGTGGCGACCAACGCCCTGCTCGGCCAACCGCTCTCCCGCGACGAGGTGATGCACCTGGCCGTCGAGCTGGAGGGCCACCCCGACAACGTCGCCGCCGCCATGCACGGGGGCCTGACGGTCAGCAGCTACGCCGACGGGGTGCTGGTCACGCGCCGGGTCAGGATCGCGCCGATGGAGGTCGTCGTCGCCCTGCCCGCGCTGGACGTTTCGACCGCAGAACAGCGCGCCGCCCTGCCCCCGGTGGTCCCCCTCGAGGACGCCGCCGCCAACATTGGCCGGGCCGCGCTCGTCGTGCACGCCCTGGCCGAAGGCGACCTCGACCTGCTCGCTCAGGTCATGCGCGACCGCCTCCACGAGCCGACCCGCAAGCAGGCCATCCCCGGCTTCGATGCGGCCATCGACGCCGCCCTCGAAGCGGGAGCCGCCGCCGGGACGATCAGCGGCGCAGGCCCGGCGCTGATCGCGTTCGCCCGGACGGGTCACGAGCAGATCAGGCAGGCGCTGGAAGGGGCTTTGCGCCGCGAGACAGGGGACGGCGTGCGCTCGTGGGTGCTGCCGGTCGACGCCGAGGGCGTGCGCGTCACTGCCGCCTGAGGGGATCGCCCCCCGATCTAACAACCTGATTACACATCGCCCGGCCCGGCCCCAAATCGTTGTATAGTAGAGCAACGAACCGGTTATCCAGCCGGTAGCATAACGCTGCCTTCCAACCGGGGAACATTACAGACACAACAGACACAGGAGCGAAGCATGTACAGGAAGCTTATTCTGGTGACTGCCGTTGTAACGCTGGCGCTGGCCGCATGCAGCCTGGGCGGCGCTCCGGCAGGCCAGACATCGTACCAGAAGCCGACCAAGCCACCCGTCGGGGCGGAGGAGAGCACCGGCGCGCTCGACGAGGCAACCGCCACCCCCGAACAGGCCGATCAGCCGGAGCAGCCCGCCGAAGCCGAGCAGCCCCAGGAACCGGCCCCCGACGCCGGGGAAGAGGAGCCTGTCCCCGAAGAACCCCAGCCCGAACAACCAACCGCCGAGCCGGGGCCGGTCGAGGAAGCGCCCACCGAGGAGCCGCAGCCCGAAGCGCCCGCCGAGCCGGTCGTGATCGAGGTGCCGGACATCACCGCCGAGGCGTTTGAGGAAGCCTGGAGCCAGGCTTACGAGCTGCCGCCCGGCGTGCCCTTCAGCGTCACCATGACCGAGGCCCAGATCGAAGCCCGCATCGCCCAGGCCATGGCCGCCAGCGGCTACAACGTCAGCGAGGTCGACGTGTCGCTCGACAACGGCCAGATCGGCGTCACCTTCGGCGTCTCGATGACCGTCGAGGCGACCGGGCGCAGCGTCAACGCCCAGGCAGAGCTTGTCTTCGCCGTGTCCGTCGACGGGAACGGCGACATCGTCGTGAGCGTCGTCAGCGCCGAGGTGAGCGCCGCCGTCGGCTCGATTGACGTTCCGCCGGAGATGTTGACCGCCCTCAACGCGGCGATCAACCAGGCCATCAGCGGCGCGGACGTGGCCGCCCAGTCGGGCGTCGACGTGACCTTCACCGGGGTCGAGATCGACGACGGCGCGATCACCGTGTCCGGCTACGTGACGCCTCTCTGATCCCCCTGCCCCAACCGCGTTACCTCACCCTTCTCCCGGCGAGAAGGGTGTTTTTTATATCCACTCCTCCTCGGTGATCGTCCGCTCGTCCTGCACGTTGCCCGTGTTGACCGTCGTCTTAGGCTCCAGCAGCACGATGTGCACTTCCTCCTCGGCGACCGGCTTGTGCTCCACGCCGCGCGGCACGATGATGAACTCGCCCTCGTCCACCCACACGTCGCGGTCGCGGAGCTTCATCAGCAGCCGCCCCTTGACGACCAGGAAAAGCTCGTCCTCATTCTCGTGGTGGTGCCACACGAACTCGCCCTTGATCTTCGCCAGCTTGACGTAGGAGTCGTTCAGCTCGCCCGCGATCTTCGGACTCCAGTGCTCGTCGAACAGGCCGAACTTCTCCGCCAGATTCACTTTGTCCATGATTCGCTCCCCTGTTATGAAACGGCTTATGGCTGATAGCTGATAACTGACCCGCTGACCGGCTGATAGCTGACCGCTGATGGCTGACCCGCTGACCGCTTTATTCCCTTGCCCAATCTGAACATCCGTGCTATACTCTCCGCCAGAACATTTGTCCCATTCCCCTGTTCCAAAGGAGAGACAGCCAATGCTCCGTTATATCATCGTCAGTGTCGTCGGCGGGATTCTCTTTGGCGCGATGGACGGCCTGATCAACGCCAACGCCTTCGCCCAGAAGCTCTTTGCGGTCTACCAACCCATCGCCCGCACGACCGTCAACGTCCCCGCCGGGATCGTGATCGACCTGGCCTACGGGTTCATCATGGCGGGTTTGTTCCTGCTCCTCTACCAGAGCCTGCCCGGTAAAGCGGGGATCGTGAAGGGCCTGTGCTACGCCCTGATCGTGTGGTTCTTCCGCGTCGTGATGAGCGTGATCACTCAGTGGATGACCTTCGACGTGCCCGCCACCGCCCTGCTCTACACGCTCCTCACCGGCCTGGGCGAGATGCTCGTGCTCGGCGTCCTGTACGGGTTGGCGCTGCGCCCCACGACGTAGAGCGATCAGCCGGTCAGCAGCCAGCGATCAGCCGGTCAGCTATCAGCTATCAGCTATAAGCCATAAGCTATATGCCATCCGCCATAATCAGTCCACCTCCCCCACCGGCTGGCGCAGGAAGAACATCAGGGTGACCAGGAAGATGAACCCGCCGAGAGGTGACGCGCTGGCCAGCACGGCGCTCCCCAGGCCCACACCGACGAGCGCGATCATCGACAGCACGCCGCTGAGTGCCAGAAGCACGCTGCCAACCCGCAACCCCTTCGCCTTGCGGTACATGATCACGCCCAGGATGATCGACGGGATGCCGAGAACCGCGTATGACAGCCCGTTCAGCGCCTCGACGGCTGACCCCGGCCAGGTGTGCAGCGTCAGCCCCAGCAGCACCTCCGCCGTCGACGCGGTCTCGGCCACCCGGTGCAGCGCCAGCAAACGCGGCACGACGAACACCTGCGACAGATACGCCACCAGGTTGCCCAGCCCGTAGATCGGGATGAACACCGCCGCAATCGTCGACCAGAAGCGCTCGTCCTCGCGGCAGTACAGGTAGAAGGCGGTGAACAACATCGTGCACAAAATCGTGATCAGCGTCGCGTTGACGTAGTTGAAGTAAAACAGGAAACCCGGCTTCCCCAACGAGTCGATCTTCTCGGCCAGGGTGGCGATGGGTTCAGCCGTTGCCCCGTCTATGACCATGATGGCTGCCCAGATCGCGGTCGTGATCATCGTAGCCAGTGTCAGTATCCCCGTTGCACGGGTTCTCATTTCGCCAGTCTCCCTGTTACTTGGTCTTTGCCAATGCTACCGGTCGATTCCGGTAAGGAAAACAAAAAGGCGGGGATGGACGGGTGCTATCTCGAACCAAAACACTCTCATTAGCAGAGCAATATGCTATGGGCCATAAGCGATCAGCTATCAGCCAGTCAGCCATCCGCCGGTCAGCCATCCGCTATAAGCTATACGCCATAAGCCATATGCTATATGCTATTGAACGACCAGCTCAAGCTCGATCTGGTCGAGCATCTGCTCAAGGCTCGTCACCTGTTCCGGGGTCAGAGCCGTCTCACCCTTCTTGGCCTGCCGGAGAACTTCATCCATCTGGGCGGCCAGATCATGCACGGTAGTGGCCTGCATGGCAGCGGCATTTCCTTTGAGCGTGTGCGTGACGCGCTGGGCGGCCACAATCATCCGCCGATCCCTCGGCGCACCATGTAACCGGTGTAGAGCGTCACGCAAATCCCCGACATGCTGCCGCGATTCCTCCAGGAACGCGCGATACAACTCGGCATCCTGCACGCCGGATGATTCCGCCACCTCTGGCAGGGTGGATGAACCGTCTGAGGCACGGCCGCCGACCTGATCGGCATCCCCTCCGATCTTGCCCAAAGGAACATGGAATACAAATGTGCTCCCTTTACCTGAAACACCTTCCGATTCGGCGTAAATGCTCCCGCCATGTGCCTCAACGATTTCCTTGGCAATAAGCAGTCCAAGCCCAGAGCCTTCAACACCACGCGCAGCCTCATCCGGCAGCCGGTGATACTTGGTAAAAAGTGAGGCAAGAAGGTCGGGCGGGATGCCTCCCCCCGTGTCGCTCACCCGGAACACCGCCTGTTCGCCCTCGACGTGCACTTGCAGCGCAATCTGGCCTTTTTGGGGTGTATACTTGACGGCATTCGAGAGCAGGTTATCCAGCACCTGCTTCAGCCTTGCAGCGTCACACCAGGCCACGACGGGGGTGGCGGGTAGGTCAACCGTGAAAGTCTGTCGCTTGGCGCGAGCCTGTACCTGGGCGAATTGGATACTTGGCCCCGCTACCTCACACAGATCGACCTTCTCCCGATTGAGGCGTAGATAGCCCGCCTCAATCTGGGCAAAATCCAGATAGTCGTTAATCAGGGCGAGCAACTGGTGAGCGGCCATGTCAATGATGCTTATCAGGTCACGCTGGGAAGGTGTAAGAGTCTCGACCTTTTCACCGGCCAACATCTCCACGCTTGTCAGTATGACCGCGCTTGGGCCACGCAGGTCGTGGGTAATCATTGAATAGAAATCCACACGAACCTTATTCAGTTGCTCCTGTGCCACAACGCCCGCCCGGTGATCCATGGCCTGCTCAAGCGCGTACAGAAACTCGACGTGGTCTCTGACCGTTGAGGTGATATCCTGCTTCTCGATGTAACCATCCGCGCCCAATTGCATGGCGGCGATGGCCGAGCGGATGCCTCCATAACCAGTGACCATCACGACTGTGCTTGTGATGTTGATGGCACGGATTGTCTTGAGCACCTCAACGCCATCCACATCCGGCAGCAGCAGATCCAGCAAGATCAGGTCATACGGCTGTTGGGCACACATGACCAACCCTTCCTGGCCCGTGGCAGCACCGTCCACAAAAGCGCCCTGTGAGGTAAGGACATTCCGCAGGTAGGTGCGGCTTGTCTCTGCATCGTCAACTACCAGAATGTGCTTCCCCTTGAACACAGCCTCATCCTGCGGATCTGTCATTCTCATATCCCCCGCCCCCCCGATCTCCTGTCAGCCGGACAGCCACCGGCGCACTGCGCTCAAAAGCGTCTCCCGGTCGGAACTCTTATCTACAACGTCGGTGTACCCTGCCTGATAGGCCGCTTCCAGCTCCTCAGGCTCGCTGATCGCCGTTATCGCCAGCACGGGGAGCTCTGCCATCTCAGAATGGCGGCGGATCTCCCGCACGGCGGCCAGACCATCCATCTCCGGCATACCGATGTCCATCAAGATCAGGGCGGGCGAATGCTGCAAGGCCATCTCCACACCCTCACGCCCGTTCTCGGCACAGATGACCTCGTACCCCTCCGACTCCAGAGCGGCGGAGTATATCTTGCGCTGGATGGGACTGTCGTCCACGACGAGAACCAAAGGCGAGCCTGTCACCGTGTCATCCCTCTGAATTGTGCGATGGAGAGCGCAGCTTCCAGGATTGAAGCGCCCGCCGCACGTGCTCGAACTCACGCTCCAGTTCCGCCAACAGCGGTTTCGCTCTCTCCACGTCACCACTGCGACCGAGCTTTTCGAGGCTGAGACTCAACGCGCCCATTCGCCGGGCACCGAGGCTGTTACTGTTGCCTTTGAGCGTGTGAGCGGCATGCCTCAATTCATCGGCCTGCCCCTGGGTGATCGCCTCCCGTATGGCCTCAATCAGCGAGGGGGTGTCATCCAGGTACATGGCTATGGTTTCCTGTACGAAATCCGGCTCACCCTCCACCTGAAGCGCGTGCAACCCATCTAACACCGCCCAGTCAATCGTCACCGGAGCCGCATCCTGAGCGATCTCGGCTGGCAAAGAAGCCGGTTCCTTTTGCCCCCAACGTTCAAGCGCCATCTGCAGATCCTGGATCAGGACGGGCTTGCTCACATAGTCATCCATGCCTGCCGCCAGGCATTCCTCTCGGTCCCCCTGCATGGCATTGGCGGTCATCGCGATAATATGGGGACGATCCCGGCCCCACTTCTGATGAATCTGGCGTGTGGCTTCCAGTCCGTCCATCTCCGGCATCTGTACGTCCATCAAGATGACATCGTAGGGCTGCCGTTCGAGCGCCTCTAAAGCCTCGAGGCCGTTGCCTGCCACGTCAGCCCGATAGCCCATCTTACGGAGCATCTGGAGTGCCAGCTTCTGATTGATTGCATGGTCCTCCGCGAGCAGAATCCGCAGCGGTAAACGCTCGGCCATATGGACGTCAAACTGCGGTTCTGCGGGCCGGTCTGACATCCCATCTGGAGCAGGAAGCCCTGCCAGGACTTCGACCATCGTATTATACAACACAGACTGCTTGATAGGTTTTGTGAGGTATGCCGCGAAGTCAACGGCATCCGCACCGGCTTCCCTGCGCCCCAACGAGCTGAGCATGACCAACGGCAGCGCGTCGGCGTCCCGATGGAGCCGTATTTCGGCTGCCAGTGTCAGGCCATCCATGTCCGGCATCTGCATATCCAGCAGCACCAGGTCAAACAGGTCACCGCGCCCGATCCACTCCAGTGCTTCCTGGGGAAAGGCCGTCTCACGCGGGATCATGCTCCACGAGCGCGTCTGAGCGACCAGGACGCGCCGGTTCGTGGCATTATCGTCCACGATGAGCACGCGCCGTCCGCGCAGGTGAGGCTGGTCGCTGTGCAGATACATGCGCGTGTGAGCGGGCGCGGCTTCCGCCTGTATCGTGAAGTGAAACACACTTCCTTCCCCCACCATGCTTTCGACCCACATCGTGCCGCCCATCATCTCGGCCAACCGCCTGCTGATCGCCAGGCCCAGCCCGGTGCCCCCATACCGGCGCGCAGTAGAAGCATCCACCTGGCTGAAGGAGCGGAAGAGCCGCCCTATCCGGTCAGCAGGGATACCAATGCCGGTGTCCCGCACCCGGAAGTGGAGCCTGTGGATGTGCACGCCCTCCCCGCGCCCCGCGCTCTCCACTTCAGCCTCGACATCCACCGACACCACGACTTCGCCCCGCTCGGTGAACTTTAAGGCATTGCTGAGCAGGTTGAGCAGAATCTGGCGCAGCCGGGTGACATCACCCATCAGCACTGCGGGAACCTCAGGAGCGATCAGGCAGGCCAGCTCGAGACGCTTTTCACGCGCCTGGGCTACCACCAGGTCGAGCGTGCCCTCAATACACTCGCGCAGGTCGAAGGGCTGGTTTTCCAGCTCCATCTTCCCCGCTTCAATTTTGGAAAAATCAAGGATGTCGTTAATGATAGTCAGCAGGGCTTCGCTGCTGGCGCGGATGGTTTCGGCATATTCGCACTGTTCGGGGGTCAGCGTGGTATCAAGCAGCAAGCTGGTCATGCCAATGATGCCGTTCATCGGGGTACGAATCTCATGGCTCATCATCGCCAGGAACGCGCTCTTGGCCCGGTTAGCGGCCTCCGCTTCCTGGCGAGCCTGTTGCAGCTCGGTGATGTCGTGATAAATTGCAAAAGCGGCAATCTCGGTGCCCTCCACCGTCACGGGCAGCGCGAACACCTCAACTTCTACCAGTGTTCCATCCTTCCGCTTGCGACGGGTGATGGCATGAACCGGCTCGCCCTCAACGGCCTGCCGCGAATAAGCAACGGCCTCCGCACGGATCTCTTCGGTTGTAATCAGTTCGTCAATGTTCTGTCCAACTGCCTCGGCCTGTGTGTAACCGAACAGCTTCTCTGCTGCCGGATTCCACGAGAGAACATTCTCACTGAGACCCACGGCGATGATGGCAGCCGGGTTCTTCATGACCAGCGTTTCAAAATACTGTTTCTCAAGCCGGGCCTGATGGTACAGACGGTGCATGGCATCTTCAGTTTGCTCATGCCCGGTGGCAGGGCTGCGGTTAGTTGGTTCAGAACACATGGTGACTCGGCCCCCTCAACCATGAATGCACGCACTGCGCCGAGAGATGAGGCGGGGATGGATGGGAGTCGAACCCACCGGGGCTTGCTCCGCAACCCCCCCTACGGTTTTGAAGACCGCGCGGCCCACCAGGACCGTTCCACCCCCGCGATGAGGAATTAGCTACGTTTTAAGCATAGCCCGATCCGGGGGGAGCGTCAATAAGCTCGCCCGTATTGGAAGTGTCAAATCGCGTGGAGATATCCCCTATAGGTTCCAGCAAATGTCCTGTATAATGGGGGCTGAGACATCTCCCTTTACAGTCGTTCTTCGTCAGGGCGGGCCATGACACAGGTTTTCCTCAGCCACAGCACCGTAGATGCCAGGTTTGCCCAACGCCTGGCCGACGATCTCCGCGCGGCGGGTGTGCCGGTCTGGAAAGCGCCGGAGAGCATTCTCGATGGCGAAGAGTGGGTCGCAGCCATCGAGCGCGGCCTCACAACATCAACCCATTTCCTGCTGCTGCAAAGTCCTGCAGCCGTGAAATCCAAGTGGGTCAAGTTCGAGTTTAACGCCGCGCTTACGCTGGAAAAACGGGGGAAGATATGCATTGTTCCTGTTGACTACCAGCCCTGCAAGCCACCGCTGTTCTGGACACAGTTCCAGCAGGTTCCCGGCATTAATGACGAGTATCACGCTACCCTGCTTCGCATCCTGTCCAGGCTGCATGAAGAACAGCCTGCCCATCCCCCACAGCCAACCCTGCCCAGCACGACAATCAACGTGACAGTACATGGCAGCGTGAGCGGGTCGCTTAATGTGGCGGGGGGAAGCATTACCTATTCTGGTCAGCCCATCGAACCGCCCCGGTCGGTGACAGCCGGGGTCGCTGCGCCGCCTATCGAAGAGATGGAGGACGCGTCGGCCATGGTCAATATTCTCGACCTTCTTCCCGCTCCCTTTGAATGGTGTGAGATACCGGCGGGGCGAGTGGAAATTGAGGGCCAATCTTTCGACGTGCAACCCCTCTCTATGGCGAAATACCCGGCTACCTATGAACAGTTCCAGGTTTTTATCGACGCAGAAGATGGCTTCCACAATGACGAATGGTGGCAGGGATTGGCAGATCGTGAATCTCAGCCAGGTAGTCAACGCTTCACCCATGCAGAGAACCTGCCACGCGAGAATGTTAGCTGGTATGACGCGGTGGCCTTCTGCCGGTGGTCGAGCAGCAAAGTGGGCTACGAAGTGCGCTTGCCAACCGAATGGGAATGGCAGTGGGCAGCGCAGGGGCCGGATGGCCAGGCGTACCCCTGGGGGCCGGAGTACATCCAGGGTTAGCCAATATCAACGAGAAAACCAGCGGCGTCAAAGGCGGCGTTTACCTGAGAAAGACTACTCCGGTGGGCAGCTACCCGAATGGCGCGTCGCCCTATGATGTTCTTGATATGTCCGGCAATGTATGGGAATGGTGCCTGAACGAATATGACAAACCGAGGCGGATAGACACAACCTGCGACGCTCCCCGGGTGTTGCGTGGAGGGGCGTGGGGCTACGATCAGAGCCTCGCTCGTACGGACCTCCGCAGCGGGCTCGGCCCGCGTGACCGCGCCAGCTACAACGGCTTTCGGGTGGTGTGTGAGCGTCCCCCTTCTCAACCCGGTTGAGGCAATCGGCAGCATCGAAGATGCCCATCGAAGACGCCCGAAACGCTCCTGCCCTGACCCGGAAGCGTTCTTCCGGCAGCGTCACCTCCCACCAGAGTACCGCAGCAAAAAAAACAACAATGACTATAATTGGAGTCAGACCATCGGGGATCCCGGCATCGGGAATGTGAGGGTAGGGTCGTGTCAGAGCAAGTCGGCACCGGCAGAGCCGAAGTTCAGGCCCTGCAGCGTAAGATCGATGTTCTCGGCCAGCTTGTCGAAGTCAGCCGCGTGATGAACTCGACGCTGGCGCTCAAACCCCTGCTGACCTTCATCATGCAGGCCGCCACCGAGATCACCGACACGGAGGCCGCCTCCATCCTGCTGGTCGACCCACGCACCCAGGAGCTACGCTTCGAAGCCTCAATCGGCTCCGATGCCGAAGAGCTGGCCGGGATCGTCGTCCCCCGCGAGGGCAGCATTGCGGGCACCATCATCTCCGAGGACCGCGCCCTCGTGATCGACGACGTAGCCCGCGACCCGCGTCACTTCCAGGGCGTGGATGAGAAGGTCTCCTTCCAGACACGCTCGCTCCTCGGCGTACCGATGCGCTTCAAAGACCGGCTGATCGGCGTGCTGGAGGTGCTCAACAAGCGCGAGGGAGCCTTCGACGACGGGGACGTGCGTCACATCACCATCCTGGCGTCCCAGGCCGCCGTCGCCATCGAGAACGCGCAGCTTGTCACCGCGCTGCAAAAAGCCTACGACGACCTGAGCAAGCTCGACAAGCTCAAAAGCGACTTCATCGCCGTCGCCTCCCACGAGCTTCGCACGCCGCTGGGCGTCATTCTGGGATATGCCTCGTTCCTGAAAGAGGACGCGGAGGGCCAGGTGGGCCAACACGCCGACGCCGTGCTCGGCAGCGCCCTGCACATGCGCGCCCTGATCGAGTCGATGGAAAATCTCCAGTACGTCCAGATCAACGAGAGCGAGCTGGATATCCGGGCCGTCCCGGTCGGCGACATCGTCCGCGTCGCCTACACCGACGTGCTGCCGCTGGCCCAGGAGCGCGAAGAGCTTGTGTCGCTGGAGATGCCCGACTACGAGATCGCGGTGCTGGCCGACGCGCGCCTCATGGCCTTGGCCCTGTCCAACGTGCTCAACAACGCCGTCAAGTTCACGCCGCGCGGCGGGCAGATCTTCATCACCGTCGAGGAGCATCCCACCGAGGCCCGGATCAGCGTGCGCGATACCGGCGTCGGTCTGCCCCCCGACCAGCAGGAGGCCATCTTCAAGCAGTTCTACCAGGTCGAGGACCCCATGACGCGCAGCCACGGCGGGCTGGGGCTGGGATTGGCCATCACTCAGGCGGTTATCGAGCGGCACGGCGGGCGCATCTGGGCCGAAAGCCCCGGCAAAGACCAGGGCAGCACCTTCACCCTGACCATCCCCCTGGCCGAGCCACTCGAGTCGCCCCGCCGCATCCCCCCTAATATACGCTGATCTGCGTCCCCTCCAGCCGGGTCGCAGGCCGGTCGTAGAATTTGCTCAGGTCGGCGTAGGGCGTCGTCCAGCGCCAGACCCAGCGTGCGGCGTACGTCGGCAGGTTGACGCACCCGTGACTGCGCGGGATGCCGTAGTCGTTGTGCCAGAACGTCCCGTGCGTCCCCACCCACCCATCGGTGAAGTAGCACACGAACGGCACCCCGGCCAGGTTGTAGAGATCCGCGTCCTCCTCCGAGGCCGCCGTCCCGCCCACCATCCGGTCGCTGATGCGCTTGTCGTGCACGTAGTGGACGCCGTCCGGTGTGGCGTGGTCGGGCAGCCCGCTTGAAACCAGGTGCGCGAAGACCGGCGTATCCCGCTCGTAGGCGACCAGTAGCTGCTGGGCCAGATCCACCTCGATGCGCTTGTCGCGCGGGTCAACGTCCGGCGAGAGGGGGGACAGGTCGGCGTCGGGGATCAGGCGCAGGTGTGTGGCCCGCATGTAGTACGACTGGTACAGCTCCTGCACCTTGTACCACGAGCGCCCGTCGGTCCCTTCCACCAGCCTGGTGACGCGGAAAATGCTCCCGTAGTACAGCCGGTCGACGAAGCGATCCTCCCCGCCGGTGGGGTCGGGGTCCCAGTAGGCGTCGGTGAAGGGCACGGTGACCTCCGCCCAGCGCCCTTCGCCCAGGTCGGCGCGCGGGGGGTTGGGCAGGTGATACCACATCGGCTGGACGTAGGAGGAGTAGAGGTAGCCGCTTTCGGTTTCCAGCCACCAATCGTTGTGCAGGTAGACCGTCTGGCCCTGCACCACCCGCCGCACCCGCACGATGTCGTCCTGGCGCATCTCCTTGACCACTCCGGCATCGGTGGTGGGCTCGGTGCGGGCGTTCATGTAGGCGCTGGAGATGCGGCCCAACGGCTGGCCCTGCCAGCGTGGGGGCAGTGGTGGGAGATCGTCCTGGGCGTGGAGGCGGGGCAGATTTCTACCCCCGACCAACGTGCCCAGGCCGAGCAGGGCGATGGATTTGAGGACGGCGCGGCGTGATGCGGCTGGCATGCGTTCCACCTCGTGTGACGGTTTGCCGGGCGAGTATACCGCAAAGCGGGCGCGGAGGCAGGCACGTATTCGGTTGTGGTCTGCATGTCGCCAACCGAATAACCGGCGCCCGCTCTCCCCTCCCGGATCTACTCCACCGTCAGCGTCAGCGTGTACTGCCCGGTCTTCCAGCCCTTAATGCGAACGGTGTACGTCCCGGTGGCGGCCAGCGTGGCGGTGAACACCTCAGCATAGCCGTCAGCGCCCGTGTCCACACCGGTGGCAGCGGTCAGCACCAGGCCGGTCGGGTCGAGCAGCATCAGGACGGGGTCGGTCTGCCCGATGGGTTCAACGCGAATGGTGGCGGTCTGCCCGGCGGTCCCGTCAAAGAGCCAGTTGTGCGCGTCAAACGCCTTGAGCAGCTCGCCGGTGACGGTCTGGCCGGAGGTGATGTGCTCGACGAGGACGGTATCGTGCTCGTCCCCCCCGTCAAACACGCCGCTCCCGGTGGGAATGATGCGCGGGTCACCCTCGCCGCCGGTGACAGCCGGTTGGGTGGGGACAACCTCCGGCGTGATCACACCCGCCTGGGTCATGGCCGCCTGAGAAGTCGCTTCCAGGCCGCCGCCCGCCTCGGCGTTGGCGGTGGCAATGGCGGCGGTGACATCCAGGGCCGGTGGGGACACGTCGGCAGCGCCCTCACCGCCGAAGAGCGTCATCTGCGCTTCGAGGGTGGGCAGGCGCTGGGCGACGATCTGCGTGGCAGCGGCATTGGTGGCCGCGATGTCGGGGGTGGCGTCGGTGGGATTGCACGCCACGACGAACAGGCCGAGGGCCAGGAGCAGAGCGGTCGTTATCACACGATGGGTATCATTGTCCATGAGTCCTTAACCTTTCCAGGGGCAATGATAGCGCGGATGGGCGGTCGGGCACAATTCGCAGGATCGGCTACAGATTGCACCGGGGGTTGGCAGCGTTGCATCCAGGCGCCTGCCCGGTTGTTTTAAGGTTGGGGAGTTGACCCCTGATCGCATTTGCACTTATAATGCCGGTAAGGGGGACCTTACCCTTTCATTTTACTTCCGTCGTCAGTTTATTAAGGATACAGTATGAACAGCAAGCGTTTCCGCAAAGTTGTTCTGGCGGGCCTGCTACTGCTGCCACTCCTGATCACAGCCTCAATCATGCAGCAGGAGGGTGAGGGCGAGAACTGGTGCGTCTCGCCGGATGGAAGCCCGGTTGGCTGCGCCGAGATCGCGCTCTCATCGGAAACGATGACGGCCGACTTCTACCTGGGTGAAACGCTGCTGGCCCAGCAGCAGAACCCCGGACGGCTGATCCTGACGCCGAACCAATCGCATACCATCGACGTGCGCAACATCCAGAGCACCGAAGAGCAGTTCGGGGTGCTGTTCGTCTACGCCGACACCTCGACCAACGTGTACCCGCTTGAGGGACAGATCTCGAAGATCACCGTCTACCCGCAGAAGAGTTACATCCGGGGAACCCTCAACCTGACGTGCGACATTCGCAACGTGGCCGAAGGGGACAGCGTGGCGTGCCAGGTCGTGATCGACGAGGTGCCACAGGAAGAGGTCCTGCTGCCGGGCACGAAGGCTGACTACATCCTCGACCCCGGCGACCACACGGTGGCCGTCAACCTGGTGGGGGAGATGGCGATGCTGTGGGACCCGGCCAGCCACAGCGAGGTGGTCAGCATCACCGCCGGGCGCACGAGCTACATGCGGCCACGCTTCGACAAGCGCGCCCACCTGATCCTGGTGCTCGACCAGCCGGACGTGCTCGCCGACTTCTACATCAACGGTGAACTGGTGGCCGAGCAGGTGCCGACCTTCGAGCAGTGGGTGGCACCGTATAAGAGCTATAAGGTCGAGGCGAAGAACATCACCGACCCGTTGGCGGGCGAAGTGTACCGCTGGCGCGACGCGACAAGCACCCAGTACCTCTCGCCGGGGCAGGAGCGCACGGTTACCTTCAAGCTGCAAAAGGAGTTCCTGCAGGGCTTTTTGAAGGTGCAGTGCAACCTGCCGAGCGTGCAGCCGACGGACATCGTCGGGTGCCGGGTGACGATTGACGAGGTGGTGCAGGAGGGCGACCTCCCGCCGGGCAGCGAGGTGACCTACACGCTGCAAAAAGGCCAGCACGCGGTCAGGGTCGAGCTGGTCGGCGAGCACGCGTTCCTGTGGGACCCGGCGGTCCACGAGCAGACGGTCACGATCACCGCCGGGCGCACGGTGACGGTCAACCCCAGGTACACCAAGAGTGCACATGTGATCGTGAACCTCGACCAGCCGGGGGTGGTGGCCGACTTCTACGTGAATGACGAGCTGCTCGTGCAGCAGGTGTCGGCCTTCGACATGTGGGTGGCGCCCAACAAGAACTACAAGATCGAGGCGCGGAACGTGGTCGACCCGGCGGCAGCCGGGATCTACTACTGGGAGGGGACGGCCAAGTACGTCTACGCCGCCGCCGACAAAGAGTACACGGTCACCGTGCCGCTGACCAAGGTATACCTGAAGGGCTTCATCGCCATCACGTGCGAGGTCGAGAACTGGTACCCCGGCATCAATTTCTACTGCCAGCCCTATATCGACGGCGTCCCCGTCGAGGGGGTCCCGCCGGGTGGAACCGTCATATATGCCATTGACCCCGGCGAGCATCACGTGGCTGTTGTCGGAGGGCCAGAGTGGCTCTGGATAGGTGGAGTGCAGGAGTGGTTTGTGACCGTCGTCGCAGGCGAGACGGTCAACATCACAGCCCACCGGGTACTATTTTACTAGGGTGGTCGTGAGGGGGACAGGGTACGGGCCTGTTCTGACACTACCACCAACGTGAGCCGGTGCGCCGCACGGCGCAACCCCACGCGAGTCCCGGCAGGACGGCGATCCTGCCGGGACGTTTTCCTGGCGGGTGGCGTGGTTGGGGCGAGGTCGAATTGGCCCGGTCAGACTTCCTCTACCAGACGATACACCCCAACCGTCCGCCGAATCTAACCCATCAGCCAGTCATTACCCGCTCGCGGGCGCCATTTTCCCGCTCTCCTCAAAACTGCCCCAGGGTTCAACCTCCGGCAGCTTAAGCCGCTTCGCCCACCAGCCGATCACCGGAATCAGCGCCAGGTTACCGACTAACAGGACGACAACGAACGGGATGAAATCAGTTCCAGCTTGCAGCCCCTCGGCGGTGCGGATAAACAACACGTTCATGATGGAGTTATTAATGAAGTGGGCCAGGAAAGGTCCCCACAGGTTACCGGTCTTGTGATACAGGTAGCCACAGACGACCCCGGCAATCCCGGTCGCCAGCAGCAGGCTGAAGGCTTCAAAAGCGGCCTCCCCCAGGCTGGCTCTGCCGCTGAGCAAGTTCTTGACAGGCCAGTTCAGGTGCCACAGCGCGAATAACAGCGCCTGGAGCAGGATCGCTTTCCAGACCGAATGCCGTATGCGAAAGTGCCGCAGCATCGCGCCGCGGAAAAGCCCTTCTTCCATCGCCGAGTTGACAAGATTGCACCCGACGAGCCACAACGCAAACAGCAGGCCGCCTTCCATGCCGGACTTGGGGTCGACTGCCGACAGGGCCAGACCGGCTTTCTGTCCGCCTGCCAGCAGGGCAACCAGCGGAGCCGCATAGGCAATCACAAACAGGCCGCTAAAACACACCCCGGCGATCAGGAGGGATTGACCTGCTGCCCGCCGACGAAAGCCAACGTCGCGGAGCCGTCTACCACACGCCCATACGTAGACCGCCACCAGCACAAAACCCAATGATTTAGTGAGGATGGCCTCTCCCAGCAATTCGTCCAGGCGCAGGATGAACGTGTCCAGAATCTTAATCAGCACTGCTATGAAGAAAAGTGCAAGCATCACGAGAACCGGGCGAGCTAAAGAAATCGACAAAAGTCTGTTGGGTGCCCCCCGCGTGTCCACACTGTCTGCCATCGTGGTAGCTCCTTTCCCAGGTATGCCGGGTGATAAATCCCAAACAAACCAGCACGAGGCCGGTTCCGATCACTTATTACAGGAACGATGGGAGCCACATGTTCCCCATTAAACCCCGGCCCTATGGCACAGGGCCTTCAATAACCTGATAGTGGGCCGAGCGGCCGTCGAACCTTGATAAGAGCCGCCGCGCTTCGGGGGGAACGACGGCGACTTCGTAATCCTCGCCTGCGAAGGCTTTCACGGCGTCGAGCGAGTCGAACCACATGATCGTCACAAACTCCACCTCGTCACCGGCATCACGGCGGAGGAGGTGTATCCCCTGATAGCCTTCGATTGACCGGTTTGCGATGCCGACAAATATCTCGGTGCGCAGCAACTCCTGATAGGCGTCTGCATTTTCGCGGCTCGTCCAGCCATGCCAGATCCGGCTGATCATCGTGCCTTCCTTCCTGAAAACGGTTGAATGATGGGGTTGTTGCAATTATAGCGGATTTTGACCGCCAACTTGCACCGGACGGCAGAGTGGGGCAAACTAAGCCGGGTAGCACGGCGGCGAACTCCCGCGCAGGGAGAAAGCGAAGGGCAGCATGCTTGGTCAGAAAATCGGGCGTTACCTCGTACAGGAAGAGCTGGGGCACGGCGCGATGGCAGCCGTCTACCTAGCGTTGGACCCGGCTATGAAGCGCCAGGTGGCGGTCAAGGTGCTGACCCGCAGTCTGTCGACCGATCCCGAATTCCGGGGACGCTTCGGGCGCGAGGCGGAGGTGATCGCCAGGCTGGAGCACCCCTACATCGTGCCGGTCTACGATTTCGGCGAGCACGGCGCACAGCCGTACATCGTGATGCGCTACATGCCCGGCGGTTCGCTGGCAGTGCGGCTGCGGAGCGGCCCGCTACCCACCAACGAGGCAGCGCAGATCGTGGAGCGGATCGCGGTGGCCGTCGACGCGGCGCACCGGGCAGGCATCATCCACCGCGACCTCAAGCCGGAGAACGTCCTGTTCGACCGGCGCGGTGATCCGTTCCTGAGCGACTTCGGCATCGTGCGCATCGTCACCGGCGACGGTCTGACATCCGGCGGCACCATCGCGGGGACACCGGCTTACATGAGCCCGGAGCAGGTGCACGGCGACGAGGCGGTTGACGGGCGGGCGGACATCTACGCGCTGGGCGTGACGCTCTTCCAGATGCTGACCGGTAGAACACCCTACCAGGCCGACCAGGCGACCAGGATGATGATGAAGCACGTCATGGAACCGGTGCCTAACATCCTGGAGGCCAGGGCCGACCTGCCCCCCGGCTTCGAGGGGGTGATCCGGCGGGCGATGGCGAAGCAGCCAGATGACCGCTACCAGACCGCCGGGGAGATGGCCGAGGCGGTGACAATGCTGACACCGAAGCGGCTTTCGAAGCGGGCCCGCCGCCGCCTGACGGCAGACGACATCTCGGCGCTGTACGACACCATCGAGGACGAGTAGGCGGCCCGGCGCACCTCTGAACGCCGCTTTGAGTAAATCAGGAGATTTATTTGGATGGGTATGCAGACAATCGGTCGCTACCAGGTTGAGGGCGAACTGGGGCGGGGCGGCATGGCAATCGTTTACCTGGCCCGTGACCCTTACATGAAGCGCCAGGTGGCGGTCAAGATCCTCTCCGGCACGCTGATCGCAGAGCCGGAATTCCTGATGCGCTTCCGGCGCGAAGCCGAAGCCATCGCCGCGCTGGAGCACCCCTACATCGTGCCGGTCTATGACTTCGGCGAGCACGAGCAGCAGCCGTACATCGTGATGCGCCACATGCCGGGCGGGACGCTCGAAAAGCGGCTGCACGAATCGGGGCCGGTCTCGGTCTCCGAGGCGGCGGCGATCCTGAAGCGCATCTGCGCGGCGCTCGACGAGGCGCACGCGCGCGGCATTATCCACCGCGACATCAAACCGGCCAACATCCTGCTCGACCAGAACGGCAACACCTTCCTGGGCGACTTCGGGATCGTCAAGATGGCGGGCGACCGGGCCGACCTGACCGGAACGAGCATCGTCGGGAGCTACGCGTACATCAGCCCGGAGCAGGCCTACGGCGACGAGGCGATCACCCACCACTGCGACATCTACTCGCTGGGCGTGGTGCTGTTCGAGATGCTGGCCGGGGAGCGGCCCTTCCACGCCGACACGATCCCCCGGCTGATCATGAAGCACGTCATGGACCCGGTGCCCGACATCCTGAAACTCAAGCCTGACCTGCCGCCGGGCATCGCGGTCGTGATCAACCGGGCGATGGCAAAGCAAGCGGCGGATCGCTACGAGACGGCGGGCAAAGTGGCCGAGGCAGTGGCAGGGGTCAGCCAGCAGATCCCAT
The DNA here is from genome assembly GCA_964603985.1 of uncultured Anaerolineae bacterium. Lineage (GTDB taxonomy): Bacteria > Chloroflexota > Anaerolineae > Aggregatilineales > UBA3940 > CAZRXG01. The sequence continues at coordinate 90,888 of CAZRXG010000011.1, read as the reverse complement.
CGCGGCGTGCGCGGCGGCGCACCACGACCGACCGGCTCTCGGCTGCGCTGGATGCGTTGGGCGGTGAGGATGAGCCGGAGGATGGTTGAGGTGGGGTTCAACCACGGATTTCACGGATTGATCCGATCATTGTTTGCCCCCCACCCCCGGCCCCTCCCCCACATTCCGCGCCTGCCGGCGCTGGGGGGAGGGGAGCAGCCAGACGGCCCAATCCATCCTGGCCGGGGTGTGCTGCGGGGGTTGCTCACGGATTGATGGGGCGCTTGTGAGGACGTCCCTTCTTGCAGAGGCACTTGCGCGGGGGGACGGAGTAATGCAAACTAGGCTTATCGAACTACGCAGCAGGGATGCCTGCCCTGGGTGAACAAGAGAGATTGCCAACATGCCAGACGAGAACATCAAAGACCTTGCTTCGGGTGACCTGACCGGACGCACGTTCGGCCCGTACAAGATCGTCGAGATGCTGGGACGCGGCGGCATGGCGACCGTCTACCGCGCCGAGCAAACGTCCATCGGGCGCGAGGTCGCGCTCAAGATCATGCCCCCTCACCTGCTACACAATTCCACGTTCCTGGAACGCTTCCTGCGGGAAGTCCAGGTGATCGCCCGCCTCCAGCACCCGCGCGTGCTGCCCATCTTTGACTACGGCCAGCTTGAGGGAATCCCCTACATCGCGATGGCCTACATGCCCGGCGGGACGCTGGCGGAACGCATTGCCCAGGGGCCGATGGAGGTCAAAGACACCGTCCGCATCGTGGAACAGGTGGCGGAGGCGCTCGACCACGCGCACAACAACGGCGTCATCCACCGCGACTTCAAGCCGAGCAACGTGCTGCTGGACAGCGCAGGCAACGCCTACATGGCCGACTTCGGCATCGCCAAGATCAGCGAGGCGACGGCTGAACTGACCGGCAGCGCGATCATCGGGACGCCGAGCTACATGGCCCCGGAGATGGGCGAGCAAAAGGACATCACTCCGGCGGTTGACATCTACGCGCTGGGCGTGACGCTTTACCAGATGCTGACCGGCGAGCTTCCTTACCGGGGGGAGACGCCAATCCGGGTGATGCTGGCGCACGTCACCGACCCGGTGCCCGACGTGCGGCACGCACGGTCCGAACTCCCGGCGGGGGTATCGGACGTGATCCGCAAGGCGATGGCTAAAGACCCGGCAGAGCGCCACCCAAGTGCCGGGGTGCTGGCCGCCGACCTGGAAGAAGCCGTTTACGGCGAGCCGAAGACGGAAGCCATCGCGTGGCCTGCCAAAGCGCCGGACGAAGCGCCCCCCCGCCTGACACAGCCCGTCCCGTCCACCCCGCAGCCCTCTCCCGCCCCGGAGGTCAAAGCGCCCTCCCCTCCGGCAACGGCGCCGCCTGCGCCCACGCCGGAGGTCGTGCCCATGCCCGTGCCGGAGAAGAAGCGTGCCTGCCGCCCGATGGCGCTAGGCTTCGTGGCGGGGATCGTGGCGTTGATCGGCCTGTGCATCGGGCTGGTCTGGTTGGGGAACCAGATCGGCACCGACCTCACGCCGACGCCCGGCACGCCGACCGAAGTCGCGCCGACCGGGGTGAACGTGAAGATCGTCAACAACTCGGATGACGCGATCTGCTTCGTCTACATCGCGCCGAGCGACGCCAAGGACTGGGGCGAAGAGCAGTTGGGCGAGAACCGGGTGATCGCAGCGGGCGGCAGCTTCACGCTGACCGGCATCCCGCCGGACACCTACGACCTACAGGCCGAAGATTGCAACCACGAGACCGTGTCACGCAAGTACGGGGTCGAGCTGGAGGTGGGGGATTTCACGTGGGCCATCAGCGGGGTCGAAGGGGCCAAACTGATCCTGGAGAACCGGTCCAGCCTGGCGATCTGCTACCTGTACATCACGCCCGACTCAAGCGACGGGTGGGGGCCTGATCAGCTTGGGGAGGACAAGGTGGTAGCCAGTGGGGAGGACTTCACGCTGACCGACATCCCGCCGGGGACGTACGACCTGCGGGCCGAGTCGTGCGAAGGGAAGAGCGCCGAGCAGCAAGACGCGGAGATCGAGACCGAGTTCACGTGGACGATCAACGACTGAGAGCTGCCCGGCTGAAAGTGGAAAGTGGCGGCACGTCTCCGGGCGTGCCGCTTTTCGTCATCAGGGGTTTCAGGCCGCAGATTACGCGGATTACGCAGATTTACTACCGTGCCCCTGCGTTGCAGTTGCACGACGCCGGGCGACAACTATAATGAGCAAAACCGGGGAAAAGGCCCTCCGGGCGGGGAGTGGTTGCCAGCCCCCACGAGGCTGTCCAGTTGATTTGTGATGGTGTGCGTTAATGTATTTCAAGCGAGAGAGGAAAATCATGCGTAACCTGTTGTTTGTGCGTAATCGAAACCTGGTGTGGGTAGTGGTTGTCATGCTGGTACTGGCGTCGCTGGCGTGCCTGGGCAGCACGGAAGAGCCAACCGCGGTTCCGACCGAAGCGCCGCCCCCGACGCCGGTGCCGGAGGAGCCCGAAGTCGAGGGGGGCAGCCTGGACATCGCCAACTACACGGAAGAGCCGATCTGCTTCGTCTACATCTCGCCAGCCGACACCGGGGACTGGGGGCCGGAGCAACTGGGCGAGGGCAACGTGATCGCGCCGGGCGACACGTTCACCATCACCGACATCCCACCGGCTGCATACGACATTAAGGCCGAGGACTGCAATGGCGACGTTGTGGCCCGCAACGACGGCGTCAAGCTGGGCGCGCTGGACTTTACGTGGACCCTCGGCGAGCAGCCGGGAGCCGAACTGGTCCTGGAGAACCGGAGCGGGCTGACGATCTGCTACCTGTACATCGTGCCCGACTCCAGCACCGGATGGGGTGAAGACCAGCTCGGCGACCATATGGTCGCCAGTGGGGAGGACCACACGGTAACCGACATCCCGCCGGGGACGTACGATCTGCGGGTCGAGTCGTGCGAGGGACAGAGCGCCGAGCAGCTAGATGCCGACATCCAGATCAGGTACACGTGGACGATCACGGGGACGGGGGACGAAACGGCCAAACTGATCCTGGAGAACCGGAGCAGCGTGGAATTGTGCCACCTGTACATCTCGCCTGCCGGCAGCGACAACTGGGGACCCGACCAGTTGGGTGACCAGACGGTGCCCAGCGGGGCCGACTTCACGGTGACCGACATCACGCCGGGGGTCTACGACCTGCGGGTAGAGTCGTGCGGAGGAGCGAACGTCGAACAACGGGACGCGGATGTCACGGTGGAATACACCTGGACGATCACCGATTGAGGGCGATCTAGAAACGACCGCCATACCCCGGCTTCGCGGAGGCCGGGTTTTTTTATTGCCGGCTCACGCGCTGGGGGCGATCTCCAGGCACTCGACCTCCATCCACTGGCGGCGCGGCACGTCGAGCGCCCGCCAGCCGAAGCGGCCCCAGGGAGTGGCGATCATGGCCTGGTTGTCGATCCACATCACGAAGCCGAGCGGGCCGCGCGGGGCCGTGTCGCAGGCGAGCACGGTGTGATCATCGACGGTGAAGCGCGCGCAGCGCTCGCCCCACTCCAGCCGGTAGGTGTGCCAACCGGTCAGCGGCGCGTCGATCGGCGCCTCGCAGACGCCGACGGCGCGCTGGGCGACCGGCCACAGCGCCCGGTAGAGGGGGCGGACGTTCATCAGGGGGACGGCGAGCGGCGCAGTGGGGGCCAGCAGGAAGAAGGGCAGCCGGATGGCGTCAATCGTAGCCGCCTTCCAGCCGTGACCGGGTATGTCGAGGGCAAGCCGCATGTCGGAGGGGGGCGAGGCGTGGAAGAACCAGACGGCGCGCGGCAGGGCTGGCATGCGCGCACCGGTCATCAGGAAGGGGTCGTTCCAGAAGCCAAAGCCCGCCGTGCCGACCAGCTCGCCGACGGGGTGCGAGAAGCGGGCGCGCACGGTCAGCGTGAGGGGCGGACGCCAGCGGAACGCGCGGCGCTTGAGGCCCTGGTAGTCGTCAACCTGGGCGTCGGTATATGTCCCGGCGGGGGTGGGCCGGTTGACGAAGCGCCACCCTGCTCCGGTGTGCTCGACGGCACTGCCGGACAGGACAAGGCGCTGCCATTCGGGGCCGGGCGCGGACGTGAAATCAACGTTAACAGTCATCAGTGATCAGCCTGTCAGCTATCAGCGGTCAGCCGGTCAGCAGTCAGCCGGTCAGCGTCTCAGGGCAGGTTGGAAGGCAGCCACGCCACGTCGACAGCCGGGTTCACCTCGGTGTTCACCTGGTTGATGCCGTCGGAATAGACGACGTAGAACGGCACGCCAAGCCCTTCGGGGGCGGGGAGGGTGAGCGTCCAGGGCGTCCAGGCCGCATCGTCCACCGGGCCCTCAGCCGACGGGAGCACCTGTACCTGCACCACCTCCTGAATCCCACCGCCGGTGGCGGCATACTCGTAGCGCTCGGTCGAGAGATAAAGCTGGCTCTCGACCGGGTCGATCAGCACGGGCAAGACGTTGGGGCGCGCACCCAGCACGGCAATATACAGAAAGCCATAGGGGTGCGGCAGGGCCGCCACGCCGATCTCGCGGTAGGCCGCGCTGAGCGCCGATTGTCTGTGAATGGACGAGCTTTCCCAGAACAGCAACGCCGCGTCCTCCCCGGCACCCACGTAGGCGATCTCGGTGACGGCTACACGGTCGGACGTGCCGTAGTAGGGCCAGCCGTATTCGACGGCGCGCTGGCGGGGATTTTCGCCGCCGGGGCCGGTGTGGATCTCGCCGCCGTCAGGGATCTCCGGCAGCGAGAGCACGTACTCGGCCTGGGCGACGGCCATCTGCTCCAGCATCTTATTGGGGCGCAGGGGCCACAGGCCGGTGCTGATGCGCCACTCGTTGAGCGCGGCGATCAGCGCCAGAACGACCGGGTCGTAGGTGGGCACCTCGACGGTGGGAACCTCGATGGTCACAGGGACCGGGGTCTCGGTGGGCGGGGCCGGTGTGGGCGGGGGGTTGGTCGGTGCCAGAGTCACGGTAGGCACCGGCGGCGCGGCAGGGATCTGGCCGGTGGTCTTGCCGCCCCCAATAATTCCCCCGCAGGCCGCGAGGAACAGCAGACAGGCGCTGGCAATAAAAAACGAAAAGCGAGCGTTGTCGTCCATCGCAATATCCCCCCACTATTAAAGTCCAACAACGCCGGATACGCAATCCGGGATGAGCGGCCCGCCGGCCTGTTCGGGCCGAGTCTTACACCGTGCTCTTGTCGAGGCCCAGCCGACGGGCCACCGCCGGGTCTTTGACGGGGTAGATGCGCTCGGCGGGCGTGAGCAGGAAGTCAGGCTCGCGGCGGAACCGGGCCTGTTCGTGGACGAGGGCGGTGATGTCCTCGACGTGGGTAATCCACTCCTGGGCGTAGCGGTGCAGCGTTTCACCGCCCAGGCCAAGCTGGATGGCGCGGCGGCGCAGCTTGGGGCCGTGCGGCGGGTGATCGGGGTCCCACTGGAGGCGCACGTCGGACTCGTGCAGCGCCCGCTTCCAGGCGTCTTCGCTTCCGTAGACCTGGGGGAGGTAGCGTGAATGGACGGCCTGACTCAGGATGACGTCGAAGGCGGGGCGCTGAAGCCAGATGGCGAGGATGACCTCCTGGCCGGGCTTACCGGCCCAGCCGGAGCGGTACATCGTCCACAAGAAGCCGGGCTTGATCCAACTCATGCGGTCAAAGCTGAAGCCCGGTCCGCCGAGGTGCCCGTGCCGCGCGGCGTAGTGCCCGATCGGGGGCGGATAGGCCTGGTAGACGACGACCGTCTGGTCGTCGTACTGGGCAAGGAGCACCCGGCCCCGGTCGGGCCAGGATTCGCGCTGATCGGCGTAGGGCTTCAGGCGCAGGCGCTTCACCCCCCGGTCAAACTCCGCAGCGCACGCCAGCCCGCCGGTGCCTCCAACCACCAGAGCAGCGCCATGTTAACTGCCGAGGTCAGGCACCAGATGCAGGTTGCGCCAATGACGAACGGCTCCAGGAAGGTGAGGTAGGTCGAGAAGACCACGCCGAACAGAGTCATGCCCAGCAGGGCGACATGGGCGAAGTTGCCCAATCTGTCGTCTTCGAGGTGGCTGAGCGTCCAGGCGAGCAGGATGGCGACGTAGCCGATCATGCCCAGCACTCCAATGGGAAGCACACCGAACAGGCGGGCGTACTTGCTGCTCTGCACGGTGTTGCAGTCGCCGACCGCGCCACAGGTCGCCTCAACCTGGCGAATTTCGACGTAGGAGAGGTACACGGCAACCATCAGCCCGCCGACCGCGACCACAGGCAGCAGCCAGGCGGGCAGAGCGGTGTCGCGCCTGACGCGGCGGCTGCGGCGGCTGCGACGGCCACGGCGCGAGGGTGTCTTGGGCGCGCTGCGGGCGTTCAGCATACCGATGACGGCGGCCAGCAGGCTCAGCATAGCACCAAGCGCCATTGGCATGGCGAGCGGGCCACCGGCCGGCTGAAACAACAACGTGATCGACAGGCCCAGTGCGAGCAGGGCCGTCAGCAGCGAGATTCGCCAGACGGTCTCGCCGGACAGCCAGGACGGCGGCTCCTGCTCAGACGCGTCGAGGCTGCCGAAGCCGTTCACGGTGAGGCCACCCGCGCTGACCACCAGCCCCAGCAGGACGCCAATCGCCAGCGTATTGGCGATAGGATCGTGGGCCAGGCGCTCGGATAGAGCAGGTTTGACGAATGTGTCCGCGCCGGGGGCATCCATCCCGGTGCCGGACGGTGACTGCCCGCCGCCAGCCTCTGCAACGGCCGGATTTTCCTCGGTGGCAGCGGGGGCCTCAGGGGTGGCTTCAGACGACGTGGGTTGGGCAGCCTGCGTCTGCTGAATCTCCAATGCCTGTTGGGTCGCCGACGCGAAGGCCGTCTCGAAGATCGGCCCGATGCCGGGAATATTCGGATAGCCGATGCCGCCCTCCTCCAGTCCCTCACGGACCAGGACAGGCGCGGTTTCGGGAATATCGATGTCGCCGACCAGCACGTGCTCGCCCAGGAACATCATGGGGACGCCCCGGCCCTCCGAGGGGATGTCGTAGGCATCGCAGCCGTCGTTGAAGAGCTGGTTGCCCGTCGGCGTGCTGGCGTCGATGAACAGGATCACGAACTGATCGCCGAACTCCTCGTGCATCTTAGGGTAGTCCTCGGTCATGACTTTGTGGCAGTGTGCGCAGGTCGGCGAGTAGAACATGACGGCGTAGACAACCGGCTGTGGATCGTCGTCCTGCGCCAGCGCGGGCGACAGGCTCTGCGCAGCCAGCAGCACAGCGACAAACAACAACACGGCCAGTTTTGCGTGGAATTTGCCCATATAGTTTCCTCCGACAGGATCTGGATAAACTTTACCACTATTGAGGCCGGTTTGAAACCCTATCGACGGTGACAAATGTCATAACAGCGAGGCGCTGGCTGCTCACGGCCCTCACCCCCGCCGACTGAAGGTCGCCGCCCCCTCTCCCGGACGCGCTCTTCGAGCGCTGGGCGAGGGGGGAAGGCAAGTGCAGTGCTTTGTTGAGCCGCGCCCACCGGACGCAGCGGCTTGAAAAAGAACGGCCTGCGGGTCAAAATAGGCAAAAAGGAAGTGAAGCACAAAGGAAACACCATGCCTATCGTCGTAGAATGGGGCGACCCCGACCAAAAGACCTTCACGCTGGCGACCGTCAGCGGCACACCCGACGCGAGCGAATTTGTGCCCGTCGTGGACGAGATCAACGCGCTGATGGACACCGTGCAGCACAAGGTAAGCGTGGTCATCGACTTCTCAGAGATGGAGACCTTTCCGTCGAAGATGCTCTCGATGTACCCGCAGATCGCCGCGAGAATGGGCCACCCGAACGGCAGCCGCCTGCTGGTGGCGGTCGGGGTGGAGCGGAGAGCGCTGACCGACATCTTCTCGCGGATCTTCAGGCGCGTTCATTACGCCGACACGTTGGACGAGGCACGTGACGTCGTGGCGGAGTTCCACGCGCAGTTAGACGATTCCACGTAAGACAGTACACTTGCAGCAGCGTGATCGGCGCGGTTGGCCGAAAATTGGATTTCACCATCTGCAAAAAGGTGTGCTATTATTGGGGGTGGAGATAACGATTGAGGAATCATGTAGCGGGGTTTGGCAATTAAGTGAAAGGATCGGCCTTATGTCACGCAGACGGCGGATTGTGATTATCACGGTGCTGGTCATTGCCGCTCTCGTCTTGCCTCTGGTTGTGCTGGCCCAGGAGGATCAGGAAGACACCGGTACCGCGTTCGTGATCGTCGCCAACTTCTCGCCGGATGCCCCGGCGGTGGACATTTACATCGACGGGGCGCTGATCGGCAAGGAGCTGACTTTCCCCGCAGGGACGCTGCCGGTTGAGATCAGCGCGGGGCCGGTGTGGATCGAGGCGCGCTACAGCTCGTCCGCCGTCACCGATCCGGCGCTGGTGGCGGGCGAAGCGATCCTGGGGAAGGGCGACTACTACATCATCCCAATCATGAACATCACCGAGCGTGCCCAGTTCGGCGCGTACCGCATCCCGGTATACGACCCGCTGGGTGAGAACGAGACCCGCGTGCAGTTCTTCCACTCCGTTCCGCAGGCGCCACGCATGGACGTGATCGATGCCGACACGGAAGTGGTCAAAGTGCCCGCGCTTGAGTTCGGCTACGTCGAGGACCCGGTGACGCTGCCCAACATGGAAGCGGGGGCGTATCACTGGCAGGTGTGGACGAACAACGAGATGTGGACGAAGGCAGAAAAGGGGACCGGGGAGCCGCCGGTGCTGGCCTTCGACATGGGCACGTTGGAATTGAAAGCACGCACGATCTACTCGTTCTACATGGTCGGCTCGCCAGCCGTCGACATGCCGATTCTGGCGCTGGTGCTGGCGATGCCCTACGGCGGCGGCATGCCCGCCCAGCCGCCTGTTTCGCCGAGCGGGACACCGCCGACGCAGAAGCCAACGGCGACGGCGACAGGCCCGACACCGACGATAACGCCAACTTTCACGCCGACACCGACCTACACATCAACCCCGACGCCCACCAACACACCATGACACAATCGCCGGGGTGACCTGACGATAACCGGGGTGAGGTACAACTCGCCCCTACATGTATTTATTATTCCGAACGATTCTGGCTCCGCTCGACGGGCCAGAACGCGGGCGATTAAAAACCGGTAAGGCGTACAAAACACGGGGCACGGTGCATCGTGCCCCGCGCTTTTTCCTCGCGATCAGGGGACGCGCGGCGCGTCGAATTCCTCTTCCAGCCGGTCGATCCAGAGGTTGGCTACCTCGCCGACGATCTGCACGCAGGTGCGGAACTCGTCAAGGCTGATGTCGGCGATGGGGCGCTTGGTCTCCACGCTGATCACGTCGCGTTCCAGGTCAAGCTCCTCACCGGCGACGATGGCGAAGTAGGCCATGCCGGTGTCCGGCTCGTCGCTCATGTCGAGCAGGTGGTAGTAGAGCGGCAGGAGCTTGCCGGAAGCGGGGTCGGGCAGGAAATTGATGAAGGTCTTGAAGATAACCAGATTATGCTCCGGCAACACGACGATGTGCACGCCGACATCCTCGTACTGGAGGCGGCAGCGCCCCCCGGGGTCGAGCACGGCACCGTCGCTGATCTTCTTCAGGTGGCCTTCGATGGCCCTGACACCCTGTTCAATGGCACGGTTGTGGGCACGCAGGTGGGATAACATACCGGGCGATCTCCTTGTCAACGCGTAAGCACACAGTCAGCAGCCGCCAGCTATGCGCTATCCGGCGGTTAACTCTTTGCGAATTATATCACGCAAGCGGTCAATCACGAACCGCTCGCCCGTCTCCGGGTCGCGGGCGTACCAGTGCGTCCAGCCGTTGCAGGGCGCGTCCTGGATGGCCGCCGCGACCTGGTGGATCGAGCCGGTCACGTCCCCCCAGCGAAGCCGCCCGTCGGCGAGGACGGTGGCCGTCTCGCGCCCCTCGCGGCCAAAGGTGAGCGTCTGGCCGGGCCGGATCAGCCCGCGCTCAAGCAACGCCCCGAAGGAAACGCGCGGCAGCTTGCGCCTCTCCTCCGGGACGAAGACCTCCTCGGAGAAGGACGGCGGGGTGACGGCGTCGATGCGCTCCTGCGCTACCGCCACGTAGTCGGGGTCGCGCTCGATGCCGATCCAGCGGCGGTGCAGCCGCCTGGCGACCGCGCCGGTCGTGCCGGTGCCGAAGAAGGGATCGAGCACCACGTCGCCGGGGTTGGAGCCGGACAGGATGACGCGGTACAGCAGCGCCTCCGGCTTCTGTGTCGAGTGGGCCTTCCTGCCCGCGACCCGGACCCGCTCCGACCCGGCGCAGATGGGCAGCACCCAATCGCTGCGCATCTGCTTGCCGCCGTTGAGGGCCTTCATGGCGTGGTAGTTGAAGGTGTACTTCGCGCCCCGGTGCTTCTGCGCCCAGATCAGCGTCTCCTGGGCGTTGGTGAAGCGCGTGCCCTTGAAATTGGGCATGGGGTTGGTCTTGACCCACACCACGTCGTTGAGAATCCAGTAGCCGAGATCCATCAGGGCCGCGCCGACGCGGTGGATGTTGTGGTAGGTGCCGATCACCCACAGCGTGCCGGTGTCCTTGAGCACCCGGCGGCAGGCTCCCAGCCAGGCGCGCGTGAAGGCGTCGTAGGCGGCGGCGCTGTCGAATTGATCCCAGGCGTCGTCGACGGCGTCGACGCGGGTCATGTTGGGCCGCCACAACTCCCCGCCGAGCTGGAGGTTGTAGGGCGGGTCGGCGAAGACCAGATCAATCGACCCGGCGGGGAACGTCGCCAGCACCTCGACGCAGTCCCCCTGGATGATGCGATCCAGGGGGAGATCGGGTGTGGGTGGGTCGGGGGGCTGCGGGGCCATCACTTTTTGGGGGCAACGCCCCACTCGTCCAGCAGGGGGTCGATGAACTCCTTGGGGCCGAGGATGCGCAGCACAATCGGCCCCTCCTCGGTGGGCGCGATCTCAAGCACGTAGCGCAGGGGGTGGTGGAGGATCAGCGCAAATGGGATAAGCGACGTGGCTACGTAATAGGCAACCGGATCGTTGGGAAAGCGGAACTCGTAGCCGTCGGGCAGCTCCTTCAGTTCTTCGAGCACGTCCCCCAATTGATCGATGACCGTACCATAGACATCGTCGAGGTTCTTGCCGGTCAGATCGAGGATGCCCTCGTCGAGGAGCAGCATTTCGTCGACGTACTCGTCGACGATCTCAAGGGCCTCGTTGATCTCGTCCAGGTCGAAGGCCTCGGGGTCGAGCTTCCCGCCCACCCATTCGCTCAATTCGTCGTGCTCCGGGTGCTCCGGATCGGCCAGGGCTTCCAGCAGCCTGGCATATCCCCCGATGCCGCCGCAGTCCTCCGGCGGGCAGGCACGTTTGCCGCCGGTGCAGACCGGATACTCCACCGATGGGTCGGCGGGCAGGATCTTCTCGACCAGGATGGTGTGATCCCACCCGTCGCCGAAGTCGTAGAGGTAGGTGAGCTTGCTGCCCTCCTTGGGAGCCACCTTCTTGAGCGTCGCTTCGACTTCGTCCTTCATAGGCGGCCCAAAAGCTCCGTAGTCCGGGTCCGGTACGCCGTAGCGGACCTCACCGACGGCGAACTCGTGCAGGTGGTAATCCTCCCAGCCCATCGCAAACTGGACGATGACGTGCAGGACATCGAGCGTGATATCGGCGGGAACCTGAACCCGACGCCAGATGGGCGGCTTGCTCCCATCAAGCGTGATCTTCAACTGGTAAACAGTCTCCACTGTGGACTTTCCGTTATCGCTCATCGCTCTCCCTGTGATGGGTATCACGCCCCCCCAACGCGCCCGGCAAAGCGGCGCAACGCACCGGCAGCGTCGCGTGTGAGGGCCGGACCGTGTCCGAAGCATACCACCGAAGCATCTAACCCTGCCAACTTTTCCACCGAGCGCCGGTTTTCGTCCATGTCGGGCGTGACTATGGCGATGGGCAGCGTGAGGCCGACCAGGTTCAGGATCGCGTCGCCGCAGAACAGGACGCGTCGATCCGGCTGCCAGTAGGCGGTGTGTCCCGGCGAGTGGCCGGGCGTGAGGATGACGTGCAGGCCGCCCAGTACCTCGTTGATGACCTCACCGTCTTCGACCGGGCGGTCGACGGGCGTGCCGGAGGGATGGGGGGCCGATTCGCGGCCCTCGACAAAGGGGCGCTCGACCGCCGAGGCGATCACCTGCGCGCCGGTCAGCTCCTTGAGGGCGGGCAGGCCGCCGGTGTGGTCGGGGTGGGCGTGGGTGATCAGGATGCGCTTCACGTCGGTGGGGACGTGACCGGCTGCTTTGAGCTGGCGGACGATCCTGGCGGCTGCGAGCGGCATCCCGGCGTCGATCAGGGTGAGGCCGTCGGGGTCCTCGACGAGGTAGACACGGCCCACGATCAGGCCGGTGAAGACGTGGACGTTGGGGACGATCCGCTTCATGGTGCGGCTCCTCTACGGTTGGGGCGCTCTTGCCCGGATTGGCCGATTACTTGCCGGGCCGGTAGTACGTCTGATAGTCGTTGACCAGCAGGTACCGCGGCGGCTCGTCCTCCTCGATATCGGGGAAGCGCCCCACCGGCTGGTGGAAGCGGTTGTCGATATTGTCGTCGTTCACCGTCGAGACCTCGCCGACCAGCACCCGCGCTTCGGCTCCCCAGAACTCGTGGTACACGTAGGGCATCAGCGTGATGCTCTCGCCGGGGTCAAGCACCACCATCCCCCCGGCGGGCACGGTGCGCGTCACCCCATCGACGCTGACCGTCACGTCGGTGTCGGCCAGATCTTCGTCCTGGGTGGCGTTGTAAAGCTTGACGACCAGCCTACCGCCGCCCCGGTTGATAATGTCCTCGGTCTTGGTCCAGTGAAAGTGCATCGGCGTGACCTGGTCAACGCCCACGATCAGGACCTTCTCGGCGTAGACCTTGCCCTTGCCCGCCTTCAGGTTCTCCAGATCGCCGTTGCGGATCGTGAACAGGAACAGGCCGCACGTCTCGTACTTCCCCAGCCCGAAGTCGGTGATGTCCCAGCCCAGGCCGTGCTCGACGATCTCCCTGACCTCTTCACCCTTGGCCGTCCACTCGTCGGGCGACCAGTACGCGAAGGGCGGGAGGTGGAAGCTGTTCGCCTTGAGGAATGCGTCAGCGTCGCGGATGATGGCGTTGATCTCAGAGCGTTTCACGGTCTTTCCTCCTGCAATGACAGGCTGTGGGCGAAACAGGGCCTTTCGCGGCTATTATAGCACCCGGCTTTACCACGAGCACCAAGGTGGCCGGGACGCCTGGGGGTTCTATCGGGGTGCGACAAAATGTACCCCCTGCGCGGCGGCGGAGGGGGCTATCTCTTTTCGGCTCCGGTGCCTTCTCTATCAGGGGTCAACGTCCTCTTTTTCGGAGGAAGTGGCTTCGGAGGAAGTGGCTTCGGAGGAAGTGGCTTCGGAGGAAGTGGCTTCGGAAGAAGCGGCTGCTTCTGCCTCCAGCCGGTCGATGGCCTCTTCCAGCGTCGGGGCCAGGCAGAACAGGTCATCGAACCCGGCCAGCTCAAGGACCTCCGTCACGGCCCCGTTGGCCCCGGCCAGGTGCAGGCTGCCCCCGGCGCGTTGCATCGCCTGACCGTGAGTGAGGAACATCGCCAGCGCCTTGCTGGTCAGGAAGGGCACCCCGCTCAGGTCGACGATGGCGGTCACCGTCCGGTCGGAGAGTGCAACCGCAAAGGCCGGTTGGAGCAGGCGCGTGCCGAGGGAGTCCAGTTCTCCCCGGAGGCGGATGATCACCAGCCCGCTCTCCCGCGTCATGCTCGACAACGTGGGGATGCGATCCTCATACATGGTGGCGTTTCCCTGATGCCCCGGTCTGGCCTGTGGTGGGTCAGGTATCTTCGAGTGCCGCCAGCGCCTCGTCAAGCGTCGGGTAGATGCCGAACAGGTCCTGGAAACCCGCCAGCATCAGGACTTCGTGGACGCGGTCGCTGGCCGAAGCGATGGAGAGATTGCCGCCGCCCTCGCGCAGCGCCTTCCCCTTTACCAGCAGCATCGCCAGCCCGGCGGATGAGATAAAGGTGACCTCCCCCAGCTCCACGACGACGCGCATGGAACGGTCGTCGATGGCATCGGAGAACGAGCCTTCGATCATGCGCGACCCCATCGAGTCCAGGTCGCCGTGAATGTGAATCACCCGCAGGCCACTGGGCCGATCTTTGACGGTCAGGGTTGTTGGTTCGTTCATAGGTGTCTTCTTCTCGCTCTTTGCATGGTAGGTAGTATAGTGACCTCTGGGAACCTGTCAAGGCGAAGCCCCCCAACAGGGCCCCCAACAGGGCCCACACCGGCCCACTCGCGCCCGGATCGGAACTTGCCTATAATGGCGATGTTGAATCTCAATAAATAGGCAGCGACCGCCACTCTCCCGCCGGAGGTGACGGCGACCAGAGGGCGGACGGTGGAACGCGTTGAGCCAACATACTCATGCTTGCCACGAGGGCTTTGGCTGCCTATCCACAACCGAGCAAAGGAGTAGAGGGAAATGCTGTCAACAGTAATGTTCTTGTTCCAGCAAGGCGACCGCGGCGGGGCGGCCAGCGGCGTCGTTTCATCGCTCTGTGGTCTCGTAATTGCGGTCGTGATGATCGTCTCATTGTGGATGATCTTCCAGAAGGCAGGGAAGCCGGGTTGGGCGGCCATCGTTCCGATCTACAACGCCATTGTGCTGCTCGAAGTTGTCGGGCGTCCCACTTGGTGGGTCATCCTATTATGCTTCGTCCCCTTCGTCAACCTCATCATCGGCATTATCGTGACCTTCGACCTCGCCAAATCCTTTGGCAAGGGGGGTGGTTTTGGCGTTGGGCTGCTGCTCCTGCCGTTCATCTTCTACCCCGTCCTGGCCTTCGGCGATGCCGAGTACCAGGGCCCGGCAGCCGCGCAGGTCTAGTCTTCGTTACATAGCATAATTGCCCAACACCTGACCGGGAATAACGAAGCCGAGCGCCGCTCGGCTTCATTTTTCTCATCGCGTGGATTTGGGAGGCAGACAGCACGACGACACGCACCATCCCGGCGATCCGCGCCGACGGCGCAGTCGTGTTTGAGCGCCCCTGCCCCGACTATCGCTACCGGGAAAAATATGGTATACGAGAGACTGGTTTGGGTGATCACAGCTTTTCTCAGTCTCGTGATTGACCGAAACTCCCGTCTGGGGCAGTACTCGCCAGGCGAGCAGGCCCCGTTGTGTTTTTATCTCTAAACAAAGGAGGAAGACGGTGCTGAGTAACCTTTTTAGCGCTCGTTTCAGATCTGGCCGGGTGGTCGTGCTGGTGGCGCTGGCGGCGCTCATTATTGCGAGCCTGGCCTGTGGGTCGTTGGGTGGTGGCAAGGAGGAAGAGACGGAGGAAGCGGCGGTAGAGGAAGAAGCGGCGGCAGAGGTCGTGGAAGAGCCGACCGAAGCCCCTCCCACCGCAACGCCGAAGCCCGAAGAGCCTTCCCCAACCCCTGAGCCTGAGGCCGGGATCACGGTGGACAACGCCGCCGACCTCGCCACGCTGCGCACGATCAACATCGCGGAGACGCCGCTGCTGACCACCGCCTTCGCGCCGGGGTCGCACCTGTTCGCGACATCTGGCTACGACAAGCTGGTGCGTATCTTCGATGCCGACAGCGGTGACCTGGTGCGCGAGATGCCCGGCTCCGGCGAGTACGGCTACGGTCTGGCCTACTCCCCGGACGGCGCGCTGCTGGCCTCGTCCGGCGGCTTTCACGTCTACCTCTGGGATCCCCAGTCCGGCAAGATGGTGAGCGACGTGATCGTGAACTCGTTTGTCTTCCGTGTGGTGTGGTCGCCGGATGGCACCCGCCTGGCCGTCGTCGGCGAAAGGAGCAGCAAAATCGAGTTCGTCGACCCCAAATCCGGGACGCTCCTTGCCGATGAAACCCTCAAAAATCCGGCTGGATACGTCCTCTGGGCGCTGGCCTATACGCCTGACGGGTCGATGCTGGCGACCGCCGACGGCGACGGCCGGATCTCCGTGCTCGAAGCGGACACCGGCGTGATCGTCTTCGAGGACACCCTGGCTACGCGCGGCGCGACGTTTGACATGGAGTTCTCCCCCGACGGGACGATGCTCGCCAGTTGCAATAAGGGCGGCGGCGTCTACATCTGGGAGACAACCAACTGGGAGGTGGTGCTCTCCGGGGACGATCTGTTCGGCGGCGGCTGCCTGGACGGCGCGTTCTCGCCGGGGAGCGATATCTACTACGGGGCAGGCAACGACGGCTGGCTGATAGGTTGGGATACCAGTGAGGGCAACCTGCTGACCAGCCTGAGCTTCCCCAAGGCGATCTGGATGATCAGCCCGTCGACCGACGGCGAGCTGCTGGCTGTGGCCCTGGACAACGGCTCGGCCTACGTCGTCGGTCTGCGCTGAGCGCGCTCGACTGCGCCGAGCGCGTCACCCGTTCGCCGGTGACGGCTACGAGCAAAACAGGGCCGTGTCATTGCGTACGGCCCTGTTTGTTTTTTCCTGCTTGGCTGCGCGCTGCTTGGCTGCGCGCTGCCCGCTATTCCTTACGCGGCTTTCCACACTGCGGGCAGTGGCTCAGGCCGACCGGGTACAGGTGCCCGCAGTTGGTGCACGTTACGTGCGCCTCCGTCTTGGGCGCGTCCACCTGGGTCTCGGTCATGTCCTCGTCCACCGGGTGAGCGGGCTTGCCGATCAGCGGGCAGTACGCCAGTCCCGGCGGGTGCACGTGCCCGCACGAATAGCGCACGCCTCCCCCCGCCGGCATGGGCACCGGCTCAAGCGGCTCGATGGGCTTCCCGGTGAGCGGGCAGTAGGTCTGGTCGGCGGGGTGGTGGTGATTGCAGTTGTACGCGACCAGCGGCTTGACCGCCTCGCGGTGCTCCTTCCAGAAGTCCCACACCGTCGAGGCCATAATAGCGAAGCCGATGTTGTTGGCAAGCGCCGGGTTGATGATGCTGTCCGCCAGCCCGACCAGCCGCCCCCCGGCGTCGAGCAGCGGCCCGCCGGAGTTCCCGGCGTTGATTGTCACGTCAACCTGCACCAGCGGCGTGTCCAGCGCGATGCCGAACTCCGGCAGCGGGGGTTCGCCCGGCCGGCGAACCGCGTTGAAGTGCCCGCCCGTCACCGACCAGTCCAGGCCGAGAGGATGGCCGATGGCGGCCAGCACCTCGCCCGGCTTCAGGTCGCTTTCCTCGCGCAGGATGCCGCCAAGCTGCTTGGGAGTCAGCGTGCCGGGCGTCTTACGCAGCTTCAGCAGGGCCAGGTCGAGCTTGTGGTCGGTGGCGACGACATCGGCCTCGATCTGCTCGCCGGTGCGGAAATGCACGCCCATGCCCGCCTCGCCGTCGACGACGTGCAGGCAGGTCATGATCTGCGCGCCCGGCAGGTAAATCCCGCTCCCCGACCCGCCGCCGGGCAATGTGATCTTCACCACCTGGTCGATGGTGCGCTTCACCGCGTCCTCCAGCCGCGACGCGGGCGCGAGGGACGGCCCCAGCAGCACGGTCGGCGTCAGGTCGGCGTCGGCGACCTCCGGCTTGCGCCCGGCGGCCACGGCCCGCAGGTCTTTCGCCAGCTCCCCCGCGCTCCGGTAACGCGCCAACGGCGACTTGGCAAGTGCCTTTTGCAGCACGGCGTCGAGGGCGGGAGGAAGCTCCGGGTGGCACGCGGTGATGAGGGGTGCAGGCTGGTTGACGTGCGCCCACATCATCTCGGCTGAGCTGTCCCCCTTGAAGGGCAGCTCGCCGGTCAGCATCTGGTAGATCGTCACCGCCAGGCTGTACACGTCCACCGCCACGGTGATGGGGTTGTTCGGCGCGATCGTCTCCGGGGCCAGGTAGGCAAACGTCCCCACGATGGCGTCCTGGGTCAGCGTTTGCGTGTCGGCGATCACCTTGGCGATCCCAAAGTCGGACAGGATCGCGTTCCGCTGCTGGTCAAGCAGGATGTTGGCCGGTTTGATGTCGCGGTGGATCACGCCGTGCTCGTGCGCGTAGTCGAGTGCCAGCGCCACCTGGTCGATGACCCGCGCGATCTCGTCGGGTTTCATCGCCCCAACCGCGATCAGGTCTTTGAGCGAACCGCCGGGGATGTAGGCCATCACGATGTAGGGCAGGTCATCTTGCACCCCGTGATCGTAGAGTGGGATGATGTGCGGGTGCTGCAAGGCGGCGGTCGTCTCCACCTCGCGGGTGAAGCGCTTCACGAAGGTCGTGTCGTCCAGCAGCGTCGGCGAGAGCACCTTGAGCGCCACGTCGCGGCCCACCGACTCCTGGTGGGCCAAGTAGATGGTCGACATCCCGCCCCGGCCCAACTGCCGCACGACGCGGCATCGGCCCATGACTTTTCCGATCAGCGATCCGGTCATGTTCTCCCTGCTCCGTTTGCCAATGGTGTCGCTTCATGCCCAGCATACTCTATTGTGAGTGTATGTCAACTGTGGGCAGGCGATAGATAGAGTTTTGGTAGTTTGCAATTTCGGTTATAGTGGGAGGGAAGGACCTTCCTTAAAGAGAGAGAGGCGGCGATGAAGCACGTATGGAAAGCGAACCGGAGAGGCACAATCGTCACCGTGTTGATCGGC
This sequence comes from uncultured Anaerolineae bacterium, assembly GCA_964603985.1. Lineage (GTDB taxonomy): Bacteria > Chloroflexota > Anaerolineae > Aggregatilineales > UBA3940 > CAZRXG01. The sequence goes on along the minus strand of CAZRXG010000011.1, from coordinate 72,303 downwards.
GTGATCGTACTGGCGCTGGGTCTGGTGGTCGTCGTCGGCGGCAGCCTGGTCGACCCGGAGAATGTCACCTTGCTCGACGCCGTCAGAGACTTCTACGCCAACGCGGGCATCGCGCTGATCAGCATCGCCATCACCGTCCTGGCCATCGACGCTCTGAACCGGCACCGGACCATCCAGCAGGAAAAGCGGCGCCTGAGCCTGCAAATGGGCAGCCCCTACAGCGAACTGGCAGCCGAGGCGCTGCGCGTGCTGCGGCTGGAGGGCTGGCTGGAAGATGGGTCGCTCGAAGGTGCACGGCTGGACGGGGCCAACCTGCACACAGCCGACCTAACCAAGGCCGGGCTGAAGGCGGCGCGCCTGTGGAGCGCCGACCTGCAAAAGGCGCGCCTGAACGACGCCAACCTGCGCGGCGCGAGCCTGTTCTCGGCCAGCCTGCAAGGGGCATCCCTGAAGAACGCCGACTTGCAGGGGGCCGAGCTGCGCAGGGCCGACCTACAGCGGGCGGTCCTGTTGGAGGCCAACCTGCGGGGGGCAGAACTGTGGTACGCCAACCTGCAGGAGGCGGACGTCGCGGACGTGCAGCTTGTCCAGGCCGACTGCCTGCGCGGCGCGACCATGCCCGACGGCAGCCACTACGACGGGCGGTTTAACCTGACGCGCGACGTGGGATGGGCACGCGGAGAGGGCATCGGCTCCAACGACCCCAAAGCGATGGCCGGGTTCTACGGCGTCTCGCTTCAAGACTACCTGTACGGACAGGCGTGGGCCGAGGAGTACCTGCAGAGGCTTCACGCCGACGCCGAGGCATGGTACCGGCAGCATTGGAGCGGCGGGGAGTACCGGCGGTAAGGGCCGGTGGGGCGCAAATTAAGCAAGATCGTCCGCGCGGCGTGGTGGTGGCTTCACCAGCCTGCCACCACCCGCCGCCTGCTGCGCCGCTACGATAGGGCCACCCGCCACATGTCGCACGACCTGGCCCTGGATTACGCCGTCCGCGTGGAGCTGTGGCTGGAAGGGGCCAACCGCCCCACCCAGGACTGGCGCTACCCCGTCTGGCAAACGACGCTCGTCGAGGCCCTGGCCGACCGTGACCGCCTGTGAGGGTCTGCCGGGGCGCGGAATTCCCCTTGACTCTCCCCCTGCGGGAGGGTGCATACTATATATAGATGAAGGCCTTCAACTTTCTTGACGCGCGCGGAGAGAAACCATGTTCAAGATCGGTGACTTTTCCAAGCTCAGCCAGGTGACGGTGAAAGCGCTGCGCTACTACGACGACCTGGGCCTGCTCAAACCGGCCCAGGTGGATCGCTTCACCGGCTACCGCTACTACACCGTCGACCAACTGCCCCGCCTGAACCGGATTCTGGCGCTCAAGGACCTCGGCTTCTCGCTGGAGCAAATCGGCAATCTGCTGGCGGGCGACCTGCCTGCCAGCCAGATCCGGGGCATGCTCCAGATGAAACAGGCCGAGATCGAGCACCACATCGAGCACGAGCGGGCGCGGCTGGCGCGGGTGGAAGCGCGGCTGAAACTGATCGAGCAGGAGGGCAAGATGCCGGAACACGAGATTGTGCTCAAGAAAGTCGAAGCGATGAAGATAGCCGCCGCCCGCGACGTGATCCCCAGCTACGCCCACGTCGGCGAGCTGCTCTCGGCGGTGTTCGGCCACATCGGGCAGCACGGGGCCGCGCCGGGCGGGCCGCCGATCTGCATCTACTACGACGCCGGGTACCGCGAGAAGGACACGGACGTGGAAGCCGCCGTGCCGGTCAGCACGGACCTGCCCGGCGACGAGCGGGTGCAGGTTCGCGAGCTGCCCGCCGTCGATGCGGTGGCTTCGGTGATACACCAGGGCAGCTACGAGGCCATCCACACGGCCTATGCCGCGCTGATGGCCTGGATCGAGGAGAACGGCTACCGCATCGTCGGCCCCAACCGCGAGATCTACCTGCGCGGGCCGGGCCAGGGCGATCCGGATACTTACGTGACCGAGCTACAAATCCCGGTCGAGAAGGCATAGGCAAACCGGGAAGCCCCGCCCGGTGTACAGGCGGGGCTTCTCTTTCACCTGCAGGCAGGTTTGGTCTCTTACCGGATCACGCCTCCCGACGGCTCGCCGAGGCTGCTCAGCACCATCACCAGCAGCACCGCCAGCGCCATCAGCGAGAGGCCAAAAAGCGCCCACAGCAGGATGTCCACCATCCGCTCCTCCTCGGCCATCTCGTCGGAGTCTGTCGGGCCGAAGCCCCCCTGCTGGGTGGGAACGGGGATATCGGTCGGGGGACTGTGGCCGTTGGCGGCCCACCCCCCGGCGGACGGCAGCGGTGGGAATGGTGGGAGCGGTGGGGACTGTGGTGGTTGGGGAGACTGTGGGAACTGTGGTGGCTGGGAGAACTGTGGGAACTGCGATGGCTGGGAGGACTGTGGTAGCTGGGGGAACTGTGGTGGCTGCGATGGCTGTGGTGGCGGGAACGGAGGCGGTGTGTCTTTCAGGTACGGCTCGGTAGCGGGGTCTTCCGTCTCCGGCAGCCCGGCAGCCGGCTCGATGTCGCGCCACAGCGGTGCCCGTTCAGGCGGGGCCGGGGCAGCGTGACCGCCCTCCCCGGCTTCGGGGGCCGCGACCGCGCTTTCGGCTTCGGCGTCGGCGGTGGGAGAAGCAATCGACAGCCCGGCGGCGCGCGCCAGGACCACCGCCAGCGCCGAGGCGTGCGGCGGGCGGGCGAGAGGGTCGGGGTTCATCGCCTGCGCGACGACCACGCGCACACCGGGCGGCAGCGAGGGCCGCCAGCGCAGGATGTCCGGCGTTGACGGCTCGGCGTGCACGGCCAGGAAGCTCTCGCGGTCGCGGATCTCGAACGGGCGGCGACCGGTCAGCATCTCGAAAATCACGACGCCCAGCGCGTAGATGTCGCTGGCCGGGCCGGCGGCGCTGCTCACGACCAGCTCGGGGGCCATGTAAGCATACGTGCCGAACGTCACGCCCGGCACCTCCCCGACGGCGTCGAGCAGTTGGGCGATGCCAAAATCGGACAGGTAGGCGTTGTCCTGGCCGTCGAGCAGCACATTGCCAGGCTTCACGTCACGGTGGACGACGCCCCGCCCGTGCGCGTAGTCGAGCGCGGAGGCAAGCTGCGTCGTAATGCGCACCACCTCCTCCAGCGCCAGTCCCTCGGCGCTGATCGCGATGCGCTGCGAGAGCGTGCCGCCCGGCAGGTAGGCCGTCACGACGTACAGGTACGGCCCCTCGACGCCGTAGTCGTAGATCGGCAGGATGTGGGGGTGTTGAAGCTTGGCCCCCGATAGAGTGCCCTGCTCGAAGCGGCTGAGCAGGGCCGGGTGGCGTGCGGCCCCGGTCGTGATAACCTTGACCGCCACTTCGCGCCCGATGGTCGGCTGGCTGGCGCGGTAGACGACCGCCATCCCGCCCCGCCCGATCACCTCGCGTAGTACGTACCGGCCAAGTTTCTGGCCTGTCAGGTCCCGGTTCACGGCTGATCCGATTCTCCGTTGTGTGCGTCTATCTACGTTATAGCATACTTCCGCATAATCCGCCCTCGCCGGTGCTCCCCGAACTGGGCCGCAACGGCAACCCGGCTTCGGGGTTTGCGTATTATGGAGGCGAAGGCAGTGCTCGCTGCGCACAGCGACTTCCTCACAAGGAGGCCGGGAGACAGAATATGGAGGATAAAGTACTTCAGCGCCCGACTACCAAAAGAATAATCGCCGGGGTGTGTGGTGGTCTGGCAGAGTACTATGAGATCAGTCCCACGCTGGTGCGTGTTTTGTTTGTCCTCTTATCTGTTGGGGTGGGCATTCCGCTCTACATCGCTCTCTGGATCATCATGCCCGAAGGCGAGGACGGGGTGCCGTACTGACGGTCTGGCCGCAGCGGGGAGCCGTCAATCGCTCTCAAATTTCTCCTTGACCTGCCGGGCCTTTTTCTTTTCGTCCTCGCTTGCGTCGTCGGAATCCAGGACGCTTAGAGCCTTCAGATAGTCGTCCATCGAGACTTCGTCGTCGTCTTTTTTCTCCTTGTCTTTGTCCTCGTCGCCCTTCTCTTCTTTCTTGTCGGCCTTGTCTTTCTCTTTGTCCTTGTCCTTGGTCAGGGCCTTCTTCATCTTGATGGCAGCGGCGAGCTGCTTCTTCTCCTCGTCGGAGAGCGCGCCGTGCTCTTCGATCAGCTTCTTGGCCGTGTCGTCAGGAATTTCCCCTTTTTCCTCCAGCACCTTCATCAGCTCGTCAAAGGTCTTGCTCATCATCCACTCCTCCGGCAGGCTTGGTGAGATCCGCCTCTATTCTACCCTCATGGTGGGTTAACACAAAACTCGCCCGCCCGTCACACGACGCGCCGGGAGGGGATTTCCGAGCGAGGTTTTTTCTTTCGCATCGCCGGGGTACGCATTATAATCCAGGCGGCAGGCTGCCGATAACACCACGCATACGGAGAAAAAAGTGGCAAAGCTATTGATTGGATTGTACGACAACGGAACCACCGCCCAGCGGGTGGTCTACGACCTGGTCAAGCACGGCATCTCCCGCCACACCATCGTCATCGTGGCCGACGATGCCACCGACGTGAGGGAAGAACAGCTGGAAGAGGTCGCGACCGAGCAGACGGCCCGCTTCGCCGACCAGATCGCGCAGGGGCGCGTGCTCATCATCGCCTGGACGATGCAGAAGTGGACTCAGATAGCCGACGAGGTGATGCACGGGCACAACCCGCTCGAATTCGACGTGCAAAAGGCATAGTGCCCCCGGCACACGCGCCGCCGCTGCGCCGTGCTTCCCCTGCCCGGCGGGCGCGGCGGGTGGGGGCAATGCTCTCCGGGGGCCGATCAGAAGGACGCTTACCATGAAGATCGAGCACGTCGCGGTGTGGACGCACCAACTGGAAGCCATGAAAGAGTTCTACGCCGCGTTCTTCGGCGCACGACCGGGTGCCAAATACACCAACCCGCGCAAAGGGTTCGAGTCATACTTCCTGGAGTTTGACGGCGGCGCGCGGATCGAGCTGATGTACCGGCCCGACATCCCGCCCACTCAGACCGACCCGCTGGCGCAGGCAACCGGCCTCACCCACATCGCGATCTCGGTGGGGTCTGAAGAAGCGGTCGATGCGCTGACCGCGACGCTGCGCGAGCGCGGCTACCGGGTCGTCGGCGAGCCGCGCCGGACGGGTGACGGCTACTACGAGAGCGTGATCCTCGACCCGGACGGCAACCGCGTCGAGATCACCGTCTGATGGGCGGGAAGCGGCGATCCTCCGCCGATTGACTCGTCCGGGCGTTTGGTCTATCCTATGCCGCGCGCGACCCCGGATCGGGTCTGCTGCGGGTCATCCATGCGGCTGCAAGCCGCGACAACCACTCACCGCTTCACAGGAGGACGCACATCCACATGGGCGCTGAGACCGACCAGAACGGCAACCGGACCGGCCTACCTGGGGCCATCGCCGCCATCGTTGGGCCAATGGCGGGCACCTTTGTCCTGCTTGAGCTTCTGCTGCCGCGCGGGTGGATCGCCCCGCTGCTCGCCCTGGTGGTCGGGCTGGCCGCCACCCTCATCCTGACCCGGCGGGGCAGTGGGAGGCCCGGCCCGGCCTTCGCCGTGTGGGCGGCGGCAAGCGTCGTCGTCCTCGCGGTCGGGGCCGCCCTGCTGATCGCCCGGCCCGCGACGGTGGTCGGCTCGGTGCTCCAGGACGGAGGCACACCGCTGGCCGGGCTGCGGCTCGTCCTGGTCGATTCAGGCGGCGTCGAGCACACGGCGGTGACCGGCGAGAACGGCGAATTTGAGTTCGGCGGCGTTCCATCCGGGCGGTACACCATCACGACCCAGGACGACCGGCTGTTCAGCGGGGCAGTGCCCCCTGGGGGGAAGCGGGTGTTCGTCTCCGAGATCGAGGTGGGAGCCTTGGCCTGTCAACCAACCGTCACGCCGACGCCCACCCAGCCCCCCACGCCGACGCCCACCGTCACCCTCACCACCACCCCGACCCTGACACCCATCCCGACCAGCACCCCGACTCCCACCGCCACGCCCACACCGGAGCCGCAGATCGCCATCAGCGCGCCGGTTGATGGGGCCTCGGTGGGGCGGCTTGAGCACATCGCCGGAACCTCCGGGCACATCCCGCCGGGGTACGCGATCTGGGTGGTGGTGTATTCCCACGCGGGGGGACGCTACCATCCGCACAACTCACCGGCCGAGATGGGGACCGGCGGCGAGTGGGCATCGCACGCTTACATCGGCGGCTCCGACGACGTGGGGCAGCGCTTTGACATTATCGTGGTGCTGGCCAACGTGAGTGCTCAGAGGGCGCTCAGAACTTACGTGGGAAAGGCCACATCGACGGGGGTGGGGGAGGGATTGGAGAGCCTCCCCGCCGGAGCGACGATCTACGCCCGCATCACCGTGACGCGCGAATAGCCCCGGCGGCCCCTTCAGCGCGAAACTCAAAATGAAGCTATAATCTCACCTATGGAGCGTCTGAGACCCCAACCCAAGCGCCGCCGGACGGTATCGGCCCGCATGCGACGGCTCATCACTTACGTGTGGATCGCCGCCTCGCTGGCCCTGCCTGTCGCAGGCGCTGCGCTGGTCACGCAGGGGGCCGTCAGCCTGACGGCGGACGAAGCGCGCACCACCTACCAGGTGACCTCCGGCGACACGCTCTCGGCCATCGCCCTGCGCTACAGCGTGTCGGTTGACGACCTGGTGCAGGCCAACGGGCTGGCCGACCCCAACGTGATCTTCGTCGGCCAGGAGCTTGTCATCCCGTACCTGGAAGCCGTCACGGGGGTGGTGCACACCGTCCAGCAGGGCGAGTCGCTGGCCATAATCGCCCGCCGCTACGGTGTCTCAACCGACGAGATCATGGCCGCCAACGACCTGGCCGACCTCAACAGCATCTTCGTCGGGCAGCAGTTAACCGTCCCCGGCGCGTCGGGCGAGACCTCCCTCCAGGCCGATGCCGCCTACGTGATGCGGCGCGGCGATTCGCTTTACCGGATCAGCCTGATCTTCGGCGTCTCAGTCGACGACCTGCTGGCCGCCAACAACCTCTCCAGCCCAAACGCCGTCTATCCCGGCCTGGTGCTGCGCATCCCTGCGCCGGGCGACTCCCTGACCACCGCCGATGTCTCCGGCGCGACCGGCGCTGCGGGAACCGGCGAGCAGACACACCTCGTCGGCACCGGTGAGACGCTGGCCCAGATCGCGATCCAGTACGACGTGACCGTCGACGGCCTGATCGCGGCCAATGGCCTGAGCAGTGCGGACGAGATTTACCCCGGCCAGGTGCTCACCATCCCCGATCCGGGCGCGACCGCCCGCGCCGCTCCCGCAGAAACGGCGGTGACACACCTCGTCAGCTCCGGCGAGACGCTCTCCGAGATCGCGGCGCGCTACGGCGTCACCGTCCACTCACTGGCCGTCGCCAACGACATCGTGAACACGGCCAGCATCATCCCCGGCACCCTCCTCTCGATCCCCTCGGCCCAGGCCGGGTCGAACAGCGTGAGCTACGCCAGCGTCGGCGAGGGGCTGTGCACCGACGTTGAGGTGGAGCGCAGCGGCACCGGCTACTTCAGCCGCCCGGTGCGCGGCTATGTGGTGACCCAGCTTTTCCACAGCGGCCACCCAGGCATCGACCTGGGCGCCGACACCGGCACGCCGGTCTACGCCGCCGACAGTGGCACGGTCGTCTTCTCCGGCTGGAACCCCTCCGGTTACGGCAACCTGGTGGTGCTCGATCACGGCAACGGCTGGCGCACCTACTACGCCCACCTCAGCGCCATCGCGGTCGGCTGCGGTGAGTGGGTGCCGCGCGGCACCATCGTCGGTGAGGTGGGCAGCACCGGCAACAGCACCGGCCCGCACCTGCACTTTGAGATGCTGCGCTTCGGCGTTGCCGTCAACCCGGCGGGGTATATCCGCTTCTAGCGCGCTACTAGCGCGCTTCCAGCGACCTCCCCCCATACTCCCCGGCCCGTCTTTGGGCCACTTCCACTTGCCAGATTGGCGAACCTATGTTCTAATATACCCCGTGTTGCCATCCCGCCACAGGAGGACTGCCGTGACCGAGCCGCTGAAGAACATGTACCACCGGGCGTACCTGGACGACCTGAGCGCCGCGCTCAAAGCCGCCTATCCCCCCTTCGACGCCGACGCCTTCCTGGCCCGCGTCTTCGACGACGGATGGGAGGATCGCGCCCTCAAGGGGCGCATGCGCCACATCACAACCGTCCTGCACGACTTCCTGCCCGACGACTACCGCGCCGCGCTCGACACCCTGCGCCGCGCTTCGGGGGCGCTTGCCGCCTACGGCTTCCAGAACATGGTCTTTTCCGACTTTGTCGGGCTGTATGGGTTGGACGATTGGGACGCTTCCATCCCCGCGCTGGAGGAGTTCACCCAACAGGTCAGCGCCGAGTACGCGGTGCGCCCCTTCATCGTCGCCGACCAGGATCGCATGCTGGCCCACATGCTGCGCTGGGCGGGCCACGCCAGCCACGACGTGCGCCGCCTGGCCTGCGAGGGCTGCCGCCCGCGCCTGCCCTGGGGGATCGCGCTGCCCGCGCTTCAGGCCGACCCGTCGCCCATCCTGCCGATCCTCGAACGGCTCAAGCTCGACCCGTCGGAGTTCGTCCGGCGCAGCGTCGCCAACAACCTCAACGACATCTCAAAGGACAACCCGGAGGTGGTGCTCGACGTGCTGCGCCGCTGGAGCGCGCACGAAGGCGAGGAGATGCGCTGGATCGTCCACCACGCGCTGCGCACGTTGGTCAAAAAGGGCCGCCCCGACGCGCTCGATATGCTCGGCTATCCGGCCAACCCCGCCGTGACGATCAAGGATCTGGCCGTCGAGCCGTCGAGCATCCCGATGGGTGGTGAGGTGATGATCTCGTTCGCGGTCGAGTCGCACGGCCAGGCGGCGCAAAACCTGATGATCGATTACATCGTGTACCTCGTGCGGGCCAGGGGCCAGCTCACGCCCAAGACGTTCAAGCTGTCGAAGCGCGAGATCGCGCCCGGCGAGACAATTCACATCACCAAAAAGCACAGCTTCAGCCCGGTCACGACGCGCAAATACTACCCCGGCGAGCACGCCGTCGAGATCCAGGTCAACGGCGTGCGCTCCGAGCGCGTGTGCTTCGCGGTGACGTGAGCCTGCCCGCATCATTCCAAAGGAGGAGCCGTGAAAACCAGCCAGGCCCGACAGCTCGGAGCGCGCCTCTCCGGACTCATCCAGGCCGGGAACGCCGATCAGGCTTATGCCTTGCTCTCGCCGGTGCTGGCCGAACGCACGCCGTTTGCGGCGCTCAGGCTGATCGGCGGGGCCATCGGCAGCGGCCCATTGGAGGCCGCGAATCCCTTCTTAGACCGCATCGCCGCCGACCGGACCGAGGGCGGCTGGGCGGTCATCGGCGGCGCGCTGCGGGCGCAGCTCGACCGCGACCTGGCGGGCGCTCTGGCCCGCTGCCGGGTCTACGTCATCGCCGCCGACATCTGGTACGCGCCCGGCATCCTGGGCGAGACGGTGCTCGGCCCGGCGCTGATCGACCACTTCCAACCGACGCTGGCTCGGATCGCCCCCTGGCGCGCGGACGAAAATCGCTGGGTGCGCCGGACGGTCGGGCACGGCGTTCACTTCTGGGCCAAGCGCTCGCGTGGCGCGGAGGAGTTTATCCCCCAGGCGACTGCGCTGCTCGACTTCCTGGAGCCGATGTTTGGAGAGTGGGACATGGACGCGCTCAAGGGGATCGGCTGGGGGTTGAAGACGGTGGGTAAGCACTACCCCGACCAGATGGCCGCCTGGCTGGAGGAGCAGGTCATCCGCCGCCAGCGCCGCCACCGCACACTGATGCTGCGTAAGGCGCTCACCTATCTGCCCGCCGACCTGCGTGCCCGCTTCACAGGAGACACGCCGTAATGCCGCTCGAATTGCAGGAGTACCGCGCCCGCAAGATCGTCAACGTCCACAAGCACGTCGACGGCCCCTGGTTCTGGACGAAGTACTCGGCCCATCCTTACGTGGGCTGCCGCAGCGGCTGCGAGTTCTGCTACCAGCGCGGCGGTCACTACCTGGGCAAACGAGACCCCGATACCTTCGACTCGCTGATCCGCGTCAAGACCAACGCCGTCGAGCTGCTCCGCAAGGAGCTTTCCGGGCTGGCCTGCGACGTGATCGCCTGCGGCGACTGGCAGCAGCCGGCCGAGGATCGCTACCGGCTCTCGCGCGGTATGCTGGAGGCGGTGCTCGACCTGGGCTTCCCGCTGTTCGTCGTCGAGCGCTCACCGCTGCTCACCCACGACCTCGACCTGCTGGTCGCCATCAACCGGCGGGCGTGGGTGGGCGTGGTCTTCAGCATCAGCACCCTCGACCCGGTCCTCAAGCAAGCATTCGAGCCTCGCAGCCCCGGCGTGAAGCGCCGCCTCCAGGCGATGGCGCAGTTGGCCGGGGCCGGTGTTCCGGTCGGCACGGCGCTGATGCCGATCCTGCCCGTCGTCGGCGACGACGAGGCCCACCTGGAGGACGTGATCCGCGCCACCGGGGATCACGGCGGGTCGTTCGTGCTGGGCGGCGGTCTGACGATGGACGGCATCCAGGCGGGGCGCACGCTGGAGGCCGCCCGCCGCCTGGACCCGCTGCTGGTGGATCGCTGGCGGGAGCTTTACAAATGGGAGTCGGGTGGCAGGCCGGGCTACACCCCGCCGCGTGCCTATAACGCGCGGTTAGGGCTGCTGGTGCGCGAGCTGTGTGCCCGGCACGGTCTGGCCGACCGCATGGCGCGTTACATCGCGCCCGGCCCGCTGGCGACCAATAAGCGCATCGCCGAGCGGCTGTTCCTCAGGACCTACGACCTGGAGCTGGAGCAGGCGGACAACCACCGCATCTGGGCCTATCGCAAGGCGGCCTGGACGGTTGACGAGTGGCCGGAGAGCATCGCCGACCTGTACCAGGCGCGCGGCGAGGCGGGCCTGAGGGATCTGCCCAACGTCGGCACGCACCTGGCCGCTCAGATCGCCGCCTGGCTGCGCGACGAGGCCCCATCTGTGTAATCCGCGTAATTTGCGGACTGAAAGAGCCGCGCCCACCCTGGAATACACGTGCCCCAGGCGTTTTATTTGACCGCCACCCCCATCTCGATTATGCTTGTATCACCCAGCAGGGACGATGCCATCCTGCCGCGCGCATCGCCCCTGTTATCGATCCAACGTCAGCCGTCGAGGTGGCCCAAGCCGATGAAGCCCGAAGACGACACCCTGCACGAGGGCGACTGCCTGGCGATCATGCCCCGGTGGGACGACGACTGCGTCGATCACTGCATCGCCGACCCGCCCTACAACATGAGCAAGAAGAACGGCCTGACCTGGGCCTTCTCGTCACACGTCACGATGAGCGAAGACTGGGACATGTACGCCCGCGAGGAATACCTGGCCTTCACCCGTGCCTGGCTCAAAGAGGTCTGCCGCGTCGTCAAGCCCAACGGCAACATCTTCGTCTTCGGCTCCTTTCACAACATCTACGACCTGGGCCACATCGTCCACGAGCTTGACCTCAAGGTGCTCAACTCGATTGTCTGGTTCAAGCCCAACGCCCAGCCGAACATCACCTGCCGCATGCTGACCGAGTCGACCGAGCACATCGTCTGGGCCTGCAACGGTGGCAAAGACGACGCCACCGGCTGGACATTCAATTACGAGGTCGCCAAGCAGCTTAACGGCGGCAAGCAGATGCGTAACGTCTGGCGCTTCCCCTACCCCGCGCGGGCCGAGCGCAAGTACGGGCGGCACCCCTCCCAGAAGCCCCTCGACCTGATCGCCCGCGTCATGCTGATTGCCACCAACCCCGGCGACCTGGTGCTCGATCCCTTCAGCGGCAGCGGCACGACCGGCGTCGTCGCGCAGAGCTACCACCGCCGCTGGGCCATGATCGAGAGCAACCCGGAGTACAACGCCATCGCCCGCGAGCGCCTGGAGAACGTCAGCGTGCCGCTGCCCAAGGGGGTCAGCCGCGCGGTGCTGGAACCGTAGGGGTGGGTTGGTGCGGCTGTGTCTGTTCTCGGCAGTGTTGGGTATAACACCATGAAGGCCTGGGTGCGAAAAACCATCGTAATGGCAATAGTGGGTGTGTGGGCCCTGGGGGGCTGCACCACCCAGGACGAACCGACTCCCACAGCAGAGCCGGTAACCGGGGTTCCTCAACTGGTTGCGACCCCAACAACCGGGCCGTTTACCGCGACTCCCCGGCCAACTGTGACCCCGACCGCCATCGCCGGGCAGAATCAATCTTCGACCTCCGGCCCTCGCATCCTATACGATACGACCCACCGGGAATGGGGCATCCACTGGGGGGAAGGTGATAGGGAAGTCGTCGAGAACCTGGGACATGGGGTCGACATGCTCGAAGTAGGCGGGTTCGATGATGTGGGCTATGTCGAGCTTGAAGGCCAGGCTGGGGCAGTCGAGACCTTCGAATTCTGGATTGATCCCGGCATCACTGTTTTCGGAGTCTGGCTGGCGGAAGCGCCGGTCTCTAACGCCGGTTTGACCCTCTGGCAGGACGGCGCGCAGGAATCGTATTCCAGTCCGATGTGGGCGCTCGACACACCCGTCCCATTCCTGATCGAGGAGCCGCAGGGCGGCATGTGGCAGGCGGAACTCAGGCTGCGGGACGATGAGCGGGCAACAGGTTATTACAGGATACAACTCGCCGCCTTCGAAGAATCACCGCTGGTCACGGCGATGAGGCAGTACCGGCTTCTCTGGTTCCAGAATCCCCACAACCCGTTCCTGCCGCGAGAGCAGGTCGCCCTCGTCGACTTCGTCGAGGCCGGGGGTGGAATACTTATCATCGCCAAAGAGTCGACGGTTGAAAACGTCACCTTTCTGTTCGATGGGGCGTCCGGCCCGGAGGAGTATACATACCAGAATGGCACCCACCTGTATCGCTATGAGCGAGGCAGCGGGCGGATCGCCTGGTTTGAGCCGGTCGATTTTAACCCCAACCTGTACTGGGACAACGGGCGCGATAAGCCCATCCTGACAACCGGCGAGATCCAGCAGATTCTGGCGTGGCTGGAGGGAAAGCCGTGGTAGACGGGCGACCGGGGGCCTACAAGAGCAAGGGTTTCCCCGGTTTGCTCACCTTGACGCTCGCGCTCCAGGCGGCCACACCGTCAGGAGCGGTAACCCGTCAGGTCACCCGCCTCACCGCCTCTCTAAACGGCCAGCGCCAGCGCCCGTCGCCGTGATGGTGCCAGGGTGACCGGCGTGTGCCCATGCCGGGGTAACTGCGAATCAAAAAAAGCCATCTCGATGACCTCCCCCGGCGGGGGGCGGTTCGAGATGGTTCCTGTGAGGCGGGGAGGACAGGATTCGAACCTGCGGTCGGCTCATCACCGACAACCGCTTAGCAGGCGGCCCCAATCAACCACTCTGGCACCTCCCCGTATGTGGTTTTTAACCAGCGGAGCGAGAGGGATTTGAACCCCCGGTGACGAGAAAACGCCACAGCGGTTTTCAAGACCGCCGCCTTAAACCAGACTCGGCCATCGCTCCAGCGGTGGAAATTGTACCATGCGGCCCGGCGGTCGGCAACCGGCAGGCGCGCACTTGACACACGTGGCTTGACACGCGCGCGCTTTCAGTGTTTCATAGAAAGTAACACGGTCTGCGACAGGAGCGCGCCATGCCCGACGAAATCCGTCTGGAAGTCCACATAGGCGGCGACGTGAACGCCCCGGTCAACGTGGCCGGGCACGACATCAGCTCGGTGTGGGAGGCGGCGAAGGGTCGCCCCTTCGACCCGCCGGTGTTCGTCAGCTACGCCAGCGCCGACCGCAAAAAGTACGTCGAGCCGCTGGTGGAGCGGCTGCAAGAGGCCGGGTACACCACCTGGTACGACCGTGAGAACATCGAAGGGGGCGACGACTGGAAGCGCGAGATCGACCGGGGACTGCGGAAGTGCGTGGCGGTGGTCGTCGTCCTGACGCCGCGCTCAGTCGACGCGGAAAAGCACCCCTGGGCGCACTACGAGCAGACCGAAGCCCTGCGCCTGTTCGCGCCGGTCATCCCGGCCATGATGGAACAATGCGACTACCCCGACCACTTCGCCGCCGAGCGCATCCAGTACGCCGACGTGACGACGCTCGACGACGAGAGCTTCGGCAGGCTGAAGGCGGCGATTGAGAAGCAGCTTCACCGGCGGGGCAAATGGCTGGTCGACAAGACGCCGCCGGTGTCGCGCACGTTCATCGGGCGGCAGGACGAATTGAAGGCGGTCTACGACATGCTGCGCGAGGGGCAGGACGCGCTCGCCATCGCCGCCGTGCACGGGATGGGCGGCATCGGTAAGACGATGCTGGCCGAGGAGCTGCTGCGTCGGGTCGGCGCGCGCTACCCCGGCGGCGTGATCATCGAGCGCCGGGGACAGTCGCCGCGCGACGTGCAGGACACGCTGCGCGAGTGGGCCGGATACGCGCTGGGCGAACTGCCCGACCGGGACCCGACGCCCGGCGAGGTGCGCGCGCTGCTGGCCCGTCACGGCGAGCTGCTGGCCCTGATCGACGACGTGTGGCCGGAGGACGGCGAGGCGGTGCGCCAACTGCTCGAAGCGCTGCCGCCCGACGCCGACCGCATCCTCACGACGCGCAGCGAGGCGTTCGTCCGGGCGCTGGGCGCGCGCGTCTACTGCCTGCACAAGCTCAACCAGGCCGACGGCGTGGCGCTGCTGCGCGACCGGCTGGCCGATCTCGATCCGCCGCCCGGCGATGAGACGCTCATCCGGCTGCACCGCGCGGTCGACGGGCACGCGCTCGCGCTGGAGCTGGCGGCGGGGCGCTACCGGCACATGCCCGACCTGCCCACACAGGTCGAGCGGCTGGAGGCGCGCATCAGGGGAGGCGACATCTCGAAGATCGCGGCCCACGTGCCCGGCCTCGATCCCACCAAGCACACCAGCCTGCTGGTCAGCCTGGACGCGACGCGCGAGGCACTGGAGCGGGCCAACCCGCGCCTGGTGGAGCGCTTCGCGGCGCTGGGCATGTTCGCCGAGGGCGCGCCGTTCGACGCCGGGGCGGTGGCGGCGGTGTGGGAGGAGGAAGACGACGAGGCGGCAGAGGAGGCGCTGGCGGCGCTGGTCGGCTACGCGCTGCTGGCGCGCGAGGCGGACGGCTACCGGCAGCACGTGGTGCTGCACGCCTACGCGCTGGGGCTGCTGAACCGGGATGCCGACAAAGCAGAAGCCGCCGCAGGCCGCCACGCGGATCACTACTTCGGCATCGCCCGCGCCGTGCGCGAGGACTGGCGCGAGGCCGACCGGCAGGCAGCCAACATCGCGCACGCGGCGGAGTTGACGTGCAACCTGTTGGACGAGGACGTGATCGAGGCGCTGGGCGGGCCGGAGCCGCCGGGAGAGCGCCCGCCTTATGACGAGGCGGCGGCGCGGGCGGCGATGGCGATGGCGCGGGCGACGTACAAATACGTGTATGACCGCCGGGTGCACGACGGGCGACGCTGGCTGCGGGCCGGGCTGGCGGCGGCGCGCCTGCTGGGCGATCAGGAACGTGAAAGCCTGCTGCTGAACGAACTCGGTCTGTGGCACGACGACCGCGGGCAGCCGAGGGAGGCGCTGGCATACTACGAGCGCGACGCAGTCATCAGCGAAGAGCTTGGCGACCGGGCCGGGCTGGCCGCCACGCTCAACAACATTGCAGGTGTGTATTACGCCGCCAGGCAGCCGGAGAAGGCGCTCGAATACTTCGAGCGGGCGCTGCCCATCTTCGAGGAGGTGGGTAACCGGGCCAGGTTGGCCGTCACGCTCAACAACATCGGCATGGTCTACCGCACCACCGGCCAACCGGAGCAGGCGCTCGAATACTACCGGCGGGCGCTGCCCATCAGAGAGGAGGTGGGCGACCGGGCCGGGCTGGCCGTCACGCTCAACAACATTGCAGGTGTGTATTACGCCGCCAGGCAGCCGGAGAAGGCGCTCGAATACTACGAGCGGGCGCTGCCCATCTTCGAGGAGGTGGGCGACCGGGCCGGACTGGCCACCACGCTCAACAACATCGGCGGGGTCTACGACGCCACCGGCCGGCCGCAAAAGGCGCTCGATTACTACGAGCGGGCGCTGCCCATCTTCCGCGCAATCGGGGCGGTACAGCATGTCGCCGTGCTGCTTACCAACATCGCCGGACTGCTGCACGATACACCACTGCCGGGCCGCCGCGCCGAGGCCACCCCCTTGCTGGAGGAGGCGATCAGGGTGCTGGAGGAGGCAGGCCTCCAATACGACGGGAGCGGCACCTCAATCGACGAGTACCGGCAGGTGTTGGCGCAGTGGCGCAAGGAGGACGCCTGACGCGCCTGCGCGCCCCGCCCGACGAAATCCGTCTGGAAGTCCACATAGGCGGCGACGTGAACGCCCCGGTTAACGTGGCCGGGCACGACATCAGCTCGGTGTGGGAGGCGGCGAAGGGCCAGTCCTTCGGAGGTCACTTTTATTTGAGAATAACAATCAGGCCCGCCCCTCTTGACAGGCCCAGGGTATCGTCGTACTCTCAGCATATGATTGGAGGTCCGCCCTATTCGCAACAAGCCGGAGGAAATCGATGAACGCCCAAGCCGCTGACGAGCCGGTCAGACCGCAGCGTCGGTGGGATATCGATTGGCTGCGAGTGCTGGCGGTGCTGCTGCTCTTTCCCTTCCATACCGCCCGCATCTTCAATATCGGGGAGGAATTCTATGTCAAGAATGAACTGCTCAGCAGCGCACTGTCCTACCTGGTAATCTACTTCAGTCCCTGGCACATGCCGTTGTTCTTCGTGCTGGCGGGTGCTTCCACGTGCTTCGCGCTGCGCTTCCGGGGCGGCGGCCAGTACGTTGGAGAACGGGTCAAGCGGCTGCTGGTGCCCTTTATTTTCGGCGTGCTGGTGCTCATTCCCCCGCAGTCCTACCTGGGCCTGCGTTTCCACAACTCCGACTACACTGCATCCTACTGGCACTGGCTTCCGCGCTTCTTCCAGGTTCTCCCCAAAGGCCATGAAGACTATTACCTGGGGACACATACCTGGGGACAACTGTGGTTCATCATTCACCTGTTTGTCTATTCTCTGGTCGCACTGCCGCTTTTTCTGTATTTCAACCGGGAATCGGGAAGGC
Source organism: uncultured Anaerolineae bacterium (assembly GCA_964603985.1). Taxonomy (GTDB): domain Bacteria; phylum Chloroflexota; class Anaerolineae; order Aggregatilineales; family UBA3940; genus CAZRXG01. The sequence continues at coordinate 55,137 of CAZRXG010000011.1, read as the reverse complement.
GCGTGATTAACTGGCTGGCCGCCTTCTGCACACGGCCCGGTGCGATCTTTCTGTTCAGCGTGGTGATCCTGTTCGCGAGCTCCGACCCAGACGTAGCCGGAGGGCAGCCGCTGACCTACCTGACGTTCTTCATTCTCGGTTTCATCCTGATGTCGGACGCCCGTTTCGGAGAGGCGGTAGACAGGCACAGACTCGCTGCGCTCTTGCTGGGGCCGGTGCCCCTTTTGGCGCTGCCCGTCTTCTACCTGGCGGGGTGGTATGAGCTCGTCCCGGCATGGGCCGCTAAAGCCATCGAGGTCTATTTTGAGTCGTTTGGCTCGTGGTTCGCGCTGATCGCCTTTCTGGCCTACGGCAAGCGATTCTTGAGTTTCACTAACGGGTTTCTGAAGTATGCCGCCGAGGCATCCTATCCCTACTATATCCTGCACCAGACCGCCATCGTGGTGATCGGCTTCTACGTGGTGCGGTGGGAGACCGGCGTGCTGGTCAAGTTCGTGACCATCATGCTCGGCGCGCTGGCGGTGACGGCTGCTGTGTACGACCTGGCGGTGAAACGAACCAACGTCACGCGCTTCCTGTTCGGGATGCGCCCACTCAAGAAGAAGGTGCCGTCAACACCCGCCCCGCACACGGAAGAGGCGGCTGCCTGACGACGTGCCAAAGAGCACTAACCCACACCCTTTGCAGTTGTTTCCCGCCGCCCGCCCCGCGTGCAACCCTTGCATCTCACCTGTGACTTTGCTATAATGCGACTAGCTGCGGGCTTAGTTCAGTGGTAGAACGTCTCCTTGCCAAGGAGAAGGTCACGAGTTCGAATCTCGTAGCCCGCTTAAGGGGGTTCACACGGACGTGTTGCCCCCGTTTTCATCTTCTCAGCACGGGGCGACGTGGCCGAGTGGTTAGGCAGAGGTCTGCAAAACCTCGTACACCGGTTCAAATCCGGTCGTCGCCTCCTGACACGCAACGCAGCCGAGGGCCGACGCCTTCGGCTTTTTGCGTGATGCGTGAACGTAACAGGAGCATCTGCGTTCAGCCAAGGAGCATCGATGGAAGAGAAACTTGAGCAGCTCAAAACGCACCTGGCCCGCGTGACCGACCTCGCCAACGCCGCCGCCTTGCTGGAGTGGGATCAGGAGACCTACATGCCGCCCGGCGGCGCGCACGCCCGCGCCGACCAGATAAGCACGCTGCGCGGGCTGGCCCACGAGTACTTCGTCGCGGAGGAGGTCGGCGCGCTGCTCGAAGACCTGGCCGCCCACCTCGACAAGCTCGACTACGACTCGGACGAGGCCAGCCTGATCCGCGTCACCCGGCGCGAGTACCTCAAGCAGGTCAAGGTGCCGGGCGAGCTTGTCCGGGAGCTGGCCCACGCCACCACGCTCGGCGTTGAGGCATGGCGCAAGTCCAGACAGGAGAACGACTTCGCCGCCTTTGAGCCGCACCTGGACAAGATAATCGCGCTACGGATGCGCTACGCCGAGGCGCTGGGCAGCGAATCGGGCAACCTGTACGACGCCCTGCTCGACGCCTTCGATCCGGGGTTGACTTATGCCTTCATCGACGAGGTGTTCTCCGGCCTGAAGCCCGACCTGATCGCGCTCGTGCAGGCCATCGTCGAGCACCGGGACGCCGTCGACGACAGCGCCCTGCACCAGGAGTTCGACGAGGAGCGCCAGATGGCCTTTGGCCGGGAGGTGTCGGCGGCCATCGGGTACGACTTCGAGCGCGGGCGGCTCGACCTGTCGGCGCATCCCTTCACCACCGGCTTCTCACCCGACGACGTGCGCATCACCACCCGCATCCACCGCGACGACCCGATCAGCAACCTGATGAGCGTGATCCACGAGAGCGGCCACGCCATGTACGAGCAGAACGTCAGCCCGGCGCTGTACCGCACCCCGCTGGGGACCGGCTCCGGCATGTCGACCCACGAGGCGCAGTCGCGCTTCTACGAGAACGTCGTGGGGCGGAGCCGCGCTTTCTGGACGCACTTCTACCCCAGGCTCCAGGCTGCCTTCGCCCCGCAGTTTGACGACGTTGACCTGGAGACCTTCTACCGGGCGCTGAACAAGTCCGAGCCGTCGCTGATCCGCGTCGAGGCCGACGAGGTGACCTACGGGCTGCACATCATCCTGCGCTTCGAGCTGGAGAACGACATCCTCAACGGGCGCGTCAAGGTCGCCGACCTGCCCGCCGAGTGGAACGCCCGCATGGAGACGTACCTGGGGATCGTCCCGCCCACCGACAGCGAGGGCGTCATGCAGGACATCCACTGGGCGAGTGGGCTGCTGGGCTACTTCCCCGACTACCTGCTGGGCAGCATCTTCGCGGTGCAGTTGTGGGAAAAGCTGCAGGCCGACAACCCCGGCGTCACCGCCGAGATCGAGGCGGGGCAGTTCGAGAACGTGCTGGCCTGGCAGCGCGAGAACATCCACCGGCACGGCAGCAAGTTCACCTTCCCCGAGCTGGCCGAGCGCGTGACGGGCGGCCCGCTGCAGTGGGAGCCGTACATGAACTACCTCAAGACCAAGTACGGCGAGATCTACGGGCTGTAGGCTGCCCACGACAACCGGGAGGCGCATCACGACCGGGAAGAAGTTCGCCAGGCTGCTGCCCGCCATCCTCACGACGGGCCTGCTCGTGCTGTTTATGCTGGCCTGGACGTATTGGGGCGCAGCCGAGATGTACTATGAAGGCTGGCACGAACCCTGGTACGCCGCGCCGGTTTACCTGATCCCCGGCACAGTCTGCCTGCTGCTGGCGCTGGCGGCCTTCCGGTGGCCGCGCGTGGGGGGCTGGGCCTTGATCGCGGTGGGGACGCTGTTCACGCTGTGGTGGTTCAGGCCGCGCTTCGAGGCGGGGCGGCTGGTCGTCAACCGGGCGTGGAGCAATCTGCTGCTCAGCGGCACATTAGTCGTGATCGGGGGCCTGTTCCTGCTCGACGCGCGCCTGCGCCGCGAGCGCCGCACCGCATCAGAAGCGCTGCCGGAACGTCACTGGCTGCTCCGGCGGCCACGCGTCACCATCGCGCTGGGCGCTTACCTGCTGACCGTGATCGGCGTCTCAATCTACAACCTGCCGCGTGTGCTGACCCGCCTCGACGACGGGGATCGCTCGGCGCGGCTGATCGCGGGCAGCGGTGTGACGTTGGTCTGGGCCCCGGAAGGTCCAGGCTGGAACTACCGGCAGCCCTGGGGAGGGTATCCCTCGTGGCGGTCGGTGGCGCTGTACGGCCGGGAGCCGGTGGGCTTCGAGGACAAGTCCCAGCCGCTCGCCGACGAAGAGGACATGGCCGCGACCAATCTGTGCCGCTACCTGAGCGAGGACGGCCTGACCCTGCTGGACACGCCGCAAGACATCTGGCGTATGCCGACGGTGGACGAGATCGCCCGCTCGCTGGTGCGAGACGGCAAGTCGGCGGGCTGCACCTGGGGCGGCGACCTGGGCCGGATGGAATGCGAGGTCGAGCCGGACAAAGAGACGCCGCTCTGGGACCCGACCGCGCCCCCGATCTACTACTGGGCGTTTGAGGCTTACGACGAGCGGGAAGCCTATTTCGTCAGCTACAATGGGTGGGTGAACGCCACCTATCAGGGCGGGGGCAATCCCCGACACAGTTATCGCTGCGTGCGCGACCCATGAGGTGAACGGCAAACCTCAAAATCCCTTCGGGAACCGGTTTGCTTGGGCACTCCATCAGGGCTTCGCCCTGCGGAGCCTTCGGCTCCGGCCATTCCTCCCCCACCACAGGTGGGGGCTTCCTGGAAATGGAGTGAAGTGACGCCCGCTGCACGCCACCCGGCATGCGGAGACAGAGCATGCACATCACGATCAACTCGTTTGGAACGCGTGGTGACATCCAACCCTATATCGCACTTGGCAAAGGGTTGAAACAGGCAGGGCATAACGTCCGCCTGCTGACCCATGCCATTTTTGAATCGTCTGTCCGCGAGCATGGGTTGGACTTCCACCCGATACACCTCGACCCACGCGAGATGCTGCTGCAGGAGGCCGTCGCCGACCTCGGCAGAGACCCGATTCGGTTCACGCGCTGGCTTAATGAGAAGTATAAGCTGAGCCTGGACATGATATTTCGTGCCACGGACGAGGCCGCCGAGGGAGCCGACCTGCTGCTCAACTCGCTCCTGTCTTTGGCCGGGTACCATGTCGCAGAGAAGCGCGGCATCCCGACCCTCGCCGCCTACCTGCAGCCGGTCTCGCCGACCCGTGCTTTCCACGGCATGAATGCCGGGCCGCCGCGCTGGCTGCCGTTCAAGGGGATGTACAATTACCTGTCAATCAAGCTCGCCAACCAGTTTTTCTTCAATTTTATGCTCCCATTGACCAATGAGTGCCGGGCGACAGTGTTAGACCTGCCCCCTCTGAGCGCCGGTTACTACTGGCGCGCCGATACCGACGTGACAGTCCACTACGTATACGGCTACAGCCCATCGGTCATCCCCAAGCCGCCCGACTGGGGCGATAACATACAGGTTGTGGGCTACTGGTTTCTCGACCAGTCGGAGGGCTACGAGCCACCCGCCGCGCTGCTGGATTTTCTCACAGGCGGCCCGCCTCCGATCTACGTTGGATTCGGGAGCATGGTTGATCACGAGCGCGAAGAGATCACCCGGCTGATCATCGAAGCGCTGGAGATCGCAGACTGCCGGGCGATCCTGCTTGGCGGCTGGAGCGAGTTGGGCGAAGCCGGACTGCCGGACAACATCCTGCGGATCGATTTCGCGCCGCACGAGTGGTTATTCCCAAAGATGGCAGCAGTTGTCCATCACGGTGGGGCAGGGACGACGGCGGCGGGGCTGCGGGCGGGCATCCCAACGATCATCGTGCCGTTCTTCGGCGACCAGTTCTACTGGGGGTGGTGGGTGTCTGACCTTGGTGTCGGGCCTGAGCCAATCCCACGTAAGAAACTGACGGCGGAGCGATTGGCGGAGGCCATTCACGTGGCGGTGAGTGACGGGGCCATGCAGCAGCGGGCGGCGGCGTTGGGGCAGCAAATTGGCGCGGAGGACGGCGTGGGGCGGGCCGTCGAGATCGTCGAGAGGTATTTGACGACGGGCACGCTGGTATAATGAATAGTGCCTGTGCTGCCGGAGACGTAAAACGGGGGCAGCACTTTACACGCAATTATCGAAGGATAAATAAATCATGATTGAGCAGGATACCACGTATGAATGGTCGGGTGGAGATAAGCTGATATACGCGCTCACGCTGCTCCCGTTTCTGGTGGCTTTTATCGGAGCATTGTACCTCGTATCGACCATCTCAATTTACCTCGGCCTGATACTGGTCGGTTTGTATTTGTTGGGCAACGTGTTTCAGGCCCGATGCTGTGTGGGGTGCCCGTATCAGGGCCGCTATTGCCCGGCCTTCTTCGGCGTCTATCTGGCCAACATCCTTTCCAACACGATTTACGCCAACCGGCAGCACGATGCGCGCATCTACAACATCTTCGCCAACCTGGGTCAGTTGGCGGTGCTGGCCTTCCTTGCGTTTGCCGCGTACTGGCTGTCGACTCTCAGTTGGTGGTACGTCCTGGGGCTGTTGGCACTGACCATTATCCACGCGATTCTCTTTCTCGCACTGCTGTGCCCAAAGTGCGGCTATCGTGAGACCTGCCCGGCAGGGAAGACGGCTTGCAGCCTGTTCCGGCGACAGGGCAGCCGTTAGATCGGGTTGGACGGCATTGCCGCCGGTCGGTGGTATGGTATAATTCGCAGCGGTAAATCGGGGCGGTGGCGGAACGGCAGACGCAGCGGACTTAAAATCCGTTTCCTTCGGGAGTGTGGGTTCAAATCCCACCCGCCCTACTCGTTCAAAATGACCCTGCCAGATTGAGTTCTGGCGGGGTATTTCTTTCTCCAATTCCTTAATACCTCACCTGAAATCCCCCTGAAAAGCCAGGGTTTGATGATGTTGCGAAGTATCCAGTCTAAATCTTCCAGGAGTTAGGCGATGGGTATTCCACTATGCAACGGCGACCCATGATACACAACTGACCCTGATCCGACCCGCTCACCTGCCCCGCTTGTACGAGCGGGAGACTGGCGGCAGCGTATTGGCCTCGCCGAAGTGACACGGCGCACAGAAGGCGCTTTCCTGTTCTATTTTGTGGTTTTCTGATGGGTGATAGCGGCCTTATTTCCAGGGCAGAAGCTTTTCTAGAACAGACCACTTATCGCAGGAGATTAAAATGGATGGACGAGTCGATCCTGCCATTTGCTGAGCTGACTCTAGTTTGGATAACGTTTCCAGCGTGCCAAATTGCAATGCTCCACTCGGACAGGTTCCTATACAGGCTGGCTGTTGGCCTTGATCGAGCCGGTCGATGCATAGATCACATTTCTGCATGATGCCATCCTGACCAAATTGGGGCACACCAAAGGGACAGGCATCGGCGCAGGCTTCACAGCCGGTACATTCGTTCTGGTCGACGACCACGATCCCATCCTCGGTTCTCTTGATGATGGCTCCGGTTGGGCATGCCTCCAGGCAGCTCGGATCGCCACAATGCATACATGAGAAAGAGATAGTTCGATGAATCAGATTGGGATAGTGACCAACCCACATACCGACAACTTGCCGCCAAGTGATTCCCGGTTCGACATTGTTGTGCGCCTTGCACGCAATTTCACAGGCGTGACACTGAACGCAACGATCGATGTTGACGTAGAATCCAAGCTGTTTTCCCATCCGTTACGACTCTTTTCTGACCTGAACCAGGGTCTGGCTGGACATCGCCGTCACGAGGGGATCGTAGGCTTTGTCCGGATCGATGCTGTACATATTATTCGTATTGGCCCCCCCATCGAGCAGCGGATAATCCGAGAGGCCCAGCTCCTCACATCCCTGCCACCATCCATGCAAGGCCATCACGGTATCTGGCCGTATCCCTGGAAAAAACTCGGCTTTCATTCTCATAGTGCCATGCGGCGATTCGACCAACACCCAATCGCCGTCGGCGATTCCCCGTACCTGGGCTGTGTTGGGATGAATATGCAATGTCGGATAGGGCAGGATCTCCCGCAGGAGAGGAATGTTTCGCAGCCACGAGGCGTTGTACGCCTTGGAGGTGTGGTAATCAGAGAGGATCAACGGGTATTTTTCTAACAATTCTGGCGTCGCCGTGGGGCTTTCGGGCGGCTCTCTCCATTCAGGTAGGGGGTTGAATCCGTGCTCTTCGAAGGTGGTGTTGTATAAAGCCACCTTGCCCTGAGGGAGAAAGGGGGCCTTTGATAGGCGGAAGCTGGGTCTACTAAACACTTGCTCATACTTTTCGTAGACCATTGGCTTTTGGTCATAAACAATTCCAGTGGGATGCTGGCGCAATTCTTCCAGGGTCATCTCGAACGGCTCCAACTGATAATCCATACAGGCTTCGATGTCGCCGTCCCAGAAATCTGCGCCATACCCCATCCTGACCCCCAGGTCCAACCAGAATTCATAATCCGATTTATAATCGCCTAGCGGCTTGATGACCTGGTTGCGAGCCATGATCCACCCATCGCGGGCTTCGAAAGGATGATTACATTCATACATTGTGGCGACCGGAACGACCACGTCGGCATAATCCATCTCTGCTGTGCGCATCACGTCGATCACGACAAAGAAGTCAACCTTTTTCAGCGCCTCGATCACATTCTTAGCACCCCGCGTGCTGACAGTAGGCTGGGTCCCAGGAGCAATGAGGGTTTTGATGGGATAAGGTTTTTCAGTGAGCACACTTTCGCAGAGACGATAGTAGGCCGAGGCAGTGCCTTCAAAGGCGGGTTGGAAGGGCTTGGGAAACTCAGGGCCCAACAGGTTGTCCACCCATTCTTGCGTGTACCGTTCCCGGAGATGTACGCTTCGCGGAGCAGGCATGGTGCTGCCCACCGGAAAAATATCCCCGCCCGGTCTGTCCAGGTTGCCTGAGATCGCCATCAAGATCGCTATTGCACGGATGGCGTCGTTGCAACTCGGCGCGTGTTCGAGGCCATTTCCGTTATAGATACACGCAGGCTTGGTCGTCGCGTAAAGTCGTGCCACCTGCTCAATCTGTTCGACCGGTAAGCCGGTGATAGGTGCTGCCCATTGCGGCGTGTACTGTTGGACATGGGCTTTGAGCTGGTCAAAGCCATAGGTCCACCGAGAGACAAAGTCTGCATCATAGAGGTTCCCATCGATCATGACGTTCAACATTGCCAGAGCGAGGGCGGCGTCGGTGCCGGGCCGAATCGGAACCCATATGTCGGCCAACGCCACGTCGGGTTCCATCGAGGGCTTGATAGAGACGATCTTAGCTCCGCGTCCCTGAGCATCCAGAATCGCCTTCAAGTGACCCTGGGGGGCTCCAGAAAAGGCCGGTTGTTTGCCCCAAATCAGAATCAGATTGCTGTGTTCCAGATCTGAGACGGGCACAGAGCCCAGGGTATAACGAAAGGAGAATCCCCTTTGCAGGGCACAGATGCCGCTGTGTCCATGGTTGGGGCTGCCGTGGGCGATCAGAAACCGGTACAGAAAGTATTTATAACTTCTATATGCCGGAGATAGTATACCGAGCGACTCAGGGCCGAATTTCTCTTTTTGTTGGGTGAGTTTGTCGGCGATAATATCCAGGGCTTCATCCCAACTGATTTGTTGAAACTGGCCCTCCCCTCGCCGGCCCACACGCTTGAGCGGATGCTTGAGCCGCTGCGGTGAATAAACCCACTGAGGTGCGGCATAAGCCTTGGGGCACAGCCGACCCTGGTTGGTGGGCGCTTCCTGCATCCCCTCGACCCCCACAAATCTCCCATCCCGAACAATAGCATAAATCCCGCACCCCGCGCTGGGGCCGCACATAGCACAAAAGGTAGGGACAATCTTTTTCCCCATTCTTCCCTCCCGTTCCTACCAGCGATTGTGGTGCAGCCTGGTCTGGTTGCAACGCCTGATCGGTGTCTCAGGCGTGGAGGCAGGGTAGCCCAAGGGGACGACACTTATTGGTATTTGTCCAGCCAGACGTTCACACCAGACCAACAAGCCGCCTTCATCTTCAGATGAGAGTGGCATTCGCCAGTGGGTATGTAACACAAACATTATAGTGCTTCCCCAACCTTCTGAGTTTTAATGTACCCGACTGGTTACAGAAGCTAGCGCATTCACTCTACAAACACAAATTATGGCAGACCCGCGTTGGGCGGGACGCTTTACTGGCTGCTCGTTTTGGATGTTTTGTCCTCTTGAGCTTGTCATTCGCTCGTCACTCACAAACGTCCTGGTCGTCTATGAGTTCCGGCATAACGTCCATCAGACATAGATGTATCCCAGAGTTCTTATATTTGCCTTATAAAACAAGGCTTTGCATACTGTCATCAGTAATCTACGACAAGAAAAAGCGGTTCGATCCAGCTCCCCGCTACCCCACACTAACCAAAAGACCCTGCTAGAAAAGATTCTAGCAGGGCTTTTCGTGTAAATCTACGGAGTAAAAATCTGTTTGCGGGTCTCCCCCGGCCCGCTATCCGCCTGACCAGGTTTGAAAAACGCGCGTAAGAAGTACCGGAATGATAAGGCACTAGATGAAACAACATACGGATTCCCCTCCGGTTCGGAATTTGGGTATTGTCAAGGCAAACGTTTTCCATTATACTATTATTGCTATGGCAAACGTTTGCCTTGCTGGGTCAATGGCAAATAGAGATGTTTTGAACAATTGGTGAGGTGGGACCTCCCGCACTTCGCCAACACCATCAGCCGGCTGTGCTGAAAATGTCAACACAATCTAGAAAACTAACCGAAAAATTGACCCCCTACTTTTTCATATTACCGGCAGGATTGTTCCTGATTGCCATCATCGGCTATCCGGTTATCTTTACTATCTTTATGTCCTTCCAAAAATTCACGCTTGAAACACTGGTTTCAAAACAGTCGCAGTTTATTGGCTTTGAAAATTACGCAGCAATATTCGCCAACCCCAAGTTTCTGGTTGCTTTAAAGCAGTCCCTTATATTCACTTTTGTATCTATTTTTTTTCAATTCACGATTGGCCTGGGCCTGGCAATTTTGTTCAGCAAGTCCTTCCCAATGCGCAACATCATGCGTGGGTTACTGCTTTCGGGCTGGCAAATCCCTTCCGTCGTGACAGGCACTATATTCCTGTGGTTGTTCAACGTGGACTACGGCCTGATCAATTTTATGCTTACCGCTCTAAACCTGGTTAAGGAACCCATTGGCTGGGTGACCCGCGCTGACATGGCCTTAATCACCGTAATCCTGGTCAATATCTGGCTGGGGATACCTTTTAATACCATTCTGCTCAGCGCAGGGATTTCCGGTTTGCCGGAAGATGTCTATGAAGCGGCGACGGTCGATGGGGCCAATGGCTGGCAAAGGACAATCTACATCACTATCCCCTTGCTTCGATCAACCATCCTGGCCGTTCTCATGCTGGGTTTTATCTACACCCTGCGTGTATTTGACGTGATCTGGATCATGACCAAGGGAGGCCCCGCTGATGCAACGGAAGTCCTCCCGACCTTTGCCTACCGGCTGTCTTTTATTTCCTTCAATTTCGGACAAAGCGCTGCCGTGTCGGTTGTTATCCTGGTTATTTTGCTTGTGGCAGCGGTCTTTTATCTCAAATTTGCTATCGAGGGTGAGCATATATTATGAGCCGACAAAACCGTGGAGTGTATATCAGATTCGCTCTGGGATTGACAGCAACCATTCTTTACCTGATCCCGCTATACTGGATGGTAACAACGTCGGTGAAACCTGTGGATCAAATCTTCCAGAAGCCGCCGGTGTTGTTCCCCTCCACTTTTCAAACAGACGGATACAGACAGATTTTTGGCTTGCCCACCGACCGGAGCGAAATCTATATCAATGCGGCGGTATATTTAAAAAACTCCCTGATCATCGCCTCAACCACCATGCTGCTAACGATGCTCATGGCTATACCGGCAGCTTACAGCCTGTCTCGTTTTCAGTTCCGTGGAAAATTGGCTTATGTACTTTTTCTGCTGGTTGCCCAGATGTTGCCCAGCGTTCTGTTGGTAATTCCGCTTTTCGTTTTGTTCCGTCAATGGGGGATCGTCAACCTGTCGTACACCAGCGTGATTCTGGCAGATACCGCCCTGGCCTTGCCTTTTGCCATCATTGTCCTGCGCACCAGTTTCCTGCAAATTCCGGGCGAGATCGAAGAAGCTGCCTGGATTGATGGCGGTAATCGTATACAGGTTTTGTATCACATCATCCTGCCTCTTATTTGGCCCGGCCTGGTGGCTGTGGGCATCTTTTCTTTCCTGGTTGCCTGGGGCGAATTTGTCTTTGCTCTGTCATTCCTCCAGGATACGGCTTTACACCCGATCTCCATCGGCACGTTCCAGTTCATTGGGATGTACAAATCGAACTTTGATTCGATGATGGCATTTTCCACCATCGTCGCTATTCCGGTTGTGATCGCATTTCTCATCTTACAACGCCAGTTTATTACCGGCATGACATCTGGATCAGTGAAGTGATTGTTTTCTTGATAAAGGAGGTGAGAACGCTCGACTGGTTAAGAACAATTTTGGCGAATCGCAGGAGGAAGGCAGCCTACTGCCGAGAAGTAGGTCAGGAGAATTCGCTTATATGGGAAACCAAAGGAACGGGCGCTGGTTAATTCCCATCTCCGAACAGCATGAGGAGCAGGTTCTCATATGAGGTGGATTCATCAGAGTAAATAGGAGAAAGAAAATGAAATACGCTTTAAGAACATTCATACTGACATTGGTGCTCGCGCTACTGGTTACCGGTTGCGCTGCCCCAGCCGCTCCCGACACCTCAGCGCTTGAGGCGCAGATAGCCGACCTCGAGGCGCAACTGGAAGCCGCACCAGACGAAGAAACACTATCCGATCTGGAAGCGCAGATTGCCGATCTCCAAGCGCAACTGGAGGCCGCCGCAGAAGAAGCATCCGAAGAAACCGAGGAAGAAGCCGCCGGTCCGGCAGAAATCAACCTATGGACATACTACGGTGATACAGGCCCGGCTGCTGCCTGTGTGGATGCTGCTGCCGAAGATTACAACGCCTCACAGAACAAGTACGTTCTGAAGATCCGCAACCTTGCCTTCACGGACTTCAACCAGCAGGTGACGACCGCCATTGCCGCCGGTGCCACCCCGGACTTGATGATCGTCGATAACCCGGATAATGCGCGCTATGCCGCGGCGGGTGCCCTGGCCGACCTCACTGCCTATGTGGAAGAATGGGGACAGGGTGATCAATTCCTGGAAGGCCCCTGGAATTCCACCATTTACGATGGGAAGAACTACGGTATTCCGCTTGGCAGCAACACGGTCGTCCTGTGGATCAATACCGATATGGCCGAGGCCGCAGGGCTGGATATCACCAACCCGCCCAAGACCTGGGATGAGTTCGAAACCTGGGCCGCAGCAATGACCGACGAGGTGAATGGTGTCTACGGGACTGCCTTACTTGCCAAGAAAGACGAGACCGGCACGTTCTTGTTCCTGCCGTGGGTTCTCCAAAATGGCGCTGATATTGATTCCCTCGACTCTCCTGAGGCCATTGAAGCGCTTGCCTTCTGGACACATCTGGTTGAAGCGGGTTACGCTCCCGAATCGGCCATCAACGATGGCTTTGCTGAAATTTACCAGCAGTTCACCACCGGTAAAGCAGCGATGATGATCAGCGGCACCTGGAATGTAGCCACGATTGACAATGATGCCCCCGACCTGAATTGGATGGTCGCAACCTTACCCTACACCAAGCAGCCCGCATCCTCCCTGGGTGGTGAAAACTGGGCGATGTTCGCTGATAGTGCCAATCCAGACGGCGCCTGGGACTTCCTGACGTACGTTGTGGATCCTGCTTACGGCACCAAACTGACCGACTGCATGGGTTATATCCCCAGCCGTATGGATGTGATCGCTCAGGTTGCCGAAGCCAGTCAGGATGATCCCACCATGCAGGTGTTCCTGGAACAGATGGAATCAGCTGCTCCTCGTGGCCCACTTGCTAACTGGTCTGAAGTCTCGGCTTTTGTCCAGCAAGCGATACAGGAAGCTTTGAGCGGGCAGAAGAGTCCTGAACAGGCTATGATCGATGCTGCAGCACAAATTGAACCACTGCTGCCGTAGACATGGTGACATAATAGAAGAGCCGCTTCAGAAGGGTATCATTTCACTGGTTAGGTGACCATTTGATAGCGCTTCTTGATACGGCTCAGCACGTATTATACACCAAGGCGAAAACCTTTGTAGGGAGGGTGGTTGATACGCTTCTTCACCACCCTCCCACAAGAGAGATGATCTAATCAGGTGACTTTCAGAGTTGTGAATTTATGGGTGGTCTCTGCTGGTTTATCACTAGGATGTTTCGTAAATAAATCGCCTAACTAATTTGGGATGTCGGATTAAGCTTATGCCAGTTACTCTACATGAAATAGCCAAGGCTGCGGGTTGTTCCGTATCAACCGTTTCAAGGGCGCTGAATGACAGTGATCATCCGGTCAATGCCGAAACCAGAGAGCGGATTTTAGCCATTGCCAATGAATTGGGCTATCGCCCTAACGTGACCGCACGTGGCCTCAAAATGGACCGGACGTTCACTATTGGCCTCATTGTGTATAACATTGCCAGCCCATTTACTCCGGTGCTGATCCGCGGTATCCAGGAATATCTCAAGCAGAATGACTATTTCAGCGTCATTATCAGCACGGACTGGGACCCAGAGCTGGAAAGCGAAGCCGTTCACCAACTTATCAGCCGCTCCATCGATGGCATCATTTTTGTAGAATCCTGGCGAGAAGAAGCCAACATAACGCTTGATCTGGCCGGTAAACCATATGTTTTCGTTTACCGTCTCTTCGATGGGTCATACGCCAACTCAGTGCTGGTGGACGATCACTACGGGGCAAGGCTTGCAGTCGAGCATTTGATCAACCTTGGGCATCGCCAGATTGCATATATCAACGGCCCCCATGATTGGGACGCATCCAAAGATCGTCTGGCCGGTTATCTGGATGTTCTGAGACAATACGGAATCCCCTATGATCCTGCTCTGGTCGAGGAGGGCACCTGGGAGGTTCAGAGCGGATATCCTGCTGCAAAAAAATTCCTTGCTCTACAGGATCGGCCCACGGCGATATTCGCGGCAAACGACCTTATGGCGCTGGGTGCTATCTATGCCATTCGAGATGAAGGTTTGGACGTACCAGATGATGTTGCCGTTGTGGGATATGATGATCGGGATTTTGCTTGTTTCACCAAACCCACGATCACTACCATCCGCTCTCCAAGTTTTGAGATGGGAAAGTTGGCCGCTGAGATGCTGTTAAACCGGCTTGAAAACCAGACGGAGGTAGAAGATCCCATTCGGGTTCCGGGTAAGTTAATCATACGTGAATCCTGCGGGGCCCAACAGGATAAAACTCTGCTCGACCACTACGTAAGTTGTACTATTCCCCCTGAGCCCCTGATCCGGAAATGGAGAGGAAAGAAAACACAAAAATAATGTGATTTTGGGCCCGATCCAGTACAGCTAAAAGTCAGAATATTCATTTTATTTTAGATATGTTGTTCCAACCGATCCTGTTAAGTTGGACCAGCCAAATCATTTTAAATGGAATGGCCCAACTGCACAGGAAATAGATAAGTTTTGTCAAAAACAATTATCTAAACAATTATCTATTTCCACTAAAACACAGCACATAACAGGCAGAGACAGTAGTGCATGGGTCTCCTGTTTGTTGACATAGGAGTCGTAGATGCTTCCTGATAACGTAAGCCCGGGCTCTGGTCCTGTGGATACATCGCAAAGCCCTTACGCGCATTGGAAGACTCTGGCATTTGAGAATGTGTCGTTAAACGACGGTTTCTGGGCAAAAAAACTAGCGGTCAGTCGAAAAGTCAGCCTGCATTTTGGTTTCAGGATGCTTGAGAAGGCGGGCAATTTTGATAATTTGCGCATTGCAGCAGGTTTAATCGAAGGGAACTATCGCGGATATGTCTTTCAAGATTCGGACATTTATAAATGGTTGGAAGCCGTGGCCTGGGAAACAGGTAAGGAACCGGACAAAGAGTTGTCCGCTTTGGCGGATCAGGCTATTGGATTGATAGAGGCCGCACAACGTCTTGATGGTTACATCAACAGTTATGTTCAAACCAGAGAATCTCCTGAGCCCTGGGCGGATCTAGACCATGGTCATGAGCTTTATTGTGCGGGGCATCTGTTTCAGGCAGCAATTGCCTTTCAACGTGCATTGGGTGATCAGCGTCTATTAAAAATTGCCTATCGTTTTGCCGATCATATTTGTTCGGTCTTTGGGCCGGGTAAACGGCAGGGGACCAGCGGCCACCCACAAGTTGAAATGACGCTCGTCGAACTATACCGGCTGTCCGGTGAGTCTCTATACCTGGAGTTGGCGGCGTTCTTTATCGATCAGCGTGGCCGCAGTGTCATGAAAGGCCATCGAGCATACGGCCCTGAATACCACCAGGATCACGTACCGGTGCGCCAGGTTACCGAAGCCGCCGGTCACTCCGTGCGCCAGTTGTATTTGGCTTCAGGGGTCACGGATTTATACCTTGAAACCGGGGAGCAGGCCCTACTGGATGCCATGTTACGCCTCTCGAGAGATATCATTGAAACAAAGCTGTATATCACCGGAGGATTAGGCTCCCGGTTTGATGGTGAAGCTTTTGGCGACCCCTATGAACTGCCTGCCGACCAGTGTTATTGTGAAACCTGCGCAGCCATCGCCAGCCTGATGTGGAACTGGCGAATGCTGCTTACCTCCGGCGAAGGGCGCTATGCCGATCTGATGGAACGGGCACTTTATAATAATATCCTTGCCAGCCCCGCCTTAGATGGTCAGCACTACTTTTATATTAATCCTCTGATGCTGCGAGAGGCCAAATACCTGCGCCCATCTACCGACCTGCCGCCGAGCGAGGTTTTCATACCCAACCAGCGCCCTGAGTGGCCTGATTGTGCCTGCTGCCCGCCTAACGTGATGCGGCTCTTTTCCTCGTTGCCTCACTACCTGGCTACCCATAATTCAGGTGGCATTCAAATCCACCATTTTGTACCGGCGGATATTTGCTCTGACCTTACATCGAAGCAGCGCATCAAGCTAAACATTGTGACTGAATATCCCTGGCAGGGACACATCAGGCTGCAAGTTGTGGAAACGGGCTGCTCTCCCTGGGCATTATCCGTCCGGATACCTGAATGGAGCCAGAATCCGGTGTTATCCATTAACGGAAACACCATCAGCGAACTGAGCATGGAGAAGGGCTATCTTGTCCTGGATCGGGTATGGGAAGCGGGCGATACCCTTGATCTCGAATTGGGGATGGGACCAGTGTTTGTGGCTTCCAATCCACGCATTGACGCAACTCGCGGTTGTTTAGCCATCCAGCGCGGCCCAATTATTTACTGCCTTGAGGATCGGGATCAAGAAATAAAGGGCCGTTTACTTGACGTTGAGATCGACAGAAACCAACCGCTTTCAACCCGGTGGAAAGACGACCTGTTAGATGGCGTCATGGTGGTTGAGGCTAAAGGCCAATTTGTCGATCACGAAGCATGGCACGGGCGTCTATACCAACCGGTGGCATCCCCGGTTCAGGGAACCACCATCCCCACCCGATTGGTTGCCATACCTTACTATGCCTGGGGTAACCGGGAAATAGGCAGTATGCGGGTCTGGATACCAGAAAAAACACCTTATACGAAAGACGAGAAAACATCAGATGGTTGAGTTTGTTAAAAACCACAACGGCCTGTCCTGTTATCTAGATTATGAAGTCGTGACAATCGAAGCCTGGGGGCACGATGCTGTGCGTGTGCGTGCAACACGGTTGCCGTCACTCAAAGAGGATTGGATCAGCGCCCTGCTTGAACAGGATGGCCAGGCGGTTGAAATTGAGATCGACGAAAAAGGCGCGAGTCTTCGGAATGGCAACCTGTTGGTGCGCGTTGACTCTGCGGGTGCGCTGTCATTCTCGAATGCCGAAACCGGCCAGGAGCTTCTCGCCGAAAAGCCCATCCACCACCTATCGATCCCGGCCCGGCATTACAAAGATGGCAAGGGCGACCTTTTCTATATTGAAGCCTGCTTCGAAGCTTATGCCGACGAGCATCTATACGGGTTAGGCCAACACCAGCATGGCCTTTTGGATCAGAAAGGCTGCGTGATCGACCTGATCCAGCGAAACACCGAAGTCACCATTCCGTTTATGCTTTCCAGCCGGGGGTATGGATTCCTCTGGAATAACCCCGCTGTTGGGCGGGTAGAGCTTGGCGTCAATGCAACCCGCTGGGTGGCCGAGGCCGCACCGCAGATCGATTACTGGATTACGGCTGGAGACACTCCGGCCCAAATCCTGTCCAATTATGCGGATGTGACCGGTCATGTTCCCATGCTACCCGATTGGGCCGCCGGATTCTGGCAGAGCAAACTGCGCTACGCCAGCCAGGAGGAGTTGTTGACGGTCGCCGGGGAGTATTACCAGCGCGGTCTGCCCTTATCGGTGATTGTCATAGACTTTTTCCACTGGACTCGGCAAGGCGAATGGCAGTTCAACCCGGATCACTGGCCCGATCCCTCTGGGATGGTGAAAGCCCTGGAGGAATTAGGCATCAAAGTGATGGTATCGATCTGGCCCTCCGTCAATCGGTTGAGCGTCAATTTCCGGGAGATGTGGCACAAAGGATATATTGTTCGCAATAAGAAGGGGACTCCCGCACAGATGTATTTTGTGGATAACCAGGCGGAAGATGGTATCTATATCCACTACTACGATCCCACGCACCCGGAAGCTCGAAAGTATATCTGGGATAAAGTCAAGCAGGGGTATTACCGGCATGGCATTCGGGTGTTCTGGCTGGATGTCTGCGAGCCGGAAATGATCCCCCTGGTGCCTGAGAATCTGCGCTATTATGCTGGGGATGGTGAAGCCTTAGCGAACATTTATCCCCTCCAACATACACACGGATTCTACGAGGGGATGCAGACCGAAGGCGAACAGGACATCATATTCTTATGCCGTTCTGCGTGGGCGGGCAGTCAACGTTTTGGTGCAGCAGTCTGGTCGGGAGATGTTCAATCCACGTTCTCCGCCCTGCGGGCTCAGGTGAGAGCAGGACTCAATATGGGCCTTAGTGGCATTCCCTGGTGGACCAGCGATATCGGCGGATTTCGGGGCGGTGATCCGCTGTCTCCCGATTTCCAAGAGTTGATTGTACGCTGGTTCCAGTTTGGTGCATTCTGCCCGCTCTTCCGGCTGCACGGTCACCGGCTGCCGAACACCGACGATTTCAACGGCGGGCCAAACGAAGTCTGGTCCTTTGGTGAGGATGCCTATCGCATCATTAAGATGTATATGTTCCTGCGTGAGCGCCTGCGACCGTACATCATGAAGCAAATGCGCCATGCACACGAAGGCGGCATCCCGCCAATGCGTCCCTTGTTTGTGGATTTTCCTTCCGATGCGGAGTGTTACCGGATAGAAGATGAATATATGTTTGGGCCCGATCTGCTGGTGGCACCCGTGGCAGAAATGGGTGCCCGGTCAAGGGATGTATATCTGCCTGCCGGCTGCACCTGGAAAGATGCCTGGACGGATCAAACATATGAGGGCGGACAGCGGATCACCGTTGATGCACCGCTGGAGCGTATACCATTATTCCTGCGCGAGGAAGCGCAGCTCCGTATTCGGGAGGAGTAGTGAGCACAATAATAAGGAAGGATACCAGAGCTTCTTCTGTTTGCCTTACATAACGAGGCTTTGTACACTATCAGCAGTAACCTACGACAAGAAAAAGCGGTTCGCTCCAGCTCCCCGCTACCCTACACAAGTGAGACAACCCCGTCAGAAGGTATTCTGGCGGGGTTTTACACTTAGAAACATCATAGGACCAAAGATCTGTGGTTTCACTCCCCTTTTCTAATTGAACCTTGTATTTGTATATAAAAAGTTTCAATAAGTTCCAGGTATACTTCTCCTTCAATGCTTGACATTCCTGCATTCCTAACTTATTATTTAGGCACAACTAAATATCGGGTTGGTTAGCGGGGCACCCACGTATATGGGATGCATGCAGCGGGAGGGCACACCATGACCGTATCAAATGCAGCGAAACCTGACGAATACCTTTCGAACGGACACATCACCCCCGGATATGGATAGGTGGTCTTTTCCTTATTGCCTGCGTCCCTGCGCTGGTACTTTTCCTCACCGGAAGACCGCACACTACGTGCTGAACTGCCCGGCTATGAGGAGTACACACAAAAAAACCCGTTACCGACTAATTCCAGGCATATGATAATGAAGGTAGCTGATATGAAAAGGATACATTCCGAAGCAGAGTCGAAGCATTCCAGGTTACTGCGCCCAGCAGTCATGACACTAATCAGCGTCAGTCTGGGTGGAATACTGTTGCTAATAGGCGGGCACTGGAACTGGCTGGAAGGTTGGCTGCTGGCCGGGGTATACGGTGTGGTGCTGGTGGGCAGCAGTGTGTGGACCGAGATCCACGCCCCTGACCTGAGCGAAGAACGGATGCAGGCCGTCGCCCATCCAGGCAGCCTTCACGAGCGTCTCATCCTGATCTGGATACCATTTTTGCTAGTGGTGACGCTGATCATTGCCGCACTGGATGGAGGCCGCTTTGGCTGGTCACTCGTTCCACCGTGGGTTGAGGTGATCGGATTTGGGTTGTTTGCCGCCTACATTGTTCTGAGCCTATGGGCGGCTGCCAATAACCCCTTTCTCAGTGCGACGGCTCGCGTTCAGGAAGAGCGGCGTCATCATGTCATTGAGACCGGGCCGTATCGCCTTGTACGCCATCCGATGTATCTCGGTCTGTGCTTGCTGGGAGCAGCGCTGCCGCTGGCACTCGGCTCGTGGTGGGCGCTGATACCCGGCGGTTTGTTCAGCCTGACCTTTGTATACCGCGCCGCTCAGGAAGACCTCTTTCTGACTGCCAACCTGCCCGGCTACAAGGAATACACACATAGAGCCCGTTACAGGCTGATTCCGGGTATCTGGTAACCATGAACCACAACAAATCTTCCGATGGTCTATTTGGTTTCACCAGTCTCCTGAAGGTTGTCTTTATACTAGGGCTGTTGGTTGGGTCAATGGCGCTGCTCGCCGGGCGCTGGACCTGGTGGGCCGGGTGGATCTTCCTGGGTGTGTTTACTCTGTACAGCCTGGCGTTAGTCGGCTGGCTCGCTGCGGTCGATCCCGACCTGGTCCGTGAACGCCAGCAGGATGCTGATCCACACAACGAACCCTATGAACAGATCATCATACCACTGATGGTGATATTAGAACTGGGGCTGATGGTTGTGTCTACGTTGGACAGCGGGCGGTGGGGCTGGTCCGCTGTGCCGTTGCCAGCACGCATTACCGGTTGGCTCCTGTTGGGGGTGCCCGGTGCTGTTCTACCGTGGGTGTTTCGGACAAACACCTTCGCAAGTGGCGTGGGACGTATTCAGGAAGACCGTAATCATCGGGTAGTCGCCAAGGGCCCCTATCGGATTGTCCGGCATCCAATGTATGCTGGCGTCATTTTAGGTGTGCTTGGTCTGCCCCTGGCACTGGGATCATGGTGGGCGCTGATACCAGCCGGTCTATTGAGTGGATTGTTTGTAGTACGGACCGCCCTGGAAGACCGGATGCTGTTGCAGCAGCTTCCTGGTTACGCAGAGTACGCGCAGCGGACACGTCACCGCTTGTTGCCTGGTATCTGGTAGAGGTCATTATCATCAGCATAGAGTCTGTCAGTTCCCTGCCACCCTACACGAGCTATGATGACCCTGTCAGAGAAAATTCTGACAGGGTTTTCATTTTGGCTTCCCCGGATCAGACTACCATGTGCGGAGTTCCTTGTTTGCTTTTTCACAACCCTGCGCCGGTCCCCACGTATAAAGATCAGGAGCCTCTGGAAAACAAAAAGGTAGGATGGAGAATACGATGAAACCGGCGTCCAATACTCAACGCTTTCAGGTGGGGACTCTCTACCGAATCGCACTGCTGCTTGCCATCATCCCGGCACTCAACGGGTGCGTCACAGGCAGCGCCCAATCGTTTGACGAACGGCAGGCAGTGACGGAGATCGAGGCTGCCCTGGACGGCGCCGCCCGCAACCGGGACGGCGAGATCGACCGGCACGTGCTGCTCTACATCGACGCGCCTACCGTCGACTTTACCTACAAGGGTGCGGCGGGCATCGCTCGATCAGATACACAAGAGCCAATGACAACCGATTGGCAGTTCTTCATCGCCAGTGTGGCGAAGTCGATGACGGCGGTGGTCATCTACCAGATGGCAGAGGAGGGCGCATTCGGGGAGCAGGGGATCGATGCGACCCTGGCGGAATTGAACGTCCTCCCGCCGGAGGTCGTCGAGGATCTTCACCGTATAGATGGCGTTTCGTATGCCGACGCGATCACGCTGCGGCACTTGCTGACCCACACCTCCGGGCTGCGCGACCTGTTTTTCGATGGGGTGGATAACCCGGTATCGCTGATGCCGGGCACCGCCGACGGCGCAGCACCCGACTCGCTGGTTGGGATTGTGGCATTTGACGAAGAATACGGGCTTTCGCCGCTGGTCAACTGCACGCTGGAGGGCATTCCGGCGGGCTGCAACCCGGATGATTATCTGTTCAGGCACAAGTGGGCCGCATGGGATTATGCCGCGTGGCAGGCCGACCCCAATGACAGGATGGCCGGGCTGCTGAACTTCTACCTGGCCGGGATGAACGAAAACGCCCTGTGGGAGCCGGGGGAAGGATTCCACTACAGCGATACGAATTACACTTTGCTGGGGCTGGCCATCGAGAGCGTGACGGGCAACAGCCTCCATCACGAGCTGCGAACCCGGATCTTCGATCCGCTGGGTATGGACGACACCTATCTGGTCGGCGCAACGGACCCTCCGACCGCGCCTTACGAAAAGCAGCTCGCCGATGTCTGGGCCTGGGGTGAGCCGTCGATCAGCGGCGGGGTGGATTTCTCCTTTGACTGGGGTGGCGGCGGAGTCGTCTCGACGCTGGACGACCTGCACACGTTTGCCAGGGCGCTGATGGCCGGTGAGCTCTTCCGGCGGGCCGATACACTCGACGAGATGCTGGCCGTACCTGAGGGTATCAAGGGCATTTCCTATGCGTCGGGGCTGATCGTCTTCCCGACCGCTGAGGGGCCGGTCACGTACCTGATGGGGTCTAATGGGGCGTGGGTTGAATACTACCCACCGCTGGATCTGGTCATGGTCGGCACGGTCGACGATTTCAACAACCTCCCTGGCCAGTTCATGCTGCACGGCGAGATCTACCACATCCTTGCCAGTAACGGCTTACCAACCCCCATGGCGACCACGTCGAGCGCCCCCATGCTCGTGTATATGGTAAGTCTGATCCTGCTGCTTCTCCTGCTGATCACCTGGTTGATCGTGGCCCTGCGTGGAAGACGCAAAGGTGAAGCCCTTCCCGGCTCGATCAAATGGGCCAGATGGTTAGCCGTTGGCGCATTCGTGGCAAACCTGATCATGACGGGGCTGATCGGGGCGGCATTTGGGGGCAACGTGTTCCAGACGCTGTTTGACTTTTCTCCCCAGGTAAGAAAGCTGTTCGCGGCGACCGCCTACCTGATGGGCGCTTTTACTCTGGCGATGGCCGCCCTTGCGGTGCAGCAGTGGCGGCGAGGAGAGGGAAAGCCCCTTGACCGGGGGATATTCACCGCGATCACGGTGGTTACCCTGGTATATGCGATCTCAATAGGCGTGCTGGGATAATAATAGGATTGCAGGTGGATTGTTTATAACCAACCACGCAGCCCCAAAAGCGGGTCGGCATGAGTCCCCCCGACCCTACTTCGAACCACATTGACCCTGCCAGAGTGGCTTCTGGCAGGGTTTTGACGATGTGGTGATGGAGACCGTTTGTCACCCACACCATTCGCATTTGGGGGCTGTCAACGGCGGCAAAACAAAACCCGCAGGCGCTGCCGGGGGGCCAGAGTGCGTGGTTTTTGGGCATCTGATATATAATTAAACAGAGGGTTCGAGCTTCAGTTGTAGCATGAGTTGAGGGTGATGTGGAAGCGGTGATCAACGCCAATATTCCTACCCCCCATACGTCGTTTATCGGGCGGGTAGACGAAATCGACGAGATCATCAACCTGTTAACCGACCCGGACTGCCGCCTGCTGACGCTGGTTGGACCGGGTGGGGTCGGCAAAACACGCCTCGGCATCGAGGTCGCCCAGCGGGTGGCCGATCATTTCCCCGATGGGATTTATTTTGTGCCGCTGGCTACGGTGTGGGCGACCGACGACATTGTCGCAGCGATGATCGACGCCACACCGTTTGAGGCACAGCAAGAACCATACGAGCCCAAACAGGAGTTCCTCAAGTACCTGAAGGAAAAACGCCTGCTGTTGGTGGTCGACAGCTTTGAGCACCTGCTCAACTGTGCCCCGCTGCTCAGCGACATTGTGAGCCACGCCCCGGGGGTCAAACTGCTGGTCACGTCCCGCGAGGCACTTAACCTGCAAGAGGAGTGGGTGCGCCGCGTCGAGGGAATGACTCTGCCGAACGGGAACGAGCGCCCGGAGGAAACCGACGCCGTGCAGTTGTTTCTCGACCGGGCGGGGCAGGTCAGGCGTCCCGACACCCTGGACATGGAGAGTGTGATCCAGATCTGCCGGTTGGTGGACGGCATGCCGCTGGCGATTGAGCTGTCCGCCGGGTGGGTCAATGCCCTGACTCCGGCAGACATCGCCGCGGAGATCCGCAGGAACATCGACATTCTGACCTCAACCCACCGCAACGTCGCGGAACGTCATCGCAGTATGCGCGAGGTGTTCAATCACTCGCTGCAACTGCTCACCGAAGATGAGCGCGAAGTATTCCAAAGGCTGACGGTTTTTTGTGGTGGGTTCACGCGCGAGGCGGCGGGAGCCGTCGCGGGGGCATCGTTTCAAACGCTGGCGATGCTGGTCAATAAATCGCTGATCCACCTGAACGCCGATGGGCGATACACGATTCACGAGCTGCTGCGCCAGTATGCCCAGGATACCGAATCGGCTCTGCGTGACCGTCACATGCAGTTCTTTATGGAGATGCTGCAAACGGCCCCGCTCAAATCTCCCGAACAGATGGCCGCCCTGGATGAAATCGAGTGCGATATCGAGAACATTCGCAAAGCCTGGGAATGGGCCGTCGAGGCTCAGTCCTGCGAGACCATCCGAGAGGCAATGGAAAACCTGAGCCTCTACTGCGATATGCGCACCCAATACCAGCTTGGCATTAAACTGCTTCGTCTGGCGCTCGACAACCTCGACGGCTCGCCGCTCCTCAAGAGCCAGATCCAGGCGCAGATTATACGCATGATCGCGTTTGGTGGAATCGAGCACCAGTCAGATCTCAAGGCCGAGCTTGAGCACTGCCTGGCCGTCGCCAGAGAGCACGAGTCGCCGGAAGATGAGGCGTTCTGCCTGTATCTGCTGGGCATCGTGGCAATGATGAGCCTCAAACGAGAGCCACGCTCTCTTTTCGTGCAGATAGCGCAAGAAGCTGCGGCGCCAATGAGAGAGGCGCTTGGCAGATTTAGAGAGCTGGACGCCCCATTCTACGAAGCCGACGTGCTCGCCTGGCTGGGGTCGGGTGACTTGAGCCTGGGGCAGATCGAGGAGGGATTGGCGCACCAACACCAGAGCCTGAGCATCCGGCAGGAGATGGGTGACCGGCATGGGGCCGCCTGGGTGCTGTTGAATTTAGGGTACACATACTACAATTTGCACCAGTACCAGGAGGCTGAGGGCTATATTCGGCAGGCTGCCGACATCCTGCGGGAATATCGCAGCATCAAGGGGATCGTCACCAGCCTGATCACGCTTGGCCTGATAACACTGAGTAAAGGGCAATTTAAAGAGGCTCGCGAGATTGCTCAAGAGATCCTCGATCTCTCCCGCCGGGTTAACCACCTGGAAGGGGAGCTCAGTGCACTGGGAATACTCTCGGCGCTGGCCTGCCTGGTGGAAGAGGATTATGAAGCCGGAATGGAGCTTGCCCAACAATCACAGGCCATCGGCGAGCGTTCCTTCCTGGCGTATATTGATCCGCTCACCCAGGCCGGATTTTCGTTCGCGGCCTGTGGGCTGGGTGACTTTGCAGCGGTGCGGGGTAACCACAAAAACCTGTTCTGGAAGCCCCACGACGACCCAACAGCCGGATCGATAGTCCTGGCGTTAGAAGCCGCAGCCAGGTACCACGAAGGCAATCCGGTAGGTGCCGTCGAGCTGCTGGCCCTCGCGCAGCAGATCCCGGATCATTGTAAAAACTGGATGGAGCGCTGGGAGTATCTGAATCGCATCCAGGCCGACCTGAAAAACCGCCTTGATAGTGACACCTACGCCCAGGCATGGGAACGTGGATCGAAGCTGGACATGGATGTGACCATCTACCAGATCGCCGAGCCGGAAGCACCTGACACTCAGAGCCAGGCCAACCTGGCCCTGGTCGAACCGCTCACCGAGCGCGAGCTGGAGGTCCTGGCCCTGGTGGCGGCGGGCATGACCAACCGGGAGGTTGCCGATCATCTGGTGCTCTCGGTGGGCACGATCAAGGTACACACCCGGCATATCTACCAGAAATTAGGGGTGAGCAGCCGCACGCAGGCGGTCGCCGAGGCCGCGGAGTTAGGTCTGATCTAGAAAATACCCCCCCTTACTCCCGCGATCTACCACCTTTGGGTGATCACAACTACCACCCTCCTGCCGTATGATACAGTCAAGATGAACACTGTGATGGCAGGAGGAAAAGAACATGTTGGGATTACTCAAGAAGGCAGATAAGCCGGTTGCCCCGGTTGTCGAGGATGCTGATTGCGGACGCATACGTCAGGGCGAGAACGGTAATGGGCACCACTCGTCGGTGCCGGAAGACAGGAAGAAGAACGGCACAAAAGAGATTCCTGCGGCCAACCGCCGTCGATTGCCCCACCACGTCCTGGTACTGACGATGAGCGGCCCACACATGGTATTGGTGCCTCGACCGGAGCACGGCGGGGGTGTGGATTGGCCGGGGCCGATCCCGGCTAAAGAATAGCGAAGGGGTGGAAGTGTACTGCGGTAGGTTTTTGTGCAACCGGAGCCGAGGTCACCGATAAGACCCCCTCTTACCGGTCAAACCCCACTCACCGGCCCACTACCAGATAACGAGGTAGTGGGTTCATTCTTGCCTGGGCTTATTTAACGGGTCACCACTCCCATCCCGGCTCTCGGCCGGAGGGAGCGCTCGCTAATCGCCCAACGCGGTGATGGTCGCCGCCAGCAGTTCACCCGCCGCCAGCCCGGAGAGCACCGCCCCCTCGACGTGGGGGCTGCCGAAGGCGTCACCGGCGAAGACCAGGGGCGGGAGATCGGTGGCCACCAGCAGGGGGTCGGCGTGCAGCGTCGTCGGCACGGCGTACTGCCAACGCCACAGGTGCGCCGCCTGGACGGTGGCCGTCGGGTGCATGTACGGCTCGATGCTCGCCTGAAGCACGGCCAACACTTCCTCGTCCGAGAAGTCCTGCATCTCCCGACTGTACCCCGGGTCGGCCTGCACGGTGATGGTGGTGGCGTCGGGCGAGATGCCCTTGCGCCGGTTGTCGGCGATCCAGTTGATGGGCCGGTAGGGACGCTGGACCGCGCCCGGTTCCGGCAGCTTGACCGCCCCCTCGACCCAGAACAAACCGGTCAGCGAGGAACCATAGCGGATAGACCCCAAAGTTCTACGGTCACGGTGCGACAGGCCAACCCGACCGGCGTCCAGCAGCGCCAGCGATTCGGGTACGGGCGGCGTCAGCAGAAGCGCCTGGCTGGTGTAGACCCGCCCGTCCTGCGCCTCGGACTGCCACCCGCCTTCGGCCAGCGCCACCGACGCCAGCTCTACGTCGAGGTGGATCTCCAGCTCCCCGGCCAGGTGCTCGGCCAGGGATTGCATGCCATCCCACGCCACGTAGCGCGGGTGTCCGTCCGACATGGTAGGGCTGACGCTGCCGTCGCTCCAGCCCGTCGACCACCGGTAGACCAGCTCATCGGCCAGCCATTGATCGACCCAGGCCTGGAACGTATCGCTGCGCGCCGTGAAGAACTGCGCGCCGCAGTCGGCCAGGCCGGGGCCGACTGCGCAGGTCGCCAGCCTGCCGCCGACCCGGTCGTTCTTTTACACCACCGTCACGTGGGTATACTGTTATTTGAGGACGCGCGAGGCCATCACCCCGGCCATGCCTGGGCCGACCACCAGCACCTCTGTCGTGGTGGTTCCAACTGCCATTGTGAGCCTCGTTCCTGTTCGGTAGCAACCCGACCGGACGTGGGCATCCGATCAGAGTATACAACGGGAACGTTGTTTGATGATCACAATTATGGCTCGGCCAAACCCAAATAACAGACCGGGATTTACATAGAATCTTCAGGAGTCAGGCAGTCGAGCACGCTGGCAAGGGATGTACGGGAATATAAGATAAGGCAGTTTTCACTCGTGTTTGTGACGTTGGTTGTTGGCCCATTGCCGGTGGGTCGAAGGCCCGGAGGGGGTGGGAATGACCGGAAAAACCCCACGACGCTTAAGCCCCTTGTCCAGGCATAAGACAGATCTGAATTGCATAGCCCCCGGCCTGATCTAAATATAAGCCAATTTTGGTAAATTGTCTAGCTTACCCACTTAAAAAATTCATTAAACACCCAAAAAATCGAAAACGCATTACCATGATACAACAGAGCAGGCGGGGAGACAACTGCCCCCGCCGCGCGGGGTTCGCCCCTACTCCCGCGTCAGCTCGCGGACGATGATCACCCGCTGGATCTGGCCGGTGCCCTCGTAGATCTGGAAGACCTTCACGTCGCGCATCAGCTTCTCAACCGGGTACTCGCGGTCAAGCTCCTCGGCGACCGGTACGATCTCGTTGCGGGCGAAGTCGTGCGCCAGCCGGCGCAGTATGACCTGCTCCTGTAGCAGGAATACCCCCCGGCCCCGATTGGCATTCTCCGGCAAATCTAGTATAAACGCTTGACTTTGTCCGGGGAAGCAGCGTCTCGCGTTGGGACTACACGGATTTTTGTCTGCCGATCATAGACACATGCGCATTTTGATCGCCTCAGGCATCTTTCACCCTGAGCCGGGCGGCCCGGCCACCTATCTCTACCGCCTGCTGCCGGAGCTTCAGGCGGCGGGCCATCACGTGACCGCGCTCGCCTTCGGTGACGCGCCGGTCGAAGGTTACCCCTACCCGCTGATGCGCATCCCGCGCCGGGGCTACCTCCGCCGCCGGTGGGACTACCACCGCACGGCGCGGCGGCTGTGGCCCGGCCACGACCTGGCCTACATCCACAGCCTGGAACTGCCGCTCCCCCCGGCGATCCGCCCCCGGGTCGCCAAGATCGTCGGCGACCCGGCCTGGGAGCGCGCCGTGAACAGGGGCTGGGTGGAGGCCGATACCGACGTTGACCGCTTCCAGGTGGCGCGTTATAGCCCCGCCGTCGAGGCCAACAAGGCCCTGCGCGCCCGCGAGGCCCGCCGCCTCGACCATGTCATCGTGCCCGGCGAGTACCTGCGGCGGATGGTGCTGGGTTGGGGCGTCGAGCCGGGGCGGGTAAGCGTGATCTACAACGCGCTGGAGCCGCCGCCGGACGCCCTCCCTGAGACGCAGGCCGACGCCCGCGCCGCGCTCGGTCTGCCCGGCGGCCCGCTGCTGCTGACCGCCGCCCGGCTAACCCCCTGGAAGGGCATCGACCACACCCTGCACGCGCTGGCGCGGGTCGCGGGGGTGCGGCTGCTCGTCGCGGGCGAGGGGGCGATGCGCCCAGCGCTCGAAGTGCTGGCCGGGCAGCTTGGCGTGGAGGAGCGCGTTACCTTCCTGGGACGCGTGCCGCACGAGGATCTGTGGCGCTACTTCCGCGCCGCTGACTACACGCTGCTGTACTCCGGCTACGAGGGCCTGCCGCACGTCCTGCTTGAGTCGCTGAGCGCCGGGACGCCCATCATCGCCGGCGACAAAGGCGGCAGCCCGGAGGTAGTCGAGCACGGCGTCAACGGGCTACTGGTGCCCCACGTCGACGTGGAGGCGCTGGCTGAGGCCATCGAGGCGGCCTTCGCGCCCGGCAGGCGGGCTGCACTGGCAGCCAACACCACCGCTGGCCTGGAACGCTTCAGCCCGGCGCGCATGGTCGAGCAGACGTTGGCAGTGCTGGCACGCTTTGCGTGAGCCTGCCGCTTCCGTTTGGCGACTTCACAGGACCAGCGGCGATGGAACCAGTTCAGCCCTGGTGCCAAAGGACGTCTGACCAGTCTACGTCAGCTTTTCTCGTGCTCAAAGTGGAACTATACTGACGGCGAAACTACAGTCGAGTGTATAATTGCGAGAAAAGGCCAGGAGCATGTGAGATGTCCGATTCCCCTTCCAAATGGCAGTCCTGGCTCCGGCCTGCGCTTTACGTCGTGGGCGGGCTGGTGATCGGGCTGGCAGTGATTTGCGTCGCCCTGACCTTGCTCGGTCCAACCCTCAGCACCGAACCGGCTGTTGACCTGACCAACGAAGGCCAGTGCGCGGCAGCGATGGCCGAGTTGCCGGGGACGCCGGATCTCTCATTGCCGGATGTGACGTGGACCGTCTGGCCCGGCGGGACGGCTCTGACCGTGGACAATATTGGCCGGATGCAGGAACTTCAGCCTTTATACATGGATTATAACCTCCTCGCGCAGCCCCCCCTCGGCAAGACGCTGACCTTCACCAGTGCAACCACGATGGTCATGGTCAGCGGTGAGGAGGATTGGAGCAACTTGCTGGCGACCCTCAGCCCGGACGGGCGGACACTGGCCCTGATCGACAGATTCAACCGGGCGCGGTCCTATGCGGCCTTGCGCCTGTGCGATGCCCACACCGGCGGCCAACTGGCCGCCTTCGCCATCGACGAAACCGCGACCGCCGTGGCTTTCACAGCCGACGGAGCGAAGCTCCTCCTGAACGAGGGCCACGGCACCACCATCCGCGTCTTCGATGCAGAGGCAGGGTCCTTCCGCGAATCCGCGCAATGGGAGGTGCAGGTGCCGGACGATCCGGTGCACCGAACCCGTCACCTGGCTATCAGCCCGAACGGGCAGTTGGCCGCCTTCACGGTTGATGCCATCGGCGGCGAAAACAGCGTGCGCATCTGGGATATCGAGGCCGGGGAAGAACTGGCGTCGCTGCGTGGGCACGAGGATAGCGGCGGTATCTTCAGCGTGGCGTTCGATCCGACCGGGTCCTGGCTGGTCTTCGGCAACACGGACGGGACGATTCACGTCTGGGGCCTGCCCTAGCCCAAGAAACAACTGTCTGGGGTTTCGCCTTTTCTCGTGGCGATTTCGGCGAAACCCCAGAAAAAAGCGGAGAGCACACCCGCTCTCCGCGCCGGTTTACCCAATCAACTCCCGGACAGGTTCCTGCTGCTCAGCCCTCCTGCGTCGGTGGGAGGGCATCGACCAGGGCTTCGCGTTCCGGCGGCTGGTGGCCGTTTGCGCCCGCGCCCGTGCTGGGGGCCAGCACCGTCTGGCGCAGCACCGAGTGGATCAGGCCGCTGCGCCGCTTGACGATCATCACCGTTACCCTGGCGCTCCGCGCGACCTGCGCCGGGATGCTGCCGGTCAGCAGGTTGCGGAACAGCGGCTCCTCGCTCGCGCCCATCACGATCAGGTCGTAGTCCTCGGCGGTCTGGAGAATCGCATCGGTCACCCGAACCCCCTCGACCAGCGCGGTGCTCAGGTGTTTGTGCACCCCAACACCCTCCAGCGAGGTGGCGATGGTCTGCCGCGCGCGGACGCGCAGGCTATCCGGCGCGTTGGGCGGGATCACCTTGATCACGTGCACCTGGCTGGGAGTCTCTTCCTGGTGGGCCATGCTGATCGCCAGTTTGACCGCGCGGCGGCTGTTGGGGCCGCTGGAAACCGGCACCAGGATCGAGCGCAGCGGGCGCTCCTTGCGGTAGCGCACCAGCACCATGTCAACCGGCGGGTTGT
Source organism: uncultured Anaerolineae bacterium (assembly GCA_964603985.1). Taxonomy (GTDB): domain Bacteria; phylum Chloroflexota; class Anaerolineae; order Aggregatilineales; family UBA3940; genus CAZRXG01. The sequence continues at coordinate 24,093 of CAZRXG010000011.1, read as the reverse complement.
CGATCACCGGGTCGATCACGCTGCCAAACAGCCGCCCGACGGTGCCGGTGTAGCCCGGCCAGCCCAGCACGATCAGGTCGGAGGCGTCCTCGAGGGCCGTCCGGCGGATCGCGTCGGCCACGTCGCGGCCCAGGCGGATCATGGTGTGTACCGGCACGTCAAGCTGGCGCGCCTGCTCGATCACCGAGTCGAGGTAGGGGCGGGCCTCGCGCAGGAAGTAGCGCCCGTCGGCCAATGTAAGCTGGGGCGGCACGCGCGCGACGTGCAGGGCCAGCACCTCGCCGCCCTGGTCCCTGGCGATGATCGACCCGATCTTGCCCAGGATGCGCGCCTGCTGCTGGCTGGCGATGGGCACCATCACCGAATAATCGCGTGAGACCAGGACCTCCTCCAGCAGGATCTCGCGCGGCTTCTCCATCTCCTCTTTGCGCGAGAAGTAGATGTAGTAGGCCAGCAGCCCGACGAAGATCCAGCCAAGGGCCGTGTACCACGCCGCCGGTCTGAAGGTGAACAGGTAAACGGCCAGCGCGGCCTGGGTCAGCAGACCCAGCACCGGCACCAGCGGGAACCAGGGGATGCGGAACGTGCCGGTATTCTCAGGGGCCCGGCGGCGCAGCACCATAGCCGAGATGTTCACCTGGACGAACAGCAGCAGATACATGATGCTGGCCGCCGCCGCCACCGTGTCCAGCGGCAGCGCCCAGGCAATGCCCGCGATCAGGACGCCGGACACGATCACCGCCCAGTAAGGAGTGTGCCGCTTGGGGTGAATCTGGCCGAAGAACGGCGGCAGGTTGAGGGCGCGCCCCATCGCGAACGACACCCGCGACGAGGAGTAGGTCGTCGCGTTCAGCGCCGACATCGTGCTCGCCAGCCCGGCGACCAGCAGGATCAGCGCGCCGATGCCAAAGGGGAAGAACTGCTCTGCCGCCTCGACGATGGCGATCTCGCCTTTCTGGCCCAGGTACTCGTAGGGCGTCAGACCCGACCCCGGCGGCACCTGGATCGCGCCGATGGCGGTAAAGGCCACCAACACGTAGATGACAACCGCGATGCCGATTGACAGGAACGTCGCGCGCGGGATGGTGCGCCTGGGGTCGACGACCTCCTCACCCGACTGGGCGATGATCTCGTACCCCTCAAACGCAATGAACGTCAGCCCCATCGCCACCAGAATGCCGCTGACGCCGTAGGGCGCGAAGTCCTGTGTGTAGCGCAGGTGCCAATCCGGGTGCCTGGACATCGTGATCAGCCCGAAGACGACGACCGCCGCCAGGATGGCGATCTTGGTCAGCGTGATGACGTTGCCGATCGTTCCGGCCTCCGAGGCCCCCATGTAGTTGATCGTGGTGAAGGCGATGACGATCAGCGTCATGAAGACCAGCGGCAGGAAGTCCGCCGCCGGGTGGCCCAGGACGGCGATCTCCGGGATGGGCAGCCCCACCATCGCGATCAGCTCGGTGGCGAAGCGGCCAAAGGCCAGCGCGTACAGGCTGCCCGCGACCGAGCTGGCGAACCAGCTCATCCAGCCGGAGAGAAAGCCCACCTCCCCGCCCAGCGCCTCCCTGACCCACAGGTAGCCGCCGCCCGCCCCCGGATAGACCGAGCCAAGCTAGGCGTAGGCCATCGCGGTCAGGCTGGTCACCACCCCGTTCAACAGGAAGGCCAGCACCAGCGCCGGACCGGCCTCCCCGGCGGCGATGCCTGTCAGGACGAAGATGCCCGCGCCGATCATCGCGCCGACGCCGATCATCGTGATGTCGAACATTCTCAGATCGCGGCTGAGCGCGACCTCGGTCTCGGCGCTGCTCTCGTGGTGACGGGCTGCGGCCTGGATTTCTACGTTACGATTATTACGATTAAGAAGCACCTGTTTTCCTCACAACCTGCGTTTTAATCAGGGTGGCCCGGCGTGCCCGGCACGCACAAAAAAACGAAGCAAGCAAGCCCGTGTCCGGCGAATCGCCACAGGCCCCGCTGCCCCGATCAGCCCCCTGGTATCTGTAACCCCGCTGATTATACCAGATACCACCCCGGTGCAACTACCGGTTTGGTGCCGCTGGCTTCATAATCCCCCTTACCTTAAGCCTATTCCCCACCGCCCACCAATTGGATTATACTGATAGTAGAGGTATTGGTAACAGATGCACGGGATCACTCTCATGGCAGACAGGGCGGAGTGCGCAACGGTGTGCCAGCCGGCACAGAGCAACGCGCCCCAACTAGGCGGGAACCGCGCCGTCACCCTGACCGGGCGCGAGCCTCAGCTCGGCGGCGGGCGGCTCCGTATGCCGCCGCTGATCGTCCACGTCGACGACGACGAGGGTATCCGCACGCTGATGAAACTCATCCTTGAGGTGCACGCCGGATACCGGATCGTTGGCTTCGCCAGTGGCCGCGAGGCGCTCGACTTCTGCCGCACGACCCGCCCGGACATCCTCATCACCGACGTGCGCCACCCGGACATCGACGGCCTGACGCTGTGCCACCTGATCCGCAACGACCCCGACCTGCTTGACCTGCGGCTGGTCATTCTCTCGGCCTGCGTGTCGAGCAGCATCAGCCAGCAGGCTTACGCCCTGAACGCGACCCTGCTCAGCAAACCCTGCGACCCCTTCGCTCTGATCGGCGAGATGGATCAGATCGTGCTGGAGCAGGGCCTGGCGATCCCCCATCGCACCAACGGATAATCCCCTACCCCGGCACGAGACACCCAACGAAAACCCGCCCTACCCGGGCGATGCTCCGGCGCGGCGGGGTAAATCGGCGTTGAGCGTGGCAGAGCCGCGCATTTTAACTATAATCGGCTCTGACCGGAAAATGGGAGAAACTCATCGCTTTGCCGGAGCGTCTGTCCGGCCTGTTGATTCTAATGACCAAACTACCGCCAACCTCGGAGCCGATCCGATTTGCGACCACCGTCGACTACGGCGACGACCCGCGCTGGGCCGCTCGCGCGCGTCTGATCGCGCCGCCGAACGGCCTCCTGGACGAGCTGCGGGTGCTCGTCCAGGTCCTGCGTGCCGCCCGCCGGGAGCGCGCCCTGCTGCTCGACAGCTCATCGGGGTGGCTGCACCCCGACGTGCTGGCCGCCGTCCTGATCGGGCTGTTTTCCCGGCGGCGCCGCCCGATCATCGTCCTCATGGGGTGCATGTGGCAGCGCGACCCCGGCCTGCGGGGACTGGTCGAGGGCCTGATCGTCCGTCTGGCCGACCGGGCCATCGACCGCTACGCGGTGCAGTCATCCAAGGAGCTTGACCTCTTCCCCCGCACCTGGAAAGTCGCGGGGGCCAGGATGCGGTTCTGCCCCTACTTTTTCACCCTCACCGCGCCCGACCTGGAGACCGACCCTCCCCGCCAGGGCGACTACGTCTTCGCGGGTGGAAACTCTCACCGCGATTACGAGCCGCTCGTCGCCGCAGCGCACCGGCTGCCGCAGCACCGCTTCATCATCGCCACGTCACGGCTGAAGCACCACCGCAACCTCCCCCCCAACGTCGTGGCCGGTCCGACCTCGCACGCCAAGTTCATGAGCCTGCTGCGCGGCGCGGCGGCGGTGGTCGTGCCGATGCGGGCGGGATTGACCCGCGCTGCCGGTCAGCAGACCTACCTGAACGCGATGTGGCTGGGGAAGCTCGCCGTCGTGACCGACACGCCCGCCGCCCGCGATCACATCGAGGACGGCACCACCGGTCTGATCGTCGACGGCTCGCCCCAGAGTTACGTCCGGGCGCTGCGCTGGGCGCTCGACCCTGCCCACCGCGACGACGTGGAGCGCCTCCGCCGGGCGGGCCAGCAGGCCGCCAGGGAGCACTTCACCTTCGAGAATCACGTGACGTGCCTGCTGGCCGTCCTGGACGAGGCTGCTGCGGCAGCCGGTGAGATGGGACAGGGGTATAATACCCGGTCACGGTAACCGGTTAATTGCATATAAATATAAATTGGATATAATTAGTAAGTTATTCGAGGTTACAAGGGGTGATGGGACAACAAAGTATGAGAATCCAGCAGTATGTTCGCGCGTTCATTGAGGGATGGTGGATCATCGTCGCCACGCTGTGTATAGGCGTTGGCATCGCGGTGCTTTACAGCTACTCGCAGCCATCCGTTTACCAGGCAACGGCGACCTTCGTCACCAGCTCCCGGCTGCGCACCACCGATCCCGGCGACCTGGTCGACAGTCTCGACACGCTCGCCGCCCGCACGGGGGTCGTCTCGACCTACTGCGCCATCCTGGAGAGCAAGTCCATCGTCCAGGAAGCCACGCTGTCTCTGGGGCTGCCGGTCGAAGCGACCGCCCCCTACGACGTTAGCTGCGTCGTCCTGCCCGACTCAAGTGTGCTGCGGCTGGAAATACGCGGGGCTTCGCCTTACCTGGCAGCCGACCTGGCTAACGCCATCGGCGCGGTCGGCGTGCAGTACGTCGGCGACCTCCAGGAGGTGTACGAGCTTCGCCACCTCGACCCGGCCGTCACCAATACCGACCCCATCTCTCCCAACCACTTCGTCGACGTTGCGATGGGGGCCATCGTCAGCCTGATGGGCGGGATCGCGCTGGTTCTGCTGCGGCAGGGGTTGACGACCCTGCTCGGCGAGTCGTCTTCCCCGCCTGCAGACGCGCAGCGGGTCGTCGGCGGCTAGGGGCAGCGACCCGCCCCCACTTGCACGAAAGGCGGGAACCTGTTATCAACTGGCGGGCAATTGACTGTTTGGGGATGTTGTCGGTGTGAATGATACGTGTAGTATTGGGAAAGCCGGGATTGGAGTAGTGTGAAGTTGTTAGATGAAATGCGCTTTGACGGGTCGGGACCTCTGTACATCAGATTATTCGGGTTTATCGCTGCGGGCCTCCTGATCGCGGTGGCTCTCGTGGCGAGTGTCGGTTATCGCGATACGACCGCCGGTCAATACGTGCTGGGGGGCATCGTCGCCATGGGGCTGGCGGCACTGATCTTTCTGCGCCCCCAGTTCGGGGCCTACATTCTGCTGATCACCATCTTCACCAACGTCTCGTCCATCTTCACCGACCAGGGCCTGCCCAGCATCAACAAGCCGCTCGTGCTGCTGGTCTTCGTGAGCCTGCTCGCCAACTTCCTGATCGCCGAGCGGGGCCGCCTGCCCCGGCTCAGCCGGGTTGAGTGGCTCGCGCTGGCTTACCTGGGCGTGCTGACGGCCTCCCGCTTCGTGGCGCAGGACAAAGCCCTCGCAACCGAGAACATCGTCGATCTGGCCAAGGACCTGGTGATCATCCTCTGCATCGTCCACTCGCTGCGCGAGCAAGATCTGTGGAAGCGCGCCGCCTGGCTGGTCATCCTCGTCGCGATGGTGCTGGCCACCATGGGCAGCTTCCAGATCATCACCGGCAACCTGTACCAGACCTTCGGCGGGTTCGCCATCGTCGACCAGCAGGAAGTCGTGGACGGCCTGGTCCGGCCCCGTCTGTCCGGTCCCGTCGACGCCCCCAACTTCTGGGGGCAGACGCTGGCGGCGATGATCCCGCTCGCCATTTACCGCATCCTCGACGAGAAGAAGCTGGCCGGTAAGATCGTGGGCGGGTTCACGGTGCTGGTGCTCGTCTTTGCGATGATGAGCACCTACAGCCGCGGCGCGTTCATCGCCATGATCATCACCCTGCTCCTGATCGCCATCGAGCGGCGCGCCCGCCCGTCGCTGATCGCCGTCTTCGCGCTGGTCTCCATCCTGCTGATCGCCATCCTGCCGGTCGGCTACGCCGAGCGCATCAAGAGCCTGCTGCTGCTGACTGGCGACGGCGAGAGCGCCGTATACGAGGAAAGCTCGTTCAGAGGCCGCAGCAGCGAGATGAAGGCCGGTCTGATGATGTTCGCCGAGCACCCCTTCCTGGGCGTCGGCACCGGCAACTACAACCACCACTACCAGGACTACGCCCGGCGCATCGGCATCGAGACACGCAACGAAGCCCGCGACCCGCACTCGCTGTACGTGCAGATACTCGCCGAGACCGGCCTGGCAGGCATCGTCACCTTCGGCGCGCTGTTCGCGACGCTGTTCGCCAGCCTGCGCCAGGTGCGCCAGAAATTACGCGCGGCCGGGCATCTCCGCTGGCTGACCTGGGTCACGGCCGTGCAGATGTCGATCACCTCCTACCTGATCAGCAGCACCTTCCTGCACGCCCACTACATCCGCTACCTGTGGCTGCTGCTCGCGCTGGCCATCGCCGCCGTTCACCTGTCCGACTCCCTGCTGGCGGAGACATCCCACCCATCACCGGGTGAGGTGCCTGCATGAGCGCCCCGGAAGCCCCCCCGCCCGATAAACAGGCCATCGCCCGCAAGGCCGCCCACGCCGTCGCCTGGAATTATCTCTCGTTTGGGTTGGGCAAGGCGCTGGTCTTCGTCACCACCGCCATCCTGGCCCGCCTGCTGACGCCGGACGATGTCGGCATCGTCGCCATCGCCACGCTGGCCGTCAACTACCTGTCCATCGCCAAGGACCTCGGCCTCGGCGCGGCCCTGATCCAGCGCCGCGAGGACGCGGACGAGGCGGCCAACACCGTTTTCACGCTGAACCTGCTGCTGGGCGTCGTCCTGACGCTGGTCACCATGCTCGTCGCGCCGCTCGCAGCGGCCTATTTCCGCCAGCCGCTCGTCACGCCGGTCCTGCGCTGGCTGGGCCTCTCGTTCATGATCAACGCGGTCGGGGCGGTGCACACCGTCCGCCTCCAGCGCCAACTGGAGTTCCGCCGCAAGCTGGTGCCCGACCTGGGCCGGGCGCTGGTCAAGGGGATCATCTCCATCGGGCTGGCGCTGGGCGGGGCCGGGGTGTGGGCGCTGGTCTACGGGCAGCTGGCGGGCGTGGTCGCCTCGGTCGTGCTGGCCTGGGTGATCTTCCGCTGGCGGCCCCGCCTGACCGTCGACACCGCCCTGGCGAAGGCCCTGCTGCGCTTCGGCCTCACCGTCATCGGCGTGGACGCCCTGGCGATCATCATCGACAACTTCGATTACCTGATCATCGGACGCGCTTTCGGCGACGCCGCGCTGGGCATCTACACCTTTGCCTACCGGCTGCCGGAGCTGCTCGTGATCAACATCCTGTGGGTGATGGGAGCCGTCATCTTCCCCACCTACGCCAGCATGCAGGATCAGCCCGACGCGTTGCGCCAGGGCTTCCTGGCGACCGTGCGCTTCGTCCAGATTTTGACCGTTCCCATCTGCCTGGGCCTGATCATCACCGCCGGGCCGCTGGTCAGGGTGGCCTTCGGCGAACAGTGGCTTGAGGCCATCCCCATCGTGCGCGTGCTGGCGTTCTACGCGTGGGTGATCTCGGTCGGCTACCACGTCGGCGGCATTTACAAGGCCATCGGACGCCCCGACATCTCGGTCAAGCTGTCGATCCTCACGCTGATCATCCTGGTGCCCGCCCTCCTGATCGGCTCCCGCTACGGACTGGTCGGGGTGGCATTCGGGCACGTCGTCGCCTCGCTGGTGCGCACGACGGTGCGCCTGATCGTCGCCACGCGTTTTGTCGACATCAGGCCGGGCGACATCTTCGCCCAGTTGAAGCCCGCCGCGCTGGGCGGGGTCGCGCTGGCCGCGCTGGCGCTGCCCACCCTCTACCTGACCCCCGCCCTCCCGGCCCTGCCCCGCCTGCTGGTGGTGACGGCTGCCGGTGCGGGCGGCTACGTCGGTGTTTTATGGCTGACCGAGCGCGAGTCCCTGCTGCGGGTGGGGCGCATGATCGGCCTGCCCGGAACCGGCAAAGGGCCGGTCCCGGCCTAGGCGCTCGCGGTTACCCAGGAGGTTGGACCGATGCACGGCCACAGGCTGATCTTCATTGCGGGGCTGCACCGCAGCGGCACGTCAGTCCTGTTCCGCTCGATCCGCGATCACCCGCAGGTCAGCGGCTTCGAAAACACCCCTTCGCCGGAAGACGAGGGGATGCACCTGCAAAGCGTCTACCACCCATCCGGCCATTACGGCGGCGGCGGGCGTTTCGGCTTCCACCCGGAGGCCCACCTGACCGAGGCGTCGCCGCTCGTCACAGAGGAGAACCGCCGGAAGCTCTTCGCCGAGTGGGGCCGCTATTGGGACCTGGAGAAGCCCTACCTGCTGGAGAAGTCGCCTCCCAACCTGATCCGCACCCGCTTCCTCCAGGCGATGTTTCCCGGCGCGTATTTCATCGTCGCCGTGCGGCATCCCATCGCGGTTTCGTATGCCACGCGCGCCTGGTACCGGGCGGTCAAAGTGAACTGGGTGCCGCTGCCCCGGCTGATCGAGCACTGGATGGTCTGTCACGAGATCTTCCAGGAGGACAGCGCGCACCTGGAGAACGTCTTCATCCTCAAGTACGAGCACTTCGTCGCCCGGCCTGAGCATCACCTGGGGCGGATTTACGCCTTCCTCGGCCTGGAGGATCACCCCACCACCCAGGAGGTGCGCCCCCACGTCAACGAGAAGTACTTCGCAAAGTGGCGGGGGCGCGCAGAAAACCGCCTCTCCCGCCACACCGTCGATACGCTGATCGGGAAGCACGAAGCGCGCGCCAACCGCTTCGGCTACAGCCTGATCGACCTGGAAAGGGCTGACTGATGCGCCGCCGCCTTCTTCCCCCTACCCCTCGCCTGACACCCATCGGCCTGCTGGCGCTGCTCGCCGCTCTCACCGCCTGTCTGTTCTTCGGCAGCGCCGCCGGTACGCCGGAGCCTACCGTCCCACCTCCCACCGGCGAGGTCACCGATACGCCGCAGCCTACCCCCCTGATTCGCGGCAGCGAGGTCGCCGGTACGTCTGAGCCTGCCAACCCGGTTCCCGGCAGCGATGTCACCGATACGCCGGAGCCTACCGCCCAACCTCCCGGCAGCGAGGTCGCCGATACGCCGGAGCCTGCCGCCCAACCTCCCGGCGGCGAGGTCGCCGATACACCGGAGCCTACCGCCCAACCTCCCGGCGACGGGCAGGGGCCTGTCGCCGCCTGCGGTCGCCCCTACACCGGCAGCAGCCCCTGGAACGCCGCGATCGGCCCCAACCCGGCCTACCACCCGGACAGCGCCCTGTTGATCGGCTCGCTGGAGGGCGGCCTGGGCTCCAACCCTGACTCGTGGACCATCCCAGTCTACGAGGTCAACGGCAGCACGCCGCCGGTCGCAGTCCGTCTCTCCAACAGCTTCCGCAACGTGATCGACGGCGGCGTGCTGGAGTACGGCGAGAAGGGTGGCCTGATCTACGCCCCGATACCGCCGGGCGCGCGGGCTTCCAAGGGGGACGACGCGCAGATGGTCGTCCTCAACGTCGAGACGGGCGACGAGTGGGGGTTCTACCAGGCACACGAGCGCAAGGACGGCTGGCAGGCGACGGGGGCCTATCGCTACAACGTCAACTGGTCGGGCGTGCCACCGGGCGGATTCGCCGGGCGCGGCGGCGGCAGCCCCTACCTGGCCGGTCTGGTGCGCCGCTGCGAGATCGAGCGCGGCTACATCGACCACGCCCTGGTGATGGGCTACGATTTCCCCTGCCGGGCGGATGTCTGCCAGGCGCAAGGCTACCCGTATTTCGTTTTTCCGGCCATCAAGAGCGACGGGATAGGCGAGCACCCCTACGACATGCCGGAGGGGGCCCGGCTCCAGCTTGACCCCGCCGCCTCCGAGGAAGAACTCGCCTGCTGGTGCGGGGACAGCGGCGCGTGCCGCGTCATCGTCCGGGCGATGCAGGAGTACGGCGTGTTCGTCATGGAGCGCAGCGGCCACCCCAAGATTTACGTCGAGGACGACGTGACCGCCAACTGGGGCGGCGTGCTGACCGAGCGGACCGTCTCCGGTATCCCGTACTCCGCCTTTTACGTATTAGACTGGAATCAATAACCAACTAACTGTTTTAGAGGAGCACCAATGATCACCAACCAAAGGAGAAACCTGCTCATCGGAATGGGTATCCTGCTCGTCGCCCTGCTGGCGACGGGCCTGGGCGCGGGCCGCGCGTATGGCAGCGGCGGGAGCGGCGGGGGCGAGCAGCTCCAGGACCCCACGCCGGAGCCGCCCCTGACCCCGACGCCGGAAGTCCTGAACGTCGACACTGCGGCTGGCTTCGCTGCGTTCACCTTCGCGCAGCTTGACCAGCCCACCTTCAACCTGCGCGCGCCCATCGACGGCATGGAGTTCCCCGTGCGCCTGCCCTACCGCTGGGCGGTGGCGGGCGGCGGCGACTTCAGCTACATCGAGCTTCACTTCGACGTGCTGTACGAGGGGAACGCACAATACGCGTCGACCGACGACCTCGACCTCTCGACGCTGAGCGTCTACGTGGACGACGTGCTGGCAGCGGCCTTCATTCCCCGCCCCGGCCTTGACCAGACCGTGCGCGTGCCCATCCCCGCCGAGGCGGTCAAAAACCCCGACAAAAACAGGCACTCGATCAGCCTGGTCTACTTCGGTGGCCGGGACTGCTACCGCTCCGCCGAGACGGACCTGATCGTCTACGACGACTCGCGCCTCGTCCTGAACTTCACAGTGCTGCCCATCCAGCTCAACCTGTCTGAGTTTCCCCGCCCGCTGATCGAGGACTCGTTTATCCCGGAGACGGTGCTGATCGTCGTCCCCGACGAGTACGGCGAAAGCGACCTCTCGACGGCGGCGACGGTGGCGGCAGCCATCGGGCACCGCGCGCGCGGGACCGTGTCCGTCGAGCTGATCACGGCCTCGGAGGCCACCCCGGAGCGGCTGGCCGATTCGAGCGCCATCATCGTCGGGCGGCCCGACCAAAACACTTTCCTGGCCCGGCTCTACCAGCGCGGCCTCCTACCGACCACCCTCTCCACCGACCGCTCGACCATCGTCGGGCCGGACAATCTCCCGGTCCCGGCTGAGGTCGGCGTGCTGCAAATGGCCCTCTCCGACGCCAGCGACGAACACACCTACCTGGCCGTCACCGGGGCCACCGACGAGGCCGTCAAGCGAGCAGCCAGCGCGCTGGCCACCCTCGACCCGCGCTACGGTCTGGAGAACAACCCCGCCCTCATCGAGGCGCTCTACGAGCAGGCCGACGAAGAGGAGCCTGTCGATACCTACACGCTGGCCGAGCTTGGTTTTGAGGACATCGTTTTTTACGGGATCGGCACCCAGCGCGACTCGGTCTCGTTCTTCGTCCCCCGCAACTGGGAGATCCAGGACGGCGCCTCCCTGACCCTCTCGTATATGTACTCGGCCCAGTTGAGCCGGGGCGCGTCCAGCCTGACCGTCGAGCTGAACGGCCGGGTCGTGGGCAGCGCCCCCATCGACAGCGACGGCGAGCAGGGCGAGAAGCAGGTCGTCATCCCCCTGCCGCCGGAGGACTTCGATCTGGGCGACACCAACGAGCTGAGCTTCGAGATCATCATGGACGTGGAACAGGAGTGCGTCCGCTACGACACCCACGTCGCCTGGATGCGCATCCGCGACACCAGCACGCTCAGGCTGGCCCACGAGCTTGCCACCGGCGAGGAGGGCCTGCTGACCTTCACCGACCCAATCTCCCATCTGATCTGGGGCTGCGGCGCGGACAGAGTCTGGATGGCGCTGCCTCCCGACCCCACCCCCGACGAGCTGAACGGCTTGATCGGCCTGGCCCAATTCCTGGGCAGCCAGCACCGGCTGCCGGGCTGCGCTCCGCGCGTGACGATGGACGCCGATCCCAACCCGGAGGACTACCTTGACTCGCCCGTGGTCGCCATCGGTCGCCCGACGGCCAATCCCCTGATCGCGATGCTCAACGACGCCCTACCCCAGCCCTTCATGCCCGGCGAGGACGCCCTGCGTCAGGAGGTCGGCAGCATCGTCTACCGCCTGCCGGAGGACTTCAGCATCGGCGTGATCGAGGCGCTGCCCTCCCCCTGGAACCCGGCGCGCGGCGTCACCGTCGTGACGGGCACGACCGACGAGGGCGTCACCTGGGCGCTCAACGCCATCTCCGACAGGACCCTGTCCGGCAGGCTGGACGGCGACATCTCGTTCGTGCTGGGCGAGAAGATCGAGTCGCTCAGCTCACAGGACACCACGCGCGGCACGCTGGAGATCACGGCTGAGGAGATGTCGGGCGAGGAGGTCACATTGGAGCCGGTTGCCGAGGAGATGACCCCGTCGCCGACGCCTGAGGCACTCGACCAGATCCCGGACACGTACCGCCCCCAGCCGGAGGAACTGCCGCAGAAGCTCACCTACGCGCTCTACGGCCTGATAGGTGCCGGTATCCTGGTTGCGGTTGCGGGCGTGTTCCTGACCGCGCGCAAGAGCCGCAGGGTGCAATGACCGCCCCGCCCGTGACGCGCTTCGGCGGCGCGCCGCCCGCGTTCCCGGCGGAGGTCGCCAGCACCGACTGGCGCTTTCTGCCCGGCATCCCCGTCGGCGGGCGCGCTCTGCTCGTCTGCCGCGATGCGGACGGCGGCGCGGCAACCGGCCTGAGCGCCAACTTCGATCCCGTGATCGTCGTGCCCGGCCTGTCAGAGCCGGAGGCGCTCCCGCCCGGTCGCGGCACTGCGTGCTTCGACCTGATCGCCTTCCCCGACGGTTTACCCGCCGGGCCGGGTCGAAGCACGTGGCTTGAATGCCTGCGTACGGCACGCCGTCTGCTGCATCCGGGCGGTGTGCTCTATCTGGGTTTCGCCAACCACTGGAGCTACCGCCGTTTTCTGCGCGGCGTCCGGCCCACCGGCTTCCACGCGGCACTCTGGGAAGTCTCCCGCCTGCTGAGGCGGGCCGGGTTTGCCGCGCGCACCGTCTACGGCGCGATCCCCGATCACCGCGCCCCCGGCTACCTGACCCCCCTGCGAGGGGAGGCGCTCGCCTTCACGCTTGAGCGCTACCTGCGGGCCAGGCGCAGGGGCCGCGTGTGGGTGTGGCTGGCCCGCCCGGCGACCGTGTGGGCATTCGCCGGGGTGCTGCCCGGCTACGGCATCGTGGCGGCGGTGGAAGCGTGAGCGAGGTCATCAGAAGGCGATGATCGACTGCCTCGACCGCCTGGCCCGCGAATCCTGGCACGAGTGGATGGGCGCATCCGCCGGGGAACCGCCCGCGCTGCGCTGGGTGATCGTCTCCAACGGCGGGGCGGCCTACCACGACAACGTCGTGCTGTTCGGGCTGGCCGCCGGGCAGACCCGGCCCATCCTGGTGGCCAAGGTGTGCCGCCTACCGGTGTACGACCAGACGGTGCGCGCCGAGCACCGCCACCTGGTGACGCTGTGGCAGATCCTCGGCGACGAGGCTCAGGGCCGCCTGCCCAGACCGCTGGCGCTCGCCCAATGCGGCAGCGACGTGGCCCTGCTGACCGACTATTCGCGTGGCCGGGGGCTGCTGTTCGCCTCCCGTGCCGATCTATGGAGCGACCCCCATCACCGCTGCCAGCTTGTCCGGCGGGCGGCGGAGTCACTGCGCTTCATCCACGAGCGAACGGCTGCCTCAGACTACCACACCGCCCGCATCGAGCCTGACTTCCGCGCCAGGGTCGACCTGTTCTGCTCCCTGTTCGATCCCGGCGACGAAGAGGCGCGCGAGCTTGAACACCTGAGCAGGCTGGTCGAAAAAACCTGGGCCGAGTCACCGGGCAACGTGCTGATTCAGGGCGACTTCTGGCACGGCAACCTCATCGAGAGCACCAAAGCAGGAACACTGATCTTCGTCGATTGGCAATTCGCACGCTGGTCGCCCGACGCCAGCCTGGACGTATACCTGTTCCTGCTCGCGGGCGCACTGTCGGCTGCCCCCTACGGCCCGGCGCAGGAGCGCGCGCGCGACGCCGCCCGCCTGCTCATCCAATGGCAGTCCGACCTGATCCCGGCCTACCTGGAGGCTTACGGCCAACCGGAGCGCTACGCTCTGCTCCCCCTGCGCGCGGGGATGCTGGCCTGCTGCGTCGAGATGGCGACCCGCCCGGCGTTCACCTTCAACGCCCGCCACCCCGACGATCTGAGATGGCGGGCACTCTTCGCCGCACTGTGCGCCTGGCCGAACCCGTCACCCGTTGGCGGTGCGCCGTGACCGGTCGAAAGCGCATCGTCTGGCTGATCGACGGGCTGGGGATGGGCGGTGCCGAGCGCCTGATGATCCCCATCATGCGCCACCTGGACACCACGCGCTTCGAGCCGCGCGTCTGCGCCCTCCAGGTGAAGGAGGGCAACCCCGTCGCCGGTGAACTGCGCGACATGGGCATTCCCGTCGATCTGCTGCCCGTCAGGCATCTCCGCGACCTGACCGCCCTGCCCCGTCTGGTGTTGTACCTGCGCCGCCACCACGCCGACCTGGTTCACACCCAGCTTGAGTTTTCCAACACGCTGGGCAGCCTCGCCGCCCGGCTGCTCCGCCTGCCCGCCGTGTGCACCCTGCACACCCTCGACGCCCCGCAGCGAGGCTCGAAGACCTACCGGCGGCTGCGCGTGATGTGGTGGTCTTTACGCACCTTCTCCGACCGCGTGATCGCCGTCTCGGAGGGCGCGCGCCGCAGCCACCTGCTCGTGAGCGGTGACTCGCCCGACAGGGTCATCACCCTCTACAACGGCATCGACCTCTCGCGCTTCCCCGGCCCGGACGACGCCCCCCGCTCCCGGATACGGCAGGAGCTGGGCATCCCATCCGACGCCCCACTCCTGATCACGGTCGCCGTGCTGCGCCCACCCAAGGGGATTCAATATCTGGTCGAGGCGCTGCCCGCCATCCTGGAGGCCGTCCCGGGGGCCTATTACCTGGTCGTCGGCGACGGCGAGCACCGCCCCGCGCTCGAAGCGCTGGCCGCGTCGCGCGGCGTGGCGGAGCGTGTTATCTTCGCCGGGATGCGGCGCGACGTGCCGCGTCTGCTGGCCGCCGCCGACGTGTTCGTCCTGCCCACGCTCACCGAAGCACTGCCCACCGTCGTCGCCGAGGCGATGGCCGCCCGCAAACCCATCATCGCCAGCGCAGTTGGCGGCGTGCCGGAGATGGTCGCCGACCGGCACAGCGGTTTGCTTCTCCCACCCGCCGACGTGCCCGCGCTGGCCGGGGCCTGCATCGACCTGCTCTCCCACCCCGACCGCGCGCGGGCGATGGGCGAGGCAGGCCGCCAGATCGCCGAAGAACGTTTCGACATCCTGACCCAGACCCGCCGCCTGGGCGACCTGTACGGCCAACTGCTGGAATCTTATGGGAGGTAATCGATGCGTCTGGTCGTCGTCGAACCGAACGGCAGAGGGGGGCTGGTTCACTACGCCTACCAGATGTGCACCGCCCTGGCCGAAGCGGGCGCGGAGGTCACGCTGGTCACCGCCCACGACTACGAGCTGGGCCGCTTCCCGCACAACTTCCACGTTGAAGCGCGTCTCGACCTGTGGCGGCTGTTCGACCCCAAGCCGATGGGCACGCCACCGCGCTCGCTGCCCGGCAGGCTGTGGCGCAAATTCACCTGGACGCTGCGTCGCGGGCTGCGGGCCGCCCGGTTGATCCGCGCCTGGGCCGGGCTGACCGGCTACCTGATCAGGCTGCGCCCCGACGTGGTGCAGTTCGGCAAGATCAACTTCCCCTTCGAAGCGCTGTTCCTCGCCCGCCTGCGGCGCAGGGGGCTGGTGCTGGGCCAGGTCTGCCACGAGTTTGAGCGCCGCGAGCAGCGCGGCCTTTTCGCCCGCGCCGCCGACCGGTTTTGCGGCGGCATCTACGACAACTTCTCCGCCATCTTCTTCCACGCCAGTGATACCCGCGAGCGCTTTCTCTCCCTGCTCGACATACCCCGCGAGCGAACCCACCTGATCCCGCACGGCAACGAGGGCCTCTTCCTGGCCCACGCCGCCCGCCTGGGCGATCCGCCCGACCTGCGCGCCCGCTACGGGCTGGAGCCGGGCCAACCGGTCGTGCTGTTCTTCGGCGTTCTCTCGCCCAGCAAGGGCCTGCCCGACCTGCTCGACGCTTTCGCCACCGCCGCGCGCAGCAGCCCGGCCCGTCTGGTCATCGCCGGGTATCCCTCCAAGTTCATCGACGTTGGCGACCTGGAAGCCCAGGCCCAACGGCTGGGGATCGCAGAGCGCGTCACCTTCGACACGCGCTACATCCCCATCGAGGAGGTCGCCCCCCTGATGGAGCTGGCGACCGTCGTCGCCCTCCCCTACCGGAGCAGCACCCAGAGCGGAGCCTTGCAGGTCGCCTACGCCTTCGGGCGGCCCGTCATCGCGACGGAGGTGGGCGGCCTGCCGGAGGCGGTCGAGGATGGGCGCAGCGGATTCCTGGTGCCGCCTGAGTCACCGGGGATGCTGGCGGATAAGATCCTGACCCTCGTCGATGATCCGGCGCTCGCCGCGCGGATGGGCGACCACGCCCGCCACCTCTCGGAGACGCGCTATTCGTGGGGGCCAATTGCCGAGCGGGTTCTGTCAGCCTACGCCGGGGTATTGGGCGAATCGCCGGGCGCGTGGTGAAAAGAGCGGCCCCATGCAAGAGGCATGGAGCCGATGCATGGGGTCTTCTGCCCGGTTTGCTTTAGTCGTCTGCCCAGGCCAACCGGACCTTCAGGTCATTGCAGTGGCTGTAAGGCAGCAGCCCTTCGTGTTGCAGCCGCCCCACCACAATACCGGGGGCAATGCCGATCCCGGCGGCAAAATCACGAATTGCAGCCTTGCTGACGTGCCTGTCTGATGGCACAAGTCCCACCAATCGCTGCCAATCTGCTGGTGGGATCAGCATGTCGGCTGCGAACTTGTCCGCCTCTTGCTCCTGTTCGTTGTCCACGCCCTCATCCTCAAGGAAGATGGCCCTCTTCCCATGCAGCAGAATGTGGCCCGCCTCGTGGAAGAAGGTAAACCAGAGCTGGTCGTTGCTCTTATATCGCAGGCTGATTTGAATTAATGCCTTCTTAGGGGTCAGCCAACAGGTGGCACCGCTGGCCCTCGTCTTTGGTAACTGGGGCACAAAAGCGACGGCCACACCGGCCCCGGCGCACAACCTGATTAGCTCCGGCTGAAACACATCCGGCGGCGCAACTGTCAGTGCGCGTATCTTGAGAAGCGCCTCGCGAAATAGAGCTTCGTCGTATGGCGCACACTCAATGTTCTGCGCCGTCAGCTCCCCTTCTCGCAGCCACGCGGCCACGGCCACAGGGTCGGCTTGAAAGGCGGGGGATTGGCGAAACGCAACCGGCTTACTCCGCCATACAACCCGCCACTGCTCTTGGGAGGCAACTCCAAAGAAGCTTAACACCTCTCGCAACTGCTGCACGTCATCGTCGAAGGACTGAATCCAGCCCTTGTCAACCATGTCCTTGACAGGGACTTCCTTTAGCCACGCCACTTCCTGTGCCAGGGACTCTTCTTCCTTCTGGCGTGCCAGCGACTCGCGATACTGCTGCTCACGCCTGATCCAGAAGCCCGCGCGAATCCCCAACACCCGTTCGAGCTGCAAAGCAGTCTCAGGAGTGATGGCGGCCTTTCCCTGCACAATCTCGTTGATCGTCTTGCTTGGGCGACCGGTCCGTCTCGCCAATTCAGCCTGAGACATGCCAATGGTTTCCAGCGTTTCCTGCAACGTCTCACCCGGCGGAGAAACATAGTCAGGTTGGTATTCATTTTGCACTCTGTCACTCATGCGTATCCTCCACACCAATGATCTCGACGGCCGTCACCTTCGCCCAATCCAAACCACCGTCAGGTTTTCTCGGCACCGGTTCGTCGGCTGGCTCAAAGATAAGACGACGCGGGTGATCCAGATCCAGAGACAACTGGCCCGCTCGTTCTCCCTTCAGCTCGTGGCAGCGTCCGGGCAGATGCCGCATGTCCTCCAGCGTCTCGGCCGCTCGGAGATCGTCAAGCCGCTGTTTGAGACGCTTGGCCCTCACTTTGCCATGCCGACGCTGCAACAGCCTGTAATCGTTGCATTCCTTACGGAGCTTCTCTGACGCAAAGACAATGTCCAAACCGGCGAACTCGCTACGTTTCATTAACGAACAAAGTTAATGAAATTATAGCACATTCTGTCGAACTGCCACGCGCAGCCGGTCTTCGGCCCGGATAAGCTCGCTACAATGATAGAATTTTTGTTCTATCCGCGCAAGTGAAATGTTACCGAAAAATGTGTCTGAATACCCGGAGTATTCATCGCGGCAGCCCCACCAACCGCTGGAAGCCGCTGACCTTGGCAGCGAAGCGCGGCAGTGTGTCCCACCGCCCGACGAACACGCGCCGGATCGCCATCGGGCTGCGCCGCGCCTCGCGGTAGGAGGTCGGCCCCATCACCAGCGAGAACGCCGCCCCGAACCCGCTCTCGCGCACCATCGCCCCAATCGCCGGGCTGAAGTCCGCCGCCTGCCCATTGGGATAGGCAAAGCCCACCACCGGCCCACCGGTCTCCGCCTCAACCCGCCACCTCGACCCGGCCACCTCTTCCCGCGCCCGTTCGGGGGACACACGCGTCAGAATCGGGTGGCTCATGGTGTGCGCGCCCATGTCGATCCCCCCGGCCACCAGCTCGCGCACCTGGTCCCACGTCAGGTGCAGCCCGGCGAAGGCATTCTCCGGCACGGCCACGTCGAGCAGGTCTGGCAGCCGCCCAACCGCCTCCCGCATCTCGCCATCGGGGAACGCCTTGAGCGCCTCGAGCCACTCCATCATCACCACCTCGCGGCTGCCTGCACCGGCCCAGTTCCGCGCTCCGCTGACGGGCAGGTCGGCTCCATCCCGCCGCGTGTGGTGGAAGCAGTACGCCGCCAGATCCCAGAGGAAGGGAGACGCGCTGCCGATGTAATCGCTCGCCAGGAAGATCACGGCGGGGAGATCGCGCGCCTTCAGGATCGGGTAGGCATTCGTTAGATTGTCTCGGTAGCCATCGTCAAACGTGATCAGCGCGGGATAGGGCGGCAGGTCACCATCGCCCTTCAACCAGGCAGCCACCTCCCCGATGCTCACCACGTTGAACCGCCGCCGCACGTAGTCCATCTGCGCTGCGAAGGCGTCCGGCGTGGCGCTGACGTTCGGCTTGAACGTGTCGAAGTCCGCGCGGTGCGGGTCATCGACGCGGTGGTAGTTGATTGCCGTCAGGCGACGCGGATGTGCGGCGTGAACCGCGTCAAACACGCCCAGCCGGAACATCAGATCCAGCGCCCGCCCCGTGACGCTTCGCCGCTCGTGCCCGCCGCGATCACCCTGCATCTCGGCCCCCTTTTTCCGGCCCCGGTTCCCCATGATCTGCCAGGCGTCGTCGGCTTCGCGCCCACGCCTCCCAGTACGCGCGCTGTGTGGCCTCGATCTGCGCCTCCAGTCCGAACTCGCGATCCACGCGCTCGCGCGCCTGGGCCCCCAGCCGCGTCGCCAGCGCCGGGTCATCACACAGACGGCGCAGACCCGCCGCGAGCGCTACACTGTCCCCCGGCTCGACGAGCAGCGCCTGCTCCCCATCCGTCACCATCTCGGGTATACCCCCAACGCGCGTCGCCAGGATCGGGCGGGCCAGCGCCGCCGCTTCGAGCAGCGCCACCGGCGTTCCCTCCGACCGCGACGGCATGACGAAGATGTCGCTGGCCTTGACAATCGAGAGCACCTCGTCACGCTCCTGAAAGCCCGACAGGCGCACGCGTTCCTCCAATCCTGCGGCGGCGATCTGACCGGCCAGCTCGTCGTGATAGCGTCCCCCCCCCACGATCAGGCAGTACAGGCCAGGATGCTCGTCCCTCATCTGCCCGATGGCCTCCACCAGATCCGAGTAGCCCTTCTGCTGCACCAGCCGCCCGACGGCGCAGCATGTGATCGCGTCGTCCGGCAGGTCGAACCTACCGCCCAACCAGGCCCGGTCGCCGGGCACCGACTCCGGGTCGATCTCGACCGCGTTCAGGATCAGCGCGATGGCCTCCTGCGGCACCCCGCTCGCAAGCGCCCTCTCGCGCCCCTGCGACGAGACGGTGATGGTCAGGTCGAGGCTGCGGCTCGTCATCCGCTCGATGGCCTGGTAGATGCGCCCTTTCAGGCTCCCACCGTGCTCGTCCTCATACCAGCTATGCAGCGTCGAGACCAGCGCCGCCCCGGTGCGCGCGGCAGCCAGGCTGCCCCACAGCTTCGACTGGACGTTCTGCGTGTCAAGCACCCGGTAGCCACCGTCACGGATCACGCGCACCAACCGCCCCACGATGCGCGGGTCGGCCTTGCTCGCTCCGACGGTGTGCACCGCCAGGCCGAGCGCCTGGGCGCGCCGTGTGATCGCACTCCCCGCCAACCCGGCAAGCGCGGCACGACCGGCGGGCAGGCCGCCCAGCAGGCTCAGCACCCGCGAGCTGACGCCGCCGTAGCGCACCGCCAGGTCAACGATCAGCGTCCGGGGCATCTCGCCGCCGTCCTCTGACCGCCGCACAGCCTCGTTGGGATGTGTCTTACCGGTCATGGCGATCCTTTCCGCCCGCTCGTCACGCCCGCTCACTGCGCTGCACCCGCTGCCACACGTGGCTCTGCCTGCCGGTGACGTAGTTGACCAGCCCGGTCAGCGCGGCCAGGTTGCTGTTGACCAGGAACGTCGGCAGGTACAGCAGTCTGCCGACCCACCCACCGACCTGGACGCGGCTGCCGATCCACGCCAGGCCGTAGAACACCACCTGTAGGCCCAGCAGGATCCAGTTGGTGGGCGGGGCCAGCAGCAGCGGCGAGCGTCCCCACCCCGCCACAGGCCGGACGACAGCCACCACGTTGGCCGCCAGCGCACCGATCATCGCCAGGGGCACCAGCGGGCGCAGGAACTTGTGCGAGATCATCTGCCAGGCCACCAGCGGGCGGCCCGGCGGCAGCAGCCTGTGCGCGTGCCGCACGATCTGGTAACGACCGGCCACGATCCGCGCGCGGCGCATCTTCTCATCCTCCGCCGACGCCGACACCGGCTCGTAGGAGCGCGCCTCCGGTGTGTAGACGACGCGGTAACCCCGCCGCGCGATGTGCGCCGCGATGTAAAAATCGTCATTGATGATGTTCTCCGGCGGCGGCCTGAACAGCTCGCGCCGGATCGCCAGGATCTCGCCCGCCGCGCCGATGGCGCATCCCAGCCGTGTCTCCTGCTGCTTGATGAATGACTCGTACTTCCAGTAAAGCCCCTCCGACCGGCTCAGTCCCCCTTCTTCCTCGGCGATCCGCTTGGCCCCCGTGACCGCCCCCACCGCCGGGTCGCCAAACGGCGCAACCAGCTCGCGGACGGCCTGGGGGTCGTACAGGTTGTTGGCATCGGAGAAGACCACGATCTCCCCGCGCGCCAGGCGTATCGCCCGGTTGATGGCCGCCATCTTCCCCCGCCGCTCCGGGCTGTAGGCAAGCTCCACGCCCTGATCACCGTAGCCCTGCACGATCTCGACCGTCCGGTCGTCCGAGCCATCGGCTGCGACCAGGATTTGCAGCCGCTCGCGCGGATAGTCGAGCGCCAGGCTGTCGTCCAGCTTGCGCGCAATGACAGCTTCCTCGTTGTAGGCCGCGATCAGCAGCGTCACGGAGGGCAGCGGCGACGCGGGCGGCTGCGGCTTTGGCCTGAGCCGTGCCAGCGCCGCCAGCAGCAGAGGATACCCGAAGTAGGTATAGGCGATCATCCCCACACACAACCATAACAAAACCACAATTACCATAGAATTTTCTCGCGATTTCAGAGTATAATAAAGTGAGTCTCCGGCCATTTTGCGGCGGAAATAGCTCCTTAGACCTATGTACCCGCGCAGCCGGGTAGACTAAAATGGCAACGATAAAATTATATCCAGATTTACCATTAAATCGAACAAAAAACTCTGATTTCAATTGGGTTTCTTACCGGACAGCTTTAGGGGTAATTTGACCGAGGGAGGTTTCTCCTGATGCGCCGGGGGTGGGCCTTGCGCCTGCCCCTCGTGCAGCCCGGCGTCGCTGCAACTCGTCGTAGTTTTCAATCCACCCGGAGCACCGAAGGAAAAAGGGCCTTTTCCCTGGTCCTTTGCGTTCTCAGGAGCACCCGCGCGTCATCCCCCCGGTCCTATAGATCTCCGTATGTCGGTCACTGAGGATGGAGCGGCGCAACACAATGCTGAAACTGCGTATCTGGCTGGGTGTATTGATCTGGTGGCTTTTCCTGTTCTACAACGTCGAACGGATCAACGAGCCTATCAACATTGCGAGCTTTGTGTACGTCCTGACGCCGTTGGCGGCGGGTGCCCTGATACTCCTGCCGCGCATCTTTGAGCGAGTAAGCGTCGCCTTCGCCATTCTGCCCACGCTGGTGGTTTACTTCGCGCTCAAGATCCTGCTCAGGTACCCGATCTTCAACTCGGCCCTGCCCGTGACCGTCACCGAGGTGGCCAGCATATCGATCACGCTGCTGCTGGTCAAGCAGGTTGGCAGCATCGTGTGGGATTTTGAAGACACCATTGCCAAACTCACGTTCCGGCAGATCGGTCTGCCGCCGCGCCTGTACGAGACGACCGACACCGAAGACCTCTACCGCGAAGTCAAACGCAGCCGCCGGTTCAGGCATCCCCTGACACTGCTCGTCGTACGCCCCGACTTTGACCCCGCCAAGGTCAAGTTAAACAGAGTACTGCTCGACCTTCGTGAATCGATGGCGCCGCGCTACGTACAGGCCCGGCTGGCAAAACTCTTCTCCGAGGAGTTGAGGGACAGCGACCTGCTCGTCGTCGAGGAAGACGAGTTCATCATTCTCCTCCCGGAGACGACCGAAGTGGAAGCGGAGCGCACGGCGACCAGGCTGCAACGCCAGGTGTCCACCGAACTCGACATCGACCTCCGGGTCGGGATGGCCGGGTTCCCCGACAGGGCGGTGACGCTGCGCGGGTTGGTCGATGCCGCCACCGACGCGCTAATGGGCCGCACTCCCCCATCCCAGGAGATGCCTCAGGAGGTCAGCCCCGCCGGGAACGGTGATGGCGCAGTCGGGGGATAGCTGCGGCGGGTGTATTGAAGTGGTATTTTGGAAGGAGTGGTAGGGTGACCAGGGTCCTGATCGTGGACGACGACACTGCGCTGTGCAAGATGGTCGGCATGACATTGGCCCACGAAGGATATGAGATCGAAACCGCCTACGACGGGCCGAGCGCATTGCAGCTTGCCGAGAGTTGGAAACCCCACCTCGTGCTGCTCGACGTGATGATGCCCCATATGGACGGCTTCGAAGTCCTCAGCCGTATGCGCCAGATCGACACGACCATGACCGTCCCTATCATCATGCTGACGGCCAAGTCCAGCATCCAGGACAAGACGATCGGCTTCAAGGGCGGTGCCGACGACTACATCGTCAAGCCATTCAACCACTCCGAGCTGCGGCTCCGCATCGAGGCCCACATCAGGCGCTTCAGGCTCAGCTCGGAAGAAGCCCTTTACGTCCCCGACCACGTGATTAAGGTACCGATTGTGCTGGGCCGCCATCGCAGCGGTGTGTTCCGGCGCGGGTACCAGATCAGCAAGCGCCTCTTCGATATCGCCGTCTGTCTGGCCGCCCTGCCCTTCGCGCTGCCGCTCATGGCCTTGATCACCATCGCCGTCCTGCTGGATTCACCCGGCCGGGCCGTCTTCGTGCAGGAGCGCACCGGCCTCAGCGGACGCCGCTTCAAGATGTTCAAGTTCAGGACGATGAAGAAAGACGCCGAGGCCCTCAAAGCCAGGTACGCCCACCTCAACGAGCTGACCTGGCCGGACTTCAAGATCACCGACGACCCGCGCATCACGCGTGTGGGCAAATTCCTGCGCCGCACCAGCCTCGACGAGCTGCCCCAGATATTCAACATCCTGGGCGGCGATATGAGCCTGGTCGGGCCGCGCCCCACCTCTTTCTCCGCCGACACCTACCAGCTCTGGCACACCGAGCGCCTGGAAGTGCGGCCCGGCCTGACGGGGTTGTGGCAGGTCCGCGGCAGGAGCGATATCGACTTCGACGAGCGGGTCGAGCTGGATATCGAGTACATCGAGCGCCAGAGCTGGCAGCTCGACCTGATGATCATCTTCCACACCGTTTCCGCCGTGCTGATGGGGCGCGGCGCGCACTGACCGCGCCGACGCTCCCCCCTGACAGCCTGAAAGACGCTTCGACCCCCGCAAGGGGGCTTTTTTGTCGAGCCGCCTCACCCGGAACACGGCTCCCTCCGGGCTTTACCCTCACCCCTGTCTCGCTGCGACCTCCGGTCGCCCCGCGACGTCCCCTCTCCC
>CAZRXG010000010.1:0-117696 GCA_964603985.1 uncultured Anaerolineae bacterium | reverse complement strand
GATCGAGGACTTTCTGGCGATGCTGCGCTTCGAACAGCGCAGCAGACTGGCGGAGTTAGACCTCGAACCGGTGATCGTACGCGCCGGGATCATCGACGGTGTCAAGGTTGGGCCGGTCTGGCTGGTCGAGATCGCATCGATGGATGCCTACCTGCCTGAAGAGCGTCCTGGAGACGGACGACCGGCGCTATGGCCCCCGCGCCTATAAGAGTATATTGGTGAACGGGATGATTAGGGTCAGTTGCGCTGAGGCGTAACTGACCCTTTTGGATTCAACCGGGGAAGTGCCATGTACTGAGAGTCCATACTCCGCCTCACAATCAGCGCCTGCACCTGCGCCCCGCAGCACATCTGGCGCTGATTGATCCTCCACAACGCTGTGTCTATCCTTGACACAAATGGGATGCATCAATCTCCATGCGCCATCCGGGCACCAATCCGCGCTGCGTGAGGAGGTGGCGAAGGAGGCGGTGTTCACCAACCCGGCGCAAGATCCTGCAACAAGATATCACCAATACCCTCGTACCCTCGGCTACCCCTTGACAACGTTGGCTGGCCTGTTTTATAATTTATTTTGAATAATGAAATGACATTTCGATATATAAAACGCCCGTGGCTACGAACCAATCTGTAATACGCGCCGTGGTGATCCTGGAGTATCTGGCTGAAGTAGGTGAACCCAGAGACTTAGCAGTGATCAGCAGAGACCTCTCCATGAACAAGAGCACGGTCTACCGCTTCCTTTCCTCACTGGCGGAATTTGGCTATGTGCGTCAAGACTTGGATACAAGTCAATACTCTCTGGGAGCGAGGGTAATCTGGTTGGGGTCCAAGTTTCTGGAGAACATCGACTTACGCCGCATCGCTCGTCCGATCCTGGAGCAGCTATCCTCGAAAACTGGTGAAACTGTCCATATGGGGCTTCTTGAGGGCTACGAGGTTTTCTACATCGACAAGATCGATGGCCGAGGAGCTATCCGGATGGCTTCACGCACCGGCAGCCGACTACCGGTCCATTCCACCGCGCTTGGCAAGGTCCTCTACTCGGCCCTGCCCGAGGCCGAGTGGGAGACGTATGTCTCCGGCGGAAGACTGATGGCCAGGACGAGCAAGACGATCACGGAACCGGAGACGTTTTACGCCGAGTTGCGCAAAGTCCGGCAGCAAGGTTATGCCACCGACAACTGTGAAAATGAAGACGGTATCCGCTGCATCGCAGCACCGATCTGCGATCATTCCGGACACGCTGTTTTCGCGCTGAGCATCAGTGGCTGGACGCAGACCATGACCCTTGAGAAAGTCCAGTCGCTTATTCCATTGGTCACGCAAGCCGCACTTGAGATCTCTCACCTTGTCGGCTTTCGGTATGATGAAAACTCTAATCTTGAGGATGGAAAGGAGGAGACTATCGCGCAACGATGAAAAGGGAGACCCGGCCGGGCGGTTGCGGATCTCACAGCTGCTAGCCCACGCCGGGTCGAGGAACGACCAGTTGAGCCACCAGGCTCTGTACAAAGGAGGAAAAAATGAGAAGCAGATTCTTGGTTGTCCTGAGCGCTCTGCTTGTGTTGGCGATGGTCCTTTCAGCCTGCGGCGCGCCAGCCGCAACACCCGCTGAAGAGGCCATGGAAGAAGAGCCTGCCGAAGTGATGGAAGAGGAGGCCGAAGAGCCTGCCGAAGAGATGGAAGAGGAGGCCGAAGAGCCTGCTGAAGAGGAGATGGCGGAGGAGGTCACACTAGTGTTCTCCGATTGGCATCTCACCGAGCCTCACTGGGAGGCCACCCTCATGGATGCCATCGGCAGCAGGTTTGAAGCGGAGCACCCCAACATCACCGTCGAGTACGACTACGTCTCTTATGGGGACAAGGATACGAAGTATGCCACCGAAATCCAGGCCGGTGCTGGCCCGGATGTGATGCATCTTCACGCCTACTCCATGAAATCCTTCATCGAGCGCGGCTTCCTGCTTGACGTGACACCGTTCATCGAGGCGGAAGGCGGCGACGAGTTCCTGAGCGCCTGGTATCCGCAAACCCTGGAGCTGATGCGCAACGACGCAGGCCAGTACTTTGCGCTGCCCGGCGACTTCATGTCGATGGCACTGTTCTACAACTCGCAGCTCTACGAAGAGGCCGGGCTTGACCCCGAAGTAGCCCCCGCGACCTGGAC
Source organism: uncultured Anaerolineae bacterium (assembly GCA_964603985.1). Classification (GTDB taxonomy): domain Bacteria; phylum Chloroflexota; class Anaerolineae; order Aggregatilineales; family UBA3940; genus CAZRXG01. The sequence continues at coordinate 115,526 of CAZRXG010000010.1, read as the reverse complement.
AGAGTTCCTGGAGTTCGCTCAGAAGCTGACCCGTGACCGCGACGGTGACGGCCAGCTTGACACCTGGGGCTTCGGCACAATCGGCGCCATTGACCCTGGCTTCGAGCTGCGCGTCAGCCCGATTCTGATCACGCACGGAGCAACCTACCTCAACGACGACTACACCTGCTCGGCGCTGAATACGCCGGAAGCAAAGGCGGCGTTCACTTTCTTCATCGAACTGAGCACAGTATACGAGGTAATTCCTCCGGGAGTTACCCAACAGAATCCGGGCACGGTCCGCGAGCAGATGGCCAACGAGCAAATCGCAATGCTGATCGGCTCTGGCTGGACCGCGCCGATCGTTGACGGTCTCAACGAGGATCTCGACTTCACTGAAATCCTACGAGTAGCTCCCATTCCGCTCGCCGAGGGTGTAACCCCCGAGTTTGTAACGACCGCATGGTTGAGCGGCTGGGTTATTAACCCCAACACAGAACACCCCGAAGAAGCCTGGGAGCTGGTAAAATTCCTCACGGCTAAAGAGCAGGAAGAGCAGTGGTTTGACGACGCCCGGGTCACCTCATCGCGGCCTGACGTTTCCGAGGAATACGAGCCGCTGTTGACCGATCCGTTCGCACAGGCCATCGCTGGCCAGTTGCCACAAGCCACCTTCGTGCCGCAGATCACGGAGTGGCCGCAGATCATCGAAGCGGTGAATACCGCCGCTCAGGAGGCCTTCACAGGTGCCAAGACGCCTGAGGAGGCACTACGAGACGCACACAACACGATCAACGAGATTCTGGCCGATCGGCGGGGCGACGGCTCCTGCCCTGAGTTCTAACGTCCGCCTAACAGACGGGGGTGGGGGTTCCTGTTCTGCCCCCCCACCCCCTATCTTGCCCAGGGTAACAGATGCGTACACCTATCGATCGACGGTTCAACTCCAAATCCATACCACGCCCGGAACGGTGGGCCCGGCGCAGCCTTCAAGCGTATGGCTTCGTGATGCCCACCCTTCTCATGCTGCTTCTTATCTTGGGATTCCCTGTCGTTATAGCCATTTTGAACAGCTTCCGGCTGCTAACACCTGAGGGGATGGTCTGGTCACTGCGACACTATACAAAAATCCCATCCGATGACCGTTTCATTAATTCGCTGATCGTCACGTTCACCTTCATTATAGGAACGGTTGGCCTGCACCTCATTCTAGGCCTCGTCGTCGCCCTGGCCTTGAACACTGAAATCAAGGGCCGGCACGTCCTGCGATTGATCGCGATTCTCCCCTGGACACTTCCGGATGTCATTTCCGGTCTTATCTGGCGCTTTATGTACAACCCGACTGCGGGGATCATTAACCGGTTGCTGTTCGATCTGGGTCTCACCCAGCGGCATATCGAGTGGCTCGGCACGGCAGGGCTTGCCCTGCCCAGTGTCATCTTTGCAGATGTGTGGCGAGGGTATCCCTTTGTGATGCTCGTTCTCCTAGCAGGTTTGCAATCCATCCCCTACGAGTTGTACGAAGCCGCGCGGGTTGACGGCGCTTCTGCTGTTCAGGAGTTCATCCACATCACGCTGCCCCACCTTAGATACATCATCATGCTTGTGATGGCACTGGACGGCATCTTCCAGTTCCGGAGATTCGGCCTGATGTTCAATATGACAGCAGGAGGACCGGGTAACGCGACTGAAATCCTGCCCCTGTACATCTACAAACAGTATTTCCGCTACTTCAACTTTGAATACGCGTCAGCCCTGGCCGTCGTCTTCGCGGTCATCATGATCATAGTAAGCCTGCCATACGTCCGGGCTATGGTCAGGAGAATCGACGAATGAAACGCAAGGTTCGGACCGGTGCTATCCTCGCCTACGTGATACTGGCGTTCGTCGTGCTTTATACACTTACGCCCTATCTCTGGATGGTGTTCACGTCGCTCAAGTCAGACAGTGAAGCAGTTAGAATCCCGCCCACCCTCTGGCCGAAGGATCTCACCTTTGATGCCTACCTCCAGATACTCATTTGGGGCGATTTCCTCCGCTGGTTCCTGAACAGCACCATCATTTCCTTGGGCACCGCAGTGCTTTCGACCATGATCGGATCGTTTGCCGCCTATGGCTTTTCCCGCTTCAAGTTCCGCGGGCGGGCTGCCCTGATGGGGCTGATCCTGGGTAGCCAGATGTTGCCTGGGGTCTTGCTGGTCGGCCCATACTTCAAGATGCTCTCGGCGGTAGGTCTATACAACACCTATATCGGGTTGATCCTTGCCTTCACCTCGATCACGCTGCCCTTCAGCACGTGGATGCTGAAGGGGTTCACCGATACCGTGCCAGAAGAACTGGACGATGCCGCCCTGATCGATGGGTGCACGTCAGTGGAGGCCTACTTCAGAGTGACCTTGCCGCTCATCACGCCTGGGATGGTCGCGACCGTCATCTTTGCCTTTCTGCTTTCCTGGGGCGATCTCCTCTGGGTGCTGGTGCTCACCAGCGGCGAGAAGATGACCACTGTGACCCTGGGGCTTACCCGGCTCGTCACACAGTTCCGCATCATCTGGCCCCAACTAATGGCGGGCTCCCTGATCGGTGCACTGCCCCCCCTGATCCTGTATATGCTGCTGCAAAACTATCTGATTCAGGGGCTGACGGCCGGCGCAGTGAAACAGTAGGAGAGGCAGAATGAGATTCGGGGGGAAAGTGGCACTTGTAACGGGTGCTTCACGCGGTATTGGCGCGGCTATTGCACGCACCCTGGCACGCGAGGGAGCCGATATTGTCTTGACCGATGTCGATGCGGAAGGGATTGAGCAAATCGCCGGGGAAATCGGTGCCACCGGACGGCAGGCCATGGCTATCAGGGCCGACGTTGGCATTTTATCAGAGGTTCAGGCACTGGTCGATGAAGCCCTGAAGCAATTTGGTCACATCGACGTACTGGTCAATAACGCCGGCATCATCCGCCGGGGAAGCTTTGTCGATCATCCCCCGGAAGAGTGGGAGAAAGTCATACGCGTCAATCTGGGCGGCACGTACAATTGCTGTTGGGCTGTCGTCCCCCACATGATTGAGCGCAAAAGCGGGAGGATCGTCAACATCAGCTCGGTCGCCGGTAAGGTGGGCGATTTGGCCTCGGCTCCCTCTTACGGCGCGTCAAAAGGAGCCATCAACGCCTTTACCAAGGGGTTGGCGCGCGATCTGGCCGCCTATGGGATCACAGTCAACGCCATAGCGCCGCATGCCATTGAAACCGACATGAGCAAGCAGTGGTCTGAGGAGAAGCGGCGGCAGATCATCGAGTCCATTCCGCTCAGGAAGCTGGGCCAGCCGGAAGATGTAGCCGAGGCTGCTGCCTTCCTCGCTTCCGATGCGGCCGGTTTCATTACCGGAGAGATCCTTGATGTAAATGGTGGATACCTGATGGACTGAGACAAAGGTGCTGAGTTTCCGTTGGGCCCTCTCTGGTGAAGAAGTGTGGAGCCCACCCACATTTGCACTGTTGTTGTCCGACACCATCTACCCATCTCATTCAGGAGGCCTTTGATGCAGGCAGATACGATGAGATACGAACCCAGCGCCCTGGAGGCGTGGAGCACGCAGCTCTTGGGAGCTGTCGGCCTGGAGCATGAAGCAGCAAGGATCGTGTCCGAGAGTCTGGTTGAAGCAAACCTGCGGGGTGTTGACAGCCATGGGGTGCTGCGACTGCCGGTCTACCTTCGGCGGATTGAAGCGGGGTTGGTAAGCCGCAGCCCTCAGCCTCGTGTCCTCCACAAAAGCGGCGCGGTGGCCCTGATAGACGCCGATCACGCACCGGGGCAGGTCGCAGGCGTCTTCGCGGTTGACCTGAGCATCGAGCTTGCGAAGGAATACGGGGTGGGGGTGGCCGGAGTCCGGGGGAGTGCTCACTATGGCGCGGCAGCATATTACGTGATGCGGGCTGCGAAGCAGGGATATATCGCGCTGACGGTGACGAACGTCGAGCCAGATGTCGTGCCTTACGGTGGGGCCAGGGCTGAGCTTGGGACGAATCCCCTCGCGTTCGCTGCGCCTGCTCCGCAGGGACTATTCGTACTCGACATGGCGACGAGCTTCGTGGCAATGGGCAAGGTGCTGCTGGCACGAGAACAAGATCATCCCATCCCAGAGGAATGGGCCGTAGATAAGGAGGGTCAACCGACTCCCGATCCTCACCTTGCGGCGGCAGTAGTCCCTCTGGGAGGGCCCAAGGGCTACGGGCTGGCCCTCATGGTTGAGTTTCTGGCCGGGGTATTCACCGGGGCGGGCCTCACTCACGCCGTTCATCGTATGTATGATGAATGGGACGTGCCGCAAGATGTGGGGCACTTTTTCCTGGTCGTAGACCCCGAAAAAACCATCGGGCGCGATCGGTTCGCCGAGCTGGCCGGTGAGCTGTGGAACACGCTGAAGTCCACCCCGCCTGCTCCCGGCTTTGACGAGGTGTTGATCCCCGGCGAGCTTGAGGAGCGAACGCGCCAGCGGCGGCTGGGAAGCGGTATCCCGGTGCCGGAGACCGTGTACACGCAGCTCAGGGAGGCAAGCGAAAAACTGGGTGTTGAGGTCCCCGCGGCGAAAAGCTAGTCGTCCTATCAGGAGTTACGGCAGTTGACTGACAGCCAGCACAAAATAGCCCGCTTAGAATCCCCACCCTGATCCGCCCCTCTTTTTATCGCACGGGTTGATCGGCACGCATTGAGCATCATCGGGGTCGCCGGACGTTCACCTTAGCACTATATCTGGCGAGAAAACATTGGATCTAGAGAAACTAAAACAGATATACGATTTCACCGGGCGCACCGCCGTCGTGACAGGTGGAACGGGAATTCTTGGCGGAGAGATAGCCTGCGCACTGGTCGGCGTCGGCGCGAACGTGGGAATTCTCGACCTCAACCCGGCGCTGCCGGAGCGGACGGCGGAGCGTCTGGGATGTGCGCCTGGTCGTTCCATGGTCGTCCACGGGGACGTGCTGGATCAGGATAAGTTGGTCGAGGCAGAGGAGATTGTCCGGGCTGAGTTCGGCCCGGTAGACACGCTGATCAACGCGGCGGGTGGCGGCCACCCCGACGCGACGACCCGCCCCGACCTCTCTTTCTTCGACCTGTCAGAAGAGGCGCTGCGGATGGTCTTCGACCTCAACATGCTCGGTACGCTGATACCCTGCCAGGTTTTCGGGCGGGGGATGGCCGAACGGGGCAAAGGTGCGATTCTAAACATCTCCTCGATGAGTGCGCTGACCCCCCTGACGCGTGTGCCGGCCTACTCGGCGGCCAAGGCGGCCGTGACCAACTTCACGCAGTGGTTGGCGGTGCACATGGCCCACGAGTATGGGGCGGACATTCGCGTCAATGCGCTGGCACCGGGGTTCTTTTCGACCACGCAGAATCGCTACCTGCTGCTCGATGAGAAGACGGGGGAGCTCACGGAGCGTGGCCAACAGATCATCAGCCATACGCCGATGAAGCGTTTCGGCGATCCGGAAGACCTGCTCGGTGCGGCCCTGTGGCTGCTCTCCGACGCGGCCAGCTTCGTTACAGGGATTGCCGTGCCAATCGACGGGGGCTTCTCTGCGTACAGCGGCGTGTAACCGTCTGGCAAGCAACGACGATGACCGGGCAGGTACAGCGATGGGAAGGGGGCGAAGCGGCCCCATCCCCTGTTCAGAACGCCAGCCAGCAGCTGCGCCCGGCATTGTTACAATAGGGTGCTCGTATCTTTGAACCTGTCATCACTTGGAGGTAACTATGGGCAATATATTGCAGAAGTTGGGCGGCCTGGGTGTCGTGCCAGTGGTCGCAATTGAGCGTGCCGAGGATGCCTCTAGCCTTGGCCAGGCGCTGCTCGACGGGGGTCTGCCCTGTGCCGAGATCACCTTCCGCACTGCCGCCGCCGAGGACGCCATCCGTCGCATCGCTACCGAATTCCCTGACATATTAGTTGGTGCCGGAACGGTGCTATCAGTGGCACAGGCCGAGCAAGCCACCGCCGCCGGCGCGCGATTCATCGTCTCGCCGGGATTCAATCCGAAGGTGGTGGATTGGTGCCTGGCAAACGCTGTACCGGTCACACCGGGGGTCGCCACACCCACAGAGATCGACATGGCGCTCGACAAAGGGCTGGATATCTTGAAGTTTTTCCCGGCGGGAGCGTTGGGCGGGACTAAGACGCTCAAAGCTATCGGCGCGCCATACGGTAACGTGAGATTCATCCCCACCGGTGGGGTCAATGCTGGTAATCTGGCCGAGTACCTGAGCCTGCCTATGGTGCATGCCTGCGGAGGAAGCTGGCTGGTCAAAAAGCAGTTGATCTCAGATGGTGAGTTTGAGCAGATCGCGCGACTGGCACGAGAAGCAGTAAATATCGTGCAAACGGTCCGGAATGTTGGAGAAGCATAATGTCTAGGCGCATAATAACCTTAGGTGAGGTCATGCTGCGTCTGAAGCCCCCGGGCTTCGAGCGATTCTTCCAATCACCGGTGTTGGAAGCCACCTTCGGCGGGGGTGAGGCCAATGTAGCGGTATCATTGGCAACCTTTGGGCTGGACGCCGCTTTCGTCACCGCCTTGCCGTCGAATCCCATCGCAGAAGCCTGCATCCGGAACCTGCGGGGCCGGGGTGTGGACACCTCGCTGATCCACCGCAGCGGTGACCGGATGGGGATTTATTTCCTTGAGCCCGGCGCGAACCAACGTTCCTCCAAGGTAATCTACGATCGGGCCTACTCGGCGATTGCAACCCTCGACCCGCAGAGCCTGGACTGGGACCACATCTTCGACGGAGCCTCCTGGTTTCACATCACCGGCATCACACCGGCCCTCAGCCAGAGTGCCGCCGACGTGTCTTTGAAGGCCGTACAGACAGCTAAAGAGAAGGGCCTGACCGTCTCATGCGACTATAACTACCGCAAGAAGTTGTGGAAGTACGGCAAGACCGCCCCTGAGGTCATGACCGAAGTGGTCGCCTATGTTGACGTGGGCATCGCCAACGAGGAAGACTGCCAGCGCTCGCTGGGCGTCAGCGTGGCGGAAGGTGATTGGGAGCGCGAGGTCGAATTGGGTGAGTTAGACACCGGCAGGTACGAAGCCTTGTGCAAAAAGGTCTTCCAGACCTTCCCCAACCTGAAGTATCAGGCTATTACCCTGCGTGAGAGCTTCAGCGCCAGTCACAACGGTTGGTCTGCGTGCCTGTACAATGGCAGCGAGTTCTTCCTGAGCACACGCTACGATGTCACGCACATCGTGGACCGCGTCGGCGGCGGGGACTCCTTTGCCGCCGGTCTGATCTACGGCCTGAGCACAGGCATGGATGATGAAGATGCTTTGAACTTCGCCGCTGCGGCCTCGTGCCTGAAGCACTCCATCCCCGGCGACATGAACCTCGCCACAGTGGACGAAGTGCTGCATCTGATGGGCGGCGACGTGTCGGGTCGCATCAGCCGGTAGGGCACCGACCCAATCGTCACATCGTCACCCGCCAGCACGGGCACAACAAGTCACGACGAAAGCGGCACTTCTACCTGCTGCGCAACCTGCTCTGGATCAAGGTGAACGACCGGCTCTACAAGATGCACGGCTCTACCCCCACCGGCAGGAAGCGCAGCTATGCGTACTATATCACCCGCGCCAACCCCAACGGCAAGCCGATCCACATCCCGTGCAGCGCCATCGACGACCAGATCCCGGGTCGGCTGCAGAGGATATCGGTTGACCCTGAGCACCTCCCCACGATCCGGGAGCTCTATCAGGGCCACCTCAAGCAGGTGACGGCCACCAACCTCAAAGTCAGGCTGGCCGAGCTTCAACGCCACACGGCCCAGCTCCGGCAGGAGGAAGCGCGTCTCGCCAGATTATTCCTGGTGGGGAAGCCCAGTGAGGAGGTCTACGATCAACCAACGACGATCTTGATACTGCGCTGATCCTACTCGCCAGGGTAGGGACACTGTACGAGCGTTTAGACAAGAAGCAGCGCTCTACGCTCTTGCAAATCCTGGCGAGGCGGATTACAGTAAATACCGGTGGTGAGATTATTGACTATGATTTGCACTCACCATTCACGTACCTCACGTCGATCAAAACAAAGCGCCCGCGAAGTGTGTCTCCTTCGCGGTTATGGTTCGGCACAGATCCTTTTAGGTACCCCTCAGGTGCCCCAGAAAGGAATCGAACCTTCAACCTACCGCTTAGGAGGCGGTCGCTCTATCCGTTGAGCTACTGGGGCACGATAGGGCGATTATAGCAAGAGGCAAAAAGGGCCGCCAGAAGGCCGAAGAACGGGGCCGAAGAACGGGGCCGAAGGACGGGGGTGCGTTCGGATTTGGGGGTGAGTTTCCCGGATTCAGTCCGCAGATTTCGCAGATTACGCAGATTGCTCTGCAAATTTGCGGACAGCAAGCAACTCACCTCCTCGATCCAGGACGCTCCCCCGGAACCGAGCGGCATTGAGCGCAGAAGAAACCGTATCGACATCATGCGACACGATCCCCTGACACCCGGCGATAACCTGCGGAATCGCTACACCATCACGCGCGTGCACAGCCTGGGTGGGATGAGCGCGCTCTATGAGGCACGCGACGACGATGGGAGCGCATCCGCGCGGCGCTGCGCGATCAAGGAGACCATCGTCCAGGACACGGAGGACGCGCTGGCCTCCGAGCAGATAGACGACTTTGAGCGCGTCGCCGGGGCGCTGCTCACGCTCGATCACCCGGCCATCCCCAAAACCTTTGACCGCTTCGTGGAAGATGACCGCACCTACCTGGTGACCGAGTTTGTCGAGGGGAAGGACCTGGACACGTTGCTCGGCGAGCAGAGGGGACGCCTGCCGGTCAGGCAGGTCTACGACTGGGGGGTCGAGCTGTGTGAGGCGCTCAACTACCTGCATCTGCACGAGCCGGAGCCGATCATCTTCCGCGACCTGAAACCGGCCAACGTGATGATCGACGGGCAGGGCCACGTGCGGCTGGTTGACTTCGGCATTGCCGTCATCTACGCGCCCACCCGGCTCTACGCCCCACTGGGCACGGACGGCTACGCCGCGCCGGAGCAGTACATGGGGGAGGCATTCCCCGCGATTGACATCTACGGGCTGGGGGCGATGCTCCACCATCTGCTGAGCGGCAGCGACCCGCGTCTGGAGCCGCCCTTCTCCTTTGAGAAGCGGTCCATCCGCAAGGCTAACCCCGACGTGCCGGAGGCGCTGGAAGCGGTCGTGATGCGGGCCGTCTCACACGACTCGTGGGACCGCTTCGCCAGCATGGCGGAGATGCTGGCGGCGCTCAAGGACGCAGGTCAGGCGTTATCTTAGCCTGTCTGTCTACCCGTAATACCCGATTGTCAAACGATTGTGGGCTGTGAGCGCCCGGCGGCCTGGAAAATCACGCCCGGCGGTGACATCGCGGGAGCGAAATGGTATAAATAACCCTGAAAACTGTTGGATTGGTAACGTTACGTTTAGAAGCAGACCATGTACATCAAACGCACACCGTTAGGCCAGGGCAATCTGACGTTTGGGAAGCGCAAGAAGCGCCGCCCGATCTGGCCGATCATCCTCTACCTGCTGGCCCTGCTGGGCGTGTTGGTTGTCCTGCTGAAGATGGACACGCTCCAGCCGAAGGTGCTGGCTATGATCGGGCCACCCCCGGAGCCGACCCTGTCGCCGGACGAGCTGGTGCAGATAGCGGACGCGTTTTACCTTGAAGGCGAGTTAGAGGACGCCGCCGAGTACTACCGGCTGGCCGCCGAGGTCGATCCTGACGACCTCGACCTGCTGTTCGATCAGTCGCGTATGCTGACCCTGACCCAGGACCCGGAGAACCTCCAGCAGGCGCTTGAGATCGCCGATGAGATCGTCCGGCGTGCGCCGGAAGACCCGCGCGGATACACGGCCCAGGCACGCGCGCTGGATTGGATGGGCGACTACGATCAGGCGGTGTTTGCGGCCTTGCAGGCCATCGAGATCGACGCGGACTACGCGTTGGCTCACGCTTACCTGGGCGAGGCGTACACCGACCTGGGGCGGTACAGGCAGGCCCGCGAGCAGCTCGAGATGGCGCTGCGGCTCGACCCGTACGACGTGGACGTTCGCCGCAACTACGCGTACCTGCTGGAATTCTACGGCGACTACGAAGGGGCCATCCAGCAGTACCTCCAGGCGCTGCATATGCACCAGAACCTGCTCGACCTGTGGTACGGGCTGGCACGCAACTACCGGGGGGCGGGACAGACCGACCAGGCGGTCGAGACTTACTCGCAGATCATCCTGCGCATCCCCGACGACCCGCTGCCGTACATCGAGCTGGGCAGGACGTACTTCGAGATCCGGGACGACGCGGCGGCACAGGAGTCGTTTTCGACGGCCATCGCGTTGTACGAAGAGCGGGAGAAAGATTACTATTACCTGAGAGCGTTATCCCGCCTGTCAATGGTGTACTTCACCCGGCGCAATTACGAGGACGCCATCACGACCTTCGAGCAGGCCATCGACTGGGGCACCGAGAACGGCCAGGAAGTCCCGCTGGAGGCGTACTACGTCACGGCAGCCGCCTATTATTACCTGGACATCTGCCGTGACGACCCGGATGACGAGTGGCGCACCGGAGCCATCGACCGGGCCGTCGAAGCGTTCAACCTCTACAAGTCGCGGCGGCTGGACGACGCGGTGGCGCTGGACAACATCCTCAAGGTGTTCGTGCTGTGCCGGGATTACGCCGGGGAGCCATATACTTACAAAGGGGCCGGGTTCGTGAACGGCTTCCCTGAAGGTTACGAGGAGCCGGCGGTGCTGCTTGAGTTGCCGGAGAGTGGTGACGAAGAGGAAGGCGAATCGGAGGAGTAGCCCCCGGTAGGAGAAACTTACTTTGGGAATCCCTATCGGCGGCGGACGGCGAAGCCGTCGCCGCCGCAGTTATGCTGACTATAAACCGCCCGGACGGCAGCAGGGGCCGCGCGACGACCCCTTCCGGGTGATCTTTTACCTGGTGCTGATCGCCGCCGGGGTGTGGGTGTACCTCAACCGGGACATGGTGCGGAACGAGGTGATGGCCCAGGTGGGCCAACTGAGCCAGTTGGGTGAGGCCCGTGAAAGGGAGGGCAGCGGTCGCGGCACCATCAGACCCGCCGCCAAGGCGACGCCTTCGCCGGAGGTGGGAGCGGATGAGTTCGCCACACAGGGCGATCAGGCTTACCAGGACGGGCAGTTGGTCGAGGCGATAGAGTTCTACCGGCAGGCGGCGCTGCTGGCCCCCAACACGGTCGAGTATCACGTGCAGGTCGCACGGCTGCTGCTTTTCCAATCCGCGATGGAATACGGGGATCAACGCCAGGCCACGCTGGATGAAGCGCTCGAAGCGGCCAACGGCGCGATCCTGGCCGACCCGGAGCGCCCGGAAGGGTACGCCATCATGGGCAAGGTGCTGGACTGGAGTGGTGAGCCTGAGCGGGCCATGTCGGAGATCGCACGGGCGCTGGAGATCGACCCGGATTACGCGGTAGGCCGGGCGTACCTGGCCGAAGCGCAGGCGGACCTGAAGCGCTGGGAGCAGGCGCTGGAGACCGCCAAGGGCGCGCTGGCGCTGGCCCCGGACAATATCGACGTGCGCCGTGACTATGGCTACGTTCTGGAGACGTGGGTCGATTACGCCGGGGCCGCGGCCCAATACGAGGCGGCGCTCGCGATCCACCCCAATCTACCGTTCCTGCACATGGCGCTGGGGCGCGCCTACCGCGAGGTGGGGCGCTTTCAGGAAGCCATCGACCAGTTCTTCGAGGTTGAGACGCTCGACCCGGCCAACGTGCTGCTGCCCTTCGAAGTCGGGCGCACGTACGAAGCCTACGTCGGCGACCCGAACAGTGCGCTTGAATACTACGAGCGGGCGGTCGAGATTGACCCGAATTACCCCTACCCCTGGGTGCGCATCGGCACGATCCGCTACATGCAAGGCAACTATGAGCAGGCGATCCCGGCCCTTGAGCGGGCGCTGGCGCTGGGCATCGAGACGGCTGCCGTTTATTACCAGCTTGGCCTCTCCTACGCGAACGAGGGCGACTGCCAGGCCGCGGTCCCGAAGCTGGTGGAGGCGCGGAGTCTGGCACAGGGCGACGAGTCCATCGAGGACGTGGTACAGGGTGGGCTTGAGATGTGCCCCGAAGAGGCGAAGAAGGTCACACCCCCGCCGACGGCAACCGAGGAGAAGGCCGGGGAGTAAATAAGCTTTAACCGTTCAATCCGATCATGGTTTGCCCCCCACCCCCATCTAGAGAAGCCAGACCACCTTTCCGTCGTGGCCGGATTGAATACTCAAGGTGCATGACCCCCGACTCATACAAAGGACTCCGCCATGGCACAAGCCACCATCCTGGTCGTGGACGACGAAGCCAACATCGTCGAACTGGCACGGATGTACCTGGAGCAGGACGGCTTCACCGTCATCGCCGCCGAGGACGGGCAGACGGCGCTGGAGCGCATCGCGCAGGACGCGCCTGATCTGGTCGTGCTCGACCTGATGCTGCCCGAAGTCGATGGGTGGGAGGTGTGTAAGCGCACGCGCGCGCAGTCCGACGTGCCGATCATCATGCTGACCGCCCGTGAGGACGACATCGACAAGATCGTCGGCCTGGAATTGGGCGCGGACGACTACATGACCAAGCCCTTCAACCCGCGCGAGCTGGTCGCGCGGGTGCGGGCGATCCTGCGGCGCACCATGCCGGACGGCCAGCCGACGACGGAGAAGCCGGTCGAGGTGGGGAACGTGCGGATTGACCCGGCGCGGCGCGAAGTCACCGCCGCTGGGCAGCGGATCGAGCTGCGGGCCAAGGAGTTCGACCTGCTGCACACGCTGGCCGGGCACGAGGGGCTGGTGCTCAGCCGCGAACAGCTATTAGAACTGGTGTGGGGCTTCGACTTCTACGGGCAGACGCGCACCGTCGACGTGCACATCGCGCACCTGCGCGCCAAACTGGGCGAGGTGGGCAGCGCGGTGAGCATCGAGACGGTGTGGGGCGTCGGCTACAAACTCATCGCGGAATAAGGAGAACAATTGAACACCACCCCTTCTGTTCACTTCGCACACGTCACGGACATACACATCTCGGATCAAGGCGATAGCTGGGGAGCACTGGGCGGGCAGGCACCGCGTCTGCTGGCGGCGTGCTGTGAGCGCCTCAATGCGGTGGACGACCTGGATTTTGTGCTGATCACGGGTGACGTGCTTGACCGGTCGACGCCGGTGGAAGTGGAACGCTTCAGGGACGCAATCGCCGTGCTGCACAAACCCTGGCACTTCGTCCCCGGCAATCATGACGGCTTCTATGATCCCAATCACCCCGACGCCTACACGCCGCGCGAGGCGGTGGAGTTGATCGACCCGCGCATGGCCGACCCGGAGCCTGACGCGCAAAAAGCGCACTGGAGCCGGGCGGTCAGGCCGGGTGTGCGGCTGATCGGGCTGGACTCGCGCATGGGCGACGATTGGGGCGGCGTGATCGATGAGGCGCAGTTTGCGTGGCTCAAAGGCGAGCTTGAGACGCATCGTGGTGACCTGGTGATCGTTGGGGTGCATCACCCGCTGCGCAACCTCATCCCGCGCAACGAAAAGCCCTGGTGGTCGAACTTCATCTGCGATAACGGCGCGCAGGTCGAGGGGCTGCTCGACCAATACCCCGACGCCAGATTGGTGCTCTCCGGGCACCACCACGCCAATCACATCCGCAGGCACAATGGACGGCTGCACGTCGTCACTGCCGCGCTGTCCGGCTACCCGTGCAGCTACCGGACGATCCGGATGACGGCGCAGGGGAGCGGCTGGCACACCCGGATCGAGACGCACACCGTCGCCGACGATGCCACGCTGGCTGGAGCGTACACCATGCTGCTTGAGTCGAACGTCGCGGAGCGGTACGACGCGGACAACCCGTCGCGGTGGGTGGAGTTCTGCGTGGGGCGGCCCGGTGACCGGGCGTTCGACGGGCTGTTGGGTTGACCCATCGACCGGGGGGCTGTGGTATAATCGCGCGCTGATACCCACCGAATCAAGACGAAAGTGCAAGCGATGACGGAATACGAACCCGTGATCGGCCTGGAAGTCCACGCCGAAATGCTGACCGAATCGAAGATGTTCTGCGGGTGCCCGGTGGTTGACAGCACCGAAGCCGAGCCGAACACCACCGTCTGCCCGGTGTGCACCGCCCAACCCGGCAGCCTGCCGGTGATCAACCGTCAGGCGGTCGAGTACGGCATCATGGTGGGGTTGGCGCTGAACTGCACGATCAACGAGTTCAACCAGTTCGCACGCAAGTCTTACTTCTACCCCGACCTGCCGAAGGGTTACCAGATCAGCCAGTACGAGCACCCGTTGGCGAGCGACGGCTGGCTCGACATTGAGGTAGGCGGGCAGGTCAGGCGGATCGGGATCACGCGCACCCACCTCGAAGAGGACACGGGCAAGCTGTTCCACGTGGGCGAGAGCAGCCTGATCGACCTCAATCGGGCGGGCGTGCCGCTGCTGGAGATCGTCTCTGAGCCGGACATGCACTCGGTCGAGGACGTGGAAGCTTACGCGCGCAAGCTGCGGGCGATCCTGATCTACCTGGGCGTGAATCACGGCGACATGAGCAAGGGCGTGCTGCGCTTCGAGGCGAACGTGTCGATCCGGCCCGCCGGGTCGGATGCGCTCTACACGCGCACCGAGATCAAGAACCTGAACAGCATCCGCTCGCTGCTGCGCTCGGTGGGGTACGAGATCGGGCGGCAGAGCAAGGTGGTCGAGGCGGGTGGTGAGGTCGTCCAGCAAACGCTGGGCTTCAACGATGACACGGGAGAGACATATCCCCAGCGCAGCAAAGAATACGCCGACGATTACCGCTACTTCCCGGAGCCGGACCTGCCGCCGCTGTTCATCAGCCGGGAGTGGGTTGAGGCGATCGGGGAGAAGCTGCCGGAACTGCCCGATGCCAGGCGCGAGCGCTTCATTCGCGAGTTTGACCTGCCGCCGCAGGACGCGGGGGTGCTGGTCGCGGATAAGGCGGTGGCCGATTATTACGAGGCCACGCTCGAGGCGGGCGGCGACCCGAAAAACAGCGCCAACTGGATCACAGGTGAGTTGTTCCGGCTGATGAACCTGGCGGATGCCGAGATTGGGGACGCGCGCGTCACCCCGGCGGGGCTGGCCGAACTGATGGGGCTGGTCGAGGCAGGGACGATCAACACGACCACGGCCAAAGACGTGCTGGCCCTCATGTTTGAGAGCGGGCAGGCGGCGCGGGAGATCGTCGAGGAGCGGGGGCTGGCGCAGATCAGCGACACGGCGGAGCTTGAGGCGCTGGCCGGGCGGATCATCGCCGAGAACCCGGAGCAGGTCGAGAAGTACCTGGGTGGCAAAGAGAGCCTGTTGGGCTGGTTCGTCGGCCAGGTGATGCGTGAGACGAAAGGCCAGGCCAACGCCCAGATCGTCAACGATCTGTTCCGCGAGCGCCTGGACGCGATGCGGGAATGACCCGGCGTCACATTCTCCTAACCATACCTCCTCTGCCTGATAGCACCACTAAACCGGTATCACTTCGCCTGGGTGGTTGGATGCTATACAGCTCCCTGACAAGGCGAGAGATGAAGAGATTATGAGGAGTCGTTGTACGCTCAAACTGCTTGCCACCATCAGCCTCGCGCTGGCGTTTGCTGCCTGCGTGGCTGTACCGGCATCGCCGCCCGAACCCGCTGCTTCCCCGGCCACGCCGACATTGCCCCCCGTATCTACTGCCCCGACGGCCATACCGGCGACATTACCACCCGGCCCGATTGCCTGTAGTGAAGAGGCGCTGCGCCATGCGCTCGGTGTTGGCGGGATGATCGACCTGGCCCAGGGGTGCACGTATACGTTGACCGCCGACTTACCCGTCATCACATCCGATATCACGATCAACGGTAATGGCGCGATCCTCGACGGCGATCATGCCTATCGTCTGCTTTATGCTTCTGGCAGTACGAGCGTGACGCTAGAAAACATCACCTTGCAGAATGGCAACACCTCCGAAACGGGCGGTGGCGTTCATACGGAAGATGGCGATATAACGCTGACCGACTGCACCCTGTCGGGCAATGAGGCCGCCGGGTTTTTTGGAGGGGGAGGGGTGTTTTCGAAGAAAGGTGTGGTAACGATTACTAACTGCACCTTCTCCGAAAATTCAGCCCGGTGTGGTGGAGGGGCCTCGGCCAGGCACATCGCAATTATTGACAGCACCTTTTCCGGTAATGAAGCCTTCGATGCCGGATGTGTGGAGGTCGTCGACTCATTGACGATTGCCAACAGCGTTTTCACCGGCAACTCAGCCGGGCGGCTCGGTGGCTGCATATTAGCTTACGACTCGACGGTGGAAATAACGTCCAGCGTGTTTTCCAACAATACAGGCGGATGGGGCGGGGGACTGTACCACGATCAGGGGGACGCCTCCGTTACTAACAGCACTTTCAACAACAACTCATCCAAATACGGCGGGGGGATCTTTGTCATTGATATGACGCTGACGCTCGTCAACAACACGATCTCCGGGAACACGGCTCGATACGGTGGTGGTCTGGCCATCCCCTACAGCACGCTGGAATTGAAACAGAGCATTGTATCTGGCAACAGCGCCGACTCTGGGGCGGACATACACGCCGATCCGATTGACGAGTTGGGCTGGGCTGACGTGGGCGGGTCGCTTGTTTCGCTGGGCTATAACCTGATAGGCCAGTACGGCAATCAGCAGGAGCTTGCCCCGACCGACATCATAACCTCTCGTCACGGGCTGGGTGAGTTCGGCGGGCTGTTCTTTCCGCTGCTGCCGGACAGCCCGGCGTTAGATGCCATCCCAGCCGAAGAATGTGCCACAACCGAGGATCAGCGCGGTGCAGCGCGCCCGCAGGGGCAGGCGTGCGATATTGGCGCTGTCGAGATGGAGTAATACGCTGAACGGACATCCCACCCCACCAAACGAAGGACGACCGGCCATGAAGACCCCCGGGCAGGTGCGCGTCTGGGCGGTGCGCCTGGCGCTGCTCTTCGGCCTGGGATGGTTCGCCGTCCGCCTGGCAAGCTACCGTAGCACGAATGTTGCCGTGCTGGGGCGCTACTCCGGCAGCTATTTTGCCTTCATGGCGCTCGGCGTGGTGGCCGCAATCGCAGGGGCGATCCTGGCGTTTCGTCCCTGGTTGGCCCGGCTGGTGCTGGCCGACAGGCTGCGGCCCAAGGCGATCTTGCTGGGCGCGTGGCTGCCGGGCGCGCTGCTGCTCTACGCGCCGGGTTACGCGTTCGCGCCCGATAAGCCGCTGTGGAACGCCGCTTTCGGCGGTCTGTTTTGGGCGGGGACGGCGGCGGTGGTGGTGGCCGTGATCGACGCCATCCCGGCGATGGTGCGCAAGCCGGAGCTCTGGATGACGGTCGTTAGCCTGCTGATCGCGCTGGGGCTGGTCGAGGGGGCGATGCGCTACTGGGTGCGCAATCTGGCGCAGGAGGAGTGGCAGCGCCAGTTGTACGACCCCGCCGCGCTGGACACCTCGGCGCTGCCGCGCTACCAGCCGCATCACTACGAGGGATACATCCCGCGCCTCGGATGGGTCGGGGAGGACGAGACCGACCGGATCAATGCGCTTGGCTTCCGGGGGGAAGAGGTCGCGGTGCCCAAGCCCGACGGCGTATACCGCATCGTCGCGGTGGGTGGATCGACGACCTACGGCTCGCGCGTCCCGACCTGGCAGGACGCGTATCCCGCCCAGCTTGAGGACGTCCTGCGCGGGCAGTACGGCTACACCAACGTCGAGGTGATCAACGGCGGGGTTGGTGGGCACAACTCGTGGGAGACGCTGGTCAACCTGGAGTTCCGCGTGCTGGACCTGGAGCCGGACCTGGTGATCGTGTACCAGAACACTAACGATGTGCATACCCGCATCGTGCCGCCGGATGCATACAAAGGTGACAACTCAGGCCGCCGCAGGGTGTGGGACGCGGAGGCGGTGGAGCGGGCAACCTCGTGGCGGACGCGCATTCCCAGCGTGCTGTGGCGCTTCGTGGCGGTTAACTTTGGCTGGCTGGGCGAAGAGGGGGGGATCTCGCTGGACGCGGTGGTCAGCAATCCCTGTTCGGGAACGCGCGCCGACGAGGACTGCCTGGGCATGACGCCCCAGGAGGCGCTGGAAGCCAACCCGCCGGTCTACTACGAGCGCAACATCCGCAACATGGTCGCCATCGCGCAGGCCAACGGGGTCGAGGTGCTGCTGCTCACCTGGGCGCACAACCCGGCTTTCGGCGATTACGCCTCCCGCCCGGACTACCAGATGGCCTTCGAGGAGCACAATGCCATCGTCAAACGCCTGTCGGAGGAGATGGGCACGTACTTCTACGACTTCGCAGCAGACATGCCGCTCGACGAGGCGTACTGGGTGGAGGGCCGCCACATGACCGCCGAGGGGAACCGCGTGCGGGCGGAGCTGATCGCGGCCCACCTCGACGAGAACAACGTGATCCCCCGGCCCTGAATGACCCATTCACCCACCGTCTAGAGGATAACAATCAATGAAGCGGAGCGAACACATACGAGTCTGGGGCGCACGGGCAGCCCTGCTGGTTGGATTTGGCTGGCTGCTGTATAAGGCAGCATCGTACAGGAACGCCGACGCGACCTTCCTGGGCCGGTATCCCGTCTCCTACCTGCTGCTCATGATGCCCTTTGTGGCTGGGGCGGTGGTGGCAGCCGTGCTGGCCCCCGGCCCGAAGCTGAAGCGGCTCGTTGTGGAAGGCAGCTTCCGGGTGAAGGCCGCCATTGTGGCTGCCTGGCTGCCCGGCATGGCGCTGGTTTACTTCCCCAGCTACTTGCTGTCGCCGGATGGGGCCTTGTGGAACAGCGCCTTCGGCGTCTTTGCCGGGGCGCTCACGCTGGCGATGATCCTGGTCGTCGGCGACATCGTCCGCGCGTTGATCCGCAAGCCGGAGTTCTGGATGGTGATCGTCAGCGTGAGTCTGGGTCTCGTGCTGAGCGAAGTTGGGATGCGCTACTGGGTACACAACATCGCGAATGAGAAAAAACGCTTGCTGTATGACCCGGCCCTTCAAGAAGTCAGGATCACTCCGCGCTTCCGCCAACACCATTACGAGGGATACATCCCCAATCCTGAGTGGGCCACGGCGGATGGTGAGGACCGGATCAACTCGTTGGGCTTTCGCGGTGAGGAGATCGCCATCCCGAAGCCGGACGGGGTATACCGCATTGTGGCAGTGGGCGGGTCGTCCACCTTTGGGACGAGCGTGAAGCGCTGGGAAGAGGCGTATCCCGCGCAGCTAGAACAGGTCCTGCACGAAGAATACGGCTACACCAACGTCGAGGTGATCAACGGTGGGGTTGGTGGGCACAACTCGTGGGAGACGCTGATCAGCCTGGAGTTCCGTGTGCTGGACCTGGAGCCGGACCTGGTGATCGTGTACCAGAACGCCAACGACGTGCACGCCCGTCTCGTGCTGCCGGACGCATACAAAGGCGACAACTCAGGCCGTCGCAAGCTGTGGGACGCCAAGGTAGTGGAAGAAGCAACACCCCGGAAGACCCTTCCCAGTGTGCTGTGGCGCTTTGTGGGCATCAACTTTGGCTGGCTCCAGAAACGCGCAAACGCGGAGTTGAACGACGCCTTCAGCCAGCCGTGTACAGGGGCACGCGCCGACAAGGACTGCCTGGGAATCTCGCCGAGGAAAGCTCTGGAAGCCAACCCGCCGGTCTACTATGAGCGCAACATCCGCAACATGATCGCCATTGCACACGCCAACGGGGCAGAGGTACTGCTGCTCACCTGGGCGTACCGGTCTACGACGATTGACTACACATCACGGGGTTACTACCAGGACGCTTTTAAAGAGCACAACCTGATCGTCGAAAGGCTGGCCGGGGAAATGGATGCTCGCTTCTACGACTTCGCAGCGGACATGCCGCTGGACAAGGAATACTGGGACGATGGTCTGCACATGACCGTCGAGGGGAACCGCGTGCGGGCGGAGCTGATCGCGGCTTACCTCGATGAGAACGGCGTGATTCCCAACCCGTAGGCCGATCCTACTCGACGACGATCTCGCACAGGAGCAGGCTGTCACCGAGGGGCTGACTGTCCTGGGTGACCGTCAGGCGCTCGCCCTCGAAGGTGTACAGCCCCGCCACGAGCCGGTAGACACCCGGCGCCGCCCGGCGCGGCAGCAGCAGACCGTGATTGTCGGCGATGACCTGGCCGGGCTGCCAGCTATCGGTCGGCGCGAGGTCGCCGCCCGGCTCCGAGTCGTGCTGGGTGACGAGTGAGCCGTCGGGCGCGTAGAGGTGCACGAACACCTTGTAGCGCACGTCGAGCGAGGTATCGGCCCGCCAGAACAGCGTCACGCCCAGCGCCTCCCCCGGCGAGAGCGTATCGGCGCTGAGGGCGAATCGCTCCAGCGTGATGACCCGGCCAAACAGCACCTCGCCCGGTGGGGCCACTTCGATGGTCGGCTCGCCGGGGACGGCGTAGGTCACGAACTGCACCCCGCCGTACCACCCCGACATAACCTTGAAGGCGTTGGTTTCCAGCGTCCCCCGGACGATCCCCTGCGGATCCTGCTCGGCTGCGCCCCAGTAGAGCGCGTAGATGCGCCGGTGCTCGTCCAGCAGGCGGGCAAGCGTCTCTTCGGTGTGTGAATCGGGCAGCGGGGCGATGTTCGGGCCGTCGGGGTAGTAGTAGGTGAACACCTCCCATTGGTTGGGTGCGACCAGCACCACCGCCGCCTGCGATCCGCTCTCGCTTCTGATGTACTCGGCGATGGCGCGGTAGTTGTCGCGCGCATAGGCGGGATCGAAGTAGAGGCCGTACAGCCCCACCAGCAGAGGGAACAGGCCGACGGCCATCAGGATCATGGCCGCGATGCGGGCCAGCAGGTCGTCCCCCGGCCCGGCGCCGGGCACCGGCCTGCCCAGGTCGAAGCCCATCACCGCGCCGCGTGCCACCAGGAGCATCAGGGCCAGGTTGGCGGGAAGCAGGAACTTGAGGACCGGCCCGCTCACCGCGTCGACGGCGATCAGCAGGCCGACGGGCACCAGGAGCCAGGTCGCGACGAGGCCGACACGCTCGGCGAAGCGCGGCGAGCGGCGAGGCCCCTGGGGGCCAAAAGGCGGGAGCAGCCCCACGATTGCGCCCAACAGCAAGGGAACCACACCGGTGCGGGCCACGTCGTACGGGAGGGTGCTGCCGTAGGCGAGCACCATCGGCAGGGAAGGCCCACCCGTGACGCCCCTGTCCGGCCAGATCATCACCTGCCGGATGGCGTGAGGGAGCCAGGGCGCAAACAGGATCAGAGTCGCGAACTGGAGGCCAATCCACATAGCCAGCCCGTGCAGCCGCTTTTTACGCCTCGCCAGCCACACGACGAAGACGAGCGTCTCGGCCAGGACCATGAAGGGGAAGCTGTAATGGGTGTACAGCCCGGCCACGTTGACCAGCACATAGCCGACCAGGATCGCCGCAGCGCGCCGTCCCCTGAAGGGCCTGCCGCCCCGCCGGGAGGTCGCCATCTCATCCGGCAGGGCCAGCACCGCCGCCGTGAACCAGATTGAGGCGGCGCTGAACAGTGCCAGCAGGGCGTACATGCGCGCCTCCTGGCCGTAGTACACCTGGAAGGGGTTGGCGGCCACGAGCAGGGCGGCCACCGCTCCAACACGGCGCTCGAACAGGCGCAGGCCAACCGCGTACACCAGCGCCACCGTCAGCACACCGGCCAGCGCGGACAGCGACCGGAGCGCGAATTCGCTGCGGCCAACCAGCGCCCGCCATCCGGCGAGCAGGATGTAGTAGCCCGGTGGGTGAATGTCGCCTGCTGCCCCGGCAATGATGGCGGTGAGTGGGCGCTCCGCGATGCGGGCCGAGTTGCCCTCGTCGTTCCAGAAGGATTGGGCGTCCAGGCGGAAGAATCGCAGCCCGGCTGCGAGGATGAGAATCGCTACCAGCAGGAACAGCAGGGCCGTTCCGGGGCGCTCACGTCGAACCTTGTTCATCGGTTGAAGCCACCTCAAGCATATGCCGCCTGCGCGCGGCGTACCACGCGCCGGTCAGCAGCAAAGACCCGGCCACCAGCACACCCGGCGCTAGGCGGGGGTCGTCGCGCACGACGTAGTGCGTGATCACGACCTCGCCGATGGGCCGGATCTCGACGGTGTGCCGCCCACCGCGCCCGCGCCAGAGCGTCTCGTTGACGCAGCATCCGCCCAGCGTGATCAGCGGGCCGCCGTCCACGCGGTAGGCGATGCCCTGGCCGGGGGACTCGTGCGGGCCGAAGATGATCTGGAGAGACGTTCCCTCGAAGGTGAAGGTGATCGGCCCGGCCTTCTTCGAGGCCACCCGCGCCCGGTCGTGGCTGTGCAACCAGGGTGACCAGCCCTGGCCGTAGGTCACCGTCCAGTCGTCCGCCCAGTGCTGGCCGGTGTACATGACCGGCGGCTGATTGGTGTAGGCTTTCATGCTCTCGTAGACCGGCAGCGGGGTGAAGTCCGGCTCGACCATCTGGAAGTACGCCTCCGGGCGGCGCTCGATCAGCCAGTCGTCGGAGGCGCGCTTGAAGTACCACACGTTGATCACGCCTACCCAGGGCCACTCTTTGAGGGCACGCCGGTAAGCCAGCGGAGCCCAGCGGGCCTGCTGGTCGAGCGTCACCCGGCCATAGGCGGGGTAAACGTCCTCTGGCGCGGCGTTCCAGTTCATCTCGCTGATCCAGATGGCCTTGTGGGCGTCGCCGTTGCGCACCATGATGTCGCGGATGAATTCGTTGCGCCCGTAGTTGACGACCAGCGGGCGCATGCGGCGGTCGGTGGGGCCGGACCACAGCCCGTAGCCCTGCATCGAGAGGATGTCGAAGCACGCCCCGGCCCCGGCGTCGTACATGCGCTGGAGGAAGATGTAATCGTTCAGGTCGCGCCCGGACAGCTCGGCGGTGGGGGCCAGCGCCCCGCTGATGACGGCCGCGCCCGGGTCGACTGCCTTGATCGCCCGGTAGGCGCGGCACAGCAGGTCGGTGTAAGCCTCCGGGTCGACGGACTGCTCGCCCCATTCGGGGTAGATGTTCGGCTCGTTCCAGACCTGGTAGTAGCGGATGCGTCCCCGGTAGCGCTCGGCGACCGCCGCTGCGAAGCGGGCAAAGTCGTCGAGGTCGTCGGGTGGGGCGTAGGTGCCCAGGTCGTCACCGGCGGCGCGGCTCCAGGCTGGGGGGTTGCTCAGGCGGGCGATGATCTCCAGGTCGTAGTCCCCGGCCAGCCCGACAATGTTGTCGTACTTGGCCCAGGCGTCGATGCCCTCGGGGTCGTTGCGCCGGTCGAGGAAGTCGCCCCGTCCGTGTACCTCGATGTCCTCCCAGGGGAACTCCTGGCGCAGCCAGTGAAAGCCCGCCGCAGCGATCAGCCTGACCTGCTCCTCCCGCTTGGCGACCTCGACCTCGTGGTGGAGGAAGGTGTTGACGCCGAAGGGGTTGACACCGGTGTGCTCGATGGCGGCGAAGGGCTGGGTTTTGAGCGGTGGATGGGCCAGATTGAGGGGGTACTGCAACAATCCCTGCAACTGGCCGCTCAACGCCTCCTCGCCGGTCAGTTCAACCGCGTAGGCGTAGAGGGCATCGCGCGACATAAAGCCCAGAATACCGAGTGCCAGCATGGCGACGATCAGCCCCAGACCCAGAGTTCGTTTTTGAATCATGGATACATTATACCGAGCTATGGCCGAGGTTTGGAAAAACAGGTCAGAGCTGCGGAAGGGTCACTCGCTCCAAACGCTCTGTCGATCTGGTTGACCCGCTCAGGTTCAGGTAAATGAACATTGACAATTTAATCCGGTCATTGTTTCGCCCCCCACCCCCGTCTAGAGAAGCCGGACGAGCCGCATTGCAGGGTTGTGTTAAGTTGGTTTTAGGCACATTGTCGCTCAGGCCCTCACCCGCCTTCGCCCGACCTGCGGTCGCGCTCAGTCTGCCCTCTCCCTCAGGGAGAGGGCGAATCGAGGACGGCCAGGCCGTCCGAGATGGGTGAGGGCAGTGTCGCAATCGACACGAACGAGGAGCAGTTCAGCAGTATATGCAAGGCTCAGTAAATACTCAAGGTGCATACACCTGAATCTCGTAACCCGGATCGGGCAGCAAAGTTGCTTGACGTTCTGGAACAGATGTTTTATAATTGGCCCCATTAGAACAAATATACTACTTCCGGGGTCAGCCGGGGAAAGGAGCAGTGTGTGCCCCGCACATCTCAAACGAAGGTGCTGGAGGGGAATGACGGTCGAGGCGGTGGCGGAGCGAACCTCCATGCCGCCGAAATTGTCCGGCAGGTTGCCGGTACTCAGCAGTGAAACAAGGAGAAGATACATGGTCGGGAAGATGATCGCCTACTGCGGGCTTGATTGTGCGGCGTGCGAGGCGTACGTCGCCACCCAGAACCACGACATGCAGGCGCTCAAACAGGTCGCCGAGAAGTGGAGCAAGGAGTTCGGGGTCGCCATCCCCGCCGAGGGCTGCATCTGCGACGGATGCCTGGGCGATGGGCGGAAGATCGCCCATTGCGACGAGTGCGCAGTGCGGCGCTGCGCGGTCGGGCGTGGGGTGGAGAACTGCGCCCACTGCGACGATTACGGCTGCAAGACGCTAGCCGACTTCTTGAAGCTCGCGCCGCAGGCGAAAGCCGCGCTTGAGGAGATCCACAAGACCCTGCAATAGCAGGCACCGCAGCACAGGGTGTTTCTCTGTGCTTCAACCTACATTCATGGTCAGCAGACCGCAACCTACAGTCAGTTTTGGGCCAATTCCGGGCCGACTCTGCGCTCTCGTTGCGGTCTCCTTGTGTACGGATCAGGGCACAGGCAGGCCACGCACCCGGATCACCCCGCCGGGCGGTGCTCCTCGATGAACTGGCGAGGGTCGACAAAGTGCTGAAGCACTGCGGACAGGTCGTCGCCAGGCCAGTACCCCGGATTCTCTTCGAGGACGTCCGTCTGGGCGATGTCAAAGCCCAGGAAATAGGCCATCATGCCGTCGGCGTTGCCGATGCTGGCGATCTGCTGGCCGCGCCCGACGCGCTCGCCGGTCTCGACCAGCGCGTCGGCGACGTGCGCGTAGCGTGTCCAGACCACCTCACCGGTCGAGAGCAGCGGGTCGTGGCGGATGATGATGAGCCAGCCCCAGGCACCGCTGCCCCTCCCGGAGAACACCACTTCACCGCTGGCCGCCGCGTAGACCGGCTGTAAGCGGTCGGCGTCTTTGGGCAGGTTCAGGTCGGCGCCGGTGTGGTAGGTCGGCGTCGGGCTTGAATAGTAGGTGGCAAAGCCAGTTGCATCGTACCAGTCGCCGGGCCACACCTCTGCGCTCCGGCGCTCGGTCACGGTCCCTACCGGCGAGTCGAAGCCGTCGGCGGTGTACCCGGCCTGGGTCGTGGGAGGCGGCCCCTGTACAGCCTCGGACTCGCCAAGCGAGACCAGCGCGATGTTCTGGTACTGCGTCCCGCTCTGATACCACGCCTCTTCAAAGACGGTGGTGCGCCAGGAGAGATACGAGCCGCCGGTGCCCTCCCAGTACGGGTCGTGGACGTAGACGTAATCGTCATCGTACCCCACGACCAGCACAAAGCTGCCGCCGTTGATGGCCGACTCGTGATACCCGGCCTCCATGATCACGTTGTAGTCGATCAGCACGATGGCGGGGTACCCGTCCCGGGTCCACTCCTTGAGCGTATCCATCGACGCCCCACTTGAGCGGTCGTAACGCTCCAACCCCAGGCCGTAATAATTGCCCGCGCCTTTGACGGTTGTGACGGAGAGCGCCGCCTTTGTCGTGATCCCGACATCCTGGTAGATCTGGTCGGTCGTCACGTTCTGCCCATCTGCTGCCAGCAGCATCGCCACACACGTGATCCCAACATCGTTGGCCGAATAGCCCGCCGTTGCAGGGTCCTTTGAGGAGCGGTAGGGAACGTCCAGCAGGACGCCGTCGCCGCTAAACGGCGCAGGAACCGTAGGGCTGCTCACGGATGTCGGAGGAGGCTTCGTCGGCGTGGACGTGGCGGCGGGCCGGGTCATATCCGGCGTCGTGGTCGGCCCGTTGGTCGGCCCAACGACGGCCCCTGCAGCGGCGGTCAGGTCATCGACAGCCTGGGTGAGCAGGGCGCCGATGGTACCGGTCACGTCCCCGCTGGGCGTGATCGTCTCGGCGGTAGGGGTGTCGGTTGGCCGGGCTGCCAGGGCCTCGCCCGGCTCCGTAACCTGGGGCGTGGGTGCGGGTTCGTTCTCGCGGATGGCCTTGGCGATCAGCAGCGCACCGACGAGTACCACGGCCAACGCGAGCGCGCCGATGATCCCGATCCAGGCCGGCTGCAGGCTTTTCAGCAGTGAGCGCAGCGACGGGCCGGGTGGACGCCGCCTCACACGCGCCCGGGGCGGCGGGGACGGCGGTCGCACCTCGACGGGCGACTGCTCGACGACCGGCGTATCCTCGACCGGGGGCCGCGCGACCTGCGGGGGACGAGCCGGAGCTTCGGCGGGCGCTTCGACCCGTGCCTCGCGTGCCTCGGCGGGTGGTTTGGGCGGCGCTACGGCGGGCGGGCGATCCATGCCCAGCGCCTCGCGTGCCGCCTGCGAGACGCGGTGGCTGTCATCTCTGGTGAGGCGGCGTAAGGCTTTGTGGGCAAGCTGGGCCATCTCGGTGCTGCCGCTCTCCAGCAGGAAGCGCAGATCCGACACGACGCCCGCGCGCACGCCGGGCAGGGGACTCTCGACGGCGTCACGGATCTCCGGGGGCAACCGGATGACGCTTTCCTCCGCCCAGAAGACGAAATCGCCGCCCTGGCTGCCCAGCAGGTGGCCGTAGTGCGGCGTCTGATTGGCGTGGGTGTGTATCCCCACCCGGCGCTGGAGGTAGAGGCCAAGCTCGTTACCGGTCAGGAGGCCGCCGCGTTTTGTCAGCCGGTCGAGAAGCAGGCCGGTGAAGATCGAGTGGCCGCCCGGTCCCCAGCGCTCGGCGACCAATTGATCCTGCTGCCCGGCGGCGATGGCCTGCACCGCGCGGCGCGTCATCAGGTCTGCGAGCAGTCGACCGCCGACAGGGGGATCGCTGCGCGTCAGAGCCAGGCCGCTGAAGCAGGCATCCAGGATGAAGATGATGTGCTTGGCCGGGATGAAGTCGCTGTGCTCGATCAGGTCGTCCATCTTGGCGGCGAGGTGGTACTCGCGCCGGTCGACGCCGCAGGGGATCAGGTAGCCGACTTTATGGCCGGAGGCCGCGCGGCGCGTGATGCCGTGACCGGCAAAATAGACCAGCACGCGGTCGTCAGGGCCGGTTTGCGAGAACTGCATTTCGATGTGGCCGAAGATCGCGTTACGGGTGGCCTCGGCATTGCGCAGCAGCGTGACCTCGAAGCCCAGATCGTCTCTCAGTGCCCCGGCGACCGCCTCGGCGTCGTAAACCGCCGTCTCCAGCGGTTGAAGCTTTTCGTAGGCGTCGATGCCGACGACCAGCGCATGGGAAGCTTCGTAGTAAGGTTGGTATGATGACACAGCCATGATGATTTCCCCCACCTGCGAAGACGAGAACGGTCTGCCATTGACCGCCCGTCCGGTTGTGCCTGTAAGCATATCACAATGGTGGTGCACAGCAAAAAAGCTCGGGGCCTGCGCGGGGCAAACGATCCCACAACCGCCGTTCTTCTGGTATTATCATGGTCAGGCGGCGTTCCGTGACACGGACTCCACCTTTGGACCTCATAGCAGACACATGGCTGGGAGAAATATGATTTGCTTCTTTCAAGTTTTGGGTGGCCTGGCGCTGTTCCTGTTTGGCGTACGCACGCTCAGCACAGGCATGGAAAAACTGGCCGGTAACCAGATCCAGACGTGGCTGGATCGCATGACCAACAGGCCCCTCAAAGGGGCCTTTTTCGGCGCTTTCGCCACGGCGCTGCTTCAGAGCAGCAGCCTGCTGATGATCACCATCCTTGGTCTGGTCAACGCCAACCTCCTGACGCTCGAACAGGCGGTTGGCGTGATGCTCGGCCAGGAAATCGGCACGACGCTCACCGCCCAGATCGTCGCGTTCGACATCGGCGACTTCTGTCTCCTCTTCGTCGCGATTGGGCTTGCGCTGATTGAGTTCTTCCCCCATCGCGGCTGGCGAATAGCCGGGGAGATCGTCATGGGCTTCGGCATTCTGTTTCTGGGCATGGATTTTATGTCCGGGGCTTTGAAGACTCTCTCGGCGGTGCCCATGGTCGAGGGCTGGCTGGTGACGATGGGACAGCATCCCCTGGCCGGGGTTCTGGCCGGTATGATCTTCACCGCCATCGTCCAGAGCAGCTCGGCCATCACGGGCCTCACCGTCGCCATGGGTGTGAGCGGGGCGATCACGCTGCCCGGCGCAATCGGGTTGATCCTGGGGGCCAACATCGGCACCTGCATTGATACCCAGCTCGTCGCCGCGCTGCGTCTCTCCAGGCCCGCCTTCCGGGCATCCGTCGCTCAAATCCTTATCAACGTCTTCGGGGTGCTGCTCCTTCTTCCGTTCATTTCTCCCTTCGCGGCTCTCGTGGCCCGCACCTCGCCCAGCCTGCCGCGCCAGATCGCCAACGCGCACACCATCTTCAACGTCGCCGTGAGCGTGATCCTCCTGCCATTCGTCAGGCAAATCACGCAACTGGTCAACTGGGTGGTGCCAAAAAGCCCTGAGGAAGAAAAGCCAAAACTCACGGCCTATATTGACGAGATGCAATACAGCATTCCCTCTGTTGCGCTGACCGAAGCCCGCAGGGAGCTGACCCGCATGGGCCAGGTGGCGGCCCAGATGATTGAAAACAGCCGCCTGGCGTTCGTGGAAGATGACCTGAGCGCCGCGCAGTGGGTGCTGGATCAGGAAGACACGTTCGTGGACCCTGTGGCGGATACCCTGGAGAGCTTCGTCAATGCGCTGATGCGCGGGAATCTCAGCGAGTATGAACAGAAGCGCTGTTTCCAGCTAAAGAACCTGATCACCGATATTGAGCGAATAGGTGACCTGACAGAGGATCTCGCCGAGGCTGCACAAAAGAAAGCCAACAACGGCGTGCCGTTCAGCTCCAAGGCGATAGAAGACCTGGACACACTCTGCAAGCACGCACACGGCACCCTTTCACTTGCCTTGCAGGCCTTTCTGGACGGCGATAAAGTGCTGGCCGAGCGGGCCTGCAACCTGGAAGACGAGTTTGACGACCTCTACCGAGAGGCACGTCAGGGGCACATTGACCGGCTGAACACAGGCATATGCCAGTCCGAAGCCGACGTCATCTTCACCGAAGTCCTGCGCAACCTGGAGCGCATCAGCGACCACGCCGACAACCTGGGCGTCAGCGTCATGCGCGTCTAGGGCATCGCCTTGACGACAACGGCGGGGCACGACGTTGCCATGGGTGAGGCTTTCCAAAATG
The DNA here is from genome assembly GCA_964603985.1 of uncultured Anaerolineae bacterium. GTDB lineage: Bacteria > Chloroflexota > Anaerolineae > Aggregatilineales > UBA3940 > CAZRXG01. Next base: position 86,095 of record CAZRXG010000010.1, on the reverse strand, counting down.
GCACAGGGCGCTTATCATTCTTTCAGGCTGTGTGGAGAGGTTGACAGGGGCGACTATGAGCACATTGGAGCGCATTGAGGTAAGGGGCTTCAAGTCCATCCGCGAGATGGATCTGGAGCCTGGCAGTCTGAATATTCTGATCGGGGCAAACGGCGCATTGACCGCTGATCGCCCTGGGGATCGGGCTTGAAGGCATCCGGGCGGAATGTCGGCACTTCAGCGGCTGGCTTGAAAAACTGGAAGCACTTGGCGAGAATTAACATGAGACCATCCACCCGGACACACCTGCTCATTGTAGCGGCGACCCTGGCCTTGGGCCTGGGCCTGACCGCCTGCGGCTTCGTCTTCAGCCAGGGAGAATCCCCGCCGCCCCGCCCAACCGTGATCGTCATCACCGCCGCCGGGCCGTACTTCGCTGCCTTCGACGAGCCGGGCGACTGGCTGGTCGGCGAGGGGGCGGGCAGCCAGGGGCGAGTCGAGGAGGGGCGCTACCTGCTGTCCATCGCCGAGCCGAACACCCTAGCCTGGACGCACCAGCAGCGCATCTTCGGGGATGCCGTGTACGAAGTCGAGGCGACGCTGCTGCACGGCGCAGAGGCCAGCGGCTTCGGGCTGCTGCTGCTTGGCTCCAGTGACCTGCGATCCTTCCTGTACTGCACGATCACCGGCGATGGTCGTTACGATGTCGGCTACTGCGACAACGGCTGCGAGACGCAGGAGTCGCTGATCGGCGGGTACAAGCTGGCTCCGGCCATCCTGCCTGACAACCAGACCAACCACCTGCGCGTCGAGCTGGCGGCGGGCGAACTGACGTTTATCGTCAACGGCGCGTCCGTCAGTCACGTGAAGGATCTGACTTACACCGAGGGGCTGCTGGGCCTGGTCGGGGAAAGCTCTGCCTTCGGCGGGATGGAGGTCGCGTTCGACAATCTGCGTGTGAGTGAATAGTCCCCAGGTCCGGAGCATGACCACCGGCTCACCGAACGGCCATAACAGCGATGCACCATCTTTAGGCGGCGATAACCGCCCGCCCCTGACCGGCATGGAACCGTGTCTTGGTGGGCAGGCAGCCCTGCCTGAGATGCTCCGGGCGCTGCGCAGTGCGGATCGCCGGTCGCGTGGGGCGGCGATTGGGGCACTGGAGCGGGTCGGCAATGTCGCCGTACCAGATCTGGTCGAAGCTCTTCGCGATCCTGACCCGGTTGTGGGGGCGGTTGCCGCCTGGCTGCTCGGCCAGACCGGCGATCCGGGCGCGGTTTCAGGTCTGCTGGAAGCGCTGATCGGCGGGGATCCCGTCGTGCGCCGCTTCGCCGCCGAAGCGCTGGGCAAGATCGGAGAGGCGGAGGCCGTGCCCGGTCTGCTCCGGGTGCTGCGGGACTCCGATCGCGCCGTGCGCGCCATCGCCGCCGAAGCGCTGGGCAAGATCGGAGATGGAACGGCTGTGCCGGGGCTGACCCTCGCAGTGCAGGATGGGTATCATTTCGTGCGGGCAGCAGCGGCCCAGGCACTGGGGCGCATCGGCGATGCGCGCGCTCTCCCGGCCCTTCAGGAGGCGCTCGACGACCCGCACGGGCTGGTCGTCGCGGCGGCTGCGGAGGCATTGGAACAGATCAGGTTTGGCTGACCAGATCGGCGTGTGTCAGAAGCTGTCACAAGTTGCGGCTACACTATATTCAGGATTCCCTTGACTTCACAACACGAGAGAGCCCAAAGGCAGTATAAACCATCCCTCACGCTCGCGCTCTACAGTATCGCAGGCCATACGGTAGGCCAATTCGAACTCGTCGTCAACCCCGTATGCTGCCCGGCATTGGTCGAGATGGGAGAGCATGTAATCAGCGATCATCTGCGCCTGCCGATATGCCTCATCCCAACGGTATCCGGCCCTGTTGAAGGCCGATTGTGCTGAGCGTATGACAAACTGATCCATCCCCATTCACCTCACTGACCTGCCCGGTCGGTATCGCTGTTGTCCATATAGTCGCTTGCCTGTTGGTCATTGGGGTCGTGACCCGTACCAGCGTACTAATCCCTTTTCGCGACACTCGTCGTACAGTTTGATCGTCCCGTTCCTTATCCGAATCTCTGACCAGGTTCTGTTTCCGTCTCCTGCCCGATTAGATCAGGCACCCCAACTGGTGCTACAATTAGATAGATTCGGTCGTTTTCCGGCGCGTTCACACCGCCATGCGGCCCAATCTCTTACTCTATTTACTACGCTCACGGGCTGGCTTCGACCAACCAGGGCCGGTGGGAAAGGTGACCGGTATGAACGTGTTCGAGAGGATTATGGGCTTGCTGCGCGGGGTCTTTGGCGGCGGCCCGTCCGAAGAAGCGCAGGCGCGGGAGGCACCCGACGTGAAGACCGGCGTGCCAGAGTCTGAAGCCGTGGCGACGACCAGCCGGTTGCCGCCACTTGAAAAGGTCTACGCAGTACCCAAATACCTCAACTACGGCCAGGCCACCGACGTGGGTCTGCAACGCTCCGAGAACGAGGATGCGCTGCTGGCCCTGGCGGGCGTTTGCGAGAGCGCGCATAGCCTCCCGCCGTTCGCCTTGTTTGTCATAGCCGATGGGATGGGCGGCTATGCCGGTGGCGAGCGTGCCAGCGCGCTGGCCGTCGAGACCTTTGCTTACCACATTACCAACGCTGCCTGCCTGCCCATACTGGCCCGGCAGCGGCCGGCCGACGACCAGGAGGCGATGCTTGATATGCTCAGCGAGGCCATGCGACAGGCCAACCTGAAGGTCGGTGAGGGCGCGCCCGGCAGCGGCACCACCTGCACGGCAGCCGTCATCCTGGGTAGTACGCTCTACATGGCCCACGTGGGCGACAGCCGTGCCTACCTGATTCACGGTGGCAAGGTAAGCCAGATCACACGCGACCACTCGGTGGCCGGGCGGCTGGTGGAGATCGGGCAGATCTCCCCCGAAGAAGTCAGGCAGCATCCTGAACGTCACAAGCTCTACAAGGCACTGGGCAAGGGTGAGATGCAGTCTCCCGATCTCGTCACGGGAACCCTACCACCGGGCGCGTGGCTTTTGCTGTGCACCGACGGCCTGTGGGGCCCCATCGTGGAGGCGGCCATGCTGAAGATCATTACAGATGCCTCTAACGTTCAGGCCGCCTGCGAACAACTGATCACCGCCGCCAACGAGAACGGCGGGGAGGATAACATCACGGCGGTCCTGGTCAAGATACCGGCCCAGTTTCCAGATGAGGGGTGAAGAAACCGATCCACCTTCTTTCCCCCGGCGCTCGAAGCGCCGGGCTACGGACAGCGTGCCCGGCGACCGGAGGTCGCTTCGGGCGTGCTGCCACAAAGTCCCCTAGCGGGGACTCTCCCGCCTGCGGCGGGGCTGACGCTGCGCGTCAGAGGATTCGGTGCCGCGTTCAGGCGAACGCGTTCATCTGAACGCGTTCAGATGAACGAAGGGCTTTTTGACAACTTGTTCATGCACGTAGAAGTAATTGCGGACTGGTTTGTTGCCGAAATTAAGCATATACTGGAAAACCGGCAGGAACATCTCGGCAGCCTCGACTTCACCGGGGGCGAGACACATGGGCGATGACCAGAGAACATCGTATCTCCGCGTCCCGGCCAGGCTGGAAAATCTGGCCGTGATTCGCGGCTTTGTCCGGCTGACGGGCATGACGCTCGGTGTGGACCACGAGGAGATCACCAGCGTCGTCCTGGCGGTGGACGAGGCGTCGACCAACATCGTCGTGCACGGCTACCAGGGCAGAGCGGGCACCATTGAGGTCGAAGTGGAGCGCGAGGACAACACGTTGATCGTCCGCCTGCGCGACCGCGCCCCAGGCTTCGACCCGACCACCGCCCAGTCGCCGGACCTGTCCGTGCCGCTGGAAGAGCGCCCCATCGGGGGGATGGGCATCCACCTGATCAGGCAGGCCGTGGACGAGGTGCGCTACTGCGCCCTGCCCGAAGGGGGCAACGAACTGACCCTGACCAAGCAGGTGTAGCCGGAAGCCCCGGCCCGGCGCGCTTTTCGCGATCTCTGCCGTGTTGACATTTCACCGCCTCGTGTGCTAACTTTCTGGTGTGGGACGATAGACGATCTGGGAGGGATAGATAATGCTTGCCAACGTCGTCAGTTTTAACTCTACCAATCGTTGGGTTTGCCCGGTGTGACAGGAGTGATGCCTGCGTGATCGCGTGTGGTTCCCTGACCCACATCCCGCCGCTCCTGCGCCACGGGCGAAACCCTGTGGCGTTTTGATTTCTGGCTTTGAGCCAGATCCCGGATTGTGAGGAGCGCATCACATTGGAACAACAGGAGTTACTCGGCGGGCTTGTGGTCAAGACCCAGAGCGGCTTTTTTACGGTGGAGACAGAGCAAGGCCCTATCGTCTCACAGGTACGCGGGCGTCTGTTACAGGAGCGGCTGGACACCGACCCGGTTGCCATCGGCGACTCGGTGAAGATCTCGTTGGTGGAAAAGCACGAGGGGGACACGGTCGTCGTCAGCGGCATGATCGAAGAGGTGGCCGAGCGCAAGCGGGCCTTCACCCGGCAGCGGCCAGCGCCGGAGGGACGCTCGGCGGAGCGGCTGCCCGACCGGGAGCAGGTGATCATCGCCAACCCGGATCAGGTGGTGCTGGTCTTCGCCTGCGCTCATCCCGCGCCGCGCTTCAAGATGCTGGATCGCTTCCTGGTCATCGCGGAGAAGGCCAACATCCCGCCCGTCATCTGCGCCAACAAGATCGACCTGGTCAGGCGGCGCGAGGCCAGGGAGATGTTCGGGCTTTACGAGGCGCTGGGTTACACGGTGTTCTACACCAGCGCGACAGATGGGACGGGCGTCAGAAAGCTGCACCGGGCGCTGATGAGCAAGATCTCGGCCCTGACCGGGCCTTCGGGCACGGGCAAGAGCAGCCTGCTCAACGCGATGCAGCCCGGCCTGGGGCTGGCGGTGAAGGATGTCAGCCAGGCGACGACCAAGGGGCGGCACACGACCGTCGCGTCGGAACTGTTCCCGCTGGACGAGAGCGGCTACGTGGCCGATACGCCCGGCATCCGCGCGATTGGCCTGTTCAATATCGAGCCGTCGGAGATTGACGGGTACTTCAAGGACATCCTGCCCTTCATCGGCAAGTGCCGCTTCAGCGACTGCCGCCACGAGCAGGAGCCGGGCTGCGCGGTTCGCAGAGCAGCCGAGGAGGGGGACATCTGGTGGGAGCGCTACGAGAGCTACCTGCGCCTCAGGGACGAGGCGGAGGAGATCTTCTACCGCTGCTAGGCTGGCGGCTTCTGCCTCGAAAACGACCGCTTTGGGGAGTGGTTTGTGCCGGGCGCATCGCGGTGCGCCTGGCCTTTTAAAGGGGGCTTGGAGTGGACAAGCCGGGTTCCGGCTTAAACCGTTCGCGGTGGCATTTCATCGGCGGGGCTTTGAAGCTGCTTGCCCCGGCAGGGTTGGGTGTGGGCCTGGCCTTTGGCCTGAGGACAGCCAATTCGTACTGGCTGAGTGCCGGGCTGCTGTGGGCGCTCTGGGTGCTGGTGGTGATCGTGACGGTGCGCCTGGTACGCCGCCTGGATGACCGCCCAAAGCTGCGCGAGGCGATCATCCGGCTTGCGCTCGCTCTCCTTACGACCTGCCTCCTGCTGCTGAGCCTGGAGATGGTGTTCAGGCTCTTCGTCGCCCGCTCGGATAACCTCGGCTTCACGTTTGCCAGCCAGAACTGGCTCAAACGCTACTGGAAGCCGATCAACTCACTGGGCTACCGTGACTATGAATGGACGGAGGAGGATCTGGCCGGAAAAACCCGCATCCTGGTGGTCGGCGACTCCGTCGCCGCCGGGTTTGGCATCAAGGACATCGACGACCGCTTCGGCGGCGTGCTGGACGACGAGCTGGGCGATGACTACACGGTGATGCACGCTGCCCGATCCGGCTGGGCGACCTACCAGGAACTCGTCGGCATGCAGGAGTATCCTTACCGGCCCGACATCGTCGTCCTGGCTTACTACATCAACGATATTCTGTCCGCCGCCGCCGGGCATGGTGCTGCCTGGCCCAGCGAGATGAACGCCGCCTACCAGGCCCCCCTGCTGGTGCACAAATCCTACCTGGCGAACTTCGTCTACTACCAGGTCGTGCGGCTGCCCGCCCTGCGCGAAGAGGACCCGTACTTCCTGACCCTCCGGGAGTTTTACGCCGACCCCGCCATCTGGGAGACACACGCCGGGGAGCTGGCTGCGGTCTGCGAGTGGACGCGTGAAAATGACATCGAGCTGATCGTGGTGGTCTTCCCGCAGCTTCTCGCCCCGGAGGAAACGGCCTTTGCCACACAGAAGGTGGTCGCCCTGTTCGAGGAGGAGGGCGTGCCGGTGCTTGACCTGACCTATACCTACGTCGGCGCCGATCCCGGCACGCTGACTGCGAATCGGGTCGATGCCCACCCCAGCCGGATGGTGCATCACGATGTCGGCGTGGCACTCGCCGGGTTGATACGCGATCTCCCGTAGGCGCGCTTGCAACCAAAACAGGCCGCCGTGCGTTACTGATTATGAACGTACGTATCTGTTGACGTGAGGGAGAGGAATAATCGTGGACGAAGAAACATCTGCCGGTAACGTCTTCTTCAGCGTGATCGCGAAGCCAGAGAGCTACCTGAGCATCGTTTACCTGCTGCTGGCTTTTCCGCTGGGGATCTTTTACTTTGTCTTTCTGGTGACCGGCCTGTCGCTGGGGCTGGGCCTGGTTGTTACCCTGGTCGGCATCCCGATCCTGGCCGGGGTGCTGGCCGCTTCGTACGGGATGGCCGCCTTCGAGCGCGAGATGGTGATTGGCATGCTGAAGATCGACATCCCCCCGATGCAGCGCGAAAAAGCGCCCCCGGGATTCTGGGCGAAGTTCAAGGCGCTGGTCGCCAACCCGGTGACCTGGAAAGGCGTCCTGTACCTGTTCATCAAGTTCCCGCTGGGGATCGCGTCGTTTGTGCTGGTCGTCACCCTGCTCTCGACCTCGCTGGGGCTGTTCGTGGCGCCGTTTATATACAACCAACCCTGGGCGTACATCGATCTGGGCTTCTGCCGGGTCGATACGGCGCTTGAGGCGGGCCTCACGGCACTGGCCGGTATCTTCCTGTTTTTCGCCTCGCTGCACGTGCTGAACTGGACCGCGCGGGTGTCAGGCCAGCTCGCCAGGGTGATGCTGGGCCACGCACAGGCCGAGACTCCGGTCACAGGCCCTGCGGCGGACAGGCCCGACGCCCAGGAGATGATAGCTCAGGCAGGCTGATCGTCACCGGCCAGAGCGCCGTGATCCACGCCGTAAAGCGCGCATACCAGCGCCTCGATTTCGTCATCCAGGGCCGACGCATCCGGCGCGTCGGCCTTTGCGATCCGGGCGGCCAGTGCGTCGAGCCGGGCCAGGCGCGGGTCGTCGGTGGGGAGGTCGGGCACAGGCAGCAAACTCAGCTCGCGCCGGGTGAAGCGCAGGTAGCCGTTATTCAGCGCCAGCCCGCCGAACAGTGCCCGGTACAGGCGTGACGCCAGCCGCGAGTTGAGGACGGCACATAGCGCGTCGGGCGGCCAGGTGGTCTCGACGATGATCGTCGTGGCGACGCTGGCCTGGGCCGCGCCGTGATCGACCAGTGCCCTGAGGTGCTTCCCCATCCCGGCGATGACGATCTTGGGACCGGAAGCCTGCCTTTGCCGCCGCGCGGAGAGTACATCCGCCGGGACGACGGGACGCCGGTAGCCCTGCTTGAGGTAGCGGGCCGGTGTCCGGCCCCACAGCGAGCGGTAGCGCCGGATCAGGCCGCTGGTGAGGAGCTTAAAGGCATCCGGCGGCACGGGGCCGGGCGGTGCGTCGTAGACGGCGGGGCGCAGGTTGTAGGCTTCGCGCACGACCAGCCCCCCGGAGAGCGTCGCCACCTCGCCGAGCGGGATCGTCCCCGCCAGACAGCCGCGCAGCACGTCCCACGCCGGGTCGAGGACTCCGCTCCACACCGCGCCGGGCGTGCCGTGTAGATCGGCCTGGGTCCCGCGCCAGATCGGCGCCGGGGTGTCCGCGTCGTCGCCTGCGCGGTAAACGCACAGCGGGTCGCCGGGCTGCGGCGGCTCGCGGCGGAAGACGCAGGTCACCGGGTAGACCTCGGCGTCGAAGGGTCGGTGCTGCGTCCAGTCGATGAGGGCCTCAACGACCGCACGCTCCGCCACCCAGCCGCGCAGGACACGGGCGTAGTCCGCCGAGAGCAGCTTATTAGGCAGCACCAGCCCGCAGCGTCCCCCCGGTTGACACAGGCCCAGCGCCCGCTCGACGAACGGCACCACCAGGTCGAAGCTGCCGCGTGCCGTCCGGTAGCGGCTGTGCAGTGCCTCGCGGCGGGCGTCGGCATCACGGGCGCGCGCGCGTGTGAAGACATTGGCGAAGGGTGGGTTGCCGATCACGGCGTCGAATTCGGAGGGTGCGCCGGGCAGAGGATCATCGTCGAGCAGCGCGTCGCCGCAGACGAGGCGGTCGCGCAGGTCGGCGGGCCTGACGCCGGGATGTCCCGCCCACAGCCACAGGCTGATCGCGGCCAGCTCGGCGGCGGTGGGATCGCGGTCGATGCCGTACAGGCAGCCCAGTGCAGTCCGGCGGGCGTCGGCGTCAGACAGTTGGGCGCGCTCCGCCAGCCAACCGGCGATCAGCGCCCCGGCGGCGATCAGAAAGTGGCCGCTGCCCATCGCCGGGTCAAGGATGTGCAGAGACGCCACATCGCCGGGGGACGCGCTCTCGTCCAGCGTGGGCAGGATGGTGCGGTGCGTCACGTCTGCGGCCAGGGGGGTGGGTGTGTAGTAGCTGCCGCGCCCCTGCCGATCGGCCATCAGGCCGGTGTAGAGGTCGCCCAGCAGCCGCACGTCAACGCCCCGCCAGTCGACCGTGTTGAGCGCGGCCAGTGCCACGTCGAGCGCCCCGGCAGGCATGGGGACGGCGTTGGGCACAACCCCGGCGAGGTCGGCGGGCAGGTCTCCCCCACTGCGGGACAGCAGATCGCGCGCATCGGCCATCAGACGCGCGATCAGCAGCAGAAAGCACCGCAGAACCGCCGGGCGGTCGGTGCCTTCTGCCTGCGCGAGCATCGCAGGGAAGACCTGCCGGGTCAGACTGTGCTTGAGGTCGGTGTCAGGCACGAGATATCATCCCTCGGACTTTTCTTCGGGCAATCGATACTACCAACTCTCCCGCGAATCGACTACACTGGAGGGTAACATGGCTCTCTTCACGCTGTCCCCACAGAGGGAGAAAAGGAGAACGACGATGGCTCACCTGACCAAGGGCATCCTGATTTACGCGTCGGTGGAGGACGTGTACGCTGTGGCGCGGGACCCGATGCGCTGGCCGGAGTGGTTTGAGGGAATGAGTGAGATCGAGAACCTGACCGGCGGGGGCGAGGTCGGCACCGTGGCCGAGTTCAGCTACATGATGGCCGGGATGAGCTTCCCGGTCGCCAACGAAGTACTGGAGGACACTTTCAGCTCAGAGTACGCACAGTGGACGGGCAAAATCGAGGGGCCGCTGGCCGGACAGCACACCTGGACCTACACGCCCACCGAGGAGGGCACCCAGGTGACGGTTGACATGGAATACACCGTGCCCGGCAAGGCACTCGGCCAGCTCGCCGACCGCCTGGTCATTGAGGGCATGCAGGAGCGCGCGCTGGTGCAGTCGCTTGAGAACCTTAAGCGCCTGTGCGAGGGAGGATAGGTCAACCGGGGTATAAAGAGAGCCATAGAGCCGGGGAAGCGTCCCCGGCTCGCTTCGCTTTGTATCGCTACGGCGTCATAAGCAGCCCTGCGATGTACAGCCCGGCCAGCACCATGATGATCAGCAGACAGCCGGGCAGCATCACCTTCCAGGCCAGCTTCAGCACAAACTTCAGCACGTACCACGCGCCGACCAGCACCAGGAACAGCACCACGATCACGACCAGCATCAGCGGCGTGATGCCGAACAGGTCGGCGATGGGCTGGATGTACTCTAGCATGATACCACCTCCCCTCCTTTGATCACTGTCCTGACCAGGTTCCCGCCGAACCGGTAGCCCAGGTGGCAGTAGTCCGGCGCGTCGAGGATCAGGATGTCGGCCTGCCTGCCCGCTTCCAGGCTGCCCACCTGCTCCCCGCGCCCGACGGCGAAGGCCGCGTTGAGCGTGGATGCGACCAGTGCCTCAGCCGGGGTGATGTGCATGGCGCGGCAGGCCAGTGCCATCACAAACTGCATTGACTCGCACCAGGCCGTGCCGGGGTTGCAGTCGGTGGCCAGCGCCAGCGCGCCCCCCGCCTCGATGATCGCGCGCGCGGGCGTGTAGTCGTGGTGGCCCAATCCGAAAGGCGTCCCCGGCAGGGCAACTGCGATGGTCTCCCCTTCGCCCAGCGCGCGGATATCCTCCTCCGGCGTGGTGACCAGGTGATCGGCTGAGACTGCCCCCAGCTCGACCGCCAGCCGCGTCCCGCCCAGCCCGGCAAACTCGTCGGCGTGGATCTTAAGCGCCATCCCGGCGGCCTGCCCCGCCTCCAGGACACGCCGTGACTGCGCCACGTCGAACACGCCCCGCTCGCAGAACACATCGATGAAGGGCTGTGACCCGCGCTGCTCAGAGGCAAACGCGGACACGGCGGGGATCATCTCCTCGACCAGCAGATCGACGTACTCGTCGGTGCGGTCTTTGTACTCCGGCGGCACGGCGTGCGCGCCGAGAAACGTCGGCACCAGATCGACCGGATGCTCCGCGTCGAGGCGGTAGATCGCTTCAAGCAGCTTAAGCTCGCTTTCGGTGTCCAGCCCGTAGCCGGTCTTGACCTCGGCGGTGGTCGTGCCCAGGCACAGCATCCGGTCGAGCCGGGGGCGCGTCTCCTCAACCAACTGCTCGACGCTCGCCCGCCGGACGCGCTCGACCGTGCTGTTGATCCCCCCACCGGCGGCCATGATCTCCATGTACGTCGCCCCGGCGATGCGCATCTCGAACTCGGCGGCGCGATCCCCGGCCCACACCAGGTGGGTGTGTGGATCGACGAAGCCCGGCGTGACGACACCCCCGTCCGCGTCGATCTCCCGTTCGGCCCGGTAAGCGGATCGCAGCGCCGCCTCCGGGCCGACGGCGGCAATTCGCCCGCTGTGAACGGCCACCGCCCCACGCTCGATCAGGCCCACCTCCCCGAAGGCTGTGCCGCGCTGCGGCCCGCCGTCCTGCGCGGGAATGGTGCATACCTGGCTGGCGTTGTGAATCAGCAGATCGACTGGCTCGGTCATGGTTTGCAGTGTAGCACAGCGGGGGATGGGGAGCAACGCGCCGGGCAGGGGTCAGGTGCGCGAGGCCATCAAAACAGTTATGCTATATATAGCCGACGACAGTGCACGGTTATCAAAGGGACAACGCGATGACTACCACCGGGCAACCATTCGAACCGGCTTACGTCGAGTTGCTGCGCAGCGGTGAGATGGAGTGGCGCGTCGAGAAAGCGGTGGAGCATCTGCAAGCGTGCGACCTGTGCGCCTGGAGGTGCAGCATCGACCGCACCGCCGGGCAGACCGGCGTCTGCAAGACGGGCCGCCAGGCGAAGGTCTCGTCCTTCTTCCCACACATGGGTGAGGAAGACCCCCTGCGCGGGACGAGCGGGTCGGGCACGATCTTCTTCTCGAACTGCAACCTGCGCTGCCAGTACTGCCAGAATTACGAGATCAGCCAGCTTGGGCAGGGGCGCACGGCGGGGGCCGAGGAGATCGCCGCCATGATGCTGTCTCTGCAAGAGCAGGGCTGTCACAACATTAACTTCGTCTCGCCATCGCACGTCGTGGCGCAGATCATCGAGGCGGTTGCCATCGCCGCGCAGAACGGCCTGCGCATCCCGCTGGTCTACAACACCGGCGGCTACGATTCGTTGACGGCGCTCAGGCTGCTCGACCGCATCGTCGACATTTACATGCCCGACATGAAGTACGCCGACGCGCACGTTGCCCGCCAATACAGCAAGATCAAGGATTACCCCCAACACAACCGGGCCGCCGTGCGCACGATGCACCGGCAGGTGGGCGATCTGGTGATGGACGAGCGGGGGGTCGCGCAGCGCGGCTTGCTGGTGCGTCACCTGGTGCTGCCGGGCGGGTTGGCGGGCACCGAGGAGATCGCGCGCTTCCTGGCGAAAGAGATCTCGGTGGATACCTACATCAACGTGATGGGGCAGTACCGCCCGGAGTACAAGGCACGGGCCGAGGACATGGGGGCGCTCAACCGGCGCGTCACGGCGGAGGAGATGGCGCGGGCCTACGCGGTCGCGCGTAAGGCGGGCCTGCACCGCTTCGACGAGCGCCGCCGCCCGACGTGGATCGTCTTCTGATGCCGCCCGTCACTCCGTGATCTCGTACTCGTCGTGCAGCGTGCCGTCCGGGTCAAAGAGAGAAATGGTATCCCCCACCTGCCAGACCGGCTCGTTCAGGCCCCAGTAGAGGTCAATCGGCGTATCCTCGCCCCCGCCGGTGTGGATCGCGACCCGGCCACCTGAAAACAGCCGGAACGACGATGGGAAGATGAACTCGTCGCCCCGCCCGTTGGAGAGCATCCAGCCTTCGAGATCGACCGGTGAGCCTTCGTTGAGAAGCTCCACCGCCTCGCTGGTGATGTCACCCGGATTCATCACCCCCAGGATCACGACCTGGACCGCACCCGGCGGCAGCTCGGTGGCGGTCGGGATGGGGGTGGGCACGACGCGGGTGGGGACGGGTGTGTCGGTGGGGGTGACGGTCGGCGTCAGGGTGGGGATGCCGCAGGCCGGGATCACGATCACCTGACCGACCGAGAGAAAGTCGGGGTTGAACTCCGGGTCGACCAACTGGTTCATCGTGATCAGCGCCTGGACCGTTACCCCGTACTGCTCGGCGATAGCGCCCAGCACCTCCCCGCTGGCGACCTCGTGAGTCGGGTTCTCGCAGCCGGGCGGGATGGTGGGGACCTCGGTCTCAACGCCGGCGGGAGCAGCCTCTTCCTCCCCCTGACCCCCACTCTCAACCTCCGGCTGCGGCGCGGGCTGCGTGGTGCGCGGCGGGATCAGCGAGGTGGCGCTGTGCGTCGGCAGCACGACGACCTCCTGCTGCGGCTGCTGCCTGTCCCAGATATACAGCACCAGCAGCGTGACCAGCAGGGACACTACAGCCGGTACGACGACCAGCACGAAAACAGACCGCTGTCGATTCATTCTCCCACCCCACCGTCGGGCTTCGGACGCGAATGGCGACCGGCGAACCATTAACGGTATCGTAGCATAGGATGCCCAAAATGACTACCGGCGCACACCGGCCCGTGGTTTACCTGATGATGGCTATACGCTTTACAGACGACCTGTTGACCGGCCCTGAGACACCTCGCTACACTGGAAAGAGATCAGATGGGAGGACGGTCGATGGAAGCTGATGTCAGCATCCGGGAGGCGCGCACGGAAGACGCCGACCGCATCGCAGTGCTGTGCGGGCAGCTTGGCTACCCGGTCACGGCGGCGGAGATCGAGGAGCGGCTGGGCAGCCAGACGGCGCGGCGCGGTGCCAGCGTGGTGTACGTGGCCGACCTGCCGGACAGGCCGGTCGCCGGGTGGGTGCAGGCTTTCGTGCGCGAGATCCTGCTGGTAGATCGCAACGCGGAGCTGGGCGGGCTGGTCGTCGATGAGACGCAACGCGGGCGCGGAGTCGGGTGGGCGCTGATAGAAGCGGTCGAGGAGTGGGCGCGCGCGCAGGGCTGCAAGTCGGTCTGGGTGCGCTCAAACGTGATCCGTGAAGGCGCTCACCGCTTCTACCAGCACATCGGGTACGAGGTCGTCAAGACGCAGGTAACCTTCCGGAAGGCGTTGTAGAGGTGTCACGTATGGAACACAGACCGGGGCGCAAGATCAGCCGCCGCAGCTTTCTGCGGGTGGCGATGCGCACGCTGGCCGGAAGCTCGCTCGCCGCGCTGGGCGTCACGGCCTACGCCACCAAAGTCGAGACAAAGTGGCTCAAACTGGAGCGGCTCCGCATCCCCATCCCGACCCTGCCCCCCGCCTTTGAGGGCTACCGCGTGGTTCAATTGACGGATTTGCACCTCTCATCCGAGGAGTCGCGCCGGATGATCAACCACGCCGTCCGTGAGGCGCTCGACCGGTCGCCGGACCTGCTGGTGCTGACCGGCGACTACGTGACAGGCCGCCTCGACGCGCCCACGCTGCGGGCCGAGCTCAGCCAGCTCAGCGCGCCCGACGGCGTGTGGGCGACGCTGGGCAACCACGATCACTGGGTGGACCCCGGCGGCGTGCGGCAGGTTCTGGCCGCCGCCGGGATCGGTGAGCTGCGGAACAGCAGCACGCCGATCTCGCGCGAGGGGCAGACTCTATGGCTGGTCGGTGTGGACGACATATGGGAGAAGCAGCACGACCTGCCGCTGGCGTTGAGCAACGTCCCCGACGATGGGACGGTGATTCTGCTGGCGCACGAGCCGGATTACGCCGACGCCGTCTTCCCGACCGGGAGGGTCGCATTGCAGCTCTCAGGGCACAGTCACGGGGGGCAGGTGCGCCTCCCCCTCTACGGCGCGCCGATCCTGCCCTACCTGGGAGAGAAGTACCCCTACGGCCTGCGCACGTTGGGCGATATGTGGCTTTACACCAGTCAGGGGGTGGGTTACCTGCTCCCGATCCGGCTGAACTGCCGCCCGGAGGTGGTCGAGATCACGCTGACGCGCGGGTGAGGTCGCCCTCAGCGCCCCGGCGCGGTGACCCGCACGCTGCGCAGCACGATGCGATCCACACCCTCTCCCCCCAGACTCGCAACGGGGTAGCGTTGGCCGGTATCCAGCCGGTACAGGCCGACCGCCAGCGCGTAATCGCCCGGCGCGGCGTCCTCCCCGATGGTGAAGTGGTGCGCCTGGACGAGCATCATACCGGGCCGCCAGTCCTCGGCGGGGACGCCCAGCGCGTCGCCCGCCTGGAACAGGGAGCCGTCGGCGGCCAGCAGGTGGGCGAAGATCGAGACCGGCGGCGGGGGCGGCTCATCGACGCGCCACCACACGGTGAGGGTCAGCGTATCGCCGGGGGCCACCTCGACCGCACTGACCTCGTAGCCCAGCAGATCAAGGTGCCCGGCAATTGAGAGGGGGAGCGGCGCTGAGGGGGACTCGATGGTGGAGTGGGGCGGCTCAGGCGACCGGTCGGCCAGCCAGACGGTGTAGCGCGGCGTTCCGTCGTCGTGGCGGGCGAGGTAGTCCGGGTCGCCCGGATCGGCCAGCGGCTCGATCCCGGCGGGCAGGAGCAGCCAGCCCGGCTCCTGGCGGAAGAAAAGACTCTGCTGGCAGTTGAAATAGACGTGCTCCAGGCCGGACAGGCCGGTCAGCCGGGCGATGGCGGCCTCGCTCTCCGAGGGCGGGACGCTCCAGCCTCCCAACACATCCGGGACGGCGCACTGCGCGAACCAGGTCGGAGACGCTTCGGGCGCGGGCACCTCGTAGATGAAGATGCTGTGCCCGATGCGGGCGACCGGTTCCCCGGCGCGGAAGTAGCCGAAGCTGTCCGGCTCGTAAAGTTGGACGCCCACCAGATTGGAGGCGCTGATGGCGTACAGGCCGGGCGCGGGGTTCATGGGGTGGAAGTCGGGCCGATCCGGGTCGGGTGGGGGCGGAGGCCAGGCGGGCAGGAGAATGGCGTCGATGCCGTAGTACGCCGGGTCGGCCTGCCCGAAGTAGCTGAGGTACACCCGATCCGCGCCGCGCTCCTGGAGATAGTCGGCCAGCCCCGGCAGATCCTGGCCCCAGTCCAGGTTTGAGTCGATGAGCAGCCGGTAGCCGTTGTCCGGCCCGCCGAAAGCCAGGTTGAAGAAAGCCAGGTAGTGAGGGTAGATCGACAGGTTGGCGGCGACCACGCCGGTCAGCAGAACACCGGCGACGGCCAATCGCAGCCGGGTGGGGCGGAAGGAGCCGGAGGCCAGCCGGGCGGTGAAGATGAACATCAGCGGCAGGATGGGCAGCAGATAGCGAATCCCGACGTTGAGCGAGCCGAACATCGACGCGTCCAGGTAGGCCAGCGCGGGGAAGGCGATCTCCCACTCGCGGGGGCGCACCCCGCGCGCGACGGACAGGGTGAGGGCGAGCGCCAGCAGCAGCAGGGTCGGCAGGGGCAGCTTGGCGACCAGGGTGAAGGGGTGGTAGTACCACCAGCCGGACTGCGAGAAGCGCTCCATGAGGTAGGCGCGGTGCCCCTCGGCGGCCAGGCCCAGGAAGTGGCGGAACTCGGCGACGTAGGCACCGAGCGGGTAGGGACGGGGCATAAACAGGTAGGATGCCCACAGGGCCACCAGCCCGACCAGTCCCATCAGGAACAGGCTCGCCAGCGAGGTCCACAGCCAGCCGAGCGGCCAACCCGCCAACCGCGCAAAGACCCGGCTCGGCCAGCCGGTGCCCTTGAGCACGAGTGCGCCGCGCCGCCAGGCGTACCAGAGCGTCATCACGCCCAGGGTGGGGATCAGGAGCAGGGCCGAGTACTTCGACGCCTGTGCCAGCCCGAACATCACGCCGCCGGTGACCAGCCAGCGCGCCGTCCGCCGGTGCAGGAAGCGCGTCCAGGCGTAGAGCGCCATCACGTAGAAGGCCCCCACCCCCAGGTCGGTGGTCGCCAGGCGGGTGTGGGCAAGCACGTTCGGGGAGAAGGCGTACAGCGCCAGCGCCAGCGCCGCGCCCCAGCGCCCGTAATCCTCGCGCGCCCAGCGCCACACGACTGCCCCCAGCAGCAGCCCCAGCCAGACGACCGGCAGGCGGGCCAGAAAGACGATCCGATCCGTGTTAACGCCCCGGTTCCACAGCAGATCTTTGCTGAACGACTCGGCTTCGTTCTCGTCCCAGCCGTCGAGGGTAGTCGGGTCGGGGAGGCCAGGCTCAAGCAGCACGCCCAGGCCGTTCAGCAGGTTGGTGAAAGGGGGATGGCCGAGCGGCAGCAGGCGGCCCGTGCGCAGGAAGGCCCAGCCGCGCGCGATGTAGAAGCCCTCGTCGAAGGTGGGGGACTTGTCCAGGCAGCTGCCGACCGCCAGCCCGAACATCACGGCGAGCAGCAGGGCTGCCAGCACGAAGTGTCCAAAGCGGGGGCCGGGTGACGTTTCAGCCATCGAGGGTACGCCTGCGCTCCTAAAAAATGCCGCCGGGGCCTCTTCGTCTCTGCGAGGCCCCGGCAGTGTAACACCACCTGCTAACGGCCGTCAAAACCTACTGACGGGCGTCAAAACCTAATAACGCAGCAAGGCCCCTATCCCGCCCACCGCCACCAGCGCCGAATCGCTGTCCAGGAACTCGACCTCGCCGCCCTGGTCGATCACCTGCCGGATGGCGTGCTCGGCGATGTTGTCCTTCGCTTCGAGCGCTTCCTGGCAGAAGGGACATGCCTCGGCCTGACCGGTGGTGGCGTAGCCGCAGCTACGGCAGCGGTAGCCGGATGCCTGGAAGCCCTCGACCAGAGCGAGCGTCTGCACCCGCCCGGCGTGGCTCGCCTCCAGGGTTTTCTCGGCCCCCGTCACGCCGGTGGACTGCATGGCGTCGAGGGCCTTGATCCTGTCGACCAGATCGTCCTGATAGGCTTTCTGGTTGGCCTGGATGACCTCCAATGAGCGCTCAAGGATCTCGGCGTCGCCTGCCTCACGTGCAATCGAGAAGGTGCCCGTCAGCCAACCCTGGCAGGGCTGGTTCAGCATCCCCTTGAATTGAGATACCGTCGCCTCGGAGCCGCCCAGCAGCAGGTGCTCGGCGCGGTAACGCGCGCAGAAGGCATCCAGCGCCTCGGCGAAGGTCTTGAGGTTGCCTCGCACGACCTCAAGCCCGTACCCGCTCAGGTCGTCGCCGCCCCGCCGCCCTGCCCCCCCTGCCCCCCCGCCGCCCTTCAGACGCTTGACATCCTCGCCCTCGACCTTCTCCTGCGCGACCAGCTCCCCCAGGTGGACGTGCAGCATGCGGCAGGTCTGCCGCTCGACCAACGCCACGCTGTACGAGCCATACGTGTCAAGCAGGTCGGCCAACGGCGTGATGAAAGGCTTCTGCCCCAGGTACACGTAGCTGCGAACCGGCACCTCGAACTGCTCGACGCGCCACAGGTCGCCGCTCTGGCTGGAGAAGAGGGCCACCCCGCGCCCCATCCAATCAAATTCCTTCTCAAAATAATCCTCAACGGCGGCCACGTCTTCGGCAGGGGCCTGCTCCCCAACGGTCTTGAGCAAACCCTTCAGGCGCGCACGGTAGGCATCCGGCGTGCCGCGCAGGCGCGGGTCGAGGTGCAGATACAGGCTGAGGACAGGGTGTTCGCCTTGATAGGCTGCGAGCGCTTCAAGATCCTTGCGATCAAACATTGGAGCACACTCCTTATTAAGCGTCACTCTACCGAGACCCGGAGCCTTCACCCGGCTGAGATGAGCCACCCGCCGGGCCACTCCCCGGCACAGACGTATAAAATTGGAATGGTGAGAGACATGGGCTGCTAGATCATGCGCCGGTCACCCCCTGGAATTGTAACCGGGTTTTTCGCCGTCTCTACCCGAAACGCAGCAGGATCGGTTCAGGAGGCAGGTGGAAGCCAGGTCGCCGGTGAACGGCAAACCTCAAAATCCCTAACCACTACCAAAGGTAGTGGTTTCTCCGGGATTTTGTCCCTTCGGGAACCGGTTTGCTTGGACACTCCATCAGGGCTTCGCCCTGCGGAGCCTTCGGCTCCGGCCATTCCTCCCCCACCAAAGGTGGGGGCTTCCTGGAAATGGAGTGAAGCCGGTTTTTTGTCTCAGAAACGGTTCGCGATCAGCTATCAGGGCGGGCCGTGAGCGTGACCGGCACGTCGAGTGTCTTGCCGTCGCGCACAATCGTGACGATGATCTCCTGTCCCACCTCGGTGTTGCTCACCAGATAGCCCAGCAGTTCGTCGAAGTTATTCATAGGCACGCCGTCTATGGCGATGATGATGTCACCGCCGAGCGCGATCTCGCCCCCCCGGAAGCTGACCATCCGCTCGCCGCCGCGCAGCCCGGCCTCCGCCGCGCCGCTGCCGGGGGTCACGTTGGCGATCAGCACGCCCTCCCGGACGGGCAGGTCAAACTCCTCGGCCAGCTCGACCAGCGAGACGCCCGACTGGGTTGAAATGCCGAGGTAAGGGTACTCGGCCCTGCCGTTCTCGATAAGCTGCGGCACGATGCGCTTGACGGTGTTGACCGGGACGGCGAAGCCGATCCCCGTATTGAGACCGCTGGTGCTGCGAATGGCAACGTTCACCCCGATCACGCGCCCGTGCGAATCGAGCAGGGGGCCGCCGGAGTTGCCGGGGTTGATGGCGGCATCGGTCTGGATGATCAACGGGTTGCTGAAGAGGCCCGTCTGGGTCACGACACCGCTGGGCAGGGTGCGGCCAACGCCGCTGACGATGCCGACCGTCATCGAGCCGGACAGCCCGAAGGGGTTGCCGATGGCGATCACACGCTGCCCCACCTTGAGGGTATCCGAATCGCCCAGCTCGACGGGCACCAGATCGTAGCCCTCCGGCGGCGTCACCTTGAGGGCAGACAGGTCGGCGAAGGGGTCGGTGCCGAGCACCTCGGCGACCAGCACCATGCCATCGCTGAAGGTCACCCGCACCTCGTCGGCTTCGGCGACGACGTGGTAATTGGTGACGATGTGTCCCTCGGTATCCAGCACAAAGCCGGAGCCGCTGCCAAATTCGGCCAGCTCGCCCTCTTCGACTTCGGCGCTGACATCGATGTTGACCACCGCCGGGTTGACGCGCTCGTAGACGTTGATCAGCAGCAGCTCTTCGGCGTCCGCCTCAAGCACCACGTCTTCGGGCAGGGGCGTCGACAGACTCTCCTGCGCCTGGCCGCCCCGCGGTGTAGCAACAACGGCTGCGGGCGGCGGCGTGCTGCCGGGTGTATCAAACAGGGCCACCGTACAGGCCAGGCTGGTGAGCGCCAGCATCCCACCTGCCAACATAATCCATCTGACACGCTTGTTTATTTGCCTCTTCACGATCTCCTATCCTTAAAAGAATCAAAAGAGCGAGATGTTCCCGGCCCTCTTGACGCAGCCTGTTGTGATTCGAGTCTATCGATGGCCGCGCATGCTTGCCAGTTCTTTGAACAACGCACGCTCTTTTGCGCTCAAATCCGTGGGGATGTCCACGCCGACGCGCACGTACAGGTCGCCAAACGTGTCGGGGTGGCGCAGATTGGGCATGCCCCTGCCGCGCAGCCGGATCAGTTGGTCGGGCTGTGTGCCGGGGTTGATCTTGAGCGTCACCTTGCCGACCATGGTCGAGATCTGGATCTCACCCCCCAGCACGGCCGTGTACAGGTCGATGGTAACGTCGTGGTAGAGATCGTCGCCGTCCCGCTTGAAACGCGGATCGTCCAACACGATCACCTTGAGATACAGGTCACCGCGCTCGCTGTTGCCCTCACCGGCAATGCGCACCCGGGTGCCGGTCTTCGCCCCGCGCGGGATCTTCACCTGCAGGCGCCGCCCGTCCTTGGACAGCAGGCGAGTCGTGCCGTGATAGGCTTCCTCAAGCGTGATCTCGATCTGGGTCTCGATATCGTAGCTGCGCCGTCCCACACCCCTCACCCCACCAAACAGGTCATCCAGGCTGACGCCGCCACTCTGCCCCCGCGTGGAGCCAAACGGCATCCCCCCAAAGATGGCCTGGAAGAAATCGGAGAACAGATCACCGGCGTCGGTGTACTCGACGCGCACGCCATTCATCCAGGGCGACCAGTCGAAACCGCCCGGACGCCCGCCCGTGCGCTGCCACTGCTGGTAATTCTGCCGCAGCCGGTCGTACTTGGCCCGCTTCTGTGGGTCGATGAGCACCTCGTGGGCCTCGTTGATCTCCTTGAAGCGCTCCTCCGCACCGGGGTCGTCGGGATTCATGTCCGGGTGGTGCTCGCGTGCCAGCGCCCGGTAGGCTTTCTTAATCTCTTTCTCGGTGGCGTCCGGCGAGACACCTAATATCTTGTAATAATCTTTATAGTCCATACACCGTCATCAATCGCTATTCGATTCTCCAACCCTGCCACTCTCCCCCCTGATTCTAACCTTGCGCTCAGGGGGGTGTCAACCGGCGCAAAACGGTTCTTACGCACTATTTATACTCCACATTCTCCCAGAGTGCCGTGCGGCTGCGCACCGCCCGATTCTATTGAAAGAAGCAGCAGATTGTGATAACATGTTTGTGGCGTTTGTCACAACAAACCGGACTTACATTGTCGCAATTGTTGGGGGGAACCTCACTTGCTCATCGAACAGTATATACCCATCGCTATTCTCGTCGTGCTATCCACGATTCTGGCCCTGATCGTTGTTTTCTCTTCAACCATCCTGGGGCCGCGTCGCCCAACCAGGAAAAAGCGTGCTCCCTACGAATCAGGTATGGCTCCTATCGGGAGGGCGGTGCGCCGCCTGCCGGTGAAGTTTTACCTGATCGCCGTGCTCTTCATTCTGTTCGACATCGAGGTTATCTTCCTGCTCCCCTACGCCGTCATTGTCAGACGGCTGGGGTTGTACGGCCTGGTAGTCGTCGCCGACTTCGTCATTATCCTGGCTATTGGACTGGTATATGCGTGGAAGAAAGGTGCACTGGAATGGGAGTAAGCAGCAAACTCGGCAACCTGGGCATCGTCACCACGACGCTTGAGCAGGCCGTCAACTGGAGCCGCACGCGCTCGATGTGGCCGATGCTCTTCGGGCTGGCCTGCTGCGCCATCGAGATGATGAGCGCACAGGCCCCGCACTACGACATGTCACGCTTCGGCATGGAGTTGATGCGGGCCTCACCGCGCCAGAGCGACCTGATGATCGTCGCCGGGCGCGTCACGCGCAAGATGGCTCCCGTGCTGCGCCGCCTGTACGATCAGATGCCCGACCCCAAGTGGGTGATCTCGATGGGCGACTGCGCAAGCTGCGGCGGCATCTTCAACAACTACGCCATCTTGCAGGGCGTCGACGAGATCGTGCCGGTGGACATTTACGTCGCCGGCTGCCCACCTCGCCCAGAACAGTTGATACACGGGATCATGACCCTGCACGAAAAGGTCATGCACGACAAGATCTCAGACTGGGCTTAACCGAAGGCCGTCCCTCCAGCCGAGAAGCCGCCCACGCTCACAGCGCGGCGGTCTCCTGGCGGGGCTGATAAGCAACCTACAACCGGATACTCACATGGGCGATCTAGCCGAAATAGCCACGACTCTCGAGAAGCAGTTCCCGGAAGCGGTGAAAGAAGTCATCACATTTCGAGGCGAGGTCACGGTGGTGGTGGAACCCGCGTCGATTGTCGAGGTGGCCGCTTTCTGCCGTGACACGGAGGGCCTGCGGTTCAACATGCTCTCCGACCTGGGCGGTATCGACTACTGGCCGGACGAGCCTCGCTTCGCCATCAGCTACGTGCTGAACTCGCTGCCGCTCCGCCACACCCTTCGCCTGAAGGTCTACGTCTCGGAGGGCGAAAGCGTCCCCAGCCTGACCGGCGTCTACCCGGCGGCCAACTGGCAGGAGCGCGAGGTGTGGGACATGTTCGGCGTGAAGTTCGAGGGACATCCCGACCCGCGGCGTATTCTGCTGCCCTTCGACTGGACGGGACACCCGCTGCGGAAAGACTACCCGCTCGGCTACGAGGAGGTCCAATTCTCCTTCAACTACGAGCGCGTGCAGTCCCAGAAGCCGCACCCGAAGGAGTAAGCGCGCTCGTCCTTAAGGGCGCTCGTCCTGCCGACAGGCGAGACCGCCGCACACGCGCCGGAGGTTTTCTGCCAGCCGGGGCCGCGCCAAGCCCGGCGGCTGGTTTTATGTGAATCAGGGTGAAGCCATGACGTTATCTCCCGGAACGGAAATCGAATCGGATGTCAAAACGGTTGAGCTTGCACTTGAGCAGCTTCGCGGTCTGGTCACCGAGGATGCCTTCACGGGCGACACCGTGCTGCTCAACATGGGGCCGCAGCATCCCAGCACGCACGGCGTCCTGCGCCTGCTGCTCGAGCTGGATGGGGAGACCCTGCTCAACGTGATCCCGGACATCGGCTTCCTGCACACCGGCATCGAGAAGAACATGGAAGCCAAGACCTACGAGAAAGCCCTGGTCATGACCGACCGCATGGACTATCTCAACAACCTGGGCAACAATCTGGTCTACTGTCTGGCAATTGAGAAGCTGTGCGAGCTTGACGTGCCGCCGCGCGCCCAGTACGTGCGCGTGATCGTCGCCGAATTGCAGCGCATCGCCAGTCACCTGGTCTGGCTGGCCACGCACGTGCTCGACCTGGGCGCAACCAGCGTCATGCTGTACACCTTCCGCGACCGCGAGCACATCCTCGACATGTTCGAGAACCTCTCCGGGCACCGGATGATGGGCAGCTACATCCGGCCCGGCGGCCTGTGGCGCGACATCACATCTGAGTTCAAACCGGCGGTGCACGACTTCCTGGAGTACCTGCCGCCCAAGCTGGACGACTACGAGCGCCTGCTCAACAAGAACCCGCTTTGGATTACGCGCACCCAGAACATCGGCGTGATCGACCCGGAGACGGCCATCGCCTGGGGGCTGACCGGCCCCCTGCTGCGCGGCTCAGGCGTGAACTACGATGTCCGCAAGGCCTATCCCTACTCCAGCTACGACCACTTCGAGTTTGATATCCCGCTCGGCACAAACTGCGACGTGTACGACCGCTACCTGATCCGCATCCAGGAGATGCGCCAATCGCTGCGTATTATCCGCCAGGCGGTTGACAACCTGCCCGACGGCCCCTTCCGCAGCGACAACCGCAAGTACGTTCCGCCGCCGCGCTCCGAATTGGGGCAGAGCATGGAAGCCGTGATCCACCACTTCAAGCTGTGGACGGAGGGCTTCCGGCCACCCAAGGGCGAGGTGTACGTGCGCATCGAGTCGGCGCGCGGCGAGTTAGGCGCTTACCTGGCGAGCGACGGCGGCCCCAAGCCCTACCGCATCCACTTCCGCACGCCCTCGTTCGTCAACCTGCAATCGACGGGTTGGATCGCCGAGGGGTACATGCTCGCCGACCTGATCGGTATTATCGGCAGCATCGACATCGTGCTCGGTGACTGCGACCGCTGAGGGGGTAAACCGATGTTCTTCTTAATTGTGTTTCTGATTCTCGCCCTGATCGTGGCAGTCCTGGCCGTGGCGTTTGCCATCCAGAACCCGACGGTCATCCCCATCACATTCCTGATCTGGGGCGTCGAAGGCCCGGTAACGCTGGTGCTGCTGGTGGCCTATCTGGCGGGCATCGTCACCATGCTGCTGATCCTGCTGCCCGGCATCATCCGGCGTGGCCGGAAGATCGCCACCCTGAATAAGAAGATCAAAGATCTGGCAAAGACCCTGCCGGAAGAGGAAAAGAAAGAAAAAGAAAAGGTAAAGGCAGAAGCAGAGACAGAGGAACAGGAAGCGTAGCCACCCGCCGGATTAACCTGCCACACCGAACACGAGGCAAACATGGCCTTATTGGACAAGTACAAAGAGGATATCGAGTACCATATCTCGAAGTACCCTGACAAACGCTCGGCGGTGATGCCGCTGCTGTACATCGCTCAGGAAGAGTACGGCCACATCACGCCGGAGGCGATGCAGGAGATCGCGGACCTCCTGGACCTGGACGTGACGCACGTCAAGGGCATCGTGGGCTTCTACACGATGTACTACGACAAGCCCAAGGGGCGCTATTTGATCCAGATCTGCACCGACCTGCCCTGCGCGCTGCGCGGTGCGGAGGAGTTCAGCCAACACGTCTGCGAGACGCTGGGCATCCAGCCGGGCGAGACGACCGAAGATGGTCTGTTCACCGTGGAGAATGTGATGTGCCTGGCGGCCTGCGACAAAGCGCCGGTCATGCAGGTTAACTTCCACTACCACGAGAATCTGGACCTTGACAAGGCGAACAAACTGATCGAGGCTCTGCGGCGTGAAGCTGAGGCATCTAAACCCTACCACAGCGAGTGACTACCGGCGCATGATCGCCCTGTGGGAAGCGGCGGGGCTGACGCACAAGCCCCGGGGCCGCGACGCGCAGGAGGCGATTGAGCGCCAGATCGCCGGGGGGACGCACACCTTCATCGGGGCCGAGACCGAAGCGGGTGAGCTGGTCGGCACGGTGCTGGCTACCCACGACGGGCGCAAGGGCTGGATCAACCGGCTGGCCGTCCACCCTGACTACCGGCGGCAGGGCATCGCCAAAGCGCTGATCGAGGCAGCCGAAGAGGTGCTGCACGAGCAGGGCATGAGCATCATCGCCGCGATGATCGAGCCGGGCAACGAGGCGTCGCTGGCGCTGCTGCTCTCGGCCGGGTATATCGAGTGGCCCGGCCTGCACTACGTCAGCAAGCGTGACCATCAAGACGTTTAGACGACAGACCGACTCAGGTAGAAGGTAAGTTCAGTGGCACACATTCTATTGAGAGACCTGGACATCCCCGACATCAAGGAAATCGACGTTTACCTGGCTAACGGCGGCTACGAGGGCCTGCGTAAGGCGCTCGCCGACCACACGCCGGACGAGGTGATCGACATCGTCAAGGCGTCCGGCCTGCGCGGGCGCGGGGGCGCGGGCTTCCCGGCCGGCGTCAAGTGGAGCTTCGTGCCCAAGGACGTGTTCCCCAAGTACGTGGCCACCAACGCCGACGAGAGCGAGCCGGGCACGTTCAAGGACCGGCAGCTTCTGGAGGGCAACCCGCACCAGGTGCTTGAGGGCGCATTGATCTGCGCCTACGCCATCCAGGCGGAGGCGGTCTACATCTACTGCCGGGGCGAGTTCTGGGACATTGCGCACGAGATGGACCGGCGCATCGAGGAGGCCCGCGAGCAGGGCTTCATCGGCGAGAACATCCTCGGCTCCGGCTGGAGCTGCAACGTTCGCACCCACCTGGGCGCGGGCGCGTACATCTGCGGCGAGGAAACCGCGCTGCTCGAATCGCTGGAGGGCAAGCGCGGCCAGCCGCGCATCCGCCCACCCTTCCCGGCCAACGTCGGTCTGTATAACAAGCCGACGGTGATCAACAACGTCGAGACGCTCTCCAACGTGCCTTACATCATCGTCAACGGCGCGGAAGGCTACCGCCAATTCGGCACCGAGGACAGCGCGGGCGTCAAGATCTTCTGCCTGAGCGGGCACGTCAACAGGCCGGGCAACTACGAGTTACCGTTCGGCGGTGACACGACCTTCCGCAAGCTGATCTTTGAGCTGGGGGGCGGCGTGCCGGACGGCAAGAAGATCAAGGGCATCCTGCCCGCCGGGGCGAGCGCGGCGATCCTGCCCGCCACCGACGAGGTGCTGGACACGCCGATCACCTACAGCAGCTTCGACAAGTGGAACACGGCCATCGGCTCGGCGTCGGTCATCGTGCTCGATGAGACGGTCGACATGACGTGGGCGGCGCGGAAGATGATCCACTTCTTCTCGCACGAGTCGTGCGGGCAGTGCACGCCCTGCCGCGAAGGGACCTACTGGCTCAGGCGTCTCTACGACCGCCTGGCGAGCGGTAAGGCCGACGCGGAAGACATCGCCACCATGAACAGCGTCGCCGGGCAGATGATCGGCAAGTGCATCTGCGCGCTGGGCGAGTTCGCCGTGAACCCGGTCATGGCAACGATCAAGCACTTCACGGAGGATTACGAGGCAGCCGTCAGCGGCGGGCAGTCCACCGACGTACCGGCACAGGAGCCGGTCGAAGCGGCGGGCGACTGAGCCGATAACCCACACCGTAGGGGTTGACTTCATGAGTGATACCGTAACCATCACGATAGACGATCAAGAGTACCAGGTACCGGCGGGCATGAACCTGGTCGACGCGGCCAAGTCGGTCGGCATTGACATCCCGGTCTTCTGCTACCATCCCAAGCTCGGCCACGACGGCAACTGCCGCATGTGCCTGATCGAGCTTGGCCTGCCGCGCGCCAACCGCGAGACAGGCGAGATGGAATTGGCCTGGTTCCCCACCCTGCAAACGGCCTGCACGCAGACCGTCCGCGAGGGGATGGCCGTCCGCACCACGTCCCAGAAGGTCCTCGACGGGCAGCGGGCGACCCTGGAGTTCCTGCTCTCCAGCCACCCGCTCGACTGCCCGATCTGCGATAAGGGCGGCGAGTGCCCGCTCCAGAACCTGACCATGCGTCACGGGCCGGGCACCAGCCGTATGTACTGGGAAGAGAAGATGCACCTGGGGAAGCACGTCCCCCTGGGCGAGCTGATCTACCTGGATCAGGAGCGCTGCATCCACTGCGCGCGCTGCATCCGCTTCCAGGAGATCGTCGCCGGCGACCCGGTGCTGTACTTCGACAATCGCGGGCGCAAGCAGCAGATCATCACCGCCAGCGAGCCGGGCTTCGACAGCATCTTCTCAGGCAACACGACCGACATCTGCCCGGTGGGCGCGCTGACCACAGCCGATTTCCGCTTCAATGCCCGCCCCTGGGAGATGGTGCAGGTGGCGACCCTCTGCTCGCACTGCCCGGTGGGCTGCAATATGAACTACGACACGCGCACCGACCGCGAGGCAGGCGGGCGCACGACCATTAAGCGCGTCATGCCGCGCCAGAACGAGCAGGTCAACGAGATCTGGATCTGCGACAAGGGGCGCTTCGCCCATCACTACATGGAGCACCCTGAGCGCCTGACTACGCCCCTGATGCGTAAGCGCGGTGAGCTGGTCGAGGCGACCTGGGAAGAGGCGCTGGAGGAGATCGCCGCCCAGTTGAAGAGCAGCGGCCCGGACGTGGCCGCCATCGCCGGTGGGCGGCTGAGCAATGAGGATTACTATGCCCTCCAGGGGTTGATCCGCAGCCTGGGCAGCAATAGCCTGTCCCCCTACCCCGCACACGTGGCCGGTGGTGAGTTCGCCGCGCAGGTCGGCGTCGGGGCGGGGACCAACCTGCGCGACATGGGCGCGGGCGATGCGATCATGGTCGTCGCCAGCGACCTGCACCAGGAAGCGCCGGTGTGGTGGCTGCGCGTCAAGGCGGCTGCCGAGCGCGGCGCGGCGTTGATCGTGGTCAACGGGCGCGAGACGCGGCTGGATAAGTTCGCCGCGCACAGCGTGCGCTACGCCTACGGTGAGGAGGTCGCCGCGCTGAACGCGATGCTGGGCAGCCGCAAGCCCAAGCCGGGTCGCATGGTCGAAGGGCTGGACGCGGCCTACGAGCAGGCGGCAGGCATCACGGCCAGCCGCGACGCCAGAGCAGCGGCCAAGGCGTTTGCCGAGGCCGAAAACGCCATTATCTTCGTCGGCGGCGAAGGGCTTGACGCCGGGGCCAGCCACAACCTGGCACAGGCCGCGGCCAACCTGCTGCTGGCGACCGGACACGCAGGCCGCCCGAACAACGGCCTGATCGTGGTGTGGCCCTCGGCCAACGGGCAGGGCGCGTCGGACATGGGCTTCCGCCCCGATTACGCCCCAGGCTACCAACCCATCGAGCAGCCGGGGCTGGGTTACAATGACATCCTGGCCGCGCTGGCGAGCAGCTCGCTCAAGCTGCTGTACGTCGCCGGGGCCGACCCGGTCGTCGACGACCCGGCAGCCGAGGAAGCATTCCGCAATACAAACGGCTACATCGTCGTGCAGGACATGTTCCTGACCGCCACCGCCGAGCTGGCCGACGTGGTGCTGCCGACGCAGAGCGTAGGCGAGCGCGAAGGGTCTTTCACCAGCGGTGAGCGGCGCGTACAGCGTTATTACCCCGCCGTCGAGCCGGTCGGCGAGAGCCTGCCTGACTGGCTGATCGCGCAGATGATCGGCGAGCGCCTGGGCGGCCAGGCTCCTGTGCCGTCGGCGGCGGTCGTCCTGCTTGAGATCAGCCGCATCGTACCGTACTACGAGGGCATCACCTACCCCACCCTGGCAAAGGTCGAGCCGCAGTGGCCGGACGTTGGCGGCGATGACCGGTATTACGGTGGGGCGGCCTTCCAGAACACGCGCGGTCTGGGCGTGCAGTGGCCCTCGGCGGCAGAGGATGCCAGGGCGCGGCTCTCCACCCGGCCCGCCGAAGCCGGTGAAGCTCTCAAAGCGGACGGCGATAATTTGGTCGTGGTGCCCGTCACGCCGGTGTACGACACCGAGACGGTCTTCTACAAGACCGACCTGCTGCATCAGCGCGTCCCGGCCCCGCACGTCGGGCTGAACCCCGCCGACGCCGGACGCCTTGGCGTCGTGAGCGGCGATATGCTGGCCGTCATCGTCGATGGGCAGGAGATCGCCGCAGCCGCCTACGTTGACGGGCGCGTCCCCGCAGGCGTGGCGACCATGCCGCGCCGCCTTCAGCGGCAGGGAGCGCCCCATGCGGCCACCGTTGCCCAGATTGGCAAGCTGGAGAGAGTTAACGCATGAGCAACTTTGTCATCTTCCTGATCGACGCGACCGTCAAGTCGATCCTCATCATCGTCGGCCTGTTGATCGGCTTCGCGTATGCCACCTGGCTGGAGCGGCGCTTCATCGCCCGCATCCAGGTGCGCCTCGGCCCCAACCGGGCAGGCCCGTTCGGGCTTTTGCAACCCTGGGCCGACGCGCTGAAGCTCTTCTTCAAAGAGGACCTCATCCCCGCCCAGGCCGACAAGGTGGTCTTCACGCTGGCCCCGGCCATCACAGCCGTCCCGGCGCTGATCGTGCTGGCCGTGGTGCCGTTCGGCGGGCAGGTGAACCTCTTCGGCCACGTCACCACGCTGGGCCTGGCGGACGTTAACGTCGGGGTGCTGTACATCCTGGCGGTCACGTCGATTGCGGTGTACGGGATCGTGCTGGCCGGATGGTCGTCGGCCAGCAAGTACGCGATGATGGGCGGGCTGCGCTCCTCGGCGCAGATGATCAGCTACGAGATCGCGATGGGTCTCGCGGTGCTCGGCCCGATCATGGTGGTCGGTTCGATGAGCCTGGCCGACATCATCGACGCGCAGCAGCGGCTGTGGATGTTCTTCTTGCAGCCGGTGGCCGGGATCATCTTCATGATCGCGATCGTGGCCGAGACCAACCGCACACCCTTCGACATGCCCGAAGCCGAGCAGGAACTGGTGGCCGGGTACCACACCGAGTACAGCGGGATGAAGTTCGCCGGGTTTTTCATGGCCGAGTACATGAAGATGATCGCGGTGAGCGTCATCGCCTCGGCGCTGTTCTTCGGCGGCTACCGGTTATTCGGCCTAGAGAACCTGCTGGGCGGCTGGATGGGGCCGGTCATCCTCTTAGGCAAGGTGATCGTGGGCCTGATGATATTTATCTGGCTGCGGGCCACGTTCCCGCGTATTCGCTACGACCGGCTGATGGCGTTTGGCTGGAAGGTGCTGGTGCCGGTCGCGCTGGTCAATACGGCTGTGACTGCGATTCTGGTTGTGTTGGATGTTTTTCCCGGCTTCGTGACTGTGTAGAGAAGGCAAGGCAGAATGATCAGACAAACTTTTGCGCTCTTCGAAGGGCTGGCGACGACCATCAAGCACGTCATCAGGCCGCCCGTCACGATCCAGTACCCGGAGCAGGTGCGCCCGCTGCACAAGCGCTTCAAGGGTCGCCACGAGCTTAAGCGCTACGACAACGGCCTGGAGAAGTGCATCGGCTGTGCACTATGCGCGGCGGCCTGTCCCGCCGACGCCATCTGGGTCGAGGCGGCTGAGAACACCGACGAGGAGCGTTACTCGCCGGGCGAGCGCTACGCCAAGACCTACGAGATCAACATGCTGCGCTGCATCTTCTGCGGCTACTGTCAGGACGCCTGCCCGACCGAGGCGATTGTGCTCGAACACGACATCGAGCTATCATTCTACGATCGTAAGAGCGCCATCTACACCAAGGAGATGCTGCTCGTCCCGCCGCCGGAAGGGGCACAGGACACACCGCAGCAGGTCGAGCCGGGCGCGTTTGACCGGGCCATCCCGGATATGGAAAATCCTGAATAGGCAAGGAAGTCTGGACTTATGCTTGGGACGATTCTGTTCCTGTTACTCGCCCTGGTCGCGGTTGCGGCGGCCATCGGCATGTTGACCAGCACCAACGCCGTCCACGCGGCGCTCTTCCTGGTGATCAACTTCGTGTGCATCGCGCTGTTCTACCTGGGGTTGAGCGCGCCCTTCCTGGCGATGGTGCAGGTCACCGTCTACGCCGGGGCGATCATGGTGCTGTTTCTCTTCGTGATCATGCTGCTGGGAGCCGAGCGCGTGCCGCTCTCGTCGCGGCTGCGCTGGCAGGCACCGCTGGCGATTGTGCTGGTGCTGCTCATGATCGCCGTCGCCGCCGTCATCCTGTTCAGCCCGCAGGCCGGGATTCGGCTCGCCAGCGTAGGGCCAATCGACCCGGCCAGCGAGGTGGCCGGGGTCTACGGCAGCCCGCAGGCGCTAGGAGAGGAATTGTTTAAAAACTACGTCTTTCCCTTCGAGCTGACCGGCGTGCTGCTGCTGGTGGCGATGATCGGCGCGGTGGTGCTGACCAGGGACGAGAGAAAAGCAAAACGGAAGTCGAACGTGGCCGAGTCGGCGTCAACCGACTGAGCGCCTTTATTCAATCCGGGGGCTGGCATGGAACAGGTAAGCTTCTTAGTGCCGACAACCTATTACCTCATTCTGAGCGCGGTCATGTTCGCGATTGGCGTGGCGGGCGTGCTGATCCGGCGCAACGCCATTCTGATCTTCATGTCGATTGAACTGATGCTTAACTCGGCCAACCTGACCTTTGTGGCCTTCGCCCGCTCGTTTCTCGACCTGGGCGGGCAGGCTTTCGTCTTCTTCGTGATGACGGTGGCGGCTGCCGAGGTCGCGGTTGGTCTGGCGCTGATCGTGGCTATCTTCCGCACCAAACAAAGCATCGACATTGACGAGCTGCATGAGATGGAAGGCTGACCGTCTCGTGTTCATACCATTAGCGACAGGATAGGCTGCATGGACGGACTGTTTTCAATTGTCCCGCTGATCGTTCTCTTTCCCTTTGCAGGCGTGGTGATCAACGCCTTCTTCGGGCGCATGCTGATGCCAACCAGGGACAGCAAAGGGCCGGGCGTCGTCGCGTCGCTCCTGGCGGCCTGCTCGTTTGTGGTCGCCGTGTTGATGCTGATCGGGCTGTTCGGCCACCCGGAGGGCACGGAGGTGCCGTTCTTCACCTGGATGAGCTTCGAGGTCGGAGAGCACATCCTCGACATTTCGTGGACCTTCAAGGTCGACATGCTCTCGGCGGTGATGATGCTGGTCGTGGCCGGGGTGGGGACGCTGATCCACATCTACGCCATCGGCTACATGCACGGCGACATCGAGGAGCAGATCCACAAGCGCCACTATACAGAGGAACAGGCGCTCATGTTCAAGCGCCGCCGCTACTCGCGCTTCTTCACCTTCTTCAACCTGTTCCTGGGGTCGATGCTGGTTCTCGTCACCGGCAGCAACTACCTGATGATGTTCGTCGGGTGGGAGCTGGTGGGGCTGTGCAGCTACCTGTTGATCGGCTTCTGGTTCGACGACCCGGACAAAGGCTGGTACAACTCCGGCGCGGGCACCAAAGCCTTCGTCGTCAACCGCATCGGCGACTTCGGGATGGTCTTGGCGATCATGCTGATCTTCTGGACCTTTGGCACCCTCCAGTTTGACGACGCGTTTGCGCGCGCCGAGTGCATGCAGGGCGCATCGCAGGCCGAGTGCCTGGCGATCAGCGCCGCCGACGCGCCCGCCGAGGCCGGGGAAGCGCACGAGGCGGAGCACGCCGCAGTGGGGGATTTCACGACGCCCATCGCGCTCGGCTCGCTGAGGCCGACGCTGGGGCTGGTGGCGACGGTGATCACGCTGCTGCTGCTGCTCGGCGCGACGGGTAAGAGCGCCCAGATACCGCTCTTCGTGTGGCTGCCCGACGCGATGGCCGGGCCGACGCCGGTCAGCGCGCTGATCCACGCCGCGACGATGGTCACGGCGGGCATCTACATGATCGCGCGCAGCAACGTGCTGTTCGCCATGGCCCCGGTCAGCAGCACGACGGTGGCCGTGATCGGCGGGCTGACGGCCTTCGTGGCGGCCACCATCGCCGTCGGCCAGTTCGACATCAAGCGCGTGCTGGCCTATTCGACCATCAGTCAGCTTGGCTTCATGATCGCGGCGGTCGGGCTGGGCGGCTACGTCGCCGGGCTGTTCCACCTGGCGACGCACGCCTTCTTCAAGGCGCTGCTCTTCCTGAGCGCCGGGTCGGTCATTCACGGCATAGAGCACGGGCATCACGCCGTCGCGCACGCGGGCGGCCATGAGGAGCATGGCTTCGACCCGCAGGACATGCGCAACATGGGCGGCCTGCGTAAGCACATGCCGATCACCACCTGGGTGTACATTGTCGGGGCGCTGACGCTGGCCGGTATCCCGCCGCTGGCGGGCTTCTGGAGCAAGGACGAGATCCTGCTCGACGCCAGCCGCACCAACACCCTGGTCTACGTCCTGCTGACGGTGGCGGCCTTCTTCACCGCCTTTTACATGGGCCGCCAGATCCTGATGATCTTCTTCGGCGACGAGCGCAGCGAGGCCACGCGGCACGCCCACGAAAGCGCGCCGCTCATGACCACACCGCTGGTCATCCTGGCCGGGCTGTCGGTCGTCGGCGGGCTGATGAACCTGCCGTTTGGCAGGCTGCATTTCCTGGCCGAGGGGCTGCACCACGCCGTCGCCAACGCCCACGTTCCCGGCCCCGGCGAGGGCTTCTCATTGACCGTCGCCGGGATCTCGACCGTGCTGGCCCTGATCGCCATCGCGTTGAGCTATCTGGTCTACGGGGC
The DNA here is from genome assembly GCA_964603985.1 of uncultured Anaerolineae bacterium. GTDB lineage: Bacteria > Chloroflexota > Anaerolineae > Aggregatilineales > UBA3940 > CAZRXG01. The sequence continues at coordinate 52,340 of CAZRXG010000010.1, read as the reverse complement.
CAGGCCCATGAAGGAGGGCCAGGCCGACCCACTGTCCGCCACCGGGCCGATCTTCACCTTCCTTAACCGCAAGTGGTACTGGGACGAATTCTACCAGGCCATCATCGTCAGGCCCTACAACCGGCTGGGCGCGTTCCTGGCAAACGCCGTTGACTGGGCTTTCTGGCACGACTTCGTACACGACAGCATCATCACCGCCGCCTTCCAGGGATGGGCCACGATTTTAAGCAAGCCTATCGATCAGGGGGTGGTCGATGGCGCTGTGAACGGGATCGCCCAGGTGATCGGCGGGTCATCGCGCAGTCTGCGCCGCGTCCAGACCGGTTACGTGCGCAACTACGCGCTGGCCGTCGCGCTGGGCGTGGTGCTGGTTCTGGTTTATCTGGCAATTCGGTTCTTATGATGAGCCTGTAGCTTCCGCCCTGATCGCTTGAGGGGCGGGACGAACGCTACCGCTACCGCGAGGAGCAGGTATGTCGAATTTTCCAACCTTTCTCACACTTATTCTGGCGCTGCCGTTGATCGGCTTTGTGGTCGTCATCCTGACGCCGCGCAAGTTCGAGAACTTCATGAAGTGGACGGCGTTCTTCTTCTCGCTCGTCACCTTCGTCGTCTCGCTCTTCTTGCTCAGCAAGCCGTTCGCGCTGGACGGCCAGATGCACTGGGCAGGCCGCGTTGACTGGATTCCCAGCGCCAACATCAGCTATGCGCTGGGCGTCGATGGCCTGAGCATCCTGCTGGTGCTGCTGACCACGCTGCTCAGCCCGATTGCCATTCTCTCGTCGTGGTCGGCCATCGAGGACCGCCTCAAGGCATACTACGCCTTCATGCTGCTGCTTGAGGTCGGCATGGTGGGCGTGTTCATGGCGACCGACCTCTTCCTGTTTTACATCTTCTGGGAGTTCACCCTGGTGCCGATGTACTTCCTGATCGGCCTGTGGGGCGGCCCGAACCGCCTGTACGCCGCCATCAAGTTCTTCCTGTACACGATGGCCGGGTCGATCCTGATGCTGCTGGCGATCCTGTGGCTGGGCATCCGGGGCGGGACGTTCTTCCTGCCCGACCTGATCGGCCTCGACATCCCGCGCGCGCTGGAGTTGTGGCTGTTCCTGGCCTTCGGCATCGCCTTCGCCATCAAGGTGCCGATCTGGCCGCTGCACTCCTGGTTGCCCGACGCACACGTCGAAGCGCCAACGGCAGGCTCGGTCATCCTGGCCGGTGTCTTGCTTAAGATGGGGACTTATGGCTTCATCCGCTTTAACCTGCCGCTCTTCCCCAACGCGTCGGTCACCTTTGCGCCCTACATCGCGGCGCTGGCCGTGATCGGCATTATATACGGCGCGTGGGTCAGCTACGCCCAGACCGATGTGAAGAAGCTGGTCGCCTATTCGTCGGTGAGTCACCTGGGCTTCGTGATGCTGGGCATCGCCTCGCTCAACCCGATCGGCATCCAGGGCGCGATTCTTCAGATGATCAACCACGGGCTGAGCACGGGCGCGTTATTCTTGCTGGTCGGCATGATCTACGAGCGCCGCCACACGCGCGACCTGGACGCCTTCGGCGGCGTCTGGCGGGTGATGCCCGTCTACAGCGCGCTGATGCTGATCGTCACGCTGTCCTCGATGGGACTGCCCGGCCTGAACGGCTTCGTCGGCGAGTTCACCATCCTGCTGGGGTCGTTCAACGCGCCCTCGCTGGGCGCGCGGCCCTGGCTGTTCGTCGTCTTCGCTGCACTGGGCATCATCATGGCCGCCATCTACCTGCTCTTCATGTTCCAGAAGGTCTTTCTGGGGCCGCTGGATAAGGCCGAAAACGAAAAGTTGATCGACCTCAGCTTCCGCGAGGTGGTGACGCTGGTCCCGATCGTGATCCTGATCTTCTGGATCGGACTGTACGCCAAGCCGTTCTTCGACCTGATGGCACCGTCGGTGCAGGTGCTGCTGGGTGTGATGCCGTCCATCGCTGCCAGCCTGCCCTAACGCGAGAGGAAGTAACGATGCAGCTCCCAACACTCGGAGCGATCAACCTGGTCGCCATTTCCCCGGCCCTGGTGCTGGTGCTGGGGGCGTGCGTGCTGGTTATCGTAGACCTGTTCATTGACCCCAAACACAAATATTGGACGGCCTGGCTGGCCGTGGGGCTGGTGGTTGCCTCGGCGGTGGTGCTCGCCCTACAGGCGATTGGGCACCCTCCCGGCGCGGCGCTGCCCGTGTTCGGCGGCATGCTGATCGTTGACGGCTTCGCCCTGTTTTTGCAGGGGGTGTTCCTGCTGGCAGCCTTTATCGGCATCCTGGTCGCCCAGAACTACCTGCCCCGGCGCGGCATCGAGCGTGGTGAGTACTACACACTGCTGCTGTTCACCACGTCGGGCATGGTGTTCATGTCGATGGCCGCCGACCTGATCGTCGTCTTCCTGGCGCTGGAGCTGCTCAGCATCCCGCTCTACGTGCTGGCCGGGTTTGCGCGCCCGCACGTCAAGTCCGAAGAATCGGCGATGAAGTACTTCCTGCTGGGCGCGTTCGCCAGCGGCTTCCTGGTGTACGGCATCGCGCTGGTCTACGGCGGCACCCAGACGACCGCCCTGTCGGGCATCGTCGCGGCGCTGTCCGGCGAGGCCACCAACCCGATCCTGGCCTTCATCGGTATGGGGCTGGTGCTGGTCGGGTTGGGCTTCAAGGTGGCCGCGGTGCCCTTCCACATGTGGACGCCTGACGTGTACGAGGGCGCGCCCACGCCGGTGACGGCCTTCATGTCGGTCGGGGCCAAGGCGGGCGGGTTCGCCGCGCTGCTGCGCGTGCTGGTCGGTGCCTTCCCGGAGATCGCGACCGAGTGGGGCATCCTGGTGTCGATCATCGCCTGTCTGACGATGATCCTGGGCAACGTGGTCGCCATCTCGCAGACCAACATCAAGCGCATGCTGGCCTACTCCAGCATCGCCCACGCGGGGTACATCCTGGTCGCGGTCGCAGCCGCGCAGGTTGACCCGGACGCTGCGGTCACCTCGGCGATCTTCTACCTGCTGGCCTACACGTTCACCAACCTGGGCGCGTTCGCGGTGGCGATTGCTGTCGAGCGGGACGACGGGAGCGGCAACCAGATCGACGACTTCGCCGGGCTGGCCAGGACGCGCCCCCTGATAGCGATCATGATGTCGCTCTTCATGTTCTCACTGATCGGCTTCCCGCCCAGCGCGGGCATGATCGGGAAGGTGTTCGTGTTCAAGGCGGGGATTGAAGCCGCCGGGATCGCCGCGCCGCTGCCGGCCACGCTGCTCGTTATTGCGCTGATCGTCGGCGCGTTGACGAGCTTGATAAGCGCGTTCTACTACCTGCGCGTGGTGGTCGTGATGTGGATGCGTGAAGGTGAGGGCGCGGTCACGGTGCGGCTCCCGCTGGGGCTGGCGTTGGCCGTGACGGCCATCGGCACGTTCTTGCTGGGCATCTTCCCCACCCCCTTCTACGACATGGCACAGGCCGCGCTGCTGCTGCTCACCGGATAGCGATAGAGCCAACATAAGAACACGGAGGCCGACCTCACAGCGGGGTCGGCCTTTTGGGTTACTGAGCCTTGCATATACTGCTAAACTGCTCCTCGATTGCGTCGATTGCGATACTGCCCTCACCCATCTCGGACGGCTAGGCCGTCCTCGATTCGCCCTCTCCCTGAGGGAGAGGGCAGACTGAGCGCGACCGGAGGTCGCGACCGTAGGTCGGGCGAAGGCGGGTGAGGGCCTGGGCGACAATGCGTCCAAAACCAACTTAACACAGCACGAGTTGCCTGTCCCTGGCCCGTCACATTGGCGAGAGTCCGGTCACGATGTGGCCGAGATCCGCGAATCGAGCAACAATCAGGAACCCTGGCCACACTCTGCGCGTACAGGGATAGTAGAATGCCGCCGCCGCACGCGGCAGCGTGGGTGGCGCAGGACGAAAGACTGCACCTATGCAAGGAGAGGACAAATGAGTGAGGAAAAAGTCAAGACTGAGGAATTTCGGGTTTCCGGCGAGCGCCTGGTCGCCAAGGTCAGGGAGATCGTACACGAGGGCAACGTCCGCCGCCTCATCATCAAGAACGAGGAAGGCAGTACGCTGATCGAGGTTCCGCTCACGTTGGGCGTGGTTGGCATTGCGCTCATACCGGTGTGGGCGGCGATTGGCGCGATTGCGGCGCTGGTCACCAACTGCTCAATCGTCGTCGAGCGGATCGAAGAATAGCCCCCCGGCCTTGCCGGGAAAGCGGCTTCTCGCTCCTGAAAACAGAGCGAGAGGCCGTTTTTTGATGCCGCACCGCCAGATCTGGTACTCTTCATCAGGACCGAAATCGGCCCCGCTCCGGCGGCACAGGACGACCAGACGACCCTGTCACAAAACACGGTCGCGGGGTGTTTAGAGGGGTGATGGGTGTAATGATTGCAGACGGGGACGATCCAGTGACGATAACTTCCGACGCGCTGCTGCTGCGGCGCTTCCACGAGGGGGACGAAGCCTCCTTCGTGGAGCTTTTCCAACGGCACTACGACATGGTTTACGGTGTACTGTTCCGCCTGACAGGCACCCGCCACGAGGCGGAAGACCTCGCGCAGGACGTGTTCATGAAACTCTACCAGCGTCCGCTCCAACACGGGGAGAACGTCGCGGGCTGGCTGTACCGCGTGGCCGTCAACAGCGGCTACAACGCCCTCCGCGCCGAGCGCCGCCGTGCCCACCGTGAACGCGCCGCAGGCCAGGCCGTCGAACCCCCGCCCCGCACCGAAGACGAGGTCGCCCGCCGGGAGGCCCGGCAGCGCGTGCGGGTGGCGCTGGCGAAGCTCCCCCCACGTGCGGCCAAGCTGCTCATCCTGCGTGAGATGGGCTTCAGCTACCGCGAACTGGCGGACATTGTCGACGTTGCACCCGGCTCGGTCGGCACGCTGTTGGCGCGCGCACAACGGGCGTTCCGCGCCGCGTATGGTGAGGAGGAATTCGAGAATGCGTCATCTTAACGACGGCACGCTCATGGCATACCGGGACCGGCAACTCCCGCCTGAAGAGCAGCAAGCCGTCGAGGCACACGTTGCAACGTGTCAGGTTTGTCAGGAGCGCCTGCGTCTCTTAGAGGCCGACGCGGGCCGCGTCTCGCGACTGCTGTCCGCGCTCAGCCCCGGCCCGTTTGAGCGGGCCGACGCCCGGCGTGCCCTGGCCGACCTGCAAACCACACTGATGGAAGATAAGGAAAGGAGACACGTGATACCCATGTTTGAAAAAATCAGGAGTGACAAACGCCTCCAGCGCGTCCTGACCGGCGTCGCCGCGCTGGTTGTTCTCGCCGGTCTGTTCTCGCTCGCGCCGGTTCGCGCCCTCGCCAGCGAGTTCCTGAGCCTGTTCCGCGTCGAGCGCTTCGTCGTCGTTGAAGTCTCCCCGGAGCGGCTGGAGGAGATCAACGAGGCGATTGACGAGAACATGTACTTCGGCGAGCAGGAGATCCTGGAAGAGGGTGATGTCTACGAAGTTGACTCGCTGGACGAGGCCGCCGACGTGGTCGGGTTCAAGCTGCGCGTACCGAAAGGCTACGGCGACCCATCGGAGATCACGGTCAGCGAGCTGCAAAAGGCGCGCTTCACCCCGAATCTCGAGGCGATGCGCGAGGTCTTCAGCGTGCTGGGCCTTGACCCGGAGCTTCTGCCCGAAGAGATCGATGGGCAGCCCTTCGAGATAACCATCCCGGCGGGCGTGGCGCTGGCCTACGACGACTACGGCGAGGAAGATGATTCGGGTAGCTTCGTGGTGGCGCAGATGCCCAGCCCGGAGGCCGAGGTTCCGGGCGACATCGACCCGCAGCAGCTCGGCGAGGCAATGCTGCAACTGCTCGGCATGTCGCCTGAGGAAGCCGCCCGCCTGAGCGAGAAGATCGACTGGACGACCACGCTCGTCCTGCCGATCCCGACCGACCTGGCTACCGTGCAGGAGATCAACGTGGACGGCACCACCGGTCTGTTCTTCGAGGAGCAGGGGGACATCGACGACAACGGCATGTACCACAGGAACAGGACGCTGCTGTGGCAGAAGGGCGGGAAGGTGTACATGATCACCGGCGAAGACATCGGCACCTCCGATCTGATGGACATCGCCGACTCGCTCAAGTAACCCGCGATAGCCGGATCGACACACAGGTGGGGTGAGATCGTCACCCCGCCTGTGTCATTTCCCTCGATTGGCGGTATGATGGTGTCCGGCGCAGTTTCCCGACAGGAGACCGGATACATTCACGGCGTGAAGGATAACATATGGGCGATGCCATTGAGACTTTCGAGCTTCGCAAGGTGTACAACGAGGACACGGTCGCCGTCGAAGCACTGACGCTGAGCGTCAGGCGCGGCGAGGTGTTTGGCTTTCTCGGCCCGAACGGCGCGGGCAAGACGACCTCGATCAAGATGCTGCTGGGGCTGGTCCGGCCCGACTCCGGAAGCGGCCTGCTGTTGGGCACGCCTATCGAGGACCCACAGGCCCGCGTCGGGGTCGGCTTTCTGCCGGAGCACTTCCGCTTCCACGAGTGGCTGCACGCCGACGAGTTCCTCGATCTGCACGGGCAGCTCTACGGCATGAGCAAGGCCGACCGCGCCGACCGCATCACCGACCTGATGGAGCGGGTCGGGCTGGCCGACGCCTCGCACAAGCAGTTGAAGGCTTACTCCAAGGGGATGCTCCAGCGCATCGGGCTGGCGATGGCACTGCTGCCGCGCCCCAGGCTGGTCTTCCTCGATGAGCCGACTTCCGGCCTGGACCCCTTCGGGCGGCTGCTGGTGCGCGACGTGATCCGCGAGGCCCGCGACGAGGGCACGACCATCTTTTTGAACTCGCACCTGCTGAGCGAGGTCGAGGTGACCTGCGACCGTGTGGCCTTCATCCGGCAGGGGCGCGTGGTGCGGGCCGGGGCGATAGACGAGCTGTCAGCCGGGCTGGTGCGCGTGCGCCTGCGCCTCGACGCGGTGCCGCCGGGGCTGCTCGACGACCTGGCCGGATGGGGTGAGCGCCTCGTACAGGTCAACGGGCGCGAGGTCGCCCTCACGCTGCCGGACGAGAGCCGCCTGCCGGAACTCAATGCCTGGCTGGTCGGGCAGGGCATGCGCGTCTACGCGCTCTCCCCCACCCACCTGTCGCTCGAAGAACTCTTCGTGCAGATCATGGAAGACCAGGCAGCAGAGGAGGAGCCAGTCCGATGACAACCGCACCGGGTTCGCTGTACCAGATCGGCGTCATCACCCGCCTGACCTTTCACGAGGCCCGGCGGCGCAAGCTACTGTGGCTCGGCCTGGCGATGGGGCTCACCTTCATCGCGCTGTTCTCGACCGGGTTCTACTTCGCATACAGCGACTTTACCCGCAGTATGGACAGGATGACAGGCCGCGAGTTCACTATGTTTTCCAGCACGTTTCTGACCGTCGGCCTGTACGTGGTCAACTTCCTGGTCGTGATGGTGACCGTGCTGACGGCCGTGGGCACGATCTCCTCCGAGATCGCGAACAACACCATCCACGCCATCGCCGCCAAGCCGATCCGCCGCTGGGAGATCGTGCTGGGCAAGTGGCTGGGCCACGCCGCGATGATGACACTCTACACCGCCATGCTCGCACTGGGCGTCATGATCCCGATTTTCGTGATCACCGGCTACCTGCCGCCCAACCCGCTGGGCGGCCTGCTGACCCTGATCCTGGAGAGCCTGACCGTGCTGAGCGTGACGCTGCTCGGCGGCACGATCCTGGGCACGCTGGCTAACGGCGTCCTGTGCTTCATGCTGTACGGTGTGGCCTTCGTCGGCGGCTGGGTGGAGCAGATCGGGACGCTGTTTAACAGCCAGACCGCGCGCGACATCGGCATCACCGCCAGCCTGCTGATGCCCAGCGAAGCGCTGTGGCGCTACGCGGCGACACTGATGCAGCCCGCCACGCTGTTTGGATTGCAGATCTCGCCTTTTTCGGTCACCAGCCAGCCCTCCCCGGCATTTGTCGTCTACGCGGCGATCTACACGCTGGCCCTGCTGGGGCTTGCGATGTGGATCTTCAGCCGCCGCGACTTCTGACCTTACCGGGGGCCGGAAGAGAGGTGAGCGGCGACGCCGCGCCGACGTTGCGATCTGCTGGAATCGATGTATAATTGGCCCTGATGCGGGTATAGTTCAGCGGTAGAACGTCAGCTTCCCAAGCTGAATGTCAGGGGTTCGAGTCCCCTTACCCGCTCTGACCACTCCGAACCTGGCACCCCTGGTGTGCCAGGTTTTTGATTCGCCTTCTACCCGGCGGCGTCCTCGGTCATCATCCGCGCCGCCCGCCGCCCGATCTCCACCGCGTAGTTGGTTCCCCGATCCCAGGGATACACCTGACTCATCGAGGCGAAGTACAGGCCCGCCAGCGGCGTGCGGATGGCGGGGATGGTCTGCGAGTGGTTGACGAAGGGCACCGGCTGCGCGTAGGGCGCGCGGAACACCCACCGCTTCCGAATCCAGCCGGTCGAAAAGTCGGGGGCGACCCGCGCCAGCGAGGGCAGATACCGTGCGGCCAGCTCGTCGTCGCTCAGGCCGAAGTGCTCGTGGTCGGCGGGCAGGTAATCGCCCAGGTAGACCAGGTGATCGCCGCCGTAGTGCTGCCTGTCAAGCCAGTTGGTATGCTCCACCAGCGCCAGGAAGGGAAAGGGGTTGGCGCGCTTGTCGGCGCTGCGGGCGGGCAGGTTGAGCCAGTACGTGCCGTCGGTCATCAACTGGCGATCCAGCGCCAGGATCATCGACAGCGCCCCCACGCTGACGAGCGTCTCCAGTTTTTGGCGGTAGTCGTCCGGCAGGCCGGGGGCCAAGCGGGCCAGCAGGCGCGGCGAGGTGGTGCTCAGCACCTGATCAACGTCCAGTGAGCCGCCCCTAAAGCCAACCGTGTAGCCGCCACCCTGACGAGGCGTGAGCGCCCGCACAGGTGTCCCCAGCCTTAACTCGCCTCCCTGCCCGGTCACCCGCGCGGCGAGGTCGTCCATGAACGCCTGGAAGCCACCCTCGTAGGTGCCCAGCCGGGCGGTGCGCTTGTAGAGGCGCGCCCATAGCCAGGCCATGTTGACCCGGTCGTACAGCGCCCCGAACTTGGCGATCAGCATCGGACGCCAGATCAGCTCGTGGGCGGCGTCGCCGACCCAGCGCCGCGCCCAGGTGTCGGCGGTGTGCTTCTCCAACGTGACCCCGTTGCGGTAGAGGGTCATCACCAGGCCCATCAGCCCGAAGCGTAATTTGTCGATCAGGGACAGATGCGGCATGCCGAGCACGTTGACCACCCGCGCTAGGAGCGGGATAGGCAGCACGGCCCTGTCAAGCGCGAAGCTGCCCGCCTCGTGGTAGTAGCTGGTGGTCGGCGTGGAGAAGTACACCTTGTGGGCGCAGCCCAGCTCCTCGATCAGGTCGAGCACGTCGTGATCGTTGTAGAACCAGTGATGGTAAAACTTCTCCAGCGACCAGTCCCACCGTTCGTCCTTGAACCCGGCGGCCAGCCCGCCTACATCGGGCTCGGCCTCGAAGATGGTGGCGGCGTGCCCGGCTTTGGTGAGGTCGTAGGCGGCGGCCAGCCCGGCTGTGCCCCCGCCGATGATGGCGATTTTCATTAACGCGTCCTCTCGGTGTTGGTGATCCGGCGGGGCATGCTCACGGTGCTCCGGCCTCAAGCTCCTTGGCCGCCTGGGTTGCCTGCGCGAAATCGTGCCACCCCACGCCCAGCCGCGCCATGTAGTAGAACCCCAACAGCGTGATCGGCAGCCACAGCGCCGCATGCAGGATCAGCGTGTAGGCCCCCGCGACGTTGGCCTCGACGCCGAAAGCCTTCAGAACCTCGATGCCCGGCTCGTCAAAGGTGCCGACGTAGCCCGGCGAGCTTGGGATCGTCGTCGCCAGGTTGACGACAGCCGTCATCAGCATCAGCACAAAGAAGCTCGTCTCGAAGTTAAAGGCGTGCATCACGAACCAGTACTTGGTCGTCTCGGTCAGCCAGATCAGCATCGAGCTGACCATCGTCATCAGCATCGCGCCGGGGCTGCGCAGCGACGCCAGCCCATCCATGAAGCGATCGGCGATGGCAAGCACCCCCTCCCGCGCCCGCTCGCCGGGGACGAGGCGCCGGATGACCCCGCTGTACAGCCACCGGGTGAACTCCGGGCGCAGCGCCAGCACGAAGAAAGCGGCCAGCGCGCCGAAGAACAGGGCCGTCATCCAGATCACGATCCGGTCAAAAGGCGGCGGGACGGGCGCAAACGGCAGGGCGACGAACACGAAGAGCAGCATCACCAGCCCGTCGAAGATGCGCTCGACGATGATCGTCGCCAGCGAGGCACTGATGCTCACCGCCTCGTTGCGCTTCAGCACCCAGGCGCGGATCACCTCCCCCGCCCGGAAGGGATAGACGTTGTTGCCCATGTAGCCGATCACGACCACCGGGAAAAGCACCCCCAGCCGGATGTGCTTGATGGGCCGCAGCAGGTAGTGCCAGCGCCACGTCCGCGCCCAGACCGCGACGAAGTAAACGGCCACGCCGGGAACGATCCACCAGTAGTTGGCCTCTTGCAGGCCGATCCAGACCTGCCGCAGATTCAAACCCTTCAGCGCCATGTAGAGGAACACGGCGCTGATCGCCAGGCCAAGCACCAGCAAACCCCAGCGTCGCCATCGTTTCATCACAACCTCAATTCACCTTCGGGATGTGCACACCCGTTCACGCGGGCTGAATTGTACCACGCGCAGCAGGCATCCGCTCAATATACACACCGGCTGCCCGGTTTCCTCAGCAGGCGGGGGAACCCCGGCACCCGTCCAGGCGTCTCACATAAAAGGACAAATCGGCGCTCGCCCCCCGGCAATTGCCGACCCGGCTACCTTGTTCGCAATCCCGCTTTATGATAGACTGACATCGAGCATAATTGCAGGCTGGAGGGTATGGACTTATCGCTTTGTCTTAGTGTGGAAAGAGGGAGAGCCAATGAGCGATCTCAGCCGAACCTTGAGGCGGGAAGTGGCCCGCCTGCAGGAAGAGAACGAATCCTTACGCGAGGAGGTGCGGACACTGCGAGAGTACCTCGATGCGTTGCACGCCCTGATGGACGCCGTCGACGACCTGGACCCCAGCGCGCAGATCATGCCGCTGCTGGACCGTATGCTGCACAACGCCATGGTTGTCACCAACGCCAACGATGGCTCCCTGCTGGTGGTCGACGAGGAAACCGAGGAACTGGTCTTCGTACTGGCGCACGGCGACATCGGCCAGGAGCCGCTGTCCGGGCACCGCATTCCCCCCGGAAAGGGGATCGCGGGCTGGGTCGTCAAGAACGAGCAGCCGACGATTGTCAACAACGCCTACGCCGACGATCGATTCTACGCCGGGGTCGACCAGGCTTTCGAGTTTCAGACCAACTCCATCCTGGCTGCGCCCATCGTCGGTGGGGGGAGAATCCTGGGCGTGATCGAAGTGCTGAACAAGCAGAGCGGCTTGCGCTTCGGCACACCCGATCAAACCCTGCTGACGCTGCTCTGCCGCTTCGCCGGAGAGGTGCTGCACACCATGATCCAGCGGGACGAGCAGGCCGCCGGGGCCGGGGAGCCTGACGCGTAAGCAAACGCCCAGGCTCCAACCGGCAGCAGTTTCCAGATTGTCTGGCGTGCATATGTACCTGAACTCGATGACTTGCCGCCTCGCACTGCCCCTGAAGTAGCCCACGAAATGTCTTTCGGGGGTATGCTTGTGGGGGCATGTTACGTTTGTGCCCCTGCCACCTGGAGTGTGTCATGCTGTTGAACGTCGCCCTGCTCGGATTTGGCAATGTGGGTCGTGCCTTCGGCAAACTTATTCTCGACAAACAAGAGATGCTGCGTGCCGATTACGGCATCCAGATACGGGTGATCGGCATCAGCACCGCCAGCCACGGGCGCGCCATTGACTCGACGGGCATCAGCCTGCAAACCGCCCTGGACGCCGTGCGCTACGGCTCGCTGGACGGCCTGCACCAGGGATCGCCCCTCAAAGACACGTGGCACTTCCTGACCGACTGCCCCGCCGACCTGGTCGTGGAATGCACGCCCACCAACCCCCAGGACGGCCAGCCTGCTCTGGCCTACACCTACAGCCTGCTTGAGCGAGGCATCCACGTCGTGAGCGCCAACAAAGGACCTGTCGCCTTCGGCTACCGGGAATTGAGCGAACTTGCCGCCCGCCAGGGGGTGGGCTACTTCTTTGAGTCGTCCGTGATGGACGGCGCGCCGGTGCTGGGCGTCGGGCGCGAGGGGCTGCCCGCCCTCCAGATCAACCGGGCGCGCGGTATTCTCAACAGCACGACCAACTACATCCTCACCCGCATGGAGAGCGACGGCATGACCTTCGACGCGGCGCTCAAGGCCGCCCAGAAGATCGGCATCGCCGAGGCCGACCCCTCGCTTGACATTGACGGCTGGGATGCGGCCATCAAAACCGTGATCCTGGCTAACGTCCTGATGGGTGCCGACCTGCGCCCCGCCGATGTGGAGCGGGCCGGTATCGACGGCATCACCCTGGCCGACGTTCAGGTCGCCGGGGCCGCCGGGCAGCGTATTCGCCTGATCTGCGAGGCCGAGTGCCAGCCCGACGGCTCCGTCACGACCAGGGTCGGCCCGCAGCACGTCCCCATCGGGGATGCGCTGGCCGGTATCACCGGTACGACCAACATCATCGACTTTGAGACGGACGTGCTGCCCCGCCTCACCATTATCGAGCGCGACCCCGGCCCGATGACAACCGCCTACGGCATGCTGGCCGACGCGATCAACATCGCGCGCGGGCGCCACCTGGCGCAGGTCCGGACACTCTAACGGGCAGACGGCAACCGGGCGATGGTCAGCGCAGCCCCGCGCCGCCGGAGAAACCCCACTGGATCGGCCCAATTCAGGGGCCGATTCGGGGACCTCTTCGAGGGGGCGTTGTCAGGCCCGGAGGCCTTTGTTACAATTCTCCCCATGACAGTTGAAGCTCCGACGACCACCATCCGGGCAGCCAACCCGGTCGATCACGAGACTTGCCTCACGCTGGATCACTCGTGCAGCACCGATTACGTGTGGCAGATGGGCCTTAGCGAACAGGGGGGCACATTCGAGGTTGTCTTCCGACCAGCCCGCCTGCCCCGCTCGACGAAGGTGCTTTACCCGCGCGGCGGTGAGGCGCTGCTGCAATCGTGGCGGGCGCACGACTGCTTTCTGGTCGCGGAGTGGGACGGTCTGATCGTGGGCTATGCCAACACACGCGAGGAACCGGCCCAGGAAGCGGGCTGGGTGGCCGACCTGGTCGTCGATCGGGCGCACCGGCTGTGCGGCGTCGGCACGGCCCTGCTTCGCGCCGTGCGTCACTGGGCGCTGGAAAACAAGCTGCGCCACCTGATCGTCGAAACCCAGACCAAGAACTATCCCGCCATCCAGTTCTTGCAGAAGCGCGGGCTGGTCTTCTGTGGCTACAACGATCTTTACTATCCCAATCAGGACATCGCCATCTTTTTCGGTCAGACACTACGCTAACGGACATGGATGTGATAGTCTATCTGCTCGTCTCCCTCGGCCCTCTGATCAACCGCAGCTTGAGCGCGGCGATTGCCATCATCTCAGGCTCGTTCTTCCTGTACAGCCTGGCCAAAGACATCGGCAATCGCGTGGCACGCACTTTCAGCACCCTGCTGCTCTTCGTCACCATCACCTACATCGGCGACCTGGGCGTGAGCTACAGCTACAGCCTGGCCTCGGCGGTCCCCTGGCTGACCTTCCAGTGGCTGGGGATCGCCTTCGTCCCGGCAGCCTACGTCCATCTCTCGGATGCCATCCTCACCATGACGGGCCTGCCGTCGCGGGGGCGGCGGCGGTGGGCGGTGCGCTTCCTGTACGTGGTGGCCGTCTGCTTCCTGGTGCTGGTCGTGGGGACGGAGTGGATCGTGCGCGATCCGGTAGCCGAGCCTGCACCGCACTTCCGGCCCGGCCCGGCCTTTATCGTGTTCGTCGCCTACTTCGTCGGCTCGGTGGTCATGAGCGTGTGGTTTGTGATCCGGGCCCGCCGCCGCACGCTGACGCACGCCTCACATCGCCGTATGACCTACCTCCTGATCTCGTACGCAGCGCCCGCGCTGGCAGTGTTCCCCTTCCTGCTGATCTCCGGCCGGTCGCTGGCCTCGCCGGGGCTGTTCTACGGCATGCTGATCCTGGTTGACACCGTGCTGGCCGTCCTTTTGTCGCTGATGGCCTACGTGCTGGCCTTCTTCGGCACGCTCTTCCCCGACCGGCTGGTCAAAGCTCAGATGCTCCAGTTCTTCCTGCGCGGGCCGGTGGTTGCCATCGCGGCGCTGGCGGTGATCGTCTGGGTGCCGCGCACCGGGGACGTGCTCGGCCTGCCCGGCGACGATATCATGTCCTTCCTGGCCGTCGTCGTGATCCTGTTTTTGCAGTGGGCGATCACGCTCGCCCGCCCGCACCTGGAGCGCTGGCTGATCTACATGGGCAACCAGGCCGAGATCCGGCAGATCCAGGAGCTTGAGTCCCGCCTGCTGACCGGTGCCGACTTCCGCCAGCTTCTCGACTCGATCCTGACCGCCACCTGTGATTACCTGCGCGTGAGGTCGGCCTTTGTCGCCTCGCTGACCGGTGAAGGCCCGCGCCTGGAGCAGGCGGTCGGCCTGCGCGACGAGTTCCACTCGGAGCTGGAGCAGGCGTCCGACCTGTCGGCTGACGCCGTGAACGACGACCTGCCCAGGCCGGAGGACATCGCCACCATCGGCGATATGTTCGTCTGGCGCGGCTTCTGGCTGATCCCCCTGCACGCCCAGGCCAACAACCACACCGCGCCCCGGCTGATAGGCGTGCTGGGCGTGGCCGCCCCCGAAGCACCGGACGACGAAGAACCGATCGATGAAGAGCGCCGCCAGGTGTTGATGGCCCTGGCCACGCGCGCCGCCGAGGTGCTGGAAGACCGGCGGCTCCAGTCGGAGGTTTTCGCCGCGCTGGAGGGGCTGCTGCCGGAGATGGCGGTCGTGCAGCGCCTGGGCGGGGAGGCGCGCTACGGCGGCCTCGATGCGCTGACCGCCCCGCGCGAGGAGCTGCTTTCCAGCCCCGACTTCACGCAGAAGGTCAAGGATGCGCTGTCCCACTATTGGGGCGGCCCCAAGCTGACCGACAACGCGTTGATGGACCTCACGGTCGTGCGCCAGGCGCTGGAGGAGCACGACGGCAACCCACAGCGCGCCATGCGGGCCGTCCTGCAAAGCGCCATCGAGAACCTGCGCCCTGAAGGCCAGCGCAGCATGACGACCACCGAGTGGATTCTCTACAACATCCTGGAGATGCGCTTCATCCAGGGGCGCAAAGTGCGTGATGTCGCGATGCGGCTGGCGATGAGCGAGGCCGACTTCTACCGCAAACAGCGCTTCGCCATCGAGTCGGTGGCGGCCATCATCGCCGAGATGGAGCGGGCGACCGCCAGGCCGGAAGACGCTCCCGACGAGTCCGGCCAGCCCTGACCCGCCGCCGGGGAGGGGTGGGCGTTACCACCGTGTTGGGACGCTGGCACCTCACAAATCGACGGGTTTCAGTCCGCAGATTACGCGGATTACACAGATTTTCTACACCTCTTAACTGGAATTTCGCCTTCTTTGAGGAAAATAAGCAGGAGCATCTTCAGGGCTGGGCTGGCTGCTCGCCCATCACTATGTACATGTCATTCTGCCATTCGTATTCCGTCGTGACGGCAGTTCCCCCCCAGGTCACCAGCAGGTGTTCAAAGCCGTTGAACTGGAACTGCGCGGGCCGTCCCTGCGTCACCCATACCAGCGGCGTATTCCCGGCGGCTGGCTGGCTCGACCGGAAGATCGATGTCCATCCGCCGCCTTCCTCGACGACGATCTCCAGGTGCGTTTCGTATCCACCGGGCGCTCCCCAGTACGTTATCACTGCCCAGGCATCTCCCAGCCAGCGCACTTCCGGCCCGGCGGATGATACGTCACGCTCCCCGACGTACCACACGTCGCCGGTATCCAGATCGACCACGTATAGATCGTAGCTGCTCCCCTGGGCCCACCCCCCGCACCAGTTAAGGGCATCCATCCGCAGGCTGCCCCCACCACCGATATTAAAGGTAGAAGCGAGAAATGCCTGCCGCACCCCTGCACGCCGGGCAGCACTTTGATAGACCTCGAGCAGGCCAAGCGGACTGGTTGCCAGATCGGTCCGCAGCGCGGCCTCCTCCGCTACCAGCGCCGGCAACTGGTCGTGCGCCTGACTCAGCGTGCGGAGACAGGCCTGCCGGGGGAGGCGGGACTTCTCGTCAACGTAATCGACCAGTTGGGCGACCGGCCCGGATGGTGACTGGCCGGTCGGTGAAGAACAGGCGGCCACCACCAGCATGACAAACAACAGTCCTTGCCACAGTTTCCGGTTCACGGAGTTCTCTCCCGCCCTGTTACGTTGCTCCCGGTATTGGGCTTTCGTAACTATCATTATAGCCGGGCTTGTGAGAAGACGAGAACCTGATGTAAACTGAACAACCCAACCCTTGCCCTAGGCAAGTGCTGTGCCCAGGTCGGCATCGATTCGCGAAAGTAAAGTATAATCATAAACGTCCATAACCTGGGGCAGGAGCCAGACCTCACCAGAGGAGCAGGCATGAAGATTGGCATTATGTCGGATACCCACAACCACGTCGACAACATCCGCCAGGTTCTCGACATCTTCCGCGAGCGCCACGTTGAGCGCATCATCCACTGCGGAGACATCACCACCCACCCGATCATCGAGCTTTTCGAGGGTTGGACGGCCACGTTTGTGTTTGGCAACATGGATCGCGGCCACGCCGACATGATGACACTTGGCAGGGATCTGTTCGGGATGGGATCAATCGGCTACGCATTCACCGCCGAGTGGGAGGGTGTGCGCATCGCCGCCTGTCACGGCGACGATACCCAACGGCTCGACGAGTTCATCCGCAGCGGCCTGTACGACTACGTCTTTCACGGGCACACGCACCTGCGCCGTGACGAGAAGATCGGCGATACGCGCGTGATCAACCCCGGCGCGCTGGGCGGCCAGCGCAAACAGACGCGCTCGGCGTGCGTGCTCGACACGGACACCGGCCAGGCTGACTTCATCGAACTGGAGGATTGACCGCCCCGGTTAGCGCATAATGCGCCGCCGGATGGCCGCCCACAGTTGGCGGACTTCCTCCACTCTCAGCATCGTGATCACCCCCAGGTAAAGCGACACCCCGACCAGCCCCGGCACGGCGACGGCCAGAAGTTCGGCCAGCCCACCCCCGCCCGGCAGCAGCCGCTCGACGCCCAGCAGCGCCCCGTAGGCTGCCAGCCCCATCACGGCGACCGCGCTCAGTGTCAGCCCCAGGGTGCGGTAAATGCCGTCTTTCCCCAGCCCGTCGAGACGCTTTCCCAGTATCCAGGCCGCGATCAGCATGTGAAGCAGTTGCTTGAGCGAGTCGGCGATCATCAGGCTGAAGAGGCCAAAGACCGGCATCAGCGCGATCGCCGCCGCCAGATAGACGACCACCGTCCCCACGCCGATCAGCGAGGGCGTCAGCGTATCCTGCCGCGCGTAGAAGGCGAACACCAGCAGCAGGTCTATCGCGGCGAAGGGCAGGCCGAGCAGGTAATATTGCAGGGCAAGCGCCGTCATCTCCGTGTCATACGCGACGAAGTCGCCGTGCTCGTACAGCAGGGCGACGATTGGGCGCGCCAGGATGAACAGCCCTACACTGGCCGGGATGATCAGCACCGTCACCAGCCGCAGGCCCTGCGCCAGCGTGGTCTGGAACGGCCCCCGGTCGCCCGCCGTGCGTTCCTTGCTGGCGTGGACGGACAGCGTCGGCAGCACCGCAAACGAGATCGCCGTTGCCACCAGGCCCTGCGGTAGTTGCCTGAGGAACGTGGCGTAGGTCATCCACGAGATGCCCCCCTCCCCGGTCTGCGAGGCCAGATTGTAGCTGATCGGGCGGCTGATCAGGATGTCGACCAGCAGGCCGAGCGCAATCGGCATGTACAGAATCGCCACCCGCTTCAGCCCGGAGTGCGCCAGGTTGAACCGGAACCGCAGGCTTGCGTCACGCAGGCCGGATAGCTGCAAGGCCATCTGGAGGATAGCGCCCACCAGCAGGCCGACCGCCATCGCTGCGATGTCCAGCCGGTTGTGCAAGAGCAGCGTCAAAAGCACCATCCCGGCGTTGAAGATCGCGGCAGAGAAGGCCGGGAAAGTGAAGCGCTTGAGCGCGTAGAGCAGGCCCGACAGCACGCCCGACAGGCTCAAAAAGAGCACCGCCGGGACGGTGATGCGCAGCAGGCGGGCCGCCAGGGCCAGCACCTCCGGTGAGGAGCCGCTGCTCAGCAGGAAGGCAACCTGCGGCGCAAACAGCTCGACCACCAGGATGAAGGCCGCCATCACGATGACGCTCAGGCTCAGCAGGGCGCTGACCAGCCGCCACAGCTCCTCGCGACGGTCCTCGGCATACTCGCTGAACACCGGCACCAGCGAGCTGTTGACCATCCCCCCCACCAGCAGGTCGAACAGCATCGTCGGCACGATGGACGCCACGTTGAAGGCGTCGACCGCCCCGCCCGCGCCAAAGTAGTGCGACTTCACCGTCTCGCGGGCCAGCCCCAGCAGGCGGCTGGTGACGTTCCCCAGCGCGATGATACCGGCTGCCCGCGCAATGCGGGCCGCCTCGGCGGGGGGGATCTGCCGTGCCGACGGCTCAAGAGACGCGTGGGGAGTGCCATCGTGAATGGTCGGGTCGACGGTCATAAGCGATTCCTGACACGAAACCGGGGCAGGCGCGCTTCACCTGCCCCCACGCGGGCCGATTGTACTGTGCTCAACGGAGGCTCGCAAGGTCGCCCCGTGCGCCGTCAGCGGCGGGTAAAGGTTTAGGAGGGCAGTCGTCGGGCACGCGTGTGCCGCTGTAGGTAGAGCAATTGTTCTATTTCGCAGGCCGGATGGTTAGAGAGGAGTTGGGATTTTGATTGACGCTTCTGATCAGAGTAGGAGCCATCCACAATTCCAGACTCTATGATTGCGACTCCCACCACGCCCGCCACGCGTCATAATCTTCCCCGAAGCTTTCCCCGGTGATCGACCTCAGTGCGTCTGCGACGCGCACCGCGAATAGCCTATCAGCATCGCGCATGGCCTCGATCAGCAGGGGGATAGCAGGTGACGCGTCTGATCCCAGTTTCCTCAAAGCGTCCACGGCAGCCAGGCGCACGTTCTCATCGTCGTCTAAAGCCTGGATGAGCGCCTCGAGGGCACGCGGATCGCCGAGATTTCCCAGCGCATCGGCGCAGCTAGCTCTCACATCCCTCTCTTCATCGGTCGTGAGCGTCTTGACCAGCGCTGCGATTGCCTCGTCCAAGGGGTAACCGATATACCCGATGGCTGATGCTGCACTCCGGCGCACAAGATCAGCGTCGTCGTCTAAAGCCTGGATGAGTGCCTCGATGGCACGCGGATCGCGGAGGGAACCCAGCGCACGGGCGCAATTAGCCCTCACAACCCTTTCTTCATCGGTCGTGAGCGTCCTGGTCAGGGCTGCAAGTGCCTCGTCCGAGGGGTGACCGATACTCCCGATAGCTGATGCTGCCCACTGGCGCACCGTCCGGTCGCTGTCTTCCAATGCTGAGATAAGTGCAGGCAAGGCTTCTACAGCCTCAGGGCCCAGGCCTTCCAGCGCAAGTACAGCGAACAATCTGTTAGTGTCGTCCTCATCCTGCAGGAGTGGGGCAATCTCCGTGACGAACTCCGCCGCCTGGGGACCTGTCAGGGCTTTAAGGGCCGCACCGCGCACAGACGCGTCCTCATCGTCCAGTGCGCCGCTGATGGCAGCGTAAGCCCGCCCCGTGTTGAATCCCGCCAGCGCCTTAACCGCCGCACCCCGCACACCGGCATCATCGGCCTCCAGCATCTCCGCCAGGGGATCGATTGCCGCAGGGTTACCCAGTCCCCCAAGTGCCTGCACCGCGGCCTGCTGCACACCACTATCCGCATCTCCCAGCGCCTGGACAAGCACATCGAAGGCCGCCGGATCGCCGATCTGACCCAGGACGAGTGCTGCACTCGAGCGGACACCGGGGTCTACGTCACCAAGCACCGCGCTGAGAAAGACATGCTGGTAGCGCACCAGCTCTTCTCTGTCCATATAATCCAGGATCGTAAGCCCGCTTGGCCCACCATAGGGTGACTCATCGTCGGCCAATCTGATGTGTGACAGGACAATCTCGGGCCCGAACAGCTCGGTCAGCCCCCGGATGATTTCCGACTTGTAGAGCATGCCAAAGTAGCTATCGGGGGTGGCCGCGCAGAGCGTCGGTTGTCCAGGTGCCATCTCCATGGAGAACTCGTCCTCCAGTTGAGTGGTCTTGGGTGGGTATTCGGGGTGAATCAGGCTCATCTGGCCGTAGACGGTGGCCCCGGTATAACACTGCTGGTAGCTCCCGAACATCAGCACGCTTTTTACCTGGGCCTGGAATGTCATCTGGATCTCGAGTGTGGCATCGCATGGGTCTCCATCGGGCACGATTTGATAGCCGACATCGCCGAGTAAGTCCTCGGCCAACTCCTTGATCGGCTGGCTGTATTCGGAGCCAAACTGCGGATAGTCCTGCCGGACGGTCAGGCAGAGGGTGTCCAGGCTGGTGTCCCCATAGTCGGCCTCCCAGGGCTGTGGGAGTGTTGGCGTCATAGTGGGTGTGGATGTGGGGGTTTCGGTCGGTGTCGAAGTGGGGGTCTCGGTGTTCGTCGGCGTCAGGGTGGGCTCGGCCTGCGTGGGCGAGGGTGACGGGACGGATGCGACGATGGGAGCACCGGTCGTGCACGCTGCCAACACGAATGCACACAGAACAAACGGGCAAAGCATACGCCGCCACATATACTGTCCTTTCTTATTCCGCCGCCCCGGTCTGCTCCGTCTGCTGCTCTTGACAGAGGCGGTGCATGGATTTGACGATCTCCGGGATCTCACGCTGCCTGTCTGCGGGAAGCTGGCGCATCAGGCGCTCGGCGGTACAGATGGCTCGGGACTTGGTACCTTCATCGTCGAGCCAGCCGACCAGATGAGCCGCGCCACTCCCGCCTTTGCTGCTTCCACGGTGCTCATTATAGCTGACCCCACGACAGTTGTATACCATCCACGATTCACCAGGCGCAGCGCAGCGATCCCGGTTGAAGCCTGGTCGCCCGGCGGGTTCGCGTGCACCTCTGCGAGTAACTCAATGTTCTATTTGACGCAACCTGGGGTGGTCAGAGAGGGACTGGAACGCATGCAAGCAATAACGTAGTATGTAAATCTGCTATACTGGTTTATACTGGTTGATGACACGCTACCGGAGAACCTCGAAACCACTGCCAATAGGTGAAACCCCGGCCAGTCAGCAAAAGGCCAGAGTGTACACAGGAGGGGAAGCAATGCCGCTTTTTGGGCCACCGAACGTAGATAGGTTGAAGAAGCGCTGCAACGTTGAGGGGTTGATTCAGGCCCTGGGGCATAAGGATGGAAATGTGCGACGCGCTGCAGCAGATGCTTTGGGGGAGATCGGTGATGCTGAGGCCATTCCGGTGCTTATTCAGGCCATGGGCGACATAGCCGGGGTGCGCAAAGCTGCCATCACCGCTCTGGGAAAGTGCGGCGACACGCAGGCTGTTGAGCCACTTATACAGATGCTCGATGACAAGCACTTCGAAGTCCGCGTGGCTGCTGTCAATGCGTTAAGGGTGATTGGCGACGCCCAGGCTGTTGAGCCACTCATACAGATGCTCGATGATGAGCCTCTCGAAGTCCGCGTGGCTGCTGTCAATGCGTTAAGGGTGATTGGCGACGCCCAGGCTGTTGAGCCACTCATACAGATGCTCGACGATGAGCCTCTCGAAGTCCGCGTGGCTGCTATCAATGCGTTAGGGGTGATTGGCGACGCACAGGCTGCCAAGCCGCTCGCCAAGGCACTCAGAGATTCCGAGCCTGACGTGTTCAATGCTGCCGCCACGGCACTGGTAGACGGCCTTGGCTGGCGGCTAGATAAGAGACGGGTCAACAGGCTGATCGGGGATATATCCTCTAGCTCTACTGCACCGCGTGCCGTGGCGCTGCTGAGGACTTTTGGGAAGCTCACCGATGGCTCACTTCAAGGAGCACGTCTGGAACGGGCTTGTTTGGAAAAGATGGACTTAAGTGGGGCCAATTTGGAGCAGGCCAATCTGAGAGAGGCCGATCTGACGGGGGCCAACCTCGCAGGCGCAAACCTACAAATGGCCGACCTGAAAGAAGCCAATCTGTTGAGCGCCGACCTGAGGGGCGCCAACCTGAAGGGAGCAAATCTAGAAAAAGCCAGGCTGGAGGCCAAACTGAGTCCGGAGCCGATGCGGGTTCCTGAACATTTTTACCCGGAAAGGGCAAGGGCCATCCATAACTTTGAGCGAACGTCTCAGGTTTGGGAGATGATGAGCAAGACCAGCTTCAACGAAAAAACCATTCTACCCAATGGTCGCAACTGGTCTCCTCGCACCGCCATGGAGCAGTTCACCGACCCGCGCCTTGACTATTTCTGGCGCTCGGACGATCCGGCGTCACCGGCCCATCAATAAGTTCAAGGAGAGCATCCAATGACCAAGACTCCTGACATAAATCTCGATCCTCACTAACGAATGGGTACTATTGTGTATGTTTGCCGGTGAGCAAATGAGGCTTTGCATCTGCTAAGAGTCGACTATACTGGAAGCAGCGAAAGTCCAGCAGAGAGAAGAAAAAGAATGGACCCGCTAATCAGGTTTGCGATACAGTGTGGAGTAATCGCCGCTATAGCCACAGTAGTCCTGACTGTACTGGGATTGATCGTGAAAGAGGCAATCAAGCGATCCAGACCTGCCGAAGGAAGCAAGGGCGAAGAGGAATAGGGGGTGAGGGCAGTCAAGTTCCTCAAGGCTGGCAGGGCCGCCCAACGGCATAGCAACATATGAGTGCCCCGAGGAGCATCGAAACGTTCGCTCCCTCTTTTCGCTGTGTTATTTATGCAGGATCGTCATAGATTTCCATCGGTTGTTGCTGGAACGGAGCACAAAGCGGCCAGTGTGAGGTAGCCGGGGAAGCCCGGCTATCTTATTTTGGATGGAGGTTAGTCATGTCAATTCTGGTATCTCTGTATGTCAAGGACGGTATTGTGTTCGCCGCCGACAAAAATTTGACTTTGACTTTGACCAAAAAGGGAGAGCAATCATCGACTGTGCTTGAGGGTGAACTGACCAAGGTTCTCTTATGGCCTAATCGTAAGGCGGTTGTTGGGTTTGTTGGCCTTGCCGAGCTAGAAGACTTAAAGATGGATGAGTGGCTCAGGATATTCATCGCGGAAACCAGAGATTTTGATGTGCTTGGGGTGGTAGCCGATCTTCTTCGTGAGAGGTTGGATAGTGCCTTCGCTCGTTTGGGAGCGCACGACCCCAGTCGCCGACTGCTTATTCATCTTGGCGGTTTTGAGGTTGTCGATGGCGTACAAACCCCTATGCTCTATCTCGTAACCAACGTGCCAGGTATGGATGAGAAAGGTGAGTATTTGCCAGCACAACCGGCCTTTAATTGTACCGAAGAGGTACGTCGAAAGTATGAGAGCTGGCCTTCACCGAGTAAATATCCTGAAGAAGTGTATCAGCGGTTTGCCGAGATGGAGCAGCGAGACCACTTCCTCTGGTTTAATAATGGAGACCGGCTACGTGCTTTTAACACATTTAAGGGTGCGCTGTTTGCTGCACTGAGTGTTGTGCATGACGCTTATGACCCCGGAGCCGCTCGTACTTTATTCTATTGGCAGGCTTACGCTAAGATGGCAATTGAGCTTCATGCTTTGTACTACAAGCATACACTGCTTCCCAATCAGCGTGTTGTAGGTGGAGGTGTTGATATGCGTTCTATTCCTTGGCCGTCATAGCGGCTTTATCTCAAGGAGAATCAGCATGTACGTTGGCGACATCTTCAGCACGCTCGCGAGGCAGGCCGCATGACCGCGCCCGACCCCGCCGTCACCGCGCTGGTCGAAGAACTGGCCGCCCTGCCCGGATCCGACCGGCTCTTCAACCCTTACGCGCCGCTCGATGACCCGGCGGCCACGATCCGGCGGGAGAATTTGACCCGCTATCTGTCCGACGTGCGCCGCTTTGAGCCGCGCGTTCTGCTGCTCGCCGAAGCGCCCGGCTACCGGGGCTGCGCCCTGAGCGGCATCCCCATCACCAGCGAGCGGATCATGCTCAACGGCGTCGAGAAGTGGGGCCTGTTCGGCAATGGGTACCGCCCGACAAGCGACAACCCCAGCGGCGTCGCCGAGATGACGGCCACCATCCTGTGGAATGCGCTCGCCGAGCACGTCGACCGCCCGCCCGTCGTGTGGAACACCCTCCCCTTGCACCCCCATAAGCCGGGCGACAGGCAGTCCAACCGGACGCCCAGGGTGGCAGAACAGCGGATGGGTGTGCCTTACATCAACACTGTGCTGGCGCTGTTCGACATCGAGACAATACTGGGAGTCGGGCGCACCGCCCAGCGCGCGCTGGGCGAACTGGGGCATAAATACGTCCCCCTGCGGCATCCCGCGCAGGGGGGCAAAGCGGAGTTCATCCGGGGGCTGCGCCAGGCAGTCGCCGGTTGATCAAAATAGGGGCCTGAGTTGTGTGGCTCTGGCCCCCTGCCTATCACATCTCTTCCGAGAGAGCCTTCTGTCGCTCAGCTTCCTTGGCGGCTGCGGCATCGGCCTCCGCCCGGCGGCGTCTTTCCTCTTCCGCCCGGCGGTGATCCACGACCTCCAGCGGGATCGCAACCGTGGTGCGCGTTCCCTCGCCGGGCGCCGAGTCGATGTGCAGCGTCCCTTCCAGGATCGCGGCCCGCTCCTGGAGGTTAATCAACCCCAGGTGCCCCTCGCGTCCACGCGCGGCGGCCAGCGCCTCCTCTACGTTGAAGCCGATGCCGTCGTCGCAGACCTCCATCACCAGCATGTCGTCCCGGATGTCCAGTTGAATCGTGATGCAGTCGGCCTTGGCGTGCTTGCGCGCGTTGTTAACCGTCTCAATCGCGATTGAGAAGAGAGTCTGGATAGACTGCGCATCGAGCCGCTGGTCGGCGCCGTCCGAAACCACAAGCTCGACATTCTGGTCGTAGGTTTCCTTCATCTTCGCGGCGAGCTGCACCAGCCCGGATCTCAGGCCCTGCTCAAGCGCCTTGGGCCGCAGCTCGAACAGCATGTGGCGGATCTCCTTGGTCGTGCGGCGTGCCATGTCCTCGATGTGGTAGACCTCCTCGATGGCACGCTCCGGCTTCTTGTCCAGCAGCTTGCGAATGTAGTTCAACCGCATTGTGACGGCTGCCAGACCCTGCGTCGGCCCGTCGTGCAGTTCGCTGGCCAGTTGGTGCCGGGCCGACTTTTCGACCTCGACGATGCGGTCGCGCTGCTCAAGCAGCGACCCGTAGATGCGCGCAGCGCGCAGCGAGGCCGCAGACTGGTTGGCAATCGCCTGCATCATATCGACGTGCAGGTCGATAAACGCATCTTCCTCGGCACTCCCGAACAGCAGGATACCATACCACGCGGTACCGGCTCGGAGCGGCAGGCAGGCCACCGTGTTGCAGCCTCGGAAGGACTCAAAGAGATTCAGCTCCGGGTCGGTACCCGGCGCGTGCGAGAGGACCGGCTCGGCCCTCTCCAGCGCCTCGGCGATGGCCCCACCTACCCCCGGCACCGCCACCTTGTGGTCGCTCGGCGGCACACTCATGCTGGCCTCCACCACCCGCAGGATGGTCTCCAGGCCGTCGTCGTCCACATTGTCGAAGAGCAGCACCGCGCCGTGCAGCGGCGGCTGTACGCCCACCCTCTCCAGTCCCTCCGGTCCAAAGCTGACCGCCGCCCGCAGCACGCGCTTCGGGTCAAGCTGGGAAGCGCCCAGCACGTCGGTCAGGTCATAGACAACCTGCATGTACGCTGTGGCCAGCCGGGCGATCTCCTCGGCCTGCCTGCCCCGGCGGCGCACCTGGCGCATAAGCGCCTCCATCTCGCTCTCGTCGCGGCTCAGCAGGGTTGCCAGCGGTCCGGCGGCAGGCAGGGCCACCAGGCTGAGGATCAACACAGGCAGGTCAAGCTGCCCGATGTCACCCGTACCCATGATGTAGAGTCGCGCCATCTCGATCCCCAGCACACCGGCGGCAACGCTGAGGCCCGTCGCCAGGCCGGGCAGCCAGCCGAAGTAAAAGCCTGCCACCGCAATCGGGATCAGACCCGCCCAGCTCAGCCCCACACCGCCGACGAAGACCGCCGCCAGAGCCAGCAGCGCGTCGACGACGACCACTGCCGGTGTCATCCAGGGCAGCCGGTGGTCGTTGAGGAAGAGCAACAAAACGATCAGGTTGGTGATCACCGCCGAGAGGCCGACGGCCAGCACCAGCCCCAGCTGCTTGCTCTGGATGTCGGGGCAGAGCAAAGACAGCAGCAGGCCGATGGGGATGATCCAGCGCACGCCAAACAAGGCCCACTCTCGGCGTGTAACGGGAAGCTGCTTGGTCACGGCAACCTCACAATCAAACCAAACATCAGTGCAAAAGCCGGTTGACCGTCACCGGTCAACGGCCAGGTCGTCTGTGGCTCCTTATCAAAAAATGCGGCTCCAACCGTTATCGGGCGTTACCGCATATCATCGCACATATTAGTGGGCGCGAAGGGACTCGAACCCCCGACCTCACGGATGTGAACCGTGCGCTCTAACCAACTGAGCTACGCGCCCCATGGTGGCGACATTATAGCATCCATGCCCAGGCGTGACAAGCAAACCGGTTGTTGTTTATTGTTCTCCCTAGTGTACACCGCACGAGCCGAACTGAAAAGCTCAACCGGGCGTGATTCACAAATTTTTCAGGTCTCAGTAGTACAAAACGGCGTTGCCGGGCCGGAATCGGGACGCTAAACTCTATTCTATATCTCGCCAGGCAGTTCGTCGCAAGTTTTACAAGGTAGCTTACACTGCGGAGGAGACACTCATGTTGGACAGCAAACGTCGCGATCTGGAAAAGAAGATGCTTGAGGAGAACCGTCTCCCGCCCGGCCAGTCGCTCACGCTCAAGTTCCCGGTGCTGCACTACGGCCCGGTTCCACAGATCGATCTGGACACCTGGACGCTGCGCGCCTTCGGGCTGGTGGAGGAGGAGAAAACCTGGACGTGGAAGGAGTTCCTGAAGATCCCCACCACGACGCTCACCTGTGACATTCACTGCGTCACCCGCTGGAGCAAGTTCGACACCACGTGGGAGGGCGTGCTCTTCCGCGATTTCGTCAACCTGGTCGGCGTCAGGCCCGAAGCCCAATACGTGATCGCCCACTGTGAGTACGGCTTCACGGCCAACACCCCGCTGGAGGTCATGTTGGGCGACGACGTGCTGCTGGCCTACAAGTACGATGGACAGTTCCTCGACCCGGAGCACGGCTTCCCACTGCGCACGTTCGTCCCCAAACTGTACTTCTGGAAGAGCGCCAAGTGGGTGCGCGCCATCGAGTTCACCGACAGCGACCGGCTGGGCTTCTGGGAGCAGGCCGGCTACCACAACAAGGCTAACCCCTGGAAGGAGCAGCGCTTCGCCCGGTAGATCGTGATGGACCGGCGGACGCTTTCCCTGTGAGCCTGGGTTTACTGCCCGGGCTTTTTTGTTCCCCCTCCCGTCACGCGCGGCGGGCACACCCCGACGTGCACGGCCATCGTCCCGAACATGAAGCGGCGGTAGCAGACATCGCGCAGCCCGGCCTCGCGCATGATGGCGGCCAGTTCGTCGGGCGTCTTGAAGCCCTCCGTAGATTCGGGCAGGTAGGTGTAATCCGTGCCGCTCCCGGCCACGATACGGCCCAGCAGGGGAATAACCAGCCAGAAATACACCCGGATCAGGGGGCGCAGGATGCCGCGCGGCGGCGGCGAGGTGTCGAGGCACACGACGCGCCCGCCCGGCCTGGCGACGCGCACCTGCTCGCGGAACACGCCCGCCATGTCGGTCACGTTGCGCACCAGGTAGCCGGAGACCACCGCGTCGAAGGCGGCGTCGGGGAAAGGCAGCGCCAGCGCGTCGGCCCTGCACCACGCGATCCGATCCGCGTCGGGCCGCTGCCTGCCGACCTGCATCATCGGGTCGGAGAAGTCCACGCCGACCACAGCCGACAGGCCATCGTGCTGTCTCAGCGCCTCCCGCGCGATGTCACCCGTGCCGGTCGCCACGTCGAGCAGCCGCCCACCGGGGGCGAGCGCCGCCTGCCGCACGGCGTAGCGCCGCCAGGCGCGGTCACGCCCCAGCGTCATCAGACGGTTCATCAGGTCGTAGCGCCGGGCGATGCGCCCGAACAACGCGCGCACCTGGGCGGCGTGTTCGCGGTCTGGCCGGTGGGTCACGGTTCCATCCTTTCCACCACTAATGGTATCGCAATCCACCCCTCTCCGGCGACCGCCCGGCGTTGTTGATTCGCGGCCTGTTATGCTACACTGGCCCGCGCGTCAAACCGGCACTACAGGAGGGGAAAAGCAGAGACATGACCACTCACACCGGGACGATCTCGCGGCGCGAGTTTCTCAGGCTGTCCGGCGCTGCGCTCGGCGGGCTGGCGCTGAGCCGCATCGGGTTGGCCCACGCCCAGGACAACTGGCGCGACCTGCTGCCCTACTACGAGGCTTCGACGCGGCGCAACATCGTCGAGGCCAACGGGCGGCGGGCGATACGCTCGGCCAAGTTGTATCCGGGCATGTACATCCGCGACGGCCTCTTCTGGGGGCCGCTGGCGCTCGATGACCTGGCGCTGGGCTTCGATTGTTACCAGCCGTTCGCCGAGACGCAGTTCCCCGACGGCCAGATCAGGAGTGCCGTCCCGCTCAGCCCGGACGAGGCGGGCGTATTGGAGCCGCAGGACGACGAGGGCGGGCTGCTGTTCGTGCTCGCGTCGGACTGGCTGACGCGGCACGGCTACCAGCTCGACACCGAGCGCATCGAGCGCGCCTACACCTGGGTGCAGGGCCACGTACGCAACCACACCTACATCTCACCGCCTGGGCCTTTCCGCTACTGGGCCGACACGCTCGACTTCAGCACCGAGGAGGCGATCTCCCACAACCAGGGCCTGCTCTGTCTGGCCCGCCGGGCGATGGTCAGCCTGGGGCTGGGCGGCGTCACCGAGGCGGATGTCGCCGCCGCGCAGGAGCAGTATCGCGCGTTCTACACCGGGAGCTACGTGCGCCTGGGCCGCTACTCAAACTTCGCCTGGGCGATGGACAACTCATCCATCTTCCCGGAGTTCCTGAGCCGCTACCTGTACGGCGAGCCGATCCTGCCCGACCAGGTGGTGCTCGACCACGTGGGGCGGCTGGTCGAAAAAGCCGCCGTGTATTACGACGACGGGCGGCTGGCCGGGATCAAGATCGTCGCGCGCTCGTCGGGCGAGTTCCTGCCCGCATGGTGGTTCTTCGCGCCGAGTCTGAACTCGCCGGGCGACTACCAGAACGGCGGCTACTGGCCGATGTACACTATCGTCGCGCTGGCTCTGGCCTACAAAATCAGCGCCGACGCGGCCTACGAGCAGATGGTCGGGCAGTTGGTAATCAACGAGCTGGCAGCCGACCCGCGCTCGAAGGAGATCATCAAGCTGGTGCCGGGCGAGGTGGGGACGTACGACCCGGCCCGCACCGATTACACCTGGAACGCGCTGATCAAGACCGCCTGCGTGTGGAGTGGGCTGGCTTAAGCCGAAGAGAAGGGCCTATGACGGAATGGTACGACAAGGATCAATGGTGGGAGGGCACCGGCAAAAAACTTTTTCCGCCGCAGGCGTGGGAGCTTGCCCCCCAGCAAGTCGAGCAGGTGATGGCGCTGGCCGCGCTGGAGCCGCCGGTTCGCGTGCTGGACCTGCCGTGTGGGGTCGGGCGGCACACGCTCGAATTCGCGCGGATGGGCTGCCAGGTCACCGCCGTCGACCGCACCGCCGCCTACCTGGACGAGGCGCGCGCCCGCGCCGACGAGCTTGGCCTGGCGGTCGAATTTGTCCAGGCCGACATGCGCGAGTTCCAGCGCCCGGAGGCGTTCGATCTGGCCGTCAACCTGTTCACGTCGTTCGGCTACTTCGAAGACCCGGACGAAGACCTGCGGGTGCTGCTCAACTTCCACGCTTCGCTGCGGCCCGGCGGGGCGCTGGTCATGGAGCTGATGGGCAAGGAGGTGCTGGCCCGCATCTACAGGCCGCGCAACTGGTACGAGCTTGAGGACGGCACCATCGTCCTCGAAGGCTCCACGGTCACCAAAGACTGGACGTGGGTCGAAAGCCGCTGGATTCTCATCAAAGACGGCCAGGTGCTCGAATATCCGGTCTCACACCGCCTCTACGGCGCGTCGGACCTGCGGCAGGTGCTGGAGCAGGCCGGGTTCGACCCGATCCGCGTCTACGGCGACCTGGCCGGTTCGGCCTACGATCAAAACGCGCAGCGCCTGATCGCCATCGCCCGCAAGCCGGAGGGGTGACCGTCCGCGCCGAGCTAAGGGGCCAGCCGCAGCGTCACCCACGTCGTCGGGTCGGGGATCGACAGGTCGGTGCAGTGGCTGACCATTGAATCCTGCTGCGCCTCCCCGACATGGTCATTGTCGCTGATCGCGAGACAGAAGCCGTAATTGGTGTCCGCCCTGGGCACGACCCCCAGCACGCTCCAGGGGATCGCCACCTCAAGGACGTAATCCCCGCCCGTCCCGATGGCGCGCCGCGCGGCGATCTCAACGTCATCCAGCGCCTTGTCGGCGGGATGGTACTCCATCACCCCCGCCAGGATGTCGCCAAAGTCGCCGGGTGAGAAGCCAAGCTGGGTGTCGTCGTCGTTCCAGTCTTCGTCGTAGAAGTCACCGCGCAGGTCGGCATCGAAGACCAGTTCCACCTCGTCGCCCTTCCAGGCGGTGCGCCCCTGCTGCGTCTGCACGTGGAGGTCGTCCGTCACCTCGACGAACAGGTAGAGCATGCTGTCGATCCAGCACATGCGCGCCCGCCCGGATAGATCGTCGGCCCCCTGCCACTCGGCCTCGCCGAAGGTGTTGTGAGTGAGCGCGAAAGGCGTGACCCCGGCCTGCTGCTTCCAATCGGCGTCGCCCCCGTCAACCGTGACCGTCTTGGTGCAGCGCGGGATGGTCAGGTTGTCGCCGTTGCCGGTGCGGTTTTCGGGCGGCGTGGGCGTGACGGTCGGCGTCCCGGTGGTCGTCGGCGTGGCGGTGGCGGCCTCGGTAGGCGTGTCGGTCGGCACAGGCGACATGCCCGCCTGCGCGGTGATGGTGCTGTAGACGACCTGCACGGTCGCCTCCGTGTCGCCGCCCGACCCGTCGGGGACGTTGCAGGCCAGCGCGGCCAGCACCAGCATGATCAGGCCCGCCGTCATCGCCGACGCCCTTCGTCCACCGATTGCCCGCTCGTTGTGTGATGAAGACATCTTTCTGCTCCGTGACATGGTTTTTCGCCCCCGCGACAGACTACCCGGCCTCAACCGGTCGTGCCCGATGATAGAGAAACGACAGCCCCATGGCGACGATCAGGGGATACAGCATCATCAGCAGCCGCACCTCGTACCACGCTCCGTAGACGACGAACAGCACTAGGTAAAACGGGATGATGAGCGACGCCCGCCTGACAAACAC
Organism: uncultured Anaerolineae bacterium; assembly: GCA_964603985.1. Classification (GTDB taxonomy): domain Bacteria; phylum Chloroflexota; class Anaerolineae; order Aggregatilineales; family UBA3940; genus CAZRXG01. The sequence continues at coordinate 20,647 of CAZRXG010000010.1, read as the reverse complement.
TGGGGTGTGCCTGAAGCCTTTGACGGCGAACACCCAGAAGAAACCCAGAAACAGCGAGCCGCTGATGAACGTCTGTAGCATGTGGCCCGGCACCGTGTTCTTGTGCCACAGAAGCTGCAACGAATAGGGCCGGTCGGCGATGCCCCGTGCCAGCCGCAGCCCGACGAACGGGCCAAGCCACAGCGCGAAATACAGCCCGGCCAGCAGGATGGTTCTGAGCGGGAACGGCTTCTCCTTCTTGAGAACGGCTGCCGGGTCGATCTGCGTGAAGGCAAACGCCATCGGGATAAACACGCCCGTCTCGCGGTTGAAGGCGGCGATGAGCGTCACCAGCCCCAGCAGCCAGTAGCGCCGCCTGAGCATCAGGATCAGCGCCAGCGTGAAGAGGCCCACCTCCAGAAACGACCAGGGCTGGAAGTCGTGGTCGCGCAGCGCCATGGGCATGGTCGTCGCCACGGACAGCGCACCGATCAAACTCTGGTTGTCCGTAAACCACCGGCGCAGGAAGGCGAAGAGCGTCACCAGGATGAAGAAGATTGCCAGCAGATCGTACACCAGGTACGAGGCGACAAACGCGACGTTGTACGAGGTCAGCCGCGAAAGCAGCCGGACGGGCCCCTCCATCACCAGCGGGACCAGCACTCTGTACGGATAGGGAAAGATCGCCGTGTTGTCGAGCACCTCCCGGTGCAGCGTGATGCGCTGCTGCAGCAGGGGAACCCCCACCTCCATGAAGTACAAAAAGGTCAACACCAGCGCGGCGGAAAACAGGATCGCAATGGCGTCGCTGGTGTTGATCTGCTCACTGTGGCCGGGACTCTCGCTCTGCATGGCTGGCATCCTCTGCTGATCGGCGCCGGGCGGCTCCTCCCATTATGCGCCAGGCACAGACCCCACGCAACAAAAACGCACCCCGGCGGTTGGCTCACCGGGGCGCGCCGGGAATTTGCGCTTCGAAGCGGCTAGCTCCCCTCCCGCACCATGTCGCGCAGCACGGTGTGCAGAATGCCGCCGTTGCGATAGTACCTGACCTCGACCGGCGTATCGATGCGGGCGATCATCGTGAAGACGGTCTCCTGGCCGTCGTCGCCTGTGGCGCGAACGGTCACCTCCTGCCCCGGCTCCAGGTCATCGTCGATGCCCTCGATGTCGTACACCTCGAAGCCGGTCAGACCGAGCGTCCCGGCATTCTCGCCCTCCCTGAACTGCAAGGGCAGCACGCCCATGCCGATCAGGTTGCTGCGGTGAATGCGCTCATAGCTCTCGGCCAGCACCGCCCTGACGCCCAGCAGAAGCGGGCCTTTGGCCGCCCAATCGCGCGAGCTGCCGTTGCCGTATTCCTTCCCGGCGATGACGACCAGCGGGACGCCCGCCGCGCGGTACTTCATCGCCGCATCGTAGATGCTCATCTGCTCACCGCCGGGCAGGTAGACGGTCACCCCTCCCTCGGTGCCGGGGGCCAGTTGATTGCGCAGCCGGATGTTGCCAAACGTGCCGCGCACCAACACCTCGTGGTTGCCGCGCCGCGACCCAAACGAGTTGAAGTCGCGCGGCTCGACCCCGTTGGCGATCAGGTAGTGCGCCGCCGGGCTGTTGGCCGGGATCGCCCCGGCGGGCGAGATGTGGCCGGTGGTGATGCTGTCACCCAGCAGGGCCAGCACCCGCGCGCCCCTGACCGGCGTGACCGGCGGCTCGTCGGCGGTGATGCCCACGAAGAACGGCGGCTCCTTGATGTACGTCGACTCCGCGTCCCAGGCGTACAGGCTGCCCTCCGGCACGGCGATCTGGTTCCAGGTCTCGTTGCCGCCGAATACGTCGCCGTACGCCTCCTCGAACAGTTCCGGCCTGAGCGCCGCCCGGATGGTCTCCCGGATCTCGTCATGGGTCGGCCAGATGTCCCGCAGGTAGACCGGCTCGCCTGCCTCGTCGTGGCCGATGGGGTCGTTCCACAGGTCGATGTCCACCGTGCCCGCCAGCGCGTAGGCGACGACGAGCGGCGGTGAGGCCAGGTAATTGGCCCTGGTCAGCGGGTGCACGCGCCCCTCGAAGTTGCGATTGCCGCTCAGCACGGCGGCCACGACCAGATCGTTTTCGGCGATGGCGGCGGCGATCTCCTGATGAAGCGGGCCGCTGTTGCCGATGCACGTCATGCAGCCGTAGCCGACGACGTGGTAGCGCAGTTCCTCCAGATAGGGCATCAGGCCCGCGTTCTCCAGGTAGCGCGTCACGACCTTCGAGCCAGGGGCCAGGCTGGTCTTGACGTGCGACGGCACGCGCAGCCCGCGCTCGACGGCCTTTTTCGCCAGCAGCCCGGCCCCGACCATCACCGAGGGATTCGAGGTATTGGTGCAGCTTGTGATGGCCGCGATCACGACCGAGCCGTCGTCCAGGTGCGCCTCCCCGTCCTCGACCTTCACGCTCACGCCGCGCCCGTCGGCCCGCCCCTCCGAGAGGTCGGCGACGACCTGCCGGATTGCCTGTTGTGCCCGGTGCAGCGGCACGCGATCCTGCGGGCGCTTCGGCCCGGCCAGGCTCGGCTCGACCGTGCCCAGGTCAAGCTCGACGGTGTCGCCGAAAGCCGGGTCGGGGCTGTCGTCGGTCCGGAAAAGCCCCTGCTCTTTGGTGTACCGCTCGACCAGATCGACCAGCTCAGGCGGGCGGCCCGTGCACCGCAGGTAGTCGAGCGTCTCGTCGTCGACCGGGAAGAAGCCCATCGTCGCGCCGTACTCCGGCGACATGTTGGCGAGGGTCGCCCGATCGGCCAGCGAGAGGTGGCTCACGCCGGGGCCGTAATACTCGACGAACTTGCCCACCACACCCTTCTCGCGCAGCTTCTGCGTCACCGTCAGCACCAGGTCGGTCGCCGTCGCGCCTTCGGGAAGCCCTCCGGTCATCCTGAAGCCGACCACTTCGGGCATCAGCATGTAGATCGGCTGGCCGAGCATCACCGCCTCCGCCTCGATGCCGCCCACGCCCCAGCCGACCACGCCCAACCCGTTGATCATTGTGGTGTGCGAGTCGGTGCCGACCACCGAATCGGGGAAAGCAACCGTCTCGCCCCCGGCGGCGCGCGTCTGGACGACCTTTGCCAGGTATTCCAGGTTCACCTGGTGGACAATGCCCGTTGCCGGGGGCACGACGCGGAAGTTGTCGAAGGCTTCCTTTCCCCAGCGCAGGAACTCGTAGCGCTCGCGGTTGCGCTCGAACTCGCGCTCGGCGTTGTACATCAGGGCGAAGGCCGATCCGAAGCGGTCCACCTGCACCGAGTGGTCGATCACCAGGTCAACCGGCACCTGAGGGTTGATGCGCTCCGGGTCGCCCCCCAACCGGTGCATCGCCGAGCGCAGCGCAGCCAGGTCGACGACGCTCGGCACGCCGGTGAAGTCCTGCAAGATCACGCGCGCGGGCTTGTAGGGGATCTCCCTCGCGAGCGGGGCGTCCCCATCCCACGCCGCAACGTTCTCCACGTCCTCCCCGGTGATCTCGAAGCCATCAAGCTGGCGCAGCGTCGCTTCCAGCAGCACCTTGATCGAGTACGGCAGGCGCGCGACCGCGCCCAGGCCCGCCTTTTCCAGCCGATCCAGACGGTAGATGACGACCGGCCCGCCGGGGGTCTCAAGCGTGTCGCGGGCACCAAACGGGTCGGTTGTGTGCTTCTGTGTGCTCATTGTCCCTCACTGACTTCAGGTAAGATGTATAATCATCATGCTGGCCAGGTGACCTCCGGGCGAGCATTGCGGTTAAATTCAGCCAGGAGCTGCACAGTTGGGCGCTTCTTGCGCGCTAATTGCGCGCTAACTGCGCGCTTCCAACCGCGCCGCGGTGGGATAAAGGTGTAGAAAAATCTGTGTAATCCGCGTAATTTGCGGGCTGAAACCTCCCCGCCTGCGGATCGCCGACTTCCCAACCGCGTGGCTCCTGCCAGTATCCCCGCGCGTTGTGGCGTGTCGGGGTTTTCGGATACTATATATCGACATATGCCGGATTGTACCAGATTTGCCGCCCCAAGGTGATATTATGGACTGGGTAGATCCCTCAAAAGTTGCCATCAGCGACCGATTCCGCGCCGCCATCGGCGGGCACCCGCTGGTCTCCACAATCCTGGCCCGGCGCGGTATCGATGACCTGGAGACCGCCCTGGCCTTCCTCGACCCCGACCGCTACGCGCCCGCGCCGCCCACCGACCTGCCCGACCTGGAGGTGGCGGCAGCGCGCCTGTGGGAGGCCATCCGGCAGCAAGAGCGGGTGCTGGTGTGGGGCGACTTCGACGTTGACGGCCAGACCTCCACCGCGCTGCTGGTCGACGCGCTGCGCGGCCTGGGCGCGGAGGTCGGCTATCACGTCCCGCACCGGCTCAAGCACGGGCACGGCGTCCAGGTCGAGATATTGGCCGACTATGTCGACCAGGGCTACCAGATAATCCTGACCTGCGATACCGGCGTCGCCGCACACGAGGCGGTGGAGGTTGCGCACGTCAAGGGCGCGACGGTGCTGATCACCGATCACCACGCCCTCCCGCCGACCCTGCCTGACGCGCCCGCCGTCGTCAACCCGCAGCGGCTCCCGGCGGGCCACCCCCTGCGCGATCTGCCGGGCGTCGGCGTGACGTATAAGCTGGTGCAGCAGCTTTACGCACTGGCCGGGCAGGCGGGCGCAGAGCGCCACTTCCTCGACCTGGTCGCGCTGGGCATCGTCGCCGACGTGGCGACCCAGCGCCTCGACACGCGCTACCTGCTGCAACGCGGCATCGAGGCCCTGCGCTCCCCGGAGCGGATCGGGCTGGCGGCGCTGATGCAGGCTGCAAAAGTTGACCCGTCTAACCTGTCATCCGATACAATCGGTTACCAGGTCGGCCCGCGCCTCAACGCACTGGGGCGGCTGGACGACGCCCGGCTGGCCGTCGATCTGCTGACCACGCACAACGAGACGCACGCCCAGCAAATCGCGGCACAGTTGGAACTGCTCAACAACCGCCGCAAGCAGATCGAAGACCAGATCTACGCCGCCGCGCAGGAGCAGATCGCCGCCGACCCTTCACTGCTCAACTTCGACGCGCTGGTGCTGGGCGGCGCGCACTGGCACCCCGGCGTGATCGGCATCGTCGCCTCGCGGCTGGTTGAGCAGTACCACCGCCCGGCGGTGCTGCTGGCGACGCCGGAGGACAGACCCGCGCGCGGCTCGGCACGCTCGGTGCCGGGAGTGGACATCGGCGCGGCCATCGCGTCCAACGCCGACCTGCTGATCGGGCACGGCGGGCACCCCGGCGCGGCTGGCCTGTCGATTGACCCCGACCTGATCCCGCAGTTCCGGCGGCGGCTGTCCAACACCGTCGCCGAGACCCGCGACCCGCACGCGGTGAGCGGCAGGCCCATCGACGCGCTGGCGTCCCTGGGCGACCTGTCGATGGATCTGGCCGAGGAGCTTGACCGCCTGGCCCCCTTCGGCGAGGGCAACCCGCCCATCCACCTGATGACGCCCAACCTGCACCTGGTGGCCGACTCGGTGTTCGGCATCAACAAAAAGCACCGCCGCGTCACGGTCGAGGACGAGGGCGGCGTGAGCCACGTCGTCACCTGGTGGCGCGGCAGCGAGCATCCTCGCCCCACCGGCCCCTTCGACCTGCTCTATATCCCCCGCATCAACGACTACAAGGGACGGCGCTCCCTGCAACTGGAGTGGGTCGACAGCCGCCCTGTGCCGGGGATCGTGATCGAGACCGGGCCGCGCTACGAGCTGGTCGACCTGCGCGCCGAGGCCGACCCGCTCGCCCGGCTGCCCTCGGAGGGCTATGCCGTCTGGGCCGAAGCCACCACGCCCGAAGAACTGCCCTTCGAGGAGGCGGTGGTCGGGCCGCGCGATGCACTGGGCGAGGCATCGTCGCTGGTCATCTGGACGGCTCCGCCCGGCCCGCAGGAGCTGGAGCAAACGCTGGAGCAGACCAAGGCCCGCACCGTCTACGTGCTGGCCCGCCACGCCCCCGGCGACACACCCGACACATTCCTCAAGCGCCTGGCGGGCTTGGTGAAATACGCCATCCGTGTGTATGATGGGCTCGTGTCGATCACGCGGCTGGCCGGTGCAACCGGGCAGCGCGAGGTCACGGTGCGCCAGGGCCTGGAGTGGCTGGCGGCCAGGGGCCAGGTCAGTGTTGAATGGCTCGACGGCGAAGAGATCCGGCTGAGCAAAGGCTCCACCCCGGACGACGAGGCACTGGAGGCGCTGCAATACGCCATCCGGGCGCTGCTGGCCGAAGCCGCCGCCTACCGCGCCTACTTCCGCCAGGCCGACCTGACGACGTTCTTCGAGGGCTGATCCGGGTGGCCGCGTTTGGTGATGAACGTCACCGGCACGTGGGGCGTTTGTCACTGACCGGGTTCGCACCGCTGTGGCAAGATAAGCACGGAGCAAGCTGCGAGGGAGGCAGAACTTGGCACGACAGCAAGCCGTTCATCCAGGGCCATCCGGGGCCGACCTTGACCTGCGCGAAGCCGTTCTGGAAGCCATCGAGAGCCACGACGTGGTGCGCGAGTCGCGCACGCCGGTCGAGGTATCGGTCAAGGACGGCGTCGTGACCCTCGGCGGGGTGGCCTTCACCGCATCCATGCGCCGCCGGATTCTCTACGCGGCGGCGACCGTGCCGGGCGTTCACAAGGTCATCGACCACATGCACGACGACGAGGAGCTTAAGGTGACCGTCGCGCGGGCGTTGGCCGCCGACCCCGCCCTGCAAAACCTGCCGCGCCCCATCGGTGTGACCAGCTATCAGGGCGCGATCACGCTGTACGGCAGGGTCGTCAGTAGCGAGCAGCAAGCCGCCGCCGTCGCAGCCGCCTCGCAGGTCGCGGGCGTACACCGCGTGACCGGCAGCCTGACCGTTCTTGAGGCCGATGACCGGCCATCAACGAGGAGCTAGCCAGAATGGAAATCGGAATTCCTGCCGAACCGGACCAGAACGAATACCGGGTCGGGATGACACCCCAGGGCGTTTACCTGCTGACCCAGGCCGGGCACCGCTGCTACGTCGAGCAGGGGGCCGGGGAGGGCGCGGGCTTCCTGGACACCGACTACGAGCGGGCCGGAGGCCGGATCGTTTACGGCGCGCGCGAGGTGTACCAGCGGGCCGATCTGGTGCTGCGGGTCGGCTGTCCCCAGACCCACGAAGAGCTGGACATGCTGCGCGAGGAGCAGACCATCTGCACCTTCTGGCACATGGCCGCCCGCAGGCGCGAGGTCGCGCAAACCCTGATCGACAGGCGCATCACGGCGGTAGCCTACGAGACCGTCGAGCGCGACGACGGCGTCCTGCCGGTGCTGCGTCCCCTGAGCGAGATCGCCGGGCGCATGGCCCCCCAGGTCGCCGCGCGCTGGCTGCAAAACGACGGCGGCGGGCGGGGCATCCTGATCAGCGGCATCGCCGGCATCCCCCCGATTGACGTGTGCATCCTGGGCGGGGGCGTGGTCGGCTTCAACGCAGCCAGGGCCTTCCTCGGACTGGGCGCGCGGGTGTTCGTGCTGGATCGCGACCTGCCGCGTCTGGAGGAGATCGAGCGCTACTTCGAGGGCCGGGTGGTAACGATGGTCGCTTACGATTTCAACATCGCCCGCGTGTTGAGCTTCGCCCACGTCGTGATCGGCGCGGTGCTGGTGCCCGGCATGCGCGCCCCGGTGATCGTCACCCGCGAGATGGTGCGCTCGATGCGCCCCCGCAGCGTGATCATGGACATCTCCATCGACCAGGGGGGCTGCGTCGAGACCAGCCGCCTGATGTCCCACGCCGACCCCGTCTTCGTCGAGGAGGACGTGATACACTACTGTGTGCCCAACATGTCGGGCGTGGTCGCCAGGACGGCCACCCACGCCTATTTGAACGCCGCCTGGCCCTACATTCAGAAGCTGGCAAACGAGGGCACACAGGCGGCCATTGACCGCGACCCGGCCTTGATGCGCGGTGTGATGATCCACGACGGCCAGGTCGTGAACGAGAACCTGGCGACACTCTTGATGGGAGCATAACAGTGCCTCACTGGTTGCAGACCTATCGCGAGCGGCGGCGCACGGCTGAAGAGGCCGTCCGGTCGATCAAATCGGGCGACCGCGTTTTTCTGACCGGCAACTGCTCGGTCCCCCAGGTTGTCCTGAAGGCCCTGGTCGAGTACGCTCCGCAGTTGCACGATGTCGAGCTGGCCCAGGTTTTGACCATCGGCGAAGCCGAGTACGTCAAACCGGAGATGGAGGGCCACCTGCGGGTGAACGCCATGTTTATCGGTTCGGACATCCGGCAGGCGGTGCACGAAGGCCGCGCCGACTTCACGCCGGTTTTCCTCTCCGAGATCCCGCGCCTGTACCGGACCGAGTTTCCCATCGACGTGGCGCTGGTGCACGTCTCGCCCCCCGACGAACACGGCTTCTGCTCATACGGCGTCGAGGTGGGCGTCACCAAGACGGCTGCCGAGGTCGCCCGCGTGGTGATCGCCGAGGTCAACCCCCGCGTGCCGCGCACGCTGGGCGACAGCTTCGTCCACGTCAGCAAGCTCACCCACGTCGTCGAGGTCGATTACCCGCTGCCGGAGTTCCGGCAGGGCAGCCCCTCGGACATTCAAGACGCCATCGGCAAGCACATCGCCGGTCTGATCGAGGACGGCAGCACGCTCCAGACCGGCATCGGTGGCATTCCCGATGCGGTGCTTAAATACCTGGGCGACAAAAAAGACCTGGGCGTCCACACCGAGCTGTTCTCGGACGGCATCATCGACCTGGTCAACCGGGGCATCATCAACAACGAGGCCAAGACGCTCCACCCCGGCAAGATCATCGCCGGGTTCCTGCTGGGAACGCAGGCGCTCTACGACTTCGTGGACGACAACCCCATCATCGAGTTGCACCCCACCGAGTACGTCAACGACCCCTTCCTGATCGCGCAGAACGACCGGATGATCTCGATCAACTCGGCGCTGGCGGTCGACCTGACCGGCCAGGTCTGCTCCGACAGCATCGGGCCGAAACTCTACAGCGGCGTCGGCGGGCAGGTGGACTTCGTGCGCGGCGCGGCTCGCTCGAAGGGCGGCAAGCCCATCATCGCCCTGCCCTCCACCGCCAAAGACGACACCATCAACCGCATCGTCTGGCAACTTGCGCCGGGGTCGGGCGTGGTGACCACCCGCAACGACGTGCACTACATCGTGACGGAGTACGGCGTGGCCTACCTGTACGGCAAGGCCATCCGCGAGCGGGCGCGGGCGCTGATCGACATCGCCCATCCAAAGTACCGGGAGGAGCTTGAAGCCAGGGCCTACGAGTTGAACTACCTCTCAAAAGCCTACAAGGGGGCTGGCCCGAAGACCGGGTAACGACCCCCTCACCGCCCATCCGATAGCTGCACGAGCGGCCTGTGACCCGCTGCCTGCTCAGGCCGTCTGTCCGTCTTTTCCCCGGACGCGTACCGCCCGAACCCGGCCAGCACCGACACGAGCAGCGGCACGAAGTTCGAGACCCGCCGGGCGCGGATCACCATGTCCCACAGCGGCTCGAACTTCTTCCACCCCCCGCTGTAAGCCAGGTGGCGCAGTTTGCCCACCAGAGTCTCCTTGGTCACCGCCGCCTGGAAGATCGCCCCCCAACGGTAGAACTCACGGTACGCCCTCCAGTAGCCCGCCTCCAGCACCTCAGGCGGCATCTTCGCCGGGCGAAAGACGGCATGGCGCGTGTCGTACAGGTCCCAGTTGTGGGTCGTGATGCGCCCTTGCGCGGCCATGCGCTCGTAAAGCGCCGTGCCCGGATAAGGCGTCAGGATGTGGAACGTCGCCGTCTCGATCCCCTGCCCGACCGCCCACTCGACGGTGCGCCCAAAGACCGTCTCGTCATCCTCATCCATGCCGAAAACGAAGCTCCCATTGATCATCACTCCCAGGTCACGAAGGCGGCGGATGGCGGCGTTGTAATCACGGTCGAGGTTCTGATACTTGTTCTGCTGGCGCAGGTTGTCGGCGTCCAGCGTCTCAAAGCCGACGAACAGGCTACGCAACCCGGCTTCGGCGGCTTTTTCCAACAGGCCCGGCCTGAGGACCGACTGCACCGTCGCCGCCGCCTGCCACACCCGATTCATGCCCCTCATCCCCTCAAACAACGCCGCCGCAAAGCGCGGATTCCCAAACAGGTGATCGTCCAGGAAAAACAGGTGCCGCCCCGGCAGCCGCTCGATCTCGGCCAGCGCCGCGTCGACCGTCTGGGTGTAGAAGGACCTGCCTCCCGTGAAGAAGGCTTCTTTGTAGCAGAAATCACACCGGTGCGGGCACCCGCGCGAGACGACAATCGAATTGGGCACCAGGTAAAGGTGACGCTTGATCAGGTCACGGCGAATGGGCGGCATTCCCACCAGCGTCCGCCTCGTCGAGCGGTACACTTTGCCCGGCTGCCCGGCCCGGAAGTCCTCCAGAAACTGCGGCCAGGTATCCTCTCCGGGGCCAAGGAAGATCGTATCGGCGTGGCGGGCCGCCTCCTCCGGCAGCGAGGTGACATGCAGCCCCCCCAGGCACACGTGCGCACCCTTCGCCCGGTAGTGGTCGGCCAGCTCGTAGGCACGGTACGCCGAGGTGATGTACACCTGGATCACGACAAGGTCAGGCTCATCGTCCATGTCCAGCGTCTCGACGTGCTCATCCTGGATCGTCACCTCATCATCATCGCGCAAGTACCCGGCCAGCGTCGCCAGACCGAGCGGCGGAAAGAGCGAATACTTGATCGGTCGCCAGAAGGGGCTGACAGCTTCGGTGAGCGCGGGCAGGATCATCTTTACTTTCATCGGGCACTCCTCGCTTTCGACAGAATCGCATTCTCAAGCAACACACCGGTTCCGATACCACACGTATAGGTAGCCAAATCCGTCCACCGGAACACGTACCCCAAGACCAAACCTCCGAGTTTCACGCCACGAATGACGTTGATCCAGTCGGCTTGAATGAACTGGCTGAACTCGATGCCCCACGTGACGCCGAGGGCCAGCAGCGCCAACTTCCAGGTTCCAGCGGCGGGGAATAGTAGTCTGAATAGCAGAAAAATCATCATGGCCCACAGAGCATCGCCCAGGTATTGCACGTAGAAATCGGGCATGTCATCGACTGTCCGGGCAGGCAGGCCAATGAGAATCACCACAATGACGGCGACCAGATACAAGAGACGGCTTCTCACCTGCGATTGGCTACTGTCCATCGATCTCCCCGTTCAGAACCCCAGGATTTCGGCGACTGTGGAGGCGACGTCGGCGTAGAAGTTCCCGCCACGTTCCAAGAACAGAATGAAGGGCAACTGCGGGTCGCCCATGAAGGGACGGAGGGTCCAGGCCATCTGGCTGCCGACAAAGCCGTAGAGGAACACCCATATCAAGAAGATGCAACGACGCACCCCGCGACCCTGGTCGTCGGCAGCTGTGACGGCACGCATGCCCTGCCGGAGAAAGGAGACTCCCAGGAACGAAGCGATTGCGAGAAAAGTGACGTTGAGCAGCTTGAAGAACTGGTACCGGTTGCTGGTGAGCAAGAAGAAGAGTGTGATGGGTGCCAAGCTGACCATCAGCACAGACGTGGTTGAGATAGCTGTCAGGATGAGGGCAATGGTCTGTGAAAGCGTCTGCCGGGACCCGAAGAGGATATTGAAGTAATGAAGTGACGGGACGCAGATGAGCAACGTCACCAAATACAAGACAGGCAGCTTAAAGAACGAAGATACCGCCTGCAAGAGACTATGACCTGCGCCCATCACCGCGCCGTAGATCGCGAGAAAGGCAAATGACGAGAGCAACATGGCGTTGATCTTGTCGCCCAGGCCCACTCTGTCGCGAATTTCTGCAAAGAAATCGCTGCGGTCACGCAAGATCGTCTCGATAATCGTAAAGTTATCCATGCCACCAGCATAGGACGAGCCGCTGGTTCGAGCGACAGTTTGGGTGCCTGCGCCAAAGCACCTGAGTGCTTAGGAGCGCAGACAAAGCAGACACTGTGCGCGTGTCAGAAGTTGAAGACCAATTGTCGGGGTAACATCAGGTCCGGGGAGCTATTTCGAGATACAGGGGGAATGTAAAATCCGTCTCACGAGTGATTGGGCATCTGCGATGACCGGCTTTGTCAGGAGGCTGCTGCGTGCTCCAGGTCTGCAAGTCGCCGAATGTAGCCTCGCGCAATCCACAAGGGGACGAACCCAAAGACTCCGAAGGAGCAATCTATTAACCGCCAAAAGAACGGTATCTCCCGTATCGGCCCCCAAATCATCGCCAGGGGGATGACCAAAACGCATGCAATCATGCTAAATTCGACGACCCAGATGTTCCTGACGGGGTCCCGTAGTGCGCCCCAAAAGGCTATGGCGATGACGATGTGGGCAAAGGCAAGCCAATCCGTCCCATAGGCTATGAAGGGATACCGTTGGTACGTCTCGGCAAGGCCCTGGTGAACAAATGAGATCCAACGGGCCATCCCAGGCCACAGGTCTTCCATGAAAGTTCCGAGGCCAAAGATACGCTGGAGAAGATCGGCCTCCCATCTGATGGGAAACGCGGTCAGTCCACTTACGAGGAGAGCGACGACGAAGAACCAAAGCAGGTAGCTGACGCGCCTTCTGATGATTTGAGTTTCCACTACAGCGCCTCCAAGAGTTGTAACCAGGATGCTCAAGGCAATTCAAGGGTATATGATTCACATGCCTTCGTCTACCTCTCAAGCCAGCCTACTGGGCACCTGAGTGCTTGACGGGGAATCCAAAGCCTGATACCGTGCAAGCGGGAGAATCACATGCTTCAAACGCTCATTGTCGAAGACAACCTCCGGCTGCAAGAGGCACTGGCGTCTGGCCTGGCGACGAGCGGCGAGGTCGAGGTCGTCGGGGGATACGCCTCCGGCGAGGAGGCACTGGCCCACTGCCTGGAATCCGGCCCCCCCGACGTGATCCTGATGGACGTGGCACTGGCCGGTGAGATCAACGGCATCCAGGCCGCGGTCGCCATCCGGCGCGAATTCCCCCGCCTGCCGGTCGTCTTCTACTCGATCCAGGACGACGACGCCTACTACCGCGACTTCCGCAACGCCGGGATTCTGAGCCACTACGCCTACGTGCGGAAGTCGAACTACCTGCTGCCTGAGATGATCCTGCCCCTGCTCAAGGACGCCATTGCCGGACGCAGCTTCATCGACCCGGAGATCGAGGCACGGGTGCAGGAGGTACGTCACAAAGACGAGCAGTCACCGATGGATCTGCTGGAGCCTAACGAGCAGGTCGTGGCACGGATGCTGGCCCAGGGCCTGACCAACGAGCAGATCGCCGCGCGGCTGGGCTTCCGCGACAAGCGCACCATCAGCCGCACCAACGGCCAGATCTACGCCGCCTGGGGGCTGGTCAACAGCACCACCGACGAGAAGGTTGCCCGCACGCGGGCGGCGGTCATCGCCCGCACCGGGCGTCTGATCACCTGGGACGACGACGGCACGGCCCGTGTGCTGGACGCACGCGGCGAGTGGGTGGCGTGGGAGGACGCATGACCGGGTTGTTTTTGCTCGACTGGGCGATCATGTCCATCTCGCTGTTCAACACCATCCTGCTGCTCTGGCTGGGGCTGACGGTGCTGCTCACCGCCGAGCGTCGTAGCTGGGGCGTCTGGCTGACCGGCGGCGGTATGCTGATGGGCTCGGCTTTCTTTTTCAGCCACTCGGCCATCCTGGGCACTGGCCTGCACGCCATCGGCGCAGGGATGGACTTCTGGTGGCACGTCGGCTGGGTGCCCGTGATCGCCTCCCCGCTGGCCTGGTACGTGGTGATGCTGTGGTTTGCCGGGTTCTGGCACGCCCGCGATTCCCGCCTGCACCGCCGCCAGCGCTTCTGGTTCTACCTCACGCTGCTGCTGGCGGCGGCGCTGATCGGACTGCTCATCTTCGCCAACCCCCTGCCCTCCTACACGCAGGTCGCCCGGCTCGACATGACCGCCACACCGACCATCGGCGGCATCCCCGTACTGCTGGTCGCCTACCCGCTCTACATCGTGCTGTGTATCACACTCTCGCTGGACGCCCTCCGCCGCCCGGAGCCTTCAGGCCGCGTGATGGGCAACCTGGCCCAACGCCGCACCCATCCCTGGCTGATCGGTGCCTCGCTGACGCTGTTGGTGGTCAGCCTGCTGGTGGCCTTGGTGATGCTGTGGGTCGAGAGTAACGCTCGCCTGAGGGCGCTCTCCGGCATCTACGACTCGATGACGCTCACCGTCGCCTGGTTCGACCTGGTGATCGCCTCACTGATCGCCGTCGCTGTGATCCTGTTGGGCCAGGCGGTTGTCTCCTACGAGGTCTTCACCGGCAAGACCCTGCCCCGCCGGGGGTTTTTCCGGCACTGGCGCAGCGCCGTCATCCTGGCGGGCGGATACGGGGTCGTCGTCGGCTGGGGCCTGGTGGCCCGCCTGCGCCCGATCTACAGCCTGCTGCTGACCACCACCCTGATGACGGTCTTCTACGCGCTCTTTAGCTGGCGCTCCTTCGCCGAGCGGGAAGGTTTCATGGCTCGCCTGCGCCCCTTCGTGACCAGCCAGGGGCTCGTGCAGCAACTTGTGGCCGCCGGTGCATCGCCCGTTGCAGGCGCGGAGCGCATCTTCCGTGCACTGTGCCACGACGTGCTCGACACGCGGCTGGCCTATCTGGTTCCACTGGGCACGCTGGCTCCACTGGCCGGGCCGCCGATCCGCTATCCTCCTGCGGCGGAGGGGCAGGAGCCGGTTCTGCCATCCCTGGATCTCTCCTCCACGCCGGAGAGCGCCTGTGTGCCGCTCGACCCGGTCCACCACGACGGCGCGCGCTGGGCGATCCCGCTGTGGTCGGCGCGGGGGCTGATCGGCGTCCTGCTGCTGGGGGAGAAGCAGGAAGGCGGGCTGTACACCCAGGAGGAGATCGAGATCGCCCGCACCAGCGGCGAGCGGCTGATCGACATGCTGGCCGGTGAAGAGATGGCCCGCCGCCTGATGGATCTCCAGCGCCGCAGGCTGGCCCAGACCCAGATAGCAGATCGGCAGACGCGCCGCACCCTCCACGACGAGGTGCTGCCGCACCTGCACACCGCCATCCTGGGCCTGAGCAGCCCGGCCCGCGACGACCCCACCGTGCAGGATGCCATCCGGACGCTGACCGCCGTCCACCACCAGATCTCAGATCTCATCCACGCGCCCCTCGGCCCCGCCCCGGCCTCACCCGGCCAGGGCGATCTGGCACAGGCATTACAGGAGATGGCCGAAAGTGAATTCAAGGGCGAGTTCGAGGAGGTCACGTGGCGTCTTGCCGACGAACTCCCGCCGGTCGATCCGCTCAGGCAGGAAGTGGTCTACTACGCCGTCCGCGAGGCCGTTCGCAACGCCACACTGCACGGGCGGGGTGGCGATCCACAGCGCCCGCTCCACCTGGAGATAACCATCACCCGCCAGGACGGGCTGACCATCGCCGTGCGGGACGACGGCGTGGGAACGGGGCTGCATGTGGGGCACGAGCCTGATCCGGATATGGCGGCGGGTAGCGGTCGCGGGCTGGCGCTGCACAGCACCATGATGGTCGTCATCGGCGGCAGCCTGCTCGTCGAAAACCCGCCCGGCGGCGGCACGCGGGTGGTCGTCAACCTGCCGCAGGAGGAGACAAAGCCGGTTCCCGCCGGTGGGCCAGCGTCGTCGGCCCCCAGATGACGAGGACGACCGCTGCCGCAGCGCAGCAAAAAACCGCTCCACCGGGATGGGGTGCGGTTTGGGTATAGCCTGCCGAGGTGGACCTGAGGAGACTCGAACTCCTGACCTCCACAGTGCGATTGTGGCGCTCTCCCGACTGAGCTACAGGCCCATTTAAGTGCGGTGTCATTCTATCCACTTGGGCTGGGCCTGTCAAGGTCGGCGGTCGAGAGGCACGTGATGGGAGGGCAGACGCAATAACCCCAAGCAAGAAACGCCAGACGACGAGTTGACTATTCACTTCCGGCCGGTTTTTCGGCCCGATACGTCAGCGTCTCCGACCACACACCCGGCCACCAGGCACCCAGAAAGTTAAGGCGCAGCGGCGGCGGCAGTACTTCCTCAATCCACATTGAGACGCGTGTGAGGTAGACCACGTCAAATACATCAAAAAGCGACGTTGACGTACCGTGCCGGTATTGCAGGTTTATATATCCGGCTGTCTTCAGCATCCGCTTGAAAAGGCGATTGTTGAAGAATCGGATATGGGCTCCCGCCCACACGTTATCCAGATCGAAAGGCGACGTGTTGAGGTGCGCTCGAAAGGCGAAAGTCAGGCGATCACGAAAATAACCGGCGTTGGGCACCGATACCAGCAGCCGCCCTCCCGGTTTGAGAACACGAAACGTCTCCCTCGTGGTAAAAAGCGGATCGAAGAGGTGTTCGAGCACTTCAAAGCACAGCACCACGTCAAACGAATCGTCGTCATATGGCAGTGGCTCACTCAGATCGTGAACAACTGCCTTGATGCCGAGGGACTGAGCCGCCTCAACAGCCGAAGGAGCCAGCTCAACGCCGTGCACTTCACGAACAGACGACAGAAGGCGCTTGGCATAATTAGTACCGGCACCACATCCAACGTCTAACACCACGTCCGATTCCGTCAGATCGTCGCGCATAATGCGCCGGTAATACGCATCAGACCAGCGCGCCTCGGCGATCCCACCTCCCTCAACCGGGTCCCAGTAACGACGGTAGTAGTGATGAAGCCAATTCGATTTCTGCTCGTTCATATTCAGCTATCTCTATCCGGTGTATCGGCACTCTGCCGTAGACCCCACCCGTGTTATAAACGACGAGCAAGGCCGCGTCAAATTCTCGCCCTCCACAAGACCGGCCCCATATTTCCCTCCCAGGAGCGGGGCTAAAATTCTAAACGCAATCTTCGTGGTGCGCCGGAGCCAGCCGAAGCATTTCGGTTTCTTTAACATAACCCTCATCCGGGGTCTGCAAGTGGGCTCCCCCATCGATCCGGTGCCTGCACATGCCCGTGCAGCCCCCTCGCCGGTCCGACGCTCGCTTTCTAACTTTATCCTAATCTTTTAACATTCGGGAATCTTAAAGATTAAAACTTTTTAAGGTGATCCCATTGTCTGCACCCGGTGTCTCTGTTATGATGAGGAGTACGACTGTAGGAACACTGCACGCCCCATCATCGTTTTTATCCATTACCATATTTGAGACCACCGCAGATGAGCGAGCACTCGTACAACGCCGCCACAATCTGGAAAACAGCCTATGGGGAGCTTCAGCTCCAGATGCCGCGTGAAACCTTCGACACGTGGCTCCGCGGCGCGCGCCTGATCGCTCACGAGGACGGCACCTTCATCATCGGCGTGCAGAACGTCTACGCCCGCGAATGGCTGGAACACCGCCTGAAGAACGTCATCGTCCGCACGCTGGGCCAGATCGCCCGGCGCGGCGTCGAGGTACGCTTCGTGATCTGGTCGGAGGCGGTGGACACCACCGACCTGCACGAGGCCGGGCCACTGCTCGCCAACCTGGCCCCCCCGCAGCAGGAGCACCCTCCCTTCGAGCGGTTGGCTCCCGGCGAGACGGGCCTGAACTCGCTTTACACCTTCGACACCTACGCCATCGGCGGCTGCAACCGTCTGGCCCACGCCGCTGCGCTGGCCGTCGTCGAGACACCGGGCACGCAGTTCAACCCGCTCTACGTTCACGCCCCGGTCGGGCTGGGCAAATCGCACCTGCTGCACGCCATCGGGAACGCCTGCCTCCGGTGGGAGCACCGCGTCCTGCTCGTCTCCTCGGAGACCTTCACCAACGACCTGGTGGCCGCCATCCAGACGCACGACACCCCCGAATTCCGGGATAAGTACCGCATGGTCGATGTCCTGCTCCTCGACGACGCCCAGTTCCTGGCGGGCAAGGACTCGACCCAGGAGGAGTTCTACCACACCTTCAACGCCCTGCACGATTCCAACGCCCAGATCGTGCTGGCCGCCAGCCTCCCGCCCGCCGAGATCCGGGGGCTGGACGCCCGCCTCCGCTCGCGCTTCGAAGGCGGCCTGGTCGTCGAACTTCAGCCGCCCGATTTCGAGACGCGCGTCGAGATCCTCAAGATCAAGGCCCACCTGCGCGGTTTTGACGACCGCCTCCCGCCGGAGGTTCTGGAAGTCATCGCCCAGGAAACCGAAGGCAGCGTGCGCGACCTGGAAGGCGCACTCAACCGCGTCATCGCCGCCTCGCTCCTGTCCAGCGAAGTGCCCTCAGTGGGTCTGGTCGAGCAGGCGCTGGAGCAGGTGCAGGCCGCGCAGAACCGGCCCGCGCTGGAGATGGAAGACATCATCATGGCGGTGGCCGGGTTCTACGCCGTCAGGCCGCAGGATCTGTGTGGGCGCGACCGCTCACGCGATGTCTCAACCGCCCGCCAGGTTGCCATGTACGTCGCCCGTGAGGAAGCCGACATCCCCCTCCAGCAGATCGGCGAGGCGCTGGGCGGACGCAGTCACAGCACGGTGCTGTATAGCTGCGAGCGAATCGCCGAGTTGATGCAGACCGACTCGCTGGTGCGCCGCCAGATCCGGGCCATCGTCCACATCCTGCATCCCCAAAGCGTCCCCGCTCAAAACCCCGAACTCGACTGACGCCCTCTCCGGCAACACAAAAGCCGCCCGGCGGAATCCGCCCGACGGCTCAAACGGCCCTGTCGAGATGCCTTCGATTGAAAACCGGCTGTCCGGCGACCGGCGGCGCAGTGCTACTTGCAGATGAGCAGTTCCTGCCCCACCGAGAGCATGTTCGGGTTGGCGAGGTTGTTGTCTGCCACAATTGCGTCCACCGTCGTGCCGAAGCGCCGCGCGATGGCCCCCAGCGTATCGCCGGGCTGCACCACGTATGTCGAGCAGCCCCCCGTGCCGCCCCCGCCGCCCGGCAGGACGGCCTGCTGTGAGGCGTCCGACTGCAACTGCACCATGACCGTCCTGATCGGCGGCCCGGCCACGATCAGCATGTAGACCTCGCCGCTTTGCAGGTCGTAGGTCTCCTGGAAGATCGCCCGCGCCGGGTTGTCGGCCAGCGAGCCGGTCAGGATGTACTTGCCGGGGAAGAGGTCGAAGTAGCTCGGCTCCTCAAGGTAGCCCAGCCAGTCCGCCAGGATGGCACCCGTGCTCGCCTCAACCTTCAAGCGCGGCCCCTCCGGGATGGTGTTTAACACCTGCACCCGCCCCTTGAACGCCGGGTTATCTGCGTTGTAGAAGCGGTACGTGCCGACCTGGAGGCGGTTGAGCCAGTTTGCCACCGCGACGACGTACGTCGTTCCCGGTGCCAGGTTCACTCGGGCGCTGAGCACCAGGCCGCTGGCCGGTGAAGTCCCCGCCAGCACGACCCCCACCGACATCGGGCCTGACCGCCCCATGGTGCGCATCGGCCCCACCTGCCCGAACGTCATCCCCGTGTCCTGGAGCACGCCGTCCACGTACAGGTCTACGGCTGGCGTGTTCGGCGAGAGGTGCGCCATGTGGAAATACGCCGGGGCTGAAGGTGTCGTCGTACCCAGCACGACCACCGTCGTCGCCACGGCGGCCACTGAGCCACAAAAAAGAGCGATCGGTCTCAGAATTCGACTGATTTTTCTGTTCATGGTCTTGAAATCTTTTCTCTACTCAACGGCGGCGGACACCCTCAGCTTGAGCCGGGGGAGGAGCCGCCCGACAATTGCACTTGAGTGCGGAGTGGCTTATACTCGGCCTTGTTCAAGGTCAAGGCACTCTGCACCGCAGAGGAAACGGTTATTGGTACCTTAACAACCTGGCGATATGAGGTTGTAGAGAGGAAGCAGTCTCTACGTAAAATCTCCACTGTCGGAACCCTCCGTACCTTCGCGCCGGTTTCCACCGGCGGGCTGCTGTCAACCAGCCACACGTCTCGGATGCGGGTGAGGTCCCCTACCTTCAGGTGGGCATCCCGCAGCGCCAGGGACAAGCTGCCGGCTTCAGTCGGTAGTAGTTGACTTGACCCACTCTGCTGAACACCTTGCTGATGAATGTGAATGCTAACCACATTATAAGAGAACAAGAATCGCGCGCAACCGCCTTTTTGGACTGGTTGTATCCACAAAGAGATCGCCCCGTGTGAGGCCCCCGTTTTTGTCCTGCCCCCGCCGGTACGTTACAATGCTCCATGTAACACCACACCACTTCAGGAGGCTGGACATGGAGACTCGCCGCCGGTTGCCCAATGCTACCACGATCCTCGCCTGGCTGGGCGTCATCGGCACCATTCTCGGTATCATCGGCTTCTTCATCAGCGACCTGCCCGGTTTGTTTGGCAGTCAACCGGAGGGGCTGAGCGAAGAGCAGATCATCGCCACGCTTGTCGCGCTCCAGGATGACAAGGAGCGGGCCGAGCTTCAATTGACCCAGATCGCGCTCGAAAACCTGCGGGCCGCCAACCAGGCCACCCAGCAGGCCATCAACCAGCAGCAGGCCGACTTCCAGGCCACGCTGAACGCCATCCAGGCCGAGCAGGAAGCCGTCGTTGCCACCGGCAACGCCATCGCCGCCATGACCGCCACCGCCGACGCCGCCAATGCCGCCGCCACGCAGGCCGCCCAGGACATGACCGCCACCGCCGATTTCCTCGCCCAGATCACGCCCACCGTCACCCCCACCC